>JBEKBP010000027.1:0-64649 GCA_050015335.1 Candidatus Acidiferrales bacterium | reverse complement strand
TGCGCTCGACGCGCTTCTTGCCATCCACCATGAATGTCAGCGACCAGGAGGGATGTCCCTCTCCACGGGCGCACCGACAGGTGGGCTTACCGCAGCGGCTGTGAGTCAGGGCCAGTGAGCCACGGCACATCCATGCCGATATACTTTTTGCTATCCATTGAGGGCGTTCCTTTCCGTCGGGATTGAGGCAAGCACCCAAACCCTACTCCAAAAGGGGCGCCCTTTTATATTGCGTCCCTATCGCCTGAACTGCCTGAACTCCTGAACTTCGATCCTTTACTCCTCCCGCAGTCTTATTAGGGCTGTGATTGACGGGAAATCGGACGGGGGTTGTTTGTACGAGGCTCGCGTGGGAGACATACCAGGGCGGACGAGTGTGCCCTTTTCTCTGGGTCGCTTCTTGCTCTGGCGCCCGGCAGACGGGATCACTGCGCGGCGGGTGGACTCCGCAGTTGTTCTCCACGGGCCCAGGCCGCCATATTCTGCCAGTCAGGGTCATCCTTGGATTCAAACTGTCGGCCGCCGCCGTGGACGTCGCCGCCAGCCATCGGCGAGAGGGGATGAATCAGAAAACGGCTATTCATCGGATCGGAATGATCGATGAGGCGCGACACATTCTGGAAAATTTTGCGAGACTGCTCGTCGGTCCAGAAGGTGCTGTCGGGTGGAAGCTTCACAAGATACTGCGGGCCGGTATTCGAACCGTGACAGGCATAGCAGCGGGCGTGGCCCGGCCGTCTTTTTAGAAAAATGGGCTCGACGCGCGCCTTGAAAAACTCGAAATCAAGAGTTACCGTCTTGGAGGCGTCCTGTCTAGCGGGCGCCGCTCCAGACGGAGCTGCGACAAGCGTCACCAAAGCGGCCAGCACAAAAAAGACTTTCTTATCGAGGCTTCCCCGCATGTATCATCTCCAATCTCAGCGCCGCCTGTTTCTGCATTGCGGCAAAGGCAAGTCCCCGTCTCTGGCCAGCGAAACCGACGCCCCGGCTCTCAGAGATCCCTTCGCAGACCAGGCACTAGTGCGACACGAGGGTGTTCATGCGCCCAGGCGCTTCTCCCACCGGGATGCGGGCCACCGCCTTGAGTGCTCTCGAATCGATCGCCGACACTGACCGATCACCCTCGTTGGTCACATAGACCGTCTTGCTATCTGGGCTGAATGCTACCCAATCAGGTACTCCGCTGATGGCCTCTCGCCCCGGCGGCATCACCTTGGGCAGATCCACCCGACCCATCCTTTTCAGATCGGGAAGCGAATAGACAAAAATGCAATCGTAGGTTCCGCTATCGATCCAAAGCGTCTTGCCGTCAGGGGCGACGCCGATGCCGTGGCTCGGAGGGCCGTTTCGCGTAAAGGAAGGCCCGTCGGCGGGAAACTTGATCCTCGCGACCTCCTTCTGCGTCGCAAAATCGATCACCGCGAAACCATCTGTCTCGGCAAGCTGCACGAATATCCGGCGCGGCGAACCGTCCGGCCCGTTCTCGATTGCTGGTACCAACGTGCCCTGATCAAACTGTACCTGCCAGGCAACTTGCTGGCTCGTGAGATCGAAAACCCTCACAAATTTTCCGTTTGGCGAGGTCGTCACGGCGTACTTGCTGTCCGCCGACACAACAATGTCGTGCAGCCTAGTTTCCGCCGGTATCGTTTTCACCTTTTCCAGAGAAGTTGTGTCAAAGACGTCGAGGCCGCCCGGGACTTGTCCGATGCAGACCAGCACCCATTTCCCATCCGGGGTCGCAGCCAGATCGTTGGCGTGACCGCTAAGCGGCACCTGCTTGATTTCCTTCTGCGTCTTGCGATCCAGCACTCGTAGCACGTTTTCAGAGCCATTGGTGATGTAGACTCGGCTTCCGTCCGGCGAAAAATCGACCGCCTCAGGCACCTCAATATCCTTAATGTCTTCCACGACCTTATTTTTTGCAGCGTCAACAATTGATATCGTGGTTCCGGCGTGGTTGGTGACGTAGATGCGAGCCGTGCCCGCCGCCAGGGGCATCGCTAGGAGCATCCAAACGCCCCCGATTAACCGCATCCTGCGGAAACCTTGCGCCATGGTGGTTCACCTCACAATGCGAAAGCGGTCCCTGCTACGGTCGCAGAGGGTACAGAAGCCGACTCTTCAAAGTCAAGTTTTCCTATTGGGACGGGTTGGGACGGTGGAACTGCGCTGGGACTATTGGGACGGCCCTTAGGTAGGAGCCTGCTCTCCCGACGTTTACCGCAGCCCTCCCGGGAAGTTTTTCCCAGGAGAAACTGCGGACCTCGCGGGAGACGCATGGCGGTCCCTAATGCCGGCACCACGTTGCCTCCCTCGGATCGATTTTCGGAACAGTGCTGCCCAGCTCTGACCTAGTTGGCCGCCTGCTTTGCGATCACCAAACTCGCAATCTTGTTGTACGTTGCTTGCGGTATGATTTTTTTCCGCACTAGGTCTGTCTTGGCCTTGTAGGGGCGACCGTCAATGATTTTCTGTGAATACACGGCTCCGATGCCAGGGAGCGCGGACAGATCCTGCTTTGAGGCCGTATTCAAGTCCACCAGATTCGCCGCTGCCGCAGCTGCCGGTTTTGCGGGTGGCTTGCTGGCGGCCGTGGATTGTCCCCGGCTTGGCTGCAGGAAGAATACGAGCACCCAGGCCATTAACACAGCAATCGATAGAATTCGCTTTCTGGTCATAATTTTCCTCCTCTGGTTAAGGCTTTTTCTCGTTCTTGGCCGGACGGTATCCAGCCTTCACTGCATCCGCTTCCGACAGATATTTGCCGCTTTTGGTTTTCCCGTAGTATCGGCTGTTCTGATAGTGATATACACCCGTCTCCAAATTCACCCACACCATGCCTGCTCCCGGAGTACCCTGCGGCGCAGCCGACGACGTGGCCTTGCTGGGAGGTGGAGGAGGAGGCTGACTTGGGGCAGCGGCGGGAGGTTGGCTGGGAGGGGCTGAACTAGGTGAAACGGGCGGCGTTTCCTTCGCGCTGACCTTGGCGCTGGGTTTGGTGGTCGCTGCTGCGGTGGCGCCACTCACGGTGACCAGCGGAGAAACCTTCGTGATGGTTCGGGCCGAAAGACCTGCTTTTGACAAGTCATCGACAGAGGAATAGGGCCGCCCTGCGATGATTTTCTTTGCCGTAGCGGGGCCCACGCCGGGCAGACTGTCAAGGTCCTTCTCGGTTGCAGTGTTCAAATCTATTTTGGCATCCGACGAACCCTTCGTCTTATCGCTCGTTTGGCGGGCGGAAACAGCTGAACCCATCCCCCCGCATACCAGCATTCCGGCAACTAGGACAGCGTAAAACCGATCACGCAAAATTCTCATCGTTCCCCCTTTTGGCAACTCCACGATAGTAGCATCGGGAGTCCGCCTTGAAATAGGCGTAGTCAATGCTATTTCTGACGCTCCGACATCTTCGCCATCATGATCGTCAAAGCCGCGCCTCCCAGAGTCTTCACGAGCGTGCCGTGTTGTGCGTAGAAGCCGCTGACAGCGTCGACGATCGATGGGTCGGCTTTTTCGGCATGCGCTGCCAGCTCTTGCACCACATCTGGCGAGAGCTTCTGCGCCTGATCAGGGGTTAACTGGGTTCCTGCTCCTCCCAGCAATCCTCCCAATCCCGCACCCGACAGAATCTGGGTAAGCGTGGCTGGATTAACCGAAGAGATCAGCTGATTGAGCATTCCCGCCTTCTGGTCGGCGTTTGAATTGGCGAACAAGGTCGACAACATCTGTCCGAAAGCAGGAGTCTGACCCGAACGGAACGCCGCGGCCAAACCCTGGGCTATCTCGCTTGCGGGCGCCGCTTGCGCCACTTGGTCAAAATGAGCATGAACATCCGGCGCTGCTGCCGGGGCAGCCCCGCCCGACGAATATTGCTTCAGCAAATCTCCCACCTGATTGAGCCAGCTCATCTGATCCTCCTTGTCGCTCCGACGATGGAGCGCGGAACAAAACCGTGCAAATTCAATTCTTTCAGCAATTCTCTGAACGGACCTAAAGGCCGGTTCTCTTCTTTTACGGCTACTTGTCGGGGGCCGGTTCGCCGGGCTTTCCCATTTCTCTAATGAAGTAGTTTCTCATGTCCTCAGGGATGCAAAAGTCTTCGGCGATTTCCCAGGGCTTCCGATCAAACTCGACCTGCCATCCCCACGTTGCCGTGTAGAACTTTGGGTCGTCGATCGTAAACGACACCAGCATGTGGTCGTGGTCGATGTGATGGAAGCGTTCGGTGAGCTTGAATGCGTCGCTGTGCGGATGGCCGGCGGCATCAAGCCACGTCCTGTCGTTGAAGTCCGCGGTTTCAACGACCAGGTCGTCTCGGTCCCAATGCGCGATCGAGTAGCCCATCCATAGCGGATCGGAATCCTTGGGTATCTCCCGCCCGTCCATCCAGACCGTGCGCCACACATGATAACCCTCGTGAAAAATGAAAAGCCTTTGCGGCGTCTGAATGATCTCAAACGGATGGGTACTGTTAAAGTAAGCGTGCGGCAACCCGGGAGGGTGGCAGAAATAGGTGGGATCAATCGTGACGGTGTGGCCTTCCTTCAGCTCGTGCGTGTTGAAATCAAATTGCGCCCGCCCTGCCGGAGTATAGGGAGCGGTCTGCGTCGGCGGAGCGATACTCCGGGGACTCCAGACACCCGACATGTCATGTGCCATTCCCTCACCTGTCTTCTCTAGCGCCTCAGATTGAGCCGGCAAGCGGGAGGTTAGGGCCAGCAGCATCAGCAACAAAATTCCCACGGTCGTCGTTAAGCGGTTTAGCATTTGTGACCCATCATTGACAGCTGTTTGATTCGGGCCGCGAACGGGCTCATTCCCACCATTTAAAGAAGCTTCTCCTAAAACCCCAGGCGAGTGCCAGTTACTTTGAAGCAAGCTGGTTGGAACCTGCACCAGTGTCCAGATAGCCGATCCGGCCCACCCAGTATTCTGTAAACCACACCTTGCCGTCCGAATCGATATCGATAAACCGGGGCGTGGAAGGGCGCGTGGGCAGCGGATATTCAACAAATTTTTCGGTCTTAGGGTCAAACTGCGTGATGTTGTCGCCGCTTTGGTCGGCGTACCAGATGTAGCCCGACTTCCTATCCTCAATGATCCCGTAGGGGGTGGCGCCGGCGGTGGGCGGCTGATACAACTTGGAGGTTCCCGTCCTGGGATCGAGCTTTCCGATCTTGTGATCGTAGTACGCACTGAACCAGACGTTGTCGTGCCGGTCCACTGCGATTCCCCTGGACATGTGGATCGGAGGAAAATATTCCTTCACTTCTCCGGTATTTCGTTTGAGCCTCACGATCATACCGATATCGGAAATGCTCGCCCAGATGTCGCCCTTTGAATCCTCGGCGATATGGTAGACGGTTCCTGCAGGCCCTTCGCCGGGATCGCCCGGCACGACTTTCCAAAGGCCCAGCGCATTTTCCGGGAATTTCGCGGGCACCGGGAACTTGTAGGACTTGAACTGCGAGGTTTCCACGTCAAAATGCAGGATCTCGCCGGCGCCGCCCGAAAGCCAGACATTTCCCTCCCGGTCAACCATGGGAGTGTGCAGGCGAGGGCCATCCGGATCCTTGAAAAAATTGATCTGATTGGTGGCCGGATCGATCACAGCGAGATTCGGCGAAGTCTTGTTGCGCATACCTTCGGCATACCAAACGCGGCCATCCTTGCCAACAGCACCCGTGTGGGGATGAGGAGCGGCAAACTCGTGGAATGTTTCCGTCTTGATGTCGAACCGGCCGATGTGATTGTCACCGCAATTGGCGTCAGGGGGATTCGGCGTGCTGGGAGTGAAGAGCCCGCACCGGGCCGCATCGAGGCCGCGATTCCCCACTTCACTAAACCAGGCGATACCGCGCTGCGAATCGACTGCGATGCTGTGCGGAAAGCTGTCGCCTCCTGACGGCGCGGTCCACTCGACAACCGTGGCCTGGAGTACCGCGTCCGCAAGAGCCGCACGCTGAACCTGTTCCTTCGTGGGGGGCTGCGCATCGGGTCCGAAGTAGACCGAGTCGGGTCCGAAGTATTTTCCTAAAGCCGCGCTGAGCGCATCGAGCTTGGCCGGACTAAAAGCAGGCTGATCCCGCCGGCCATTCGTCATTGTGGGAAGAAAACCCCTCCATTCATCGGCGGTCTGCCCGGTCCTGTGAAGGACCACTGCGAAATCGTGGCATTCAACGCAGGTGGATCGGAGAAGTTTTCCATCCGCGTTATCGGGGACTAGGCGATCGATTTCAGCACCCGACAGCCGTGTGGCGTCCCATTTTGGCGACAAACTAAAATTCGTATCGCCGGGCTGGGTCGTGTCCTTCGTTTGCCTTTTCACACTGAATCCAAAGGCGCTCGCCGACACTTCGTAGCTGCCGGGCGCTACCGCCATCTGGTACCGGCCATCCACCTGTGTAAAGCGCGACACGGCCTTAATGCCCGCCCTCGCCCTCACCACGGCCCCTCGAACCGGCTTGCCCTCGCTATCGGTCACCACCCCCTGGATCGCCGCGCCCCATGCGCCGAATGATACGGTGCATGCCACGGCCGCCAATAAACAGATCCGTCCGGTGATTCGCATAAACTCCTCCTTGCTGGCAAGGGGTCGGTCGGCTGAACTACGAGAAGAGTCGCTCTTCCAGTTTTTCGCGAGCGGATGAATTATCGAAAGCGCCCCATCGCAAACTGCCGTTAACCTAGAATACGCACATATGCATGTCAAGGGCTTTTACTTCCGTCAAACGCTCCTCTAGAATTTTGCTGAAGGCTTCCTACAACGCGCGGGGAATTGTGGCGTCATGGGGTACGGAATCTAGCACCCCGCGTTCCGCCTTTCCCAATGGTTCATTTTCTCAAATCGATGCAGTGCCAGGAGTTTCCAGGTTGGCCAACGAGAATGGAGAAGGGCGCTGGAAATACTGCCTGCTTGTGGTGCTGCTCGCAGCGGCCGCCACTTATTTGACCGGTCTTATTTCGCCCCCCTCGCTGATGGACGACGTGGATGCGGTGCAAGCACAAATCGCCCGCAACATGCTGGCTTCCGGCGACTGGGTGACCGCGCGAATCGACGCCGTGGTGTACTTCGAGAAATCGCCCTTGATTTACTGGCTGATCGCGCTGGCGTACCGAACTTTCGGCGTGCATGACTGGGCTGCACGCATCCCCATAGCGCTTTCGACGATTGGCCTGGCGCTGCTGACGGCGGCCTTTGCGAAGTGGGCGTTTGGCAAGCGCGCGGGCTTTTATGCCGGGCTGATCATGGCAACGTGCGCCGGTCTTTGGCTGTTTACCCGCATCCTGATTCCTGATGTCATGCTCACGTTCACCATCGCCCTGGCTATGTGGGCTTTTCTGCGCGTCTTCGACGAGCACGAAAAACATCCGCGGGCTTGCGCTTATGTGTTCGCGGCGAGCCTGGGGCTCGGCCTGTTGCTCAAGAGCCTGGTTGCCATGGTATTTCCGCTCGCAGCTGGTGTGTTGTTTCTACTCTGTACGCGGCAGCTGTTTTCGTGGCGGGAGTGGAAGCGGCTGCACCCTGCGGCCGGCGCCTTTATTATTCTGTTGATTGCAGCCCCGTGGCACATCCTGGCGACGGTCCGGAATCCACCCTATTTTGCCTGGACGCTTACGAGCATGCCGGGCCACTTCCACGGCTTTCTGTGGTTTTACTTCATCAACGAGCAACTGCTGCGTTTCCTCAACCTGCGGTACCCGCGCGACTACAACACGGTGCCGCGCCTCTGGTTCTGGCTCTTCCATCTGATATGGCTTTTCCCCTGGAGCGTTTACCTTCCTGCGGTCGCCAAACTCTCATTCCGGCCCGTCGACCGGGCCGGGCGCACCCGTTTGCTCGCGCTCTGCTGGACTGGCTTTATTCTGCTGTTTTTCACCTTCTCGACGACCCAGGAGTATTACTCCATGCCGTGCTACCCCGCGCTGGCACTACTGCTCGCTTCTGCGATGGTGGCGGGGGGAAGTTGGATTCGCGGCGGGACGCGCGCACTGAGCGTTATTTCCGGCGCTGCTCTTCTGGCTTGCGTGTCTGTTCTCATCGCCGTGCGGCATGTACCCAGACCGGGCGACATATCGGCGGCGCTGGGCAGCCACCCGCAGGTCTATTCCCTCTCGATGGGCCACATGGAAGACCTTACGCTACACTCGTTTGCGTACCTGCGCGCACCACTTGCGATTGCGGCCATCGCGTTTCTGCTGGGAGCGCTTGGCACGATGAAAACACGCGTGCGGAGCGCCTCGTTAGCCGCCGCGCTCATGATGGTCGTCTTCTTCCAAGGCGCGCGGCTCGCCTTGATCAGATTTGATCCGTTGCTGTCCTCGCGCGAGATGGCTGCGCTGATCGTGCGAGGCGCACCCGGGCAGGTCATCGTCGATCACCATTACTACACGTTCTCCTCGATCGCATTCTATACGGGCGAGCCAGAACTTTTGCTGAACGGCCGCTGGAATAATTTCGAATATGGTTCGAACGCACCAGGTGTGCCAGATGTCTTTATCGACGACGACACGCTGCGCGCACTCTGGTTCCAGCCGCGGCGCTTTTACCTCGTTGCGAAGTCGGATCAGCTCCCCAGGTTTGGCAATCTGCTGGGCAGCGGAAATTTTCAGATACTGGATGAGAGCGGCGGCAAGGTGCTGATGACCAATGGCTCATCGCTCGAACATTGAACCGTTCAACAGACGAGCGTGCGAACCACGCAAGCACCGTTTTCCTTTTACTTTCGGCCCTCGCGCCGCTGCGCGATCACGACTCCGCGCGGCGTCGAAAGCAATACAGCCGAAATCAGCCCTTCTTCTTCCAGGCGGAGGGCTGCTTCGCGCACGGTCTTGAAGTGCGAACTGGCGTCGTGAATTATGAGAAGACCGCGCGGATCCAACCGCGGCAGCAGCCGCCGAATCTCCGCTTCGCGATTGGCCAGATGGCTGTCGCTGTAGAGCAGATCGATCGTCCCTTCGATGTCGGTCTCAAGGCTTGACTCCAACCGCGACTCGATCCAGGCGGAGAGTCCGGAAGCTTTAAACCGTTCCTCGGCCCTTGCGCGAATGGCGGGATCAAACTCGATCGTGATGACCTTGCCGAAGCCGTTCTCCTTCAAACCTTCCGCGAGCCTTACCGTGGCATGACCGAGAAATGTGCCAGTCTCGACCACCAGGTTCGGCTTGAGAGTAGTCACCAGCGTCTTGAGGAATTCGAGCACTTCCACTTCGGTGGTTTGGGAGTCCAGCATTCTCCAAAGTTGCGGTTGGGGACACTCCGGCGTGGGGGGCGTGTACTCGGCCTGTGTGAACTGCTCCCCCCCGGCAACGCGCTCGAGAATTCGTAACCCTTCGTACTTCTTCATGAATGGCGGAACAACCGAGCCAATCAAGGCGGCACCCGCCACGAGCAAGGGGACCGCGAATAACGCGGAGCCAATCACCTGTGCCTTGTTGTCATGGAAGAAAGCTGTCAGAAGGATGAACGCGGCGCCTGCAAAGACCAGCCCCTCGGCAAACAGAAGCCCTGCCGGCCGCTGAAATTGGATCTGCTTGCGGCCTTCGGTCCAAATCACGGCTAAAAACATAACGGACAGCAACAAGCCGAGCGCCGCTGGCGTGCGCAGTGGCAACACGCCCAGGGAAACAGTCGCAGGGTAGAGACAGGCCCCCAGCGCCACGGTAAATCCGGCCGTTAGGGCGGGCGGAAGAAGGTCGAGCATGGCAAGAAACGGTAATCGAAACAAGCGAGATGGAACAAGGCGCCTGCGCCGGAGATCAAGCGCAAGAACCGCGAAGAAACCGGTGATGTCGAGAAGAAGAGTGCCAGCGGAGAGTGAAAGGCCCATCAGATCTCAGTATATCGGCACGGCGGAGAAGGCTACAAGGCCATGGAATTCCGGTCGCCTATTCAAACTTTATTCTCCGTCGGCCGCGTTCATCGGTTGTCTCGATCTGGCAATGATTTCCCGGGCGTTTGGCGATCACTATTCTACCGAGGCGGCAGCAGAGGTTTTTGCCCCGCCAGCAACTGCTGGTCGAAAGCAGTCAATTCATTGGAGGCGCCGGAATAATTGGCCATCAGCCAAACCAGGTCCACCGTTCCGCGACGCCCGAATAACCGCAGGACTTGGGCAAAAGTCTCGGAGGAAACCTTTCTCTTCCCGAACATTTCCCGCCCGAGAGTGATAATAGCCGTCTCCTTCTCTCCAAGGCCCGTCACCGGCTTCTCGTATTTAATAATGTCGATGGTGGCTGGGTCGATGTGGCGTGGATCTTGGGGATCACGCCCATGCGTTTCCCACTGGGTCCATTCATACTGGCAGTCCATCTCGCGCGCGGTGGTCAGAACGGCGATCTCGACCAAGGGGTCCGGCAACCCGGTTTCATACTTGAGATAATTGGAGACCTCTTCTAGGCCCGCCGCCAGTCGGGGACTATAGAGCCGCACCGATGGGTGGGTCCCCGCCAAGCGCTTTGGTCCGGTAAGTTCGTCAAAAACCTTTTTCCCCGCGTCATCCAGATCCTCGCGTTTCGGCATGGGCAGCCGGTTCCTCGAGTCGGCGTAGACATCCTTGGGCAACCGAGTCTCATCGGCACCCAACGTTGCACTCGCGCTGACCACTCTAATCGGTTCGTGGATCTTCCCGCCCAGCAGCATGCCCACAATGCCTGCGAGCAGAGCAATTCCTGCAGTTCTAGACGCGTTCATACCGATCTCCTTTTTCTAAAGCAGCCCCCAACTGGTTTCTGGTCATATCATGTCGCCCGGATTGTAACAAGAGCGTGCCGGACAAACACAGTGAGCTTGCCGTGCCGTGTTGCCGTGTCCTTGCCGTTGACACACCAGGGCGGGAAGGCTAGTCTCTCGGGCGGTGCTCTCAACAAAATAAGATTCGCTTGGCACCGGCTGTGAATGGACCGGTTCGCTCGCGTAAAGGGAGGAAAGATGGGCAACGAAATTTCCCGTCGTCAGATGCTTGGAAGCGTCGCGGGGGCTGGCGCGGCTGCGGCTATGGCGTCGGGTACCGCCGCGGCGCAGGATTCCGGCGCACAAGAAGCATCTTACCGAGTATTTGACATTCATGCGCATTTTGATCCGCCTTCGGAAAACTTTTCAGACTTCGGCTCTCCCGAAGAGGTGATCGCCAAAGACTACAGCCAGCGGGTGAAGTACCTTGATCACAATGGCATCGAGCAGTCCGTTTTGACGACCGGGTTCCAATACCGGAGAACCGAGGGCGTTGCGAACACCCGGAAGATGAACGATCTCGTGGCAGCCTACGTCACCAAGCACTCCGACCGCTTCCCCGTCGGGATCGGAACGGTGCAGTTATCCGATGGCGAGGCTTCCCTCCAGGAACTGGAACGCATGGCCAAAGAGCTGAAATTCAAAGGCGTCATCTGGCACCACGGGTACACCGGATTTAATATCGACCATCCGTTCATGCGTCCCATCTTACGCCAAGCCCGCGACCTGAAACTCATCCCCTTCATTCACTGCCGCCAGCCCGAACACGAATCGATCTGGCGATTGGAGATACTGGCAGAGGAGTTTCCAGACGTGACGTTTGTAGCTTTGGACACCTTTACGACCGGCGAAGACCGTGAACACGCGGCGCGCATATTGGCGCGGAGAAAAAATATTCTGTGCGACACCGGAGCGTGCGTGTACAACGGAGAACGGACCATTGAAACCTTCGTCAAGCGTTTTGGAGCCGAGAGACTGCTTGCTGGAGGCGATGGGGGCGCTACCCTGAATCTCCAGGTGGTGCGGAACGCACAACTTTCACCGCAGGAAAAGCAGATGGTGCTTTCCGGGAATGCCAGGAAGCTGCTGAATCTGTAGGCGGACCTTCCCATGACCGACCGGCACGCTTTTGAGGGATTCCTCGCGCAAGGTCGGCCCCCCGCAACCGCTCGCCTGTAGGGGCTAGCCCTGGGGATTCGTGAGGAAGGGCAAAGGGCCCGCAAGACGCCGGCGCTACAGATCAAGGGGATTGAGAAATGGGTTTGCAATTCTCACGTATTCTCGTCACGCCATCCCGTTGGGTGGTGGTCTGTCTGTTCCTGATTCTGGCTGTGCCGGCGCATGGACAATCGGATTTGAATTTAAAGGGTGCGATCGATTTCCATGTGCATAGCTCTCCTGACAGTGTGCCGCGTTCGATTGACGCCGACGACCTCGCAAGGCTCGCCGAGAAAAATGGCATGCGCGGACTGGTGCTCAAGAACCACTGGGAATCGACCGCCGCTCTGGCCTACATGGTCCGCAAGGAAGTTCCCGGCATCGAGATCTTCGGTGGAATTACCATGGACCTCTCCAACGGCGGGATCAATCTCGAGGCCGTCAAGCGCATGGCCATGATGAAGGGCGGATGGGGTCGAATCGTATGGCTGCCGACGATCGACGCTGAAAACGACTGGAAGCGGAGGAAGGTAGGTCCGTTTGTTCCCATCGCGAAGGATGGGCAGCTTCTGCCGGACGTGATGGAGTTGCTCGATTTCATCGCGCAGCATCACCAGATGGTGCTCGAGACCGGGCACATCTCGGCGGAAGAAGTGCTGCTGGTTGTGCATGAAGCACATCAGCGCGGCGTAACCCACATTGTGGTCACGCATGCAATGTATTACCTCGAAAACATGAGCATCCCTCAAATGCAGCAGGCTGCTCGCGATGGCGCCTATCTCGAGTTTGACGCCGATGGTCCGTTCGTCGGCCCTCAGCCGCGGCATACCCTCGCCGAATACGCAGAAGCGATCCGCCAGGTAGGCCCGGAGTCCTGCATCCTGGCCACGAATTTCGGCACGATCCATAACCCGCCCTTCGCGCTGCATCCCCAGGGCCTGCTCGATTTCATGGAAGCTTTACACAAGGAAGGAATTCCGGTTGCCGATATCAACCGTATGGCGAAAACCAACCCTGCACTCGCCCTGGGTCTCGAGCCGTAGGGCTCGTGGCCTTGAGCCTTTCCATCCGTGTCCGTTGACATCGAGCAACACTCCGGCTACCTTCTCTCCGGCTGCTCAGTAAGCCCGAGGAGTTAATCTCGATGAAACAGTCGGTGAATTGGTTTCGGGTGGTTTCCGTACTTCTTCTCGCGGCGTTGGCGCTCGGCTTGCTTCCCGCGCGCGCCATCGCCCAGCAGCCGGCGCCCGCTTCTTCTGCCGCGTCCGCGTCGGGTGTTCCCGATTCTCCAAATCCGTTCGTCGTGCAGGATAGCGTCAAGCGTGTGTCAGACCACGTCTACATGATTCCCGACGGGGGCCGGTTCGGCGTTCCCAATGTGGGCATCATCGTAGGGAGCCGGGCGACGCTCGTGTTTGACACGGGCATGGGTCCGCGCAGCGGGGAGGTCGACGCGCGCGAAGCGCTGAAGCTCGGCAAGAACACGAAGATCTATCTGAGCACGACGGATTTCCGCCCCGAGCATGTCTCCGGCGGCCAGTCGTTCCCCCCCGATTCGGTGTGGATTGTCCCCGAAGCCCAGAAGTCGGATATCGACGAAAGCACGCTGAAGTTTATCGATTCGTTTGTCAAACGATCGGCAAACCTGGCAGACGCGCTCAAGGACGTGAAGCTTCGTTCTCCCGATGTCGTGTTCGACCGGGAAGCAACGCTCGACCTCGGCGGCGTGAAGGCACAGTTGCTCTGGTTTGGTCCTGCAGTGACCCACGGAGATGTTGTCGTCTTCGTGCCAGAAGATGGAGTCCTGCTTTCGGGCAACTTTCTAACAAGCAAATCGTACCCTGGCATGGGCGAATCCACCGCCAGCGCGACGAACTGGCTGGCGACTCTCGATAAGCTCGAAGCCCTGCGTCCGCGCATCATTTTTCCAAATCACGGCGAGCTACGTGATGCATCTCTCATTGCCAGCGAACGCGAAGTGCTGAGAGCCCTGCAGTCGGCTACGCGAGAACTCAAGGCGCAGGGAAAAACCGCCGAAGAGGCTGGGCAAATCCTCACCGGGCAGTTTGACGTGAAGTTTCCTGACTGGAAGGGGCCGACGGCAATACCGGGAATCGTCCGTCGGTTCTATGCGGAGTCGCAATAGATGAGAAACCTGTGTGACTCACGTCACGCGTGTCAGTGATGCGCGAGCGCATATCCCGGGCGAAGCGCTTGGTAGAATGACGCTGTGACTCCGCGCGGGGTGAATTCGATTGGGAGATTTGACTAAGATGAAAATTCTGCTAGCCGTAGACGACTCCCCCTACTCTCGGGAGGCAACGCGAAACCTGCTTGCACAATTTCAAGCGCAGAATGCCGAGGTTCGAGTTCTGAGCGTGGTCGAGCCGATCGGTGCTTACATCTCCGCGGATTTGTTCCCCCACTTCACCCCGCAAGTGGAAGAAATCGAAGAGGACCGCAAAACCCAGGCAACCGCTCTGGTGAGCCAGATCGCCAACAAGCTTCAGGAGGCGGGATTTAAAACCAGCGAGCTAGTCGACTTTGGAGACGCGAAAACGGTGATTATCGACAACGCAGCAAAGTGGGGTGCCGACTTAATCGTTCTAGGGTCGCACGGCTGGAAGGGCCTGAATCGCTTTCTGCTGGGCAGCGTCTCGGATGCCGTGGCTCGCCACGCCCCCTGCTCGGTTGAAATTGTCCGCGTCCGGCCCGCTGTGGATGCCGCGAAGACAAGATCCCAATAAGAGCTATCAGCCACACGAGTTCGCCTGAGCGGAAAGCCGGCACCAAGAATCAGCTAGTTGAAACGGGCCTCACTGGGGGGCCGGCGGCGATGTTACCGTTCCCGTGCGACGGTGCGCCGGAGGGATCGCGCCATTCGCGGCCGTCGCGCCTGAGCAGTTCGGTTGCCTGCTCGGGCCCCCAGCTGCCAGCGGGATAATTCGGAAAATCGCGCGCGGGCAGGGCATTCCATACATCGAGAATCGGCTGGACCGCGGCCCAGCCTGCCTCGACCATATCGGCGCGCTGAAAGAGCGTCGAATCGCCCATCATGCAATCGTAGAGAAGGGTTTCGTATCCAGTCGACGGTGTGGTACCGAAGTAATCAGAGTACTGAAAGCTCATGTTCACGGCGCCGAGGCGAACGACCGGCCCCGGCACTTTCGCCTCGAAGCTTAGCGAGATCCCTTCATTCGGCTGGATGCTGATCACCAGTTCGTTGGGGGCGATGCTGTTTACCGATGTCTTGCGGAACAGCACGAACGGGGGGCGGCGGAAGCGTATGACGATCTGCGTAACCCTGTCCGCCAGACGCTTGCCGGTCCGGAGATAGAAAGGAACGCCGGCCCAGCGCCAGTTGTCAATATGCAGGGCCATCGCGACATAGGTCGGCGTGTTAGACGCCGGAGGAACGTTCGGTTCCGCACGGTATGCCCGAACATGCTTGCCGTTGATCGTCCCGTCCCCATATTGGCCGCGGACCGCCTGATCGAGAACATGCTCGGGAGTCATCTGCTGTATCGCGCGGAGGACCTTGGTCTGTTCGTCGTGCACTTCATCGGCTTCAAACGATATGGGCGGTTCCATGGCCGTGAGCGTTATCAACTGGAAGATGTGATTGGGAACCATGTCGCGTAGGGCGCCCGCGCCGTCGTAGTAGCCGCCGCGCATTTCGACGCCTAGTTCCTCAGAAACGGTGATCTGCACATGATCCACATACCGCCGATTCCAGACCGGCTCGAAGATCCCGTTGGCGAACCGAAACGCCAGGATATTCTGCACGGTTTCCTTGCCAAGGTAATGGTCAATCCGGAAAATCTGCTTTTCTCCGATGACATCCAGCAATGCGTGATTGAGCGCCACGGCCGACGTCAGATCATGTCCGAAAGGCTTTTCGATAACCAAGCGCCTCCAGGTCTTGTCGTCCTGCTTCGTGAGACCCGCGTCGCCCAGATGTTGGGCGATCACAGCGAAAAATGCGGGGCTGGTCGCGAAGTAAAAGAGGCAGTTTCCGCCGGTCCCTTCTTCGTTCTCCACCTTGCCGAGCTGCTCGCCAAGTCTCGCGTAAAGCTGCGGGTCGTTAAAATCGCCGGAAACATAAAAGAGGCGCTGGACAAACCAGTTCCAGCAATTTTCGTCCACACCGCTCGTCGAGTATTCCTTGATGTCCTGGGTGGCGTGGGCGCGGAATTCATCGGTGGAAAACTGTTCGACCGATACGCCGATGATGGCGAATCTGTCCGGAAGCAACTTCCCTCTGGCCAGGTTGTAAATTGCCGGGATCAGCTTTCTCTTGGTGAGATCGCCGCCCGCGCCAAAAATCACCATGGCGCATGCCGGCGGCGGCTGGCCTACAGTTTCGCGCGTAGCTTGAACGCAGCCATCATTTGAATCCATCAGCGGGGCCTCCCAGGGACCGGCGTAGAGCGCGAAATGAGCTGATTCTCCGGACAACTGAACCGGCGCTGTTGTTGACTGCGTGTCGCATACTTGAGCGATTCGCGAATGCCTTCATCAAACCATCTTATTACACGGTTGTCTGAGCGCAAGCCATGCTTCAGGCGGTGATTCTGAATTACCCTGTCTCCAAGCTCAGATCGCGAGGCGGTGATTGCACTAAGAAGCTTTCTTGGCGCGATTTTCGAAGGCTTCAAGGAGTTGGTCGAAAGCCTCTTCGAAAAGCTGTACACCTTCGGTCGTGAGTCGGGCGGTAACTATCCTCCATGGAACACCGGCGCGGGCTAGATTTTCCATGGTTTCTCGCGCCTCGCCGATGGCTGCTTCCAGGCTGGCGCGCGGGCGGCCATGTTCACGGAATCGTGTTGACGGTATCAGGGCCAATCAGTTCCTCGACATACAACCCGTCGCTCCCAGCCGGATTCTTCGTGCCGGTGCTGGCCCAGAGCACGCGCTGGGTCTGTCCGCCGTGGCTCGCAAGCGCTTGCCAGCGAGAGTCCCCGAATATCTTCTTGTAACTCTGATACGCCCGCTTGGCATTCGCAAATGGCCACTCTACCCTGCAGCCCACGCGCCGCAGGTCTCCGCCACTCTCAAACGGATTTCCCTTGGGCTTTCCGGCCGGCTGGGTGAAGCTTATTTCTGTAGATATGCTCGTTTCGATTCACCTCGCGGTCGTTTTCCGGGCATTTGGCTTTGCCAACTCGCATGCGACTTCGAAGGCTGACAGGAAGAGATTAAGGGCCAGTCTACCCGCGATGACCGCTGAATGAAAGCGCGGGACTCTCGTATCTCTCGTATCTCTCGTACCCCTCGGGTATCTTGCGGTACCTTGGAACTCCGTTCCGCTTCGCGAACGGCATGGGCTTGGAGCACAAATCAAGCAATCCGCCTCCTCCTTCTGCCTGATAGGGCGGAGGTTGCGGCGGCCGGGGCCCGCGGAAACCGATGTTTCTCCCACCCAGGATGCCGTACAATCCCCAGAAGAATAGGCGGGTACGCGCGTCGGGCGCGATGCCCCGATTGCGGAGTGGATGACATGAAGCTTTTCACGCCTCGCGAAGCAGCCAAGGTCCTGGGAATCAGCTATCCGACGCTCAAGCAGTGGATTTATAAACGCAAGATCCAGACTGTAAAAACAGCGGGCGGCCATCACCGCGTTCCCGAAAAGCAAGTCGACAAATTTCTCTACCGGGCCGGCGAGCGGGGAGCCGTCCAAGATCGCCGGCCGAATTTCCGCAGGATCAGCGGCCGGAACCAGCTCGCGGGCCGCGTCACCGACATCAAGATCGGCGGGCTAATGGCCCAGGTGACGCTATCGATCGGCGGGCAACACATCACGTCCATCATTACCGCCGACGCTGTGCGCGAAATGCGCCTGAAAGTGGGCGAAGCTGCGGCCGCCTTGATCAAATCCACCGAGGTAATGATCGTCCGGCCGTGATCGACTCACGAAAGCCCGGCCTTTCCCCGACGCTACCCTCCTTTATCGTCTTGTGTCGATCCCACATAACTTATTCATGCATATTAAGACATATAGAGGCTGGCGGCCGTTCTGCGCTACAAAATAGCAGCCCCATTCCTCGATAGATCCTTCGGCAACAGCTTCCTGCGAACTGGCCTGAGCGTTTGCTTAGATTTTCTGGTTCTCCCGTTTGTCGCCCCTGTAAGGGGCGGCTGTGAGAAGAAAAGCATTTGCATCAGCAACGCTTCCTCTAACTGGCAGCGCCGCCCGTTTCACACAAGTATCTCCATTCAAAACAGATATGCCGAGGCTGGATTCGCGGGGACCATGAAAGGGGCCAGGTGTCGCTCCATGGGCCGGGACGACTCAGTTGTTTCGTTTCGGAGCAATAGCGGTCGCGACAGAGTGGAAGCGACTAGACAAACTAGTGAACGGGTTCGGCCGTCAGAATCTCTCGGAGCTTTGAGGCGAGCGTTTCCAGAGTGAAAGGCTTTTGAAGCAACACGGCATCGGTTTCCAAAATTCCATGGTGCACGATCGCGCGGTCGGTATAGCCGGTCATATAGAGCACTTTGATTCCCGGACGTATCTGCATGACGCGCTCGGCGAGTTCGCGCCCTCCGATCCCGGGCATGACAACGTCGGTGACGAGCACGTCGATCGGTCCGGCATGCATCGCCGCAAGCTCCAAGGCGGAGTGACCGTCTTCGGCTTCGATGACTCGATAGCCACTTGTCTCAAGGTATTCCCGCGCCAGTTCCCGGACGCCTTTTTCATCTTCCACCAGAAGCACCATTTCCGAAGAACCGCGAGGAAGCGCTCGCGTTTCGGAAGGCTCCCGTACGATGGAACCAGTGTCCTCCTCCTCGATTCTAGGCAGGTAAATCTTGAAGGTCGCTCCGTGGCCCGGCTCGCTGTAGACCCAGACATAGCCACCGCTCTGTTTCACGATTCCGTAAACGGTCGCGAGACCCAACCCAGTGCCCTTCCCTTTTTCCTTCGTGGTGAAAAATGGCTCAAAGATATGCGCCTGCGTCGCAGCGTCCATGCCCATTCCACTATCGGTGACCGCCAACATCACGTATCTGCCTGGCGCGAGAACCTGCGGGACGCGCGTGAAAGAAGCGTCCAATTCCACATTCGCGGTTTCGATCGTGATGCGTCCCCCACCCGGCATCGCGTCGCGCGCATTCACAGCCAGGTTCAGAATGACCTGCTCGATCTGGCTTCGATCGGCTTTGACGAGCCCCAAATCCCTTTGCGAGTTCGTTTCGAGGTGGATATCCTCACCAATCAGGCGGCGCAAGATTTTCTCCATGTCCACGACAACCGCGTGTATGTTGAGCACTTTGGGCGCGAGTATCTGCTTGCGGCTGAAGGCCAGCAACTGCTGCGTCAGGGAGGCCGCGCGCTGGGACGCCATTTGAATCTGTTCGGCGTTCCGGCGCAAGGGATCGCCGGCCGGCAGGCGTTCGGTGAGCAGGTCCGCGTAGCCTTGAATCACCATCAGCAAATTGTTGAAGTCGTGTGCGATTCCCCCCGCCAGACGCCCCACGGCCTCCATCTTCTGCGCCTGGCGGAATCTCTCCTCCAATTCTTTGCGATCGGTGATATCGAGCGCCATGCAAATCGCTCCGAGGACCTCTCCATCCGCGCCTCGCAGGGGTTCCACATGGCAGGCATACGAACCGTTCTTCCATTCGACGTGAAACGTGACGGGCTCTCCCGCAACTGCGCGACGGTGGGCGGCAAAGGGCACAAATGTCGGATCCGACGTTTCGAAATAATCCTGCAGCGACAAGCCCACAATTTGGTTGGGCCTAAGCCCCAGGCGCGCAAGGCCTGCTCCGAGCGCGGAAGTGAAGCGGAGATCCTTATCCACGGTCCAGAGCACGGCCGGCAATTGCTCGATCAGGACACGCAGCCGGGCTTCGCTCTCCCGGGTTCGTCCTTCGGCGCGCTTTCGTTCGATCGCAAAGGCAATCTGATCTCCCACGGAGGAGAGAAACTCGAGATCCCGCTGCGTGTACGCATTCTCTCGCTGGTAGTTCTGAACGACCAATACTCCGATCGTTCCTGCCGTAGCGCGCAGTGGCACGCCTAGCCAAGATGCAGGCGGGCTTGCAGACGACTCGACTTCTTCCTGCGCCGCCAGTTCATAAAAGACTCTCGGCGGGATCAGCATCGGGCGAGCGGCCCGATAGACGTACGCCGCGCAACTCCGCCAGACCATTTGGGGAGGTGGAGTCGGCTGTGTCTGGTCGACAAAGAATGGAAAGCTAAACACCCCCGTCGAAGGCTCATAGAGCGCGACGAAGCAGTTGTCCGCAGACAACACGCTTTGCAGCGCCAGGCGCACGCGGCAAAGGAGTTCCCCGAGATTGTCCGTGACGCTCACTGCCTGCACGATTTCGGTGATGACTTGCCGTTCGCTCTCGGAACGCTTGCGATCGGTGATGTCCTCCACGGTTCCTTCATAGCCACTGACCTTGCCGGAAGCATCCACCACGGCACGGGCATTCTCGGAAATCCAGATTTTCGTGCCGTCCTTTTTGAAAACCTCCGATTCGAAGGCTTCTACAACGCCCGCGCGCTCGATGATTCGCTTGAATTCTTCGCGGCGCCTTGTCTGCACATACAACGTATGGCCGATGTTCTGAATTCTCGCGATCATTTCCGCAGGCGACCCATATCCGTACATGCGAGCAAGAGCGGGGTTTGCCGTCAGGTACCGGCCATTGACGGTCGACTGAAAGATGCCTTCCACGGCATTCTCAAAGAGACTCTGAAACCGCTCTTCGGCCCGGCGTTGCGCGTGTTCGGCGGTGGCGCGTTCGCTGATATCCTCGTAAATTCCCACGCTGCCGATTGTTTCGCCGTTGCGGACCAGCGGAATAGCCAACGTCTGCACGTCCACGAGGTGCCCGTCCCGGCGTTTGCGCTTCGTTTTTGTCCGGATTGTTTCGCCGGCCATGACGCGCGCGATGATATTGGCTGACTCGCTCACTCGGTCGGGCGGCGCTAAAAACGATTGGGGCTCTCGTCCGGCAACTTCTGGAAGGCCGTAGCCGAAAAGTTTTTCAAACGCGGGATTGCACATCTGGATGCGGCGCTGGGCGTCCAGAATCATGACTGCCAAGGGTAGATTCAGCAGCAAGGCTTGCAAATAGACTCCGTGCTCAGCAGCCTTTTGTTCGGCACTGTGCCGGGGTGTGACATCCTGAACGATCGCCAATAACCCCTTGCGCCCCGCGAATGGAATGCCCTGGGTCGTCACCTCTGCGTCGAACAAATCTCCGCTTTTCTTGCGATGGCGCCAGTGTTCCCGCACCACACCGGTGTCATGCACCTCTCGCACACCCTTCAAAAAACGCGGGACGTCTTCAGGTGGGCATAGTTCCGTGGTCGGCATCCTCAGGAACTCGTCGCGGGTGTATCCGTACTGTTCGGCTGCCGCGGCATTGGCCTCGAGGAATTTCAAACTCTCGCGGTCAAAGACGAACATGGGCAGGGGATTATTGAAAAATAATAGCTCGCAGCCCGAGCCCGCCGCCCGCGAAGCTCCGAAAATCTCGGCTGCCCGCGACTTTCCCCGCACCTTGGCAGAACCGTTCACACCGGCCCCGAGGTGCGAAGAGCGTTTTCGTTTGGGAGAGATTGGGGCGGTCTTGTGCCTCATGGCCCTCAGGATGTTCTGAATTGGGGAGCGTACAGATGCCCCATTTTCCCACTCTTCTTGTTACCAATAGCAGTCTAGCAACCAGGTCCACAATGGTACGTTGGTACTAAGGTGGCACATTCGAGGGCACTTACAGCCTAAAATGGCCCCGGAGATGCCCGAACATGCCTTTTTGTTGAAGCAGGCAGCAGCCTACATCAGCCTACATGGCCTACATTGGCCTACATAGTCTGGATAGCGCCCCGCTCGTTGCTTCTGTAAGATGGAGCCGAAGGAATTGCCAAGGAATCTGGGCCGCCTATGACCAAGGAAACAGAGAGCAACGTAAGCGCAACCGGGACCATTCGCGATCCGCTCCAAAATGAGATCGAAAATATTGTCCGTTCTGAGCATTCGGATCCTTTCCAGGTTCTGGGGCCTCACTGGACGAAGCGTGAAGGGCCCCCCACGGTCACCATCCGCGCCTTCCACCCCGGTGCCGTAGAGGTAGCCATTCTCGCCAAGGGTACCCAGTATCCCGGCACGAGAATTCACCCGGAAGGGCTGTTTGAGGCGGTCCTGGCCCCCGATATCTTGTCGGCTCGGGAGGATGGGTCGATCCCACCGCACTCGTATCGGCTACGCTTCACCTTCGCCGACGGCAACATCTGGGAATCCTACGATCCCTATGCCTTCCCCCCTTTGTTGACCGACTATGACCTCTACCTTTCCGGTGAAGGCACGCACTATCTGAAATATGAAAAATTGGGCGCGCATGTGCGCCAGGTGGAAGGCGTACGTGGTGTTGCGTTCGGCGTCTGGGCTCCCAACGCCAAGAGGGTGAGCGTCGTTGGAGACTTCAATCGCTGGGACGGCCGTGTAGATCCGATGCGGAGCCGCGGGGCTTCGGGAATCTGGGAACTTTTTGTCCCCTGCCTCGACGAAGGCAGCCTTTACAAATTTGAGATTCTATCGACAGCGGGAGGCCATCTGGGATTGAAGTCTGACCCGTATGCCTTCGCTGGGGAGTTGCGCCCCAATACCGCGTCGGTTGTCTTCGACATCGATCAGTATCAGTGGCAGGACTCGGGATGGCTAGAAGCGCGTGCCTCGCGTGACTGGCTGCATTCTCCGATGTCCATTTATGAGGTCCACGCCGGTTCCTGGCGGCGCAAGGCGGAGACCGATCATCGCTGGCTGAGCTATCGCGAGCTGGCGAATGAACTAATCCCTTACGTCAGAGCGATGGGCTTTACGCACGTCGAGCTGCTGCCCATCATGGAGCATCCTTTTGACGCTTCCTGGGGCTATCAAACGGTCGGCTATTACGGCGTCACCAGCCGGTTCGGCACACCTTCTGATTTCATGTACTTGGTCGACCGCTGCCATCAGGAAGGCCTCGGCGTCATTCTCGATTGGACTCCCGCGCATTTTCCGCGGGACGCTCACGGGCTGGCGTTTTTTGACGGCACCCATCTCTACGAGCATGCCGACCCTCGCCGCGGGGAGCACCCCGACTGGGGAACGCTGGTCTTCAACTACGGCCGCAATGAAGTGCAGAATTTCCTGCTCTCGAACGCCCTATTTTGGATCGACAAATACCATATCGACGGGCTGCGGGTCGATGCGGTCGCCTCCATGCTCTATCTCGACTACTCTCGACGGGCGGGAGAATGGATCCCCAACGCCCTGGGCGGGCGCGAGAACCTAGAGGCGATCGCTTTCATCAAGCGCCTCAACGAGGTCCTGCACACCCGCCATCCCGGGGCGCTCATGATCGCCGAGGAATCCACCGCGTGGCCGGCCGTTTCCCGTCCCGTTTACATCGGCGGGTTAGGATTCGATTTGAAGTGGAACATGGGGTGGATGAACGACACGCTTAAATACATGGCCCTGGACCCCATATTCCGGCAGCACCATCATGGCGAGCTTACGTTCTCGTTGCTGTATGCGTTCCATGAGAATTTCGTCCTGCCGCTCTCGCACGACGAAGTGGTTCACGGAAAACGATCTCTGCTTGAGAAGATGCCGGGAGACAACTGGCAGAAGTTTGCGAACCTACGGCTTCTGTTCGGCTACATGTTTGCGCACCCCGGGAAGAAGCTGAACTTCATGGGAAGCGAACTCGGGCAGCGAGGCGAATTCTGGGAAGCAAGCGCGGTGGAATGGTCCCTCGAGAAATCACCGTGGCACCGCGGGATTCAGCGTCTCATGGCGGATTTAAACCGCCTCCACCGGACCGAACGGGCACTCTACGAAGTCGATTTCGAGTGGTCGGGATTCGAGTGGATTGACGCCAATGATGCTGCCTCGAGCGTCTTGACGTTCATGCGGCGCGCAAAGAACCCGGATGACTTTGTGGTTGCCGTTTGCAATTTCACGCCTGTGACCCGCGAAGAATACCGCGTCGGCGTTCCCCGCCCCGGCTTCTACCGTGAAATCCTCAATACCGATTCCCAATATTACGAGGGCGCGAATATCGGCAATGCCGGCGGTGTGCAAGCCGAGCCAATTCCCTGGAACGATCGCCCCTATTCGATCAAGGTGCGACTCCCCGCCCTGTCCGCCATGTACTTCAAGTCCTAACAAATCCGCATCGTTTTTCGGTCGTTTCCGATTAGCGATCAGGCCTCGGGCGACTGTATGGGAGCCGACCAGCATGTTCGATAAAGGGTATCCTTCGCGTCATCGAGCTTCCTTAAACCGCTGGCTCCAGAGCCATTTCCTCTGGAAAATGGAATGGGGAGGAAGGATTGCCGTCAAGTCGCGTTCTCGTGATCGGACTCCTGCTGGGAGCGTTTGCCTTCGGATGGCTTCAGTGGCGAGAGTTCTCGCGACAGCGGCTTGCAGAAAGTAGCTCACCGGTGATCAACAAGTTGCCGATCGCTTTCGCGAACCGCACGTTTGATCCGGCCGCGCCTCCAACCGAAATGCCGCCCCTCGCTCGCGGGGAGAGCGCGGAATGCGATTCCAATTTCCTGTCCAACGCCAGCGTCAGGGGGGAGCCTCGACAAACGGAGGCTACACAGGCGACCCTTACTGTCACGCAGGTCAGGATGACGCTGCAGCTCACAATCACCATCTGGGTGCCCCGCGGGGTAACCCCACGCGTGATCGAGCATGAGGATGGCCATCGCCAGATCTCAGAATATTACTACCGGACCGCAGACAAGCTTGCCGAGCGCATAGCCGCAGCATACATCGGGAAACAGGTGGAAATTACGGGCACGGATTTGAACGCAGCATCGAGCACAATGCTCCAACAATTGGCCACCGAGATTACCAACCAATACGATCGCGAACTAGACGCGGAAAGGGCGCAGCTGCTCTACGACGACCTCACTGACCACAGTCGGAATGAAGTTGCCGTGAAGGACGCGGTTGCTACAGCCCTGAGGGACGTGGGTACCGCGTCAACCGAGCGGGCTACCAATCCGGGCAATTAGCCGCGCACATCGACAGGCAAACTCTCAGATCGAACGGACATTCGGCAATCGTCTCTGTCCCCGACACCGTAAGTTCACTTGAAATTTGACCGCGGGGTGTACAATCCCCTGTTTCGAGGGTTTAGAGAGGCCGGTGGTTGACAATGGCTAACGGTGGCCAGTATTTTGTCGCGATTATCGGCGGAGCCATCTCGGGCTCCGTGTCGGCTGAGATCCTGGCAGACCGCGGGATCCGCGTCGCCGTCATTGAGCAGAACACGAGGCCTTACGGAAAAATCGAGGATGGACTGCCGCGCTGGCATGTGGAGCAGCGCAAACAGGAGTATGGCCGCATCGACGCGCGCCTCAAGAAGGCGGGCGTTTATTTCGTACCATCGACCAAGCTCGGCCGCGATATCGGCCTCCAGGAACTCTGCTCGTGGGGTTTCTCCGCCGTCATTCTGGCCAATGGCGCATGGCGCGATCGTGATCTGGGAGTTCCCGGCGCGGACCAATTTATCGACAAGGGCCTCGTTTACCAAAACCCCTTCATCTACTGGTACAACCACAAAAGTGAAGCGGGCTATTCCGGCCCGCGGTATGAAACGCCTGATGAAACCCTGGTGATCGGCGGAGGGTTAGCCTCCATCGACGTGGTCAAGGTTCTGCAGATCGAGAACTACGAGCGAGCGCTGAAAGCGCGCGGCATCAACACCGACGTGCACCAGCTTGAGAAAGGGATTCCCGCCAGCTGCAAGGCGCACGGAATCAAGCCGGAGGACTTAGGCATCAAGGGATGTCTCTTGATGTACCGCCGCCGGGAGCAGGATATGCCGTTAGCGCAGCCTCCTGACAATCCCACGCCGGAGCAAATCGCGAAGACCGAGCAGGTTCGCCTGAAAATGCTCAAGCTGGCCCGCGACAAATATCTGTTTCGCGTGCGGGACCGCAGGCTCACGACGGGCCTTGTTGTCGAGAATGGGCGGCTGGTGGGATTGAAAGTGGCCGAGACAAAGATTGAGGGACGCAAAGCGGAGCCCATTCCCGGCTCCGAGCATGAAATTCGAGCCCCGCTGGTGATCTCGTCGATCGGTTCGGTGCCCGAAAGGCTCCCCGGGATTACCATGGACGGAGAATACTACACCTTCGCCGGCGGGGATTTGCCAAGGTATACGGGTTGCGAGCACGTCTACGGAGTGGGAAACGTCGTGACCGGCCAGGGCAACATTCGCGTCTCACTGGTGCACAGCCAGAGGGTGACGACTCGGCTAATCGAAACCTATCTCGGCGTGGGTAAAGGGGACCGATCTCTTTCCGGCCTCTACAAGGCTGCAGAGTCTCAAATCGCAGGGCAGACGCAGGCCATCGAGGGAGAAATCCGAAGGATCCGGCCACTCTCAGAGAGCGCCGTCGCCGCGATCGAGCAGCGAATTCACGCGCTACAGCAACGCGCCGGCTACACCTCCGACTTCGATTCTTGGATCGCCAAAGTGACGCCTCCCGATTTGGAATAGCTTTTTGCGGCAATACAACCGCCCGGAAGAAAAATAGCGCGGCAATTTCTCGCCGCGCCTCTTTCAGTCTGAAAAGCTCCGCCGGCTCTATTGCTGGGTAGGTCCGCCCCCCATCATCATGGGATTAAACGGAACCGGGGTACCGGTAATTTTATCTTTGGCACCGCTCACCACCTTGGTCAGCACCATGGTGGAATCCTTGCCCACGTGCTTGATCAGCCCGTAGGGCGAAATTTGCTCGCTGATCCAAGATTCTCCCGAGCCATCCTTCATCCGGTAATGATGTGCCGTAAATGTGCCCGCCGGCGTCGTTACCGACTCGGTACCCAAATCCTCCGCCTGACCCCGAATATCCACGAGCTGATGGCTCTGCTGGCCCATGCGGCCCATCTGCATCGGCATTTCCATCGGTGGACGTCCGGGCATTTGCATAATCATTTTTGTGGAGGTCGAGTTTGGTCCGTCCGGCACGGTGAACATCTTCATCACCGTTTCGCCCATTTCCGGGCTCGAGACGGTGGACTCAAACCAGTAGCCATCCTTTCCATCGACCGATTCCTTGCCAACCACATCGATTTCTATCACCATGGTGTTGCCTTTTCCGCTCGACTGAATCTCATACTGGGCTCCGGAACCCACGATGGGGTTAAAAAAACCGCGCGGCTGTGCACCCCGCCCCATCATTCCGCCCATCTGAGCGCCCGACGTTCCAGCCAGGGATAGCACGAGAATACAAGTCGCCATCATGACCTTGCGATTGCTTGACATCATCCGACATTCTCCTAGTGAGGGTAGTTTGGAAGGTCGACAAATTGCTGCTATTGGGAGGCACGCTTGGCCGCCGCCAGCGGCCTATCCACCACATTTCCTGAAGCGGATCTGCCGTAGGATCTGCCCATGATGCGCTCGATGCGATACACGGGGTCGGCTCCCGATTCAAAGTGAGTGCGCATCAGCAATTCGCCAACCAGCCCAACTGCCAGTAGCTGAAGCCCAAACAGACAGAGCATCAAGGCAAGCACCATCAGCGGGCCATGCTCTGCGAACAGGTCGATCCGCCAGAACACCTTCTCGAAGAAAAGCGCCAGAAGAATCAAGGACCCGCTGAAAATTCCCAAAAGCCCCGGAGGGCCAAAAAAGTGCAAGGGCCGGGTCATATAGCGCATCAGGAATCGAATCGTAATGATGTCGAAGAAGACCCGCAGCGTCCGCGAAATTCCGTAGTGCGATTTCCCCCCGGGTCGCACGATGTTCTTGATCGGAACTTCCACCACTTTGGCGCCATTCCATGCCGCGAGCGCAGGAATGAAACGGTGCATCTCGCCGTATAGATGAATGTCCTTGATTGTGTCCCGCCGGTAGACCTTGAAGGTCGTTCCGAAGTCATGAATATCGAGGCCCGAAAGCTTCGCCATCATCCAGTTGGCAATGCGCGATGGCAACCGGCGCAGAAGGAAGTTGTCCACGCGGCGCTGGCGCCAACCGCTCACAATCTCGCAATCCTGCGCTTCGAATGCGTCCAGCATCACCGGGATGTCCGCCGGATCATGCTGCAGATCGCCATCCATGGAAATGATCACGTCGCCCGTCGCGTAGTCGAATCCGGCCGCGAGCGCAGTGGTCTGTCCGTAGTTCCGTTTCAATCGAAGAACGGTCACTCGTGAATCCAATTCGGCAATCTCTGCGAGCCGTTGCGGGGTGGCATCCTTGCTTTGGTCGTCTACATACACAAACTCGACCGGCTCGTAGCGGCCGGTCATCACATCGCTCAATTTACGGTGCAACTCGAGCACGCTCTCCTGCTCATCGTGGAACGGCACAACGACCGAGTACTTTGGCGCCATTATATCCATCTCACGCATTTTCCTAGTTTAACCCGCAATAGCTGATTAACTGAATCCCTTCTTTTTCAACCGTGCGCTTCACGTCAGCATCCAACAGTCCGTCCAGTTCCAACTGCCGCTGCCCCTGAAGACGCGATCCCGTCCTTGCCAGGTCCCCGTCGCAGACACCCGGATGCATCATGATTTCGGTGGTTCCTTGGGGCAGCAGCTCGATCATCTGACGCAACGCTTCGGGTCCGAGTTCGCCGGTCCGCGCGAGCCCCAGGAAATGGTCGGGGGATACTAAGCCGCATCGCTTGGAAATCCCCCGGAACCGTCGGCCGATCACGCGAACGACCCCCGCGGGTACCAGGCGCGTGGAAAGCCCCACGCCCTTCCACGAGTCTCGCAGATTCTCGATGGGATTGCGCACACGCTTAATGCCGTAATCGCGCGCGACTTTTCCGACTGCTTCCATCACCACCGGATGCACGTGCGTGTGCTTGTGCGTATCCACGTGGGTCGGCTCGATTCCCGTGCGCCGGATTTTCTCTATTTGCGCACGCAGTTCGCGTTCAATTTCAGACGGCCTTACGGCTCCCAAGCTCACTCTCGCCACCAAAAGCGCAACCGACGATGGCAGATTCCCGCCGGGGTCCACTAGCGAGGAAATCTCTGCCGCTGGAGTGACCGCTCTGCCCCCTACCAGGACCAGATGACACCCTACGCCTAATTCTGGATTCGCCAGAGCCAGAGCGACCGCGTGATCGAACGCCCGACCCGTGGCCATGAGTGTTGCGCTTGTAAGAATTCCCCCTTGGTGTGCGCGGATGATTCCCTGATTTACGCCGCATGTCAAGCCCAAGTCGTCTGCATTTACAATCAGCTGTTTCATTTTGAATGGAATTCTTCTGGCAGGCCAAAATGATATCACGCCTGCAGGTCCCTGCGGCAGCGCGAGAACTGAGCTGTCTCCCAGTGGCTTCCAGCGGAACTTGAAGGAATGCATTCAGTTTGGCAGCCGCTCTGGAATGGCCAAAGCAATTCACGCGCCACACCTCCTTCAATCGCGCCTGGAATTGTGAACAGTCCATGAAAGTTTTCAACAGTTTTGTTGAAAACCGTGTGGAAATGCGGCGCGGACAAACAAAAAAGGCCCATTCATACGAGGCCTAATCCTGTTTGCACAAGTTGTGGTGCAAGTTGCGGCGCTGAAAAAATATTTTGAGTGATTGAAATTCCGTCTGCAAAGGTGACCTCGGTGGAGAAGCAAACTGTGAAAGATTTAGAGAATGACCAACGATTAGTACCAGCGATGGGGTGGTTCGAGGTTGATTTCGATGGAATCTTCGTCTTTGTCCACAACGTCGTACCACTTGCCGTAGGTGTGCCAGCCTTGGGCAATCACTTGAATCAGAATTTTTCCTTGGGGGACAGCGGGGACTCTCGCCGAACCCTCCCCGTTTGTCTTCAGGTCGAGCTCGGCAAGCCTGTCTTTGCGAATCAAGTTCCCTGGCACGTCGTATCGGACGTACACGCTCGCATCGGCAACCGGCTTACCGTTGCTGCCCCTCACTTGAATCGTCAGTTTCACACTCGGCCGCTCCTCCGGTTTCTTGCTCTTTGGATTGGGCTGGTCGGGCGAAGTCGAAAGAGAGTCATTTGTTTCCTGCGTCTGTCCCGCGGCTGGACAGAGCGTTCCCATCAATACGAGAGCACCGCCGATCCACCGGCTGGCTAAGCGCCAAATTGTATCGGAAGGCTTCACGGTATCTACTTTTACTCCATATGCTTCTGAGTCTCAAGAAAGGAATCTTGCGGCAGGGCGCGCGTTGCTGTGGTCCACGCGAAACCGCAGCGCTCGGCACGGCTGATTTTCGTCGCGTTCGTCTTCCGAGACGCGTAACCTTGCCTGTCGCCGCACGTTTCAAAACGGTAGAATCGCTTCTAGCGCAGACGTCGCTCTAAAAAAAGGAGGCTGCTTCATGGGCTTTTCAACCGACGCAATTCACGTGGGCCAGGAACCGGATCCTTTGACCGGTGCGGTCGTCGCGCCAATCTATCAGACTTCGACCTATGTCTGCGAAAGCCTCGGCAAGACCAAGGGCTACGACTACGCGCGAACCACCCATCCCAACCGCATGGCGCTCGAGCGCACCGTGGCCAAGCTGGAAGGAGGCAAGTCTGCCTATGTGTTTACCTCTGGCATGGCCGCAATCGACGCCGTGTTCCGCCTGCTCCGGCCCGGCAACCACACGGTGCTACCCAGAGCGCTTTACGGCGGCACTTTTCGTCTAGCCTCGCAGCTGCTCGCCGACTTCGGGCTGCAATTCAGCTACGTGGACACATCCAACCTGGATGAAGTGGAGCAGGCAATCAAACCATCCACGCGAATGATTTACGTCGAGACGCCCTCGAATCCGACAATGATCGTCACCGATCTCGCTGCTGTTGCCGCGCTCGCGCGAAACCGGAACCTGACTTTGGTTGTGGACAACACGTTCTTGAGTCCCTACCTGCAGCAGCCCATTGCCCTGGGCGCGCACATCGTCATCCATTCGATGACCAAGTACCTCAACGGCCACAGCGATTGCATCGGGGGAGCCGTGGTGCTCACACGCTCGGAGGATGCCGAGAAAGTTTATTTCCTGCAGCGCGCGGCCGGTGCCGGCCTGGCACCCATGGATTGCTTCCTCATTTCGCGCGGAATTAAAACGCTGGCCGTGCGGATGGATCGCCACGACTCCAACGGAATGACCGTTGCGAAATTTCTCGAGGCTCATCGCAAAGTGGAACGCGTCCTCTATCCAGGACTTTCCTCGCATCCGCAGCACGAACTCGCCAAGCGGCAGCAGCGCGGCTTTGGGGCAATGATCACGTTCGATCTGGGTTCACTGGATGCCGCGCGGACACTGCTCAATCATCTACATCTCTGCTCCCTGGCCGAAAGTCTCGGAGGCGTGGAAACGCTGATTTCGCACCCGGCGTCGATGACGCATTCTTCCATGCCGCCCGAAGTGCGCAAAGAAAACGGAATCACCGATGGAATGGTCCGCCTCTCGGCAGGTATCGAAGACATCGAAGACCTGATCGCCGATCTCGATCAGGCACTCGCGAAAGTGTGAAGCCTATCCATTGTTTCCGATGGGCTTCACTTCTGGGAAGTGTCGAACCGACTCCGCCAGCCACGCAAGGTAATCCCGCGAGCCTCTGTCGACCGGCAAAGCGATGATCTCGGGCACATCGTAGCTGTGCAGGCTTTTCACGGATTTCTCAAGCGCCGCGAATCGGGGCTGCGAGGTCTTGATCATGAGCAGGAACTCCCTGGCGGTATCCACCTTCCCCTTCCAGCGATAAATCGATTCCACCGGCGTCGGCAGCACGTTCACGCAGGCGGCGAGCCGCGCCTCCACCAAGGCGCGGCCGATCCGCCTTCCCTCCTTCAGGGAGACACATGTAACCAGCACCACAATTTTGTCTGTCATCGCTTGAATGTACTCTTGAGAAAAATTGGCTGCATTCGATTCTTGCTTAATTGCACGTCGCGCGACAAGATACAATGCTTCACATGGCGAGCCAAGCAATCCATTTCGGAACGTCCGGCTGGCGCGGAATCATTGCCGATGATTTTACATTCCCGCGCGTGCGGATCGCTTCCGCAGCCATCGCGGCCCATGTGCTTGCTCACAGAAAAAAGCCGACCTTGATCGTTGGCCACGATACTCGCTTCTTCTCGGAGGAATTTGCCCGCACTTCGGCCTCGGTGCTGCGTTCGAGCGGATGCCACGTTCTTCTCTGCGGCGAGGCGACGCCTACCCCTGCGATGGCTCACGCCATCATCCACAACAAGCTCGATGGCGGAGTCAACATCACGGCCAGCCGCAATCCCGCCAGCTACAACGGCTTGAAATTCTCTGGTCCCGAAGGTGGCCCGGCACTGCCGGAGGTCACCAAGGACATCGAAAAGCGCGCCGCCGCACTGGCAGATGACCCGGCGCCCCACCAGGAAAGCGAGGGTGACTTCAACGCGATTGATCCGCGCGCGCCCTACTTTGACCAGCTCCATAAAATGATCCGCTTCGATGTCCTGAACAGGGCCAGGGGTCGCTTCGTCTGCGACGCCATGCATGGGTGCGGCGCAGGCTGGCTCGACCGGATTCTTACCGAAAGCGGTATCACCGCGACCGCCATTCGCACCAAGCGCGACGTTCTTTTCGACGGCAGCGGTCCCGACCCCTCTGAGGAAAATCTCGCGCCCCTGAAGGAGGCCCTGCTCGGGGACAAGGCCCTGGCAGGTCTGGCCACCGACGGCGATGCCGACCGCTTTGGTATCCTCGACCGCGACGGCTCTTTCATCTCTCCCCATCACATCCTGGGCCTGCTTTTCGACTATCTGCTCGAAACACGCGGCCACAAACTCGGCGCCTCCCGTAGCGTCGCCACCACTCATTTGCTCGATGCAGTGGCCAAGCTTCACGGTGTTCAAGCGTACGAAACGCTGGTGGGGATCAACTACGCTGGCCCGCTGCTGCGGGAAGACAAGATCGTCATGGGCGGTGAGCAAAGCTCCGGCCTTACGGTTCGCGGCCACGTTCCAGAGAAAGATGGCATTCTCGCCTGCCTGCTCGTCGGCGAAATGATCGCCGCCCGCCAGTCGTCGCTTACCGATCAGCGCAGCGACCTATTTCGACGCATCGGACGCGAATACTGGCCCGTCCGGGTAAGCCTACACCTTGACGAAGATGCCCAGGCAAGCCTTCCCGAACGCCTCAGCGCTGATTTCAAGGAATTCGCGGGACGCCACGTTGCTTCCGTGAATCGCAGGGACGGACTCAAGCTCATTTTCGACAATGACGAATGGATTCTGATGCGCCCGTCGGGTACCGAACCTCTGATTCGCGTGTATACCGAGGCGGGTTCTCTCGACGAATCTGAGAAGCTTGCCGAGCAGGGGCGCGCTTGGATCACGCAGTGAAGAACCAGCCGTTGAGCTCCTCGAGCCAAGCGGACGGGTTTCTGCGGCGAAATCTCAGCTGGATTTTGGCCGGCGCTTTCGCTTTGCTCTTGCTTCAGGATATTTTTGGCACGCACGGCTTAATCGCCATGCGCCGGTCGCAGCAGGAGGCGGCGCAGGTGCAGCGGGAAATCAGCAGACTCGACGAAGAGAATCGCTTACTGCAGCACAGCGTAGAGTCCCTCAAATCCGATCCCGCCGCCATCGAGCGCATCGCCCGCGAAGAAATGGGCCTGGCGAAACCGGGGGAATACATTTTCAAGATCGCGCCCAGATCCGAAAGCACTGCCGTTGCGGGTAACTCCACGGTTTCCCCCACGCAGAAGCCCTAAGCTTCTGTCGCGGGACGCGGCGTTCCGCGCAACCACGCGAAAAGCTCGGCGCCTTGCTTCTTCCAGCGCGTTCGCGCCATCGATAGCAGCACCATCGCCACAAATACAACCAGAAGGCCCACAGACGCGGCCCGAATTGTCTGGGATCCCTTTGGCAGGATCGAAAAACGTCCGTAGACCAATTCAATATGGACCCAGTAGACAAGCAGCGATGTCCGCCCCATCTGAATCAGCGGGCTGAACCCCCGCTGGCCCGCGCCCCAGCGGCACCAGGCATACCCGATAGACGTCAACACGGACAGAATCGCCACCCGCGCGAGAACGTAATCAGGACCGCTGTGCCAATAATCGTAAACGGCGTACAGGTGCACCGGCAGCGCGTCGAGCCACGCGGAAAGGTAGTACATGGCTACACCTCCCGCGCCGAGTAGACTTGCGGCAATTCCGGGATTTCCCGATGACCAGTCGCTGAACAATAGAAAGCCAACTGCCAGCCCCGCCAGAGCGAATGCCGCCCATGGGAAAATCGGGAAGAGCCACGATTGCGGCTTGTTGTAAATGTGCACGCCGTTGATATAGGACTCCAGATACCAGGGCAGCCATCGGGGTCGCAGCGTCGTCCAGAGCGGCGGCGTGGCCATCGCAATTCCCGTTGCGACGACCCCCGCCATGATTACATTCGCGCCACGCACACGTGCCACCCAGCACACCGCGCCCATCAGCAGGATCGAAAGGCCGATCGTGTTCAAAATGTCGACCCGGAGCAGGTCCGTCCAAGGCGACCACGGATGGCCGAGCACGAACTCCTGCACGCGAAACAGCAGCGCCAGCCCGAAAATCTCTGCGCCGCGCCGGATCGTCTTCGTGGCAATCTGATTCGCAGGATATCCCTTCCTCCGCTGCGTGTCGGTGACCAGCGCCACCGAAACTCCGGCGAGAAACAGGAACAGAGGCCCCGGGAGTATTCCACCGAATCTCGACCAGCCAAAAAACGCCGTACGCCGCGCCGCCGGGCTCAGCCACGAGTCGTAGCAATGCACCTCAAACATGACCGCGCAGGCCAGCCCGCGAAGCCAGTCAATATAGCCGAGACGTTGTCGTTCCAGTGCGCTCATCAGATCGGGACGAAACAGAATCCATGAGGCGCGAACGCAAATCAAGTTTTTCCCGAACTTTGTGCGCGCCAGGAGTAAAATCCCCTTCTTGGAAACGAACTCGAAATCGTGTCAATTGAGCTTTCTAACTGCGGCCTCTGTGTGGGCAGCGATCGTCGCGCTCGCGGCAGTTTGGGGCGCCTGGCTGGGGCTGGCAGGGCGGCCGTTCGCAATCGCGCTCGGCGTTGCCGCCGCTCTTTTTGCTTTCGAACTGTTCCTCGCCGCTCCGCAAGTGCTCCACCGCGTGCAAAAGCTTCTAGGCACGCGGGGCGGGACGATTGCTCCGCTCGTGCCTTTGTTCGCGCTGCTCGTGTATGCCTTTGCCGTCACCGGCGACTGGAAAACGATGCTAGCCGGCGCGGCGTATACAGTGATCCCTGCGCTTCTGGTCGCGGGCAGCACCGGAAGGCCTCCGGGCACATGGGAGGACTACGCGGCCGCGATCCTTTTCTGGGTTCCGCTGGAATTCCGTTGGATGTATCGGCTATTTCCCTACCCGGCACAGCTGACTCACACCCTCACCGTGCTGATGGCCCTGAGCACAGGGGTCGCGGCCTTTGTGCTCCTGCGAAGGCTTGATGGAATCGGCTATGCCGTCGAATGGCGGAAGGGCTTTGGATGGCACGTCGTGCTCCATTTTGCCGCCTTTGCCGCGATCGCTATCCCGGCTGGCATCCGAGTCCACTTCATCGCCTGGGCACCCAGCCTCGCGCGCGTGCGATCGTTGCCCATCGTGGCGCTGGGAATCTTGTTCTTTACGGCGTGGCCGGAGGAGTTTCTCTTTCGGGGACTACTGCAGAATCTTTTCTCGCGAAGCTTCGATAACAAGTGGGCAGGGTTGCTCGTCGCGTCATGGATCTTCGGACTATCGCACGTCTTCCATGCGCCCTATCCGAATTGGAAGTACGTGCTGCTGGCGACGATCGCCGGCTTATTCTACGGCCATGCCTGGATGAAAACAGGCTCCCTAGTGCCGGGCGCCCTCGTCCACGGCCTCGTCGATATTTCCTGGCACGTCCTCTTCCGATGAGGTCGAATCGCGAGTCAGCCTGTCCTTTGCTTCCTCCGCTTCATCTGCCCGGGCTACTTCACCACTCCCGCTAGCGGACTCGATGCCGTGGCGTACAGCTTCTTCTCGATGCGCCCGGCTAGCAACGCCTTTCGCCCCGCCTCGACTGCCGCGCGCATCGCCTCAGCCATAAGCACCGTGTCCTGCGCGCCCGCAATCGCCGTATTCATCAGCACGCCATCGGCCCCGAGTTCCATCGCAATCGCCGCATCGGACGCCGTCCCCACCCCTGCGTCGACGATCAGGGGCACTTGTGTGATCCGCTCACGCAGAATCCGCAAATTCGCAAGGTTCTGAATACCCATGCCCGAGCCGATGGGCGCCCCGAGCGGCATCACCGCCGAGGCCCCGGCATCGATCAGCTTCCGCGCCACTATCAGATCATCGGTCGTGTAGGGCAGAACGATGAAGCCTTCTTTCACCAGGATCTTGGTCGCGCGCACGAGCTCCTCGGTATCGGGGAAAAGCGTCTGCTCGTCGCCAATCACCTCAAGCTTCACCCATTCCGACAGCCCCACCTCGCGGCCGAGCCGCGCCGTGCGCACTGCTTCGTCCGCCGAGTAGCACCCTGCCGTGTTGGGCAGGATAAACAATTTCTCGCAGTCGATATAGTCGAGCAGCGATTCCTTGGTGCGGTCGGTTAAGTTCGCGCGGCGCACGGCCACCGTCACCATATCGGCGCCCGAGGCCGCATGCGCCCGCGCCATTTCCTGAAAGCTGCGGTATTTGCCCGTGCCCACGATCAGGCGCGATCGGAAGGCACGACCGGCAATTACAAGTTGATCTGTCATAATCCTCTCCGCAATACATTCTATACCCGTACCGACAATGTACCGATTCGGCTGCAAGCAGGACACTCGCGTTGCAGGCGCCGCGCGAGGGAGGCGCTCCGCACCATCGAGGATGTCCGAGCAGAAGCTAGGTCCCCTCCGGTGTGCAACCTCCTATGCTCGATGTTGCGGTCGTGGTTCCTCGACATCCGCGTAGAGGCGCGCGATCACGTCCTGGTAGTGCTGTTCGATGACACGGCGTTTGAGCTTCATCGTATAGGTCAGTTCGCCTGACGCATAGCTGAAGTCCCGATCGAGCAGGGCAAAGCGCTTGGGCTTCTCATATTGCGCGAGGGACGCCGTCAGCCGCTCGATTTCGCCCGAGAGCAGGTCCCGCACCCACGGGTCGGACGCGACCTGCGCCGGCGCGGCAAGCTCCCGTCCAGCCTTTCGCGCTTCGGATTCAATGGCCGTAAAATCGGGAACAACGAGCACTGAAATGAACTTGCGCTTGTCACCCACCACGACGGCATGGGCGATGAACCGGCTCGTTTTGAGCAGATTCTCGATGGGCGCGGGAGCCACAAACTTGCCGCCCGCTGTCTTCAACAGCTCTTTCTTCCGGTCGGTAATGATCAGATAGCCGTCCGGATCGAGCCGCCCAATATCGCCGGTGCAGAAACATCCATCCGTGGTAAACGCCTGGCTCGTTTCTTCAGGTTTGTGGTAATACCCCTGCATCACGCACGGTCCTTTCACAAGGATTTCTCCGTCATCGGCAATGCGCAACTGGACGTGGGGAATCGGCCGCCCTACCGTCCCCACCTTATTGGCCGGCGGCAAATTCGCGGCCACAATGGGCGATGTCTCCGTAAGACCGTAGCCCTGGTATACCGGCAGATTCACCGACCAGAAAAACTCCGCCAGCTCTGGCGCAAGCGGCGCTCCGCCCGAAACGAAGTTGCGTATACGGCCTCCTACTCCTTCGCGTATCTTCGAGTAGACCACCTTGTCGGCCATGCGCCATTTAATCTTCACGGTTGGCGACACTCCCCTGCCGTAGGCGCGCCAAGGCACCGCTTCGGCCGCGACCCGCAAAGCCCAGTCAAAAATCGCGCGCTTCCAGCCCGTCTCCCGATGGCCCGTCTCAAGGATGTTCGCGTACATCTTTTCAAAAAAGCGCGGGACGGCGCAGGTAATCGTCGGATGAACTTCAAGCAGCGCATCGGCCACGGTTTCCATCTTCTCCAGGTATGCGACCGACACGCCGCGAAACAGGAAGCCATAGTCCATGGTGCGTTGGTAGACGTGCGCCAAAGGGAGAAACGACAGCGCCAGGTCGTCGCGATGGAAGTCGTAGCCCTGCAGTCCGTCGAACGCGTTTGAGCTGAGGTTCGAGTGATTGAGCATCACCCCTTTGGGCTCGCCCGTCGTTCCCGAGGTGTAGATGATCGTCGCTAGCTGGCCGCTGCTGACTTCCGCTGCGCGGCGACGGTATTCTGCGACCTCTGCCTCGCCCGCTGCGGCAATCCAAGCGGCGTAATTAAGGGGTGTGCCCTTTAGGTCGTCGGGCACCTCGATGGCAATCACTTGCTCGAGCGCCGTCAGTTTCGTGCGGCATTCCGCGATCCTCTGGACGCGCGGCGCACCGGAGGCGACCACCACTCGCGCGCCGGAATCATTGAGAATATAGATGAGCCGCTCGGGCGACTCGTTAAAATAGATAGGTACGGTGACGCCGCCGAGCCCTTGGATCGCGAAATCGGCGATATGCCATTCGGGGCAATTCGGCGCAAACACCACCACGCGGTCTCCGGAACGGATGCCGAGTTCGAAGAGCGCTTTCGACAGGCCCGCCACGCGGCGCAGCATTTCTGCCGCTGAAATCGCGTGCCAACCCTTCGCGGTGCGATAGACCTGCGCGCGCGGTTGAGCGTATCGGTCAACTGCGTCGAGGAAACATTCTGGTATCGGGGGATATTCCGCCGTCATTTCGGAGCAACTCTAGCCTAGAGAAGTGCCGTGGCGCAAATGCCTGTGGCTGGTTCACCTGCTTGCTCCTCGGTGACCGGCGGTCTATCATGAAAACCATGTGCGTGCGGCTCTGAGAATCAGCTTCACTGCGCAAGCCCGAAAGGATTTTGATCTCATGCCACCAGGAATGCCTCCCGGAAGTCCCGGACAAGCCCCGCCCAAGACGTCGCCAATCGAGGGCGTAAAAAATCTGCTTGCTGTCGCGAGCGGCAAGGGCGGCGTGGGTAAGACGACCGTCGCCGTGAACCTCGCCATTGCCCTCAAGAATCTGGGCGCGTCGGTCGGCCTGCTCGATGCGGACGTTTACGGGCCGAATGTTCCCGTGATGCTGGGCACCAACGAGCAACCGCGCGCACTCGACGAGCGCACGATCGTACCGGTGCAGGCCTACGGCGTGAAAATGATCTCGATGGGGCTGCTCAACCCCGGCGACAAGCCGCTCGTCTGGCGCGGCCCGATGCTGCACAGCGTGATGCAGCAATTTCTCCGCAGCGTGCGCTGGGGGCAGCTCGATTACCTCGTCGTGGATTTGCCGCCGGGCACAGGTGACGTGCAGCTTTCGCTGATTCAAACCGTCTCCGTTACGGGTGCGGTTGTGGTGACTACCCCTTCGATTGTCGCTCTCGCCGACGTGCGCCGCGCCATCGAAATGTTCCGCCAGGTAAATGTCGACATTCTAGGCGTGGTCGAGAACATGAGCTACTTCTCGTGTCCCCATTGCAGCGGCCGCATCGACGTATTTGGCCACGGCGAGGGCGAGCGCATGGCCAACAATTTCGGCCTTTCGTTCCTGGGCGAGATCGAAATCGATCCCCAGATCCGCATCGGCGGCGATACCGGCAAGCCCGTTGCATCCCTGGGCGAGCAGGCCCCCGGGGGCAAGAGCATCTACGCGGTGGCGCGGAATGTCGCCGCGCGCGTCGAAGCCGTCAACGCGGCCCGTGGTGCTCCCGTTGTGCAAATTCTGTGACCTGCAAACCTCATAAGAGCGTCCCGAGAGTGTTGCACCGATTCTTTGTTTTCTGTTACTTGCATGTGTTTCGTTGGTCTGAGTGTCTCGAGTAAATTCTCAAAATGGGGAGCTCGGAATCGGCCTGCGGAAGACGGTGTCCCCGAAATGGGAAATGGCCGCGAAGGTGGAGGTTTGGCACGAGCGAACCTCACCGGCTGCTCTAGCCACGTTCTGCCGCAGGTTCCAGATTCTTTCGCCATGATGCGAGTAACTGCGCGACACGCCCGGACGCGGGGACGGGGACGGCGGGCTGGCCCATTGCGTCTGTCGTGGTGCCTAGCCGGAGCGTGGCCACTGACCAAAGCTCGCGGTACAGGCGCCGCAAGAGCAAGGGGCTTCGCGCTTGGCGCCTAGACTAGGCTGGAGCAGAAGCTCCGCGCCCCCCAAACCGCGAGCCCCCCAAGGGGATCGGTGAGATTCGCTGGCGTCAGATTCCTCGTCGATCGTTCGCCGATTTCGGATTTTTTCGGTAAACTAATCAGCCCCTTCCAGATTCAAGGAGAGCAGCCTTGATTCGCAACTATCGCGGATATGTGCCGCAAATCGCGGCGACGGCTTACGTGGACCCACAGGCAGTCGTGATTGGCGACGTGGTGATCGGCGAATACACAAGTATCTGGCCCTGCGCCGTGATCCGCGGTGACATGGATTCCATCCGCATCGGCGCGCGCTGCAGCATTCAGGACGGCACTGTGGTGCACGTGCAGACCAATGAATATGAAGTGCACGTCGGCGATGACGTTACCGTGGGGCACCGCGTCATACTGCACGGCTGCGCCGTCGGGTCGCGCTGTCTCATCGGCATGGGCAGCATCATCCTGAACGGCGCGATGATTGGCGATGGCTGCATCATCGCCGCTGGGGCGCTCATTCCCGAGCGCACGGAAGTGCCACCCGGCAGCCTTGTGATGGGACAGCCGGGCAAAGTTCGCCGCCAGGTCACACCGGAAGATTTCGAGAAGATGAAAGAAGGTGTGCAGGCCTACGTCGACATCATCAAGATGTATAAGGCCGAATCCGGCAAATGAGCGAGCGCAATCAATTTCGCACGATTCGAGGAACACGCGACATCCTACCTGCGGACTCTTCCTTGTGGAGGCGAGTTGAACAAGTCGCCCGGGAGGTATTCTCGTCCTACGGTTTCGGGGAAATTCGGCTTCCGATATTGGAGCAGACAGCACTTTTCGCCCGCGCGGTCGGTGCCGATACCGACATCGTAGGCAAGGAAATGTTCACATTGGAAGATCGGCCGCCCGATCTTCCTGATCCGAGAACAAAGATTCTCACGGCCGAAGACATCGGAACCCTCGAGGACGCCATGCGGCGAGGCGCTATACCCAACTCGGAATCCAACCGGAGCACCGTCGGGCGCTTGGCGCTGTGGCTAAACCGGCAGGACCTGTCACAGTTGACAATCGCAGATTACAAGCGATTGGTCGGCGAATACTTGCTGTTGGTCCCGCTCATACAGCTTGGAGATTCATTGGCATTGCGGCCCGAGGCGACGGCAAGCGTCGCTCGGGCATATATTCAGCACGGGATGCAGTCATGGCCCCACCCGGTCAAACTTTATTACACGGGACCCATGTTTCGTCGAGAGAGGCCACAGAAGGGCCGCTACCGCCAGTTTTACCAAATCGGGGCCGAAGTATTCGGGAAAACCGACGAACCTACACTGGATAGTGAAGCGATCGAAATGGTGGTACGTTTTCTCGATCGGGTCGGACTAATTGGCACAACCCTCTACATTAATTCGATTGGCTGTAAGGAATGTCGTCCGAAGTATGTCGCGCTCCTTCGGGATAAGTTGCGACAAGTAAAGGATCAACTTGGGCCAGACAGCCAGCGTCGAATCGAAACCAATCCGCTGCGCGTGCTTGACTCAAAGATACCAAAAGAGCAGGAAATCATCCTGAGGCTACCGCGAATCTCCGACCATCTCTGTGGCTCGTGCCGTGACCACTTCTCGAAAGTAAAAGACGAGCTGCATCTGCGTGGAATCGGCTACCAGGAAAACTGGCGCCTTGTCCGCGGCCTCGACTATTACATGCGAACCACGTTCGAGGTTACTGCGCCCGGCCTGGGTTCCCAGAACGCGGTTTGCGGTGGAGGACGCTATGACGGCTTGGTTGAACTCCTTGGTGGCCCCCCCACTCCGGCTGTTGGTTTTGCCATTGGAACCGACCGACTGGTGCTCGCTTTAAACGAGCAACGCGCACCCCGCGAGGGACCAGAACAGGATGTCTCGCATACGCCTTCCGCCACAGAGCGTCCCGATGTTGTTGTTTGCGGAACGAGCGATGAGACTTGGCGTCGCGCAGCTGTGTTAGCTGGCTCTTTGCGAAAGAACGGTCTTTCTGTTTACCTACCAAAATCTGGCGCAAAGCTGCAGCGAGTCCTCGAGACGGCTCACAAAATGGGAACACAGGTCGTGATTATTGTTGGCGAGAACGAGTTAAAGAGCAACCAATACGCGGTCCGAATTCTGAGCCCTCTTATTCCAGATGAAAAGCGCGACGTGCAAGTGGAAGACGGCAGGGTTCTGCTCTATGGAAAAATCGTGAAATTGCGCCAAGATCTCGAGAAGGCGTTGGCCGGACTGTCCGGCGGTAAGACAGTTTTTGATGGGCAGAACAGCATTTCGCGAATGATTGATCGCCTTGTGGCTTCAGGAATTCTGCCATCTACCATGGCTCAGGCCATCCGCGATGTAGTCCCGACGCTAAATCGCGCCATTCACGGTCAACCGATGACCGATGGCTCTGTTGACAGGGCCCTTGCGTATGGCAATCTTCTTTTGAACGAGATCCAACAATCCACCCCATTGGAGGAGTAGCGTGTGCTTGATACTCTTGGAGATTTGAAGCGGACACAATATTGCGGCTCGCTGCGCGCATCGGACGCGGACACGGACGTGGTGCTGATGGGGTGGGTGCACCGGCGGCGCGACCTGGGGCAGCTCATCTTCATCGACCTGCGCGACCGCGCCGGGATCGTACAGGTGGTGTTCAACAAGGAGCAGCATCCCGAGGCGCACGCAAAGGCTGAAGAACTGCGCTCTGAATTTGTGGTGGCGGTGGAGGGGCACCTGCTGCGCCGCGGGAAATCGAATCCGGACCTGCCTACCGGCGAGATCGAGGTGCTGGCCACGCGGCTGCACATCCTGAACAACTCGAAGACACCGCCATTCCAGATCGAAGACGAAGTGACTGCGAGCGAGGAGACGCGGCTGCGCTACCGCTATTTGGACCTGCGGCGGCCGCGGCCGCGCCGCAATATCGAGCTGCGCCACCGAGTGATTTTCGAAATCCGCATGGCTCTTGACGAGTTGGGCTTCTTCGAGATCGAGACGCCCATGCTCACGCGTTCGACGCCCGAGGGCGCACGCGACTATCTGGTGCCGAGCCGCGTACATCACGGGCAGTTCTACGCGCTGCCGCAATCGCCGCAGATCTTCAAGCAGATCCTGATGATTTCCGGCATGGACCGCTATTTCCAGATCGTGCGCTGCTTCCGTGACGAGGACCTGCGCGCCGACCGCCAGCCGGAATTCACACAACTGGACCTGGAAATGTCGTTCCCGCGACAGCGGGATATTTTCGAGGCCATCGAGCGCGTGATGGAGCGCGCCTGCGCCGTGGTTGGCGTGCAGGCGAAAGGCCCGTTCCGCCACCTCGACTATAAGGAGGCGCTGCGGCGATACGGCTCGGACAAACCCGACCTGCGCTTCGGTATGGAGCTGCAGGAGGTCACGGCGTTCTTCGAGACGGTGCGCGAGACACTGCGTCTTGAAGGCAATGTGCAGGCGGTGGTCGCGCCGGGCGCGGCGGCTTGGTCGCGCAAGCAGCTCGACGAACTCGCGGAAGTAGCCAAGTTGGCAGGGGCGCGCAGCGTTTACACGGTAAAGATCACGGCCGAGGGCATCACTTCCCCGCTCGAGAAAAATCTTGGTGCAGACGGGCTCAAGAAGCTGACGGAAGCCGTCGGAGCAAAGGCGGGCGATCTGATCGTGGCCGCCGCGGCCAAGGAGCAGATCGCCCACAGCGATACGTCTCTCGGCGTCGCTGGGCAGATTCGCCTCTACCTCGGGGACAAGCTCAACCTGATCGACCGCAACAAATGGGAATTTCTGTGGATCACCGGCTTCGCCCTTTTTGAGTGGAGCGAGAACGAAAAACGCTGGGTGAGCGCACAGCATCCGTTCACCGGAATCGTCGAGGAGGATCTCGACAAGCTCGAAACCGCGCCGTGGGAGTGCCGCTCCAAGGGCTACGATCTGGTGCTCAATGGCGTCGAACTGGGCTCAGGCAGCATCCGCATCCATCGCCCGGATGTGCAGGCGCGCATGTTTAAGGCGCTCGGATTAAGCGATGAGCAGGCGAAACAGCGCTTCGGATTCTTTCTCGATGCGCTCACCTACGGCACCCCACCGCATGGCGGCATCGCCCTCGGCCTCGACCGCACCGTCGGCCTGCTCGCCGGCGAAAAATCGATCCGCGAGGTGATCGCATTCCCGAAAACCACCGCCGCCCAGGACCTAATGGCCGAGTCGCCGTCCGAGGTCGACACCTCTCAGCTCGACGATCTCGGCATTGCAATTACAGGAGACGATAAATAATGCGAAGCACCTTAGAGTGCCGGAGCTTCGGCTCCGACATAAACGAAGATAGAGAGAAGGGGCTTTAGCCCCTGAGGAAAGATGGGGGACGTTTATACAACACCGAACGCCACTAGACTTCACCTACTTCATTACGACCAAGACCTGGCGGAAGCGAATCTGTTCCTCAGGGGCTAGAGCCCCACGGGGTCTACCCAGCAGTGTGTCGGAGCGCAAGTGAGCAAGATACGCATACTCGCGGAAAACGTTGCGAACCGCATTGCGGCGGGCGAGGTGGTGGAGCGGCCGGCTTCGGTCGTGAAGGAGCTGCTGGAGAATGCGCTGGATGCGGGGGCACGCTCGATTCGCATCGAAGTGGAGTCGGGCGGCAAAAGCATGATCCGCGTGATGGACGACGGCTGCGGAATGAACCACGACGACGCGCTGCTGTCCTTCGAGCGCCACGCTACATCGAAGCTTCGCACCGCCGACGACCTGCTCTCGATCGGCACGCTGGGCTTTCGCGGCGAGGCGCTGCCCTCCATTGCGTCGATTTCGCGGCTGGTGCTCGAAACGCGCACCGCGGAAGAAGAACAAGGCACGCGCGTCGAATTCGCCGGCGGTAAGCTAGTCGGCGTAAAGCCCGCGGGCGTGCCGCCGGGGACCTCGATCAGCGTCGCGGATATTTTTTACTCCGTTCCGGCGAGGCGGAAATTCCTGAAATCCGAGACCACCGAGTTGGGGCACATCGCGTCGCTCGTGACGCACTACGCGCTCGCTCATCCCGGCCGGCAATTCCTGCTCAAGACACCGACACAGGAAATCCTGAACTGCGCGCCCGTGGAAAAGCTCGCCGACCGCGTGTATCAGGTTTTCGGTCGCCAAGCCCTCGACGAGCTCACCGAGATACCTCCCAACCAAGCGCCCATGCACTCGGCCATCACCGAACCGCAGAGCGAGGCGGACGGGCAGACCGCTACGATCCGCGTCAGCGGCTTCACTTCACGGCCTGAAGTGCAGAGGCCCAACCGCAACGGAATCTACCTCTTCGTGAACCGCCGGCTGGTGCGCGACCGGCTGCTCCTTCACGCGGCCGGCGAGGCGTATCGCAACATCGTGCCGCCAAGCGTATTTCCGGTGGTGCTGCTGTTTCTCGACCTTCCCTACCAGGAAGTCGATGTGAACGTGCATCCGGCAAAAGTCGAGGTGCGCTTCCGGCATCCGCAGTTCGTTCATGACTTCACGCGCGACGCGCTGCGGCACGCACTCTCGCTGGCGCGGCCGATTCCCGGCTTCCCTGCTGTCCGCGCCGCGGCCGCGGGCGAGCTATCACCGGCTCCGGCAGCATTGCCTGGGCCTCCGCGCGCCGTGATTCCCACCTCGTTTGGCACCGGCGCAGGCGTTGCGCAGGGCTTCGAATTGTCAGGCGCTCCCGATCAGCCGATTCCTCAGCGACTCTCTTTTGAGGCGGGCGCAGCGATGAACTTTCCTCTGCCGCCCCCGGGAGCACGTGCCGTGCCACCGGCGTGGTCCACCGAGACTGGCGGTGCCTGTGAGCCGGTTTCGGCCACAGCAGAATCGGTAGGCGGGATGCCGCGAGCCGACGAAATTCTCGATCTGAAACCGCTCGGACAGGTGAGCAGTAGTTTCATCGTCGCGGTGAATGCTCAAGGCCTTTGGATCATCGACCAGCACGTAGCCCACGAGCGCGTACTTTTCGAACAGCATCTGCGCGCGCGACGTGAGGGCGCATTGGGTGGACAACGAATGCTGATGCCGCTGATCGTCGAGTTGAATCCGCGGCAGCTGGCCACCTTTGAGCAGATCGGCCGGGAATTGCGCGCCAACGGGTTTGAAGCAGAGTTGATGGGCGCTCGCAGCTTGGCAATTCAGGCCGCGCCAGCGGGAATCGCGAGCGCCGACGCGGAAAAGCTGCTCTGCGAGATTCTCGACGGCATCGCCTGCGAGAATCAGGCAATTTCCATCGACTCGCTGCAATCGAAGATCGCAGCATCGACCGCCTGCCACGCCGCCATCAAGGTGAATACGCCGCTCGATGGCACGAAGATGGAATGGCTGCTCGGCCAACTGGCCAAGACGGAGTATCCCATGAGCTGCCCCCACGGGCGGCCGGTGGTGCTGCGCTATTCCGTGCGCGACATTGAGCGCGCCTTCAAACGCATCTAGCGATCTGCAGAGGAAACTCTTGCGAAAGCTGATTATCGCAATTGACGGGCCGGTGGGGTCGGGAAAAAGCACGGTGGCGCGGCGCGTCGCGCAACTGCTTGGCTACATTTACGTGGATACGGGGGCGATGTACCGCGCGATCGCGCTGAAGGCGGCTCGCCGCGGGATTGCACTCGATGCGAGCGACGATCTTGTGACGCTGGCGGGGGATACAAAAATCGATCTGTGCGCGCGGGATGGGACACAGCAGGTGCTGCTCGATGGCGAAGATGTGACGCCGGCAATCCGCAGCGCGGAGGTTTCGCAGGGCGCCTCGAAGGTGGCGACGGTGCCCGGCGTGCGGCACGTGCTTGTGACCGAGCAGCGCCGCGCCGGACACAAGGGCGGCGTCGTTATGGAAGGGCGCGACATCGGTACCGTGGTGTTTCCAGACGCAGAGTTAAAGATTTTTCTTACCGCATCGCCGGAAATCCGCGCCGAGCGACGCTGGCGCGAGCACGAGCAAAAAGGCGACGCGATCGATCTAGGGCGCACGCTCGAGGAGATCCGCGAGCGCGACAAGCGCGACCACGAACGCAAAACGTCGCCGCTCGTTCAGGCGCGCGATGCGATTGTGGTGGACAGCACCGCGATGGATCCGGAAGAAGTTGCGAGGCTGATCGTGATGCTCGCGAATAAGCAGGCCGGCGACCAGCACTGAATCTGTGCGGCCCACCGTTTTCGTTGCGCCGATTTACCATCCCACCGACCGCTCAACCGATCGCTCTCTGGGAGCGTCGCCTTTGATGGGCGTGCCAACCCACCCATGGGGAGATTGGCATCCCCGGAAAAACCACCCAGCACGACTTTTGCGGTCTGGCGAGATCTGCACGCCGCATCCGGCTGGGCCAGCGAGCAGAAGTTCGCCGGGGCCGGAGCGAAACACCAGTTCATCACAAATACGACCCGCTGAGAATCGAAAATGGCCTGGCGCGCGAGGAATTTGTCCAGTGGTCCGTTCCTCCTTCCCTGGCTCGGCAGGACACCTTTTGCGGGAAGCCAGTGCCGCGCCTGCAGCTAGGCCGGACTGGACATCGAAGCCAAGAATTCTGCGTTGGTCTTCGTCTTGGAGAGACGGCCCAGCAGCAATTCCATCGCTTCGACAGTCGAAAGAGGGCTCAACACTTTTCGCAGCACCCAGATGCGGTTTAGTTCGTCGGGCGGCAGCAGGAGTTCGTCCTTGCGGGTTCCGGAGCGATTGATATCGATCGTGGGAAAGACGCGCTTGTCGACCAAGCGCCGATCGAGGTTGATTTCCATGTTGCCGGTGCCCTTGAATTCCTCGAAGATCACGTCGTCCATGCGGCTGCCGGTATCAATCAGCGCAGTAGCCATGATGGTGAGTGACCCGCCCTCTTCGATGTTCCGCGCGGCGGCGAAGAATCGCCGCGGGCGCTGGAGGGCGTTCGCGTCGATACCGCCGGAGAGCACTTTGCCCGATGGCGGCGTAACGGCGTTATAAGCGCGGCCAAGGCGGGTGAGCGAGTCGAGCAGGATGACGACGTCGCGCTTGTGCTCCACAAGGCGCTTGGCCTTCTCAAGGACCATCTCGGCCACCTGAATGTGGCGCTGTGGGGGCTCATCGAAGGTCGAACTGATGACCTCGCCCTTCACTGTGCGCTGCATGTCGGTGACTTCTTCTGGACGCTCGTCGATCAGCAGCACGATCAGCGCGACTTCGGGATGATTCGCCGTGACCGAATTGGCGATCGATTGCAACATCATGGTTTTGCCAGTGCGGGGCGGAGCGACGATCAACCCGCGCTGGCCCTTGCCGACCGGACACAGCATGTCCAGCACGCGACCGGTAAGGTTTTCCTTGGTGGTCTCCAGGCGAATGCGCTCCTGCGGGTAGAGCGGCGTCAAATTGTCAAAGAAGATCTTGTTCCGCGTGACTTCGGGATCCTCGAAATTGACCGCTTCAACCTTGATCAGCGCGAAATAGCGCTCGCCGTCTTTGGGCGGCCGGACCTGCCCCGAGACGGTGTCACCGGTGCGCAGGTCGAACTTGCGGATTTGCGACGGCGAGACGTAGATATCGTCGGGGCCCGGAAGGTAATTGTATTCGGGCGCCCGCAGGAATCCGAATCCGTCGGGGAGACATTCCAGCACGCCTTCGGAGAAGATCAGCCCGTTCTTCTCGGTCTGCGCTCGGAGGATCTGGAAAATCAACTCCTGCTTCCGCATGCCGGAAGAGCCCGGGATATTGAGCTCTTTGGCGATTTTCGCCAGGTCGGTAATATTCTTATCTTTCAGTTCTGCAAGACTAACGGTCATCGATTTCTTTCCTTCTCAAGCCTGATTCCCAGGCGCGATTTCAGTTTGAGTAATCCCAGGCAGGCGCACGCTGCGAACAGCTGCTCTGTCCCAGAGTTCGAATGGGGCGAATCCGTTTCTAGCGATCGGGTTCCGATTTCAGCCGGCCGAAAGGCAAGCATTTACTGAAGCATGCATGTGTCATGCGATGGCGCAGCAAGTTGAAACGGACTAGCGCACAGAAAACCTTGCAAGCTTCGGTCGCGGGCCGGACCTGCCGAGCAGGAGTTGGAAGGGACCGAAGGTTTTAGTTGGTTAATTCGTTGTCCTGAGCGACGTCCGCGCCGAACTTCGGCTCCACTTCGACCACCGGTGGATGACCCGGGACCGGAAGCGGATGTTCAAGCGCGAGCTGCAAGACCTCGTCCATCGACTCCACAAGATGGATGGACATCTGTGCTTTAATTTCCGGCGGAATATCCGCCAGATCTTTTTCGTTGTCTTTGGGCAAGATCACCGTGTGCAGCCCCAGACGGTGCGCCGCCAGCAGCTTTTCCTTTACCCCGCCGATCGGGAGAACCTTGCCACGAAGCGTGATTTCGCCGGTCATGGCTACATCGCAGCGAACCGGAATGCGCGTCAGGGCGCTCACAATCGACGTGCAGAGCGTGATCCCGGCCGAAGGCCCATCCTTGGGAATCGCCCCCTCGGGAACGTGGACGTGAATGTCGAGATGGCGGTAGAAATCTTTCGGAAGACCGAAGAGATGGCTGCGCGAGCGCACATAGCTCATGCCCGCCTGCGCAGACTCCTGCATTACGTCGCCCAGTTTTCCGGTTAAGGTGAGCCGGCCTTTGCCCTGCATCAGCATAGCTTCGGTGGACAGCACCTGCCCGCCGACCTCGGTCCACGCCAGCCCCGTGGTCAAGCCGACTTCATTCCTTTTTTCGGCGAAGAAATCGCGATACTTGATGATTCCGAGGTAGTCATTCACGTTGGCCACATTCAGCTCGGCCGTGAAGTGCTTCCCTTCCGCCACCACTCTGCGCGTCACTTTCCGGCAGACGTTGGCAATCTCGCGATTCAGGCTACGCACGCCCGCTTCATGAGTGTAATGCCGGATGATGTGCGTCAACCCTTCATCGGTAAACTTCAGGTTTTCTGCGGTCAACCCGGTTGCTTCGATCTGCTTGGGCACTAAATATCGTTGTGCGATCTGATGTTTCTCTTGTTCCGTATAACCGGGGATGCGCAAGACTTCCATGCGATCCTGCAGAGGCTGCGGGATGGTGTGCAGGACGTTGGCGGTGCAAATGAACATCACCTTCGAGAGATCATATTCGACGTCCAGATAATGATCGGTGAACGAGTGGTTGAGCTCCGGATCGAGAACTTCCATCAAGGCCGCGGAGGGATCGCCGCGGAAATCCATCGACATCTTGTCGACTTCGTCCAGAACGAAAACTGGATTCACCGTCCCAGCCTTGCGCATCATCTGAATAATCTGGCCGGGAAGGGCGCCGATATAGGTCCGCCGATGTCCGCGGATTTCCGCTTCATCGCGGACGCCGCCCAGTGAGACTCTCACGAACTTGCGCCCTGTGGCGCGACCGATCGATGTTGCCAGCGAAGTCTTGCCGACTCCTGGAGGCCCGAGGAAGCAGAGGATCGAGCCTTTGGGGTTCTTCACGAGCTGGCGTACCGCCAGGTATTCAAGGATGCGCTCTTTGATTTTTTCGAGGCCGTAGTGATCCTCAGACAGAATTTCCTCCGCGCGCTTGATGTCGCGAAGTTCCTTCGACCGCTTTTTCCACGGCACCGCCAAGAGCCAATCCAGATAATTCCGCGACACGGTGGATTCGGCCGACATCGGCGGCATCATTTCCAGCCGCTTCAGTTCCTGCAGAGCCTTCTCCATCGGGCCTTCGGGCATGCCGGAGGTTTCAATCTTCTTCTTGAGCTGCTCGATCTCATTGGCCTCGCCGCGCCCGAGCTCCTTCTGGATGGCTTTGAGCTTTTCGTTGAGGTAATACTCTTTCTGCGCGCGTTCCATCTGACGCTTCACGCGGGTATTGATGGAGCGATCCACGTTCAGCTTTTCGATTTCCACTTCCAGAATATCGGCGATGCGGTTCAAGCGCTCGATCGGTTCGAAGATTTCAAGCAACTCCTGCTTCTCTTCGACCGGGATCTGTAGGTTAGCGGCGATCGCATCGGAGAGCTTTCCGGGATCTTCCACCCGCACGGCGGCAACCATCGTGTCGTAATTCAGGGTTTGCGAAAGCTTGACGTACTGCTCGAAAAGATTGGTCACCCGGCTGGACGCCTGCTCCACCTGGGGCGACGGTTCGGTTTTGACCGGAACCAGTTTCACCGAGGCACGGAAAAAGCCTTCGTCACTGGTTATCTGGACGATCTTGGCGCGCTCGGTGCCTTCGACGAGCACCTTGATGTTGCCGTCGGGCAGCTTCACGCTCTGCACGATATTGGCAAGCGTGCCCACCTGGTAAATTTCCTCAGGTTTCGGGTCGTCGACTGAGGCATCGTGCTGCGTCACGAGAAAAATCTTCTTGTCGCCGGCGAGCGCCTCTTCTAGAGCGCGCACAGAAGCCTCGCGGCCCACGATAAACGGGTGCATCATCTCCGGAAAGATGACCATATCCCGTACTGGCATCATGGGAACGCGCTTCATTTCAACCTTTTCCCGTGTAAACGTGGATTCTTTTTGTGCCAAGGGGTTTCCTAGCCGGCCTTTTCCAGCAGGCTCCAATTGATTTCGTGACCCTTCACCATATCCGCGGTGACCACGAAGTCGCGCAGCTTCCGCTGGGCGGGCAAGTGATACATCATCTCGAGCATGAGATCTTCCAGGATCATCCGCAGGCCGCGGGCGCCCACCTTGCGCTGAAGCGCGAGGTCCGCGACGGTCTCTAGCGCGTCATCAGTGAAGCGGAGCCGGACGTTCTCAAATTCAAAGAGTCTTTGGTATTGGCGGACCAGGGCGTTCTTCGGTTCGGTCAAAATTCGCACTAAGGCACTCTTATCCAGATCGCTTAACACACCGAGAACCGGCAGCCGGCCTACGAATTCCGGGATCAGGCCGTAGCGGATCAAGTCCGTTGGCTGCGCCTGCTCGAGAACCTCAATGTTGCGCCTCGTCGCGGTAGATGGCTGAGCGTCCGCGTGAAAACCCAGAGATTTCTGCCCCACGCGCCTCTCGATCGTCTTTTCAAGACCCACGAAAGCGCCGCCGCAGATGAACAAAATGTTGGTCGTGTCCACGGGGGTGAATTCCTGGTGCGGGTGCTTGCGTCCACCCTGCGGAGGCACATTGGCTACCGTGCCCTCGAGGATCTTCAGCAGGGCCTGTTGCACGCCCTCCCCTGAGACATCGCGGGTGATCGAGGGATTCTCGTCTTTCTTGGAAATCTTGTCGATCTCGTCGATGTATATAATGCCCTGCTGGGCTTTTTGGACGTCGCCATCGGCAGCCTGCAACAGCTTCAGAATAATGTTTTCGACGTCCTCGCCCACATAGCCCGCTTCTGTGAGGGTCGTCGCGTCCACGATGGCGAACGGCACTTCCAGCATACGCGAAAGCGTCTGCGCCAACAGTGTCTTGCCGGTGCCCGTGGGGCCGATCAGCAGAATGTTTGATTTCGTCAATTCCACGTCACCCGGCTGCCGATTGAGGAAAATCCGCTTGTAGTGGTTATACACCGCTACGGCGAGCTTCTTTTTCGTTTTATCCTGGCCGATTACATATCCATCCAAGAACGCCTTTATTTCCGGCGGACGCGGCAAGCGTCGGTTCGCGGGGCTCGACTGTTCCTTCTTTTCATCTTCCAGAATTTGCTGGCAGACGCCGACGCATTCGTTGCAGATGTAGGAACGCGGGTATTCCGAAGGAGAGCTGATAAGCTTCTCCACCTGCTCCTGCGTCTTATGGCAGAAGGAACAACGCAAAGGCTCTTCTGGGGTGAACCTTTTCACTGAGGGCCCCTCTTCTCACCGAAACCTACACCCACCGTGTAACTGAACACTATTGTAAGACGGAAGCCGGTCCAGGGGCAAAAAATCATTGCCTTCAACACGAACCTTTAACCATCTTACCGGTGCTTCGTAATGATTTCGTCCACCAGTCCGTAGGCTTTCGCTTGTTCGGCCGTCATGATGAAATCGCGCTCCACGTCTCGTTCGATCTTCTCCACCGATTGGCCTGTATGGTCCGCGAGGAGCTTGTTGAGCGCGGCCCGGGTGCGGATGATCTCTTTCGCATGGATATCGATATCGGTCGCCTGGCCAGAAAGACCCGACATCCAAGGCTGGTGGATCAGGACGCGCGAGTTGGGTAGGGCGTAGCGCTTTTTCGGCGTGCCGGCGGCTAATAGGACCGCTGCGATCGAGGCGGATTGTCCGATGCAGTACGTCACTACGTCAGGACGCACAAACTGCATCGTATCGTAAATCGCCATCCCCGCCGATATGGAGCCCCCCGGCGAGTTGATATAGATCGAGATGTCTTTCTCGGGATCTTCCGACTCGAGGAACAGCAATTGGGCCGTCACCAGATTGGCCACATGATCGTCAATCGGCGTCCCGAGGAAGATGATGTGATCCTTCAGCAGCCGGGAATAAATATCATAGGCTCGTTCGCCACGGTTGGTCTGCTCGACTACCATGGGAACCAGCGTTGTTGCACGCATTATCGCGTCGTCTGTTTGTCTCATTCGGAATATTCTTGCGCGCTGAGGAACCCAAAGCGGCGACTAAGCTTCATTTTTTGCTGTCGTCTCGATCCGGGAGGTGCGGTAGAGCCAATCGATTACTTTGTCGCTGCGCAATTTCGACTTCATCCTATCGAGGGCTCCCTGCTTTGTCAAGCGAGCACGCAATGCCGTTGCCGATTCGCCACTGCGTTCGGCAAGCGTAGCAATCTCCTTTTCAACGTCTTCATCTGTCGCTTCAATCGTTTCGGCCGACGCAATGCGGTCCAGCAGCAATTCCGCCTTTACATCGTTGATCGCTTTATCCCGCTGCTTGCGGCGCAAAGAGACCCAATCCACATTCACCGCCCGCGGATCCACTCCCTGGGCGGCGAGCGAGCGCACCGCGCGTTCGAGGCGTACGTCCATTTGGCCCTCGATCAGCGCTTCCGGAACGGGGAAATCATGCTGCTGCACCAGCAATTCGAGGATTTTCTCGCGCCCCTGTGACGTCTGTTCCTGTTCCCTAGCCGCCTCGAGGTTCTCGCGAATCTTCTTGCGGAGATCGTCAAGCGTCGCCACGCCGCCCTGTTCGCCAGCAGCGTCCTTCGCAAACTCGTCATTGAGTTCGGACAGCCTCTTTTCCTTGATGCCCTGCACGTCGACCGAATAGTTGTAGGTCTTGCCGGCGAGCTTCGGATCAGGATAGTCGTCCGGGTAACGCGATTCAAACTGCTTGGTCTCCCCCGCGTTCGCGCCGCGTAGATTGTCGGTGAAGCTTTGGAGCGTTTCCTCGCCGCCAAGGTGGCAAAGAATATTGTCTGCCTGCAGGGGATCGCCGCCGCCCACCGGAGTGCCCATCAACTTTAGCAGAGCGTAATCTCCGTCTCGCGCTGCGCGGCCTTCCACGGGAACGTAGGTCGCCGCGCGCTCGCGCATCTCTTCCAAGGTTTTGTCGACCTGTTCGTCGCCGATCTTGATCTCATCGATCTGGACGTGCAGATTCCTGTAATCTCCCAGCTCGAATTCAGGCAGCACTTCGAAGATGGCGCGGAACTTCAACGGCTCGCCTTCCTTGAACTGGACCTGATCGACTTCCGGCCGGGTCACGGGAATCATCTTTTTCTCGTCAAGCACCTTCTCCAGATATTCGGGCACAAGCGACTGGACCACTTCACCCTGGATATCGTCGGCAAAACGGCGGCGAATCAACGTCACCGGTGCTCTTCCGGGGCGAAACCCCGGAACGCGGGCCACGCGGGCGATGTCGCGCGCGACTTTCTCGGTGGCTTTCTGTACATTTTCCGCTGGGATCTCCAGCTCGATCTCGCGCTTACAAGTGGCTTCGGTCATAGAGTGAGTATCGCAGAGCGCAGCCTGATATCGCCGGTTTCGAATCCGCCTTTCGCCTGTTCGGAATCCGGGAATGGGAGGGCTGGAAAACTGCCGGCAAAACGCTGCTACCGGATGCCAGTATAGGGAATTGAATTCATCGAGTCAACCGAAGCAACCTCGTCGCCTCGTCGACTTCGTCCAGTCCACCTCGTGGCACTGGACCTCGTCCACCTCGTCTGCTTGCGCGCGGATTCCGAACTCGGCGTGCCCAAAATGGCCACGCTCGCAAAGCGTTGTCCAGGAACACGAAAAAACCGGACCTGCTTTTTTCAGCGAGTTTTGAGTGTTACAGTGACAACCGTGCGGTCGTGGCGGAATTGGCAGACGCGCCAGCCTTAGGAGCTGGTGGGTGAAAGCCCGTGGTGGTTCGAGTCCACTCGACCGCATGCCTGCCTTGGATCCGCGCGTGCGAGGCCCTGGGCCGGTTCCAGCGACAGTCGATGCGTCTGCGCGGCTGCAGATGTCGGGAAATGTCGCAGCCACTTGGGCATATGTGCTCGGCTGGTTGACGGGTCTAATCTTTTCTTCTCATCGACAAGCGCCCCTACGTGTGGTTCCACGCCGCCCAATCGATGGTGGTTTTCGGCGCGCTCCACATCCGTTATCGGGGCCGCCTTCTTTGGACTCAGTCTGATCACGGGGGCTGGGCTGGCTTTTCATTCGGACTTGCCTTCTACCGAATCCTCGACGCAATCGCTCTGGCCCTTCGGATTGTCCCTATGCTGAAGGCACATCAGTGAGCTCCAGTGGACGGCTTTCTCCAGCTATATAGCCGAGGCGGGCTCACCACAGTAGTTGTACTCCCGCCCACCCAATCGACATACGCCGGGTTTTCGACCATGATAGAAGGTAATGAAGCTCATACTGGTGCTTCTGCTACTCGCTTCTGCGAAGACAGCAGCCACTCAAGATTTCTCCTCCAGGAGTTTGCCTGCGCGATCGTTAGCAAAGGGGACCTGGGATTTCGGCCTGATCGGGGGTGGCGGGACTGGCTTGGGCTATGCCAAAGACACTCAATTCATGTATGCAGGCGGTCGCGTGGGGCGAATTATCACGAAAGATTACGGCGATGGCTTGCGCCGGGGGAATTTTGAATGGGCTGTGGAAATGCTGCCGCTTTACACTGTGCTTACGCCGCACGGTTCTGTCTATGGCGGCAGCTTCAAACCGGCCGTATGCAAGTGGAATTTCACAAGCGGAAAGACGGTAGCCCCCTATGTTTCCATGGCGGGAGGGATTCTTTTCAGCACCAGAAACCTGCCTGCTAGCAACACGTCCTGGGTGAACTTCACGCCGCAAGCCGCCCTCGGCGCACATCTATTCCTGAAGCCAGGGAAAGCGCTGCTGATTGAAGGCGCCTATGTGCACCATTCGAACGCGGGTCTCAGCGCGTACAACCCCGGATATAACGCCTCCTTGTTCTTCACGATTGGTTATAGTTGGTTCAGACGCTGGGAGTGAACTCGCGGCAATGCAGAGCTCCTGCGTTGGTCAAGACTGTCTTTTCTGCCTTCTAACCCTGCCGTTTCCTCGTATCCGCGCTAGTTTGGTTTCAAGCCGTACACATCCACTTCACCAGAAACACTGGTAGAGCCGAAAGTACCTCCGGTGTTGTTGCCACGGGTTCCAACGTAGACTTTGCCGTTAGCGACGGTGGGGACGGTGAACTTGACGGCGTTTCCGGCGGCATCCGTGCTGACCATCGAACTATTCCAAAGATCCGAAGAAAGTGTCGTGGCATCGTAGGCATGAAGAACAGCTGGCCCGCAGGATTTGGACTGGTTGGTGCAATAGCTGGAGTTGTTTAATGCCCAGACGATTGCGTTGCTTGAGCCCGTAGAAGAGACGGACGGCGTGGCGCCTGGGAATCCGTAGCTCGTTGAAGACTGAGACGCAATGGAAGTATTGAAGAGATTTGTGGAGCTGTTAAAAGAGTAGGAAACCAAAGCGCCATTGATTCCTGCAATATAGAAATTGTTGTTCCAGAAAGCGCCGGTGGCGAAGATCCCGTTGCCAATGTCGAAGGACTGCCGGGCGTTGGAGTCTCCCAATCCACCCATATTGTCGCCATTCAAGAGATAGAGAGTGCCATCTTTGCCGCCGCCAATGACGAGATGTTTCAAGGTGCCCGACGTCAGATTCAGGACAACGGCAGCACCGCCTGACCCGAAGTCGTGGTCATCAGCGTCGTCGGTGGCCTGATCCGATGGGGTGAAAAACGAAGAAACCGTCAAGCTCTCCGGCGATAACTGAAGGAAAGAATCTCCGTAGTCGTTGCCTCCACTTGTCACGTCGAATTCGGCATTGCCAGTGATCAGGTACAGATTGCTATTTGCATCGGCCGCGGGCGCACCGCCGCCCATCCAAATGCCACCGTATTGGACATTGGGAGACACGTTTAAAACATTGGCAACGGCCAGGGTTGATGCATTGAATCCTACGACCCAGCCATAATAAGGAGGAAAGTCCTCGTGGGAAGCCGAAGCGGCGTAAACCACGCCGTTGACAAGTGCGAGTCCGGCGCGCTGATTCTGCTGCCGTGCGTTGAAACTCACTGACGAACTGCCGTCGCCCGTGCCAGGGTAGGTGACGTTTGAGGAGGCGATATTCGCAGGGCCGCCGAATTTCTCGTTGCCCGTGGTGATCTCAATGGCGTGGAGACGCTGGTAGAAAGAAGTTCCACCGGAATTCATAGATTTAGACACGACATAAAGAGTGCCGGTAGACGGATCGATCACAGGAGTTCCGGTGACTCCAACTTCCGGCGTGATATCGCCATTGCCATCACCGACCAAGTATCCTGAGGTGCCAGAGGGCACCGTCGTTTCCCCAGGGTTCGCACCGTGATTGGTGTCGATCAAGCTGACATTCCAGAGCTGGACACAGGGGGTCGAATCGGCGTCGAAAGCAAACAGGCTGTCGTGCTCTGTGGCGACGAAGACGACGTTGTGGTTCGCGCCGTTGACGGTCAAATTAGCAACCCATAGAGGCTGTGCGTAGACGGCGCCATCGACTGTGCAGGAGAAGAGCTTGCCAAAAGTCGAGGTATTTACGTTTGAAGTTGTCAGTGCGTATTCCTGGGCATTGAGACCATCGCGGGCAAGGTCGTTATGATAGCTGTAAACGCCTTGGAGGTCCGTGACTCCGATCGTCGCTGTTGCCGATTTGCCGCTGTCAGCTACGCTCGTTGCCGTGACAGCATAAACCCCGGCAGCCACTGCGCTGAATGCGGCCAAGGTTGCAGTCTGGCCGGTAAGTGTTCCGCCCGCAGTTACGGACCAGGTTACACCTTCAGCCCCTAGATCATTTGCTACGCTCGCAGTCAGTTGAATCTGCTGGGTTATGGTGATTCCACTGAGATCCGGGCTAAGGGTAACGGCAATGGGTGCAGAGGAGGTCACCGTGAAGCTCACCCCACTGCTCCCTACTCCCCCAACACTCACCACCACTGGCCCGGTCGTCGCTCCGCTCGGCACGGGCACCACAATGCTCGTCGCATTCCAACTCGTCGGCGTCCCTGCCGTTCCGTTAAAGGTCACCGTGCTGGTGCTCTGCGTCGCTCCAAAATTGCTCCCCGTGATCGTCACCAACGTCCCCACGGGCCCTGTGCTGGGACTTACGCTGCTTATGCTCGGCGTAGGGGACTGTGCAGAGGAAGTCACCGTGAAGCTCACCCCACTGCTCCCCACTCCCCCAACACTCACCACCACTGGCCCGGTCGTCGCTCCGCTCGGCACGGGCACCACAATGCTCGTCGCACTCCAACTCGTCGGTGTCCCTGCCGTTCCGTTAAAGGTCACCGTGCTGGTGCTCTGCGTCGCTCCGAAATTGCTCCCCGTGATCGTCACCAACGTCCCCACGGGCCCTGTGCTGGGACTTGCGCTGCTTATGCTCGGTGCTCCCACGCCACTGCCCGCCGCTTTGAACGCCGCCAAGCCTGCAGCCCAGAGGTCCGCTGCTCCTAGTGAAGCGCCCGCCGAGCCCGCCCCAGCAGTTGCTTGTATCTGGTCTTCGGCAATCAGCTTCGTGTTGGGTTCTACCGGCACACTCTCTTCGATTTTGTAACCAGCCCCCCCCGTGAAAGCTTCCCCGTCGCTCGTCATGATCGCCCCAAGCAGCAAATCTCCGTTGGCGGTCGTCACCGCACTCCCACTGTTGGGAAATGCGCCGTTGGCTTCCGCGGTTGCAGTTACATCTAGCGACCCCGAGGTCGCGACTCCTGAGTACTCCAGGATTGCGAAACGGAGTGTGCCCGAGGCGGTATCAGATACCTCTATCGTATTCGCTCCACCCCTTATGTTCTCAGCGTAGAAGATTCCAACCGTGTCGCTATCTGCGTTCTCGTTGAACTCAATCGCCTGGTGGTAGCTATTTCCGTTCGAATCTGTGACGGTGAATGACTCATTCACCGTTCCCGCTCGGATACAGACGCCAATCCAGTTTCCCGCAGTATTATTCGAATTGAAGGCGAGTGTGGCCGAGGTTGTCGTCCCAGCATCCTGGCTGACGTGCTGCACCAGTGCAATACCAGCAGCGGAAGCCGGAAATGCAAGCAGCACGGATACCACCATGAGCGCAAGCAGGGATCCCAGCCTCCCGCTGTATCTTTGCGCATAGATCTCGCAGCGCAATTTCACCCGGATTGCGTGCCATTGAAGTTTGGAAACCGACAAGAGGCCCTTTCATGGCCCACCCGTTTTGTCTTTCAAAATACGTAGGAGTGAGACCGCCTCAGAGGTCTATATTTTCAGGAGCAGATAAGTATGCAGTCAAGTACCACTAAGTATATTGTTAGTAGCATTAGTACTGAGGGTACTGAACATTAGTTGCATGTGGGGTGCTGCCACATTGCCGGCAGCGGATGAAGGATCGGCATCCCCGGCAGACCTCCGATGCGGTGGGCTATGCGGGCTCCCAACTGGGCCCCCGAGCGCTGGCGCTGGCCACGCAGCTCAATAAAGGTTTGGGACTTCCCTGCGGCAAGACCGCGATCGTGCTCGAGCAAGCCTTCCGTTTGCAGGGGAGTCGTGGCGGTTTGTGCCAGGCCTTGGCTCGGGTGGCGAGTAAAGCGGAACCAACCTATCACGCGTTGGTGGAACAGATTCGCAGCAGTCCGAGTGTAACGCCGGAGGAGACCGGCTGGAGAGTGGACGGAAAGCTTTGGTGGATGTGGGCTTTCAGCACATCTGGAGGCAAGGGTCTGCAGCATTTAGCCAGGACGCGGATTGGAACAAGCCGCTCTGGGGAGCGGACTTTGCAGGTTTCTTGGTGCGTCACGGATGGGGCATCTATCATCAGTTTGCCCAGGCGCTGCACCAGACCTGCTTGTCTTATCTGCTGCGACGCCACCGAGAAATAATCTTGGTGCCAGGAAGAGGGGAGGCGGAATTCCCGCGCACCATCGAAAGCATCCTGCAGCAATCTTTGCAGCTGCGCAATCGTCACGCGCAAGGACAGATCAGCGAACAGGGATTAGCGGTGAGTCGAGGAAAATTGGAAACTCGATTGGATCGGACCTTACAACGGCACTATCGCTCACCACGGAATCGCCGCTTGGCCAACCATCTGCTCCGGGAGCGAGATGCCCTGTTCACGTTCCTGAGCTGTCCGGGTCTGGAAGCCACGAACTGGCGAGCGGAGCGGGCCATCCGCCCAAAACTCGCGACAAAAGCTGAAGCCTGCGGATGTATCAAAGGGTGTCTTCGACCGCCTTGCCATCTTGTTGATTCTTATGCCCCGCGACGCTCTCTTGCGTATCAAAACATGTGATTTTGATACGTCGCCGGGCCATCTGGACCGTTGTTCGATAGGACACTGAAATGTACCGTGTGCCGTTCTGCACAGTTCTGCTCGCCAAGCGGCCAGAAACTATAACCACCCGAGCATCTAGCGGATTCGCTGTGAAAACCTCTACGATCGAGTCACCAACGAAAGACCTTAGCGACCCGTCCGCACTCACATCGCCGCCCCACCCGCCGCCGAAACGCGAACCCGTGCTCACATGTAACGCACCGACGGCACGCCGTTGCCGTCCGCGACGCGCTGGACGGCGATCGTATCTAGCGCGAGTTCGGTCGTGAACACCACCGTGCGCTGTATGACGGAGCAGCAACGGATCGACCGACCGTATCAGTCGCTGCTCGAGGCAAGTCCGATCCCCACATGGATCATCGATCCCGCGACGGGACGCTTCCTGGTCGTAAACGACGCCGCGCTGCGGCAATACGGGTACACCCGCGACGAATTCCTCGCGATGTCGACCGAGCGGATTCGGCTCCCCGCGGAAAACGGGCCACTTAGGCAATACGTGCACGCACATCCGTCCGGATCCTTCGTGGTATCGGGCTCGTGGCACCACCGCCGCAAGAACGGCAGCGTTCTCCAAGTGGAACTGAGTGCACAGAACATCACGTTCGCCGGGCGTCCGGCGCTGCTGACGTTCGTGGTCGATCCCAAGAGCGGGCGGGCGCCCGGCGCGCTCGAGATCAGCGAACGCCAGCTTCAGGAGGCCCAGGCACTCGCGCAAGTGGGAAGTTGGGAATGGAACATCGCCGCAAATCGTGTGAGTTGGTCAGACGAATTCTATCGCATCTGCGACGCTCCGCCCGGATCCCCGTGCGGCTACGACGAGCTCATGAAACGGGTGCATCCAAAGGACCGTGAACGCGTGGGCCGCACAATCGATGAAGCACTCACGCAACGCCTCCCGTACATCATCGAGTACGAGTGCCGCATTGTGCGGCCGAGCGGGGAGATTCGCCACATTCTGAACCGGAACCTCGTGAGTGTCGACGCCAACGGACAACCCGAGCGTATGGTAGGCGTGTTTCTCGACATCACCGACCGTTGTGCCGCCGAGGACGCCCTGGTCGATAGCGAAAGGTCTCACCGCGAGCTCGCCGAGAATGCGTTGGACCTGGTTACCGTCATTAACACCGAAGGTTTTGTGCAGTACACGAGCCCGTCTGTGCAGCGGTTGCTCGGTTTCAGCACGAGCGAACTGCTCGGGCGCAGCGTGCTCGAGCTCATTCACCCGGATGACGCGCCGGCCGTGCTAGAAGCGATTCGGCGCGACCTGGCGGAGCCGAATACTACGAACACCGTCGAGTTCCGGTTCCGGCATCGAGACGGAACGTGGCGAGTGCTCGAATCGATCGGCCAAGCGCACGAGGGGCGGTCGGGCGCGCGCACAATCGTTGTTAACTCGCGCGACGTAACCGACCGCAAGGCCGAGGATCGGCGACGGGAGTCGCTGACGCGTGAGCTTCGCGCGGCCCAGCTGTCCGCTGAACGCGCGACGCGCGCGAAGAGCGAGTTCCTGGCAAACATGAGTCACGAAATCCGGACACCCATGAACGCCGTACTCGGCCTGACCGAACTGTTGCTCGACACCGAGTTGACAGCGGAGCAGCGCCGACACCTCGAGATGGTGCGCAATTCCGGTGAAGTGCTTCTCGCGCTCCTCAACGACATTCTGGACCTCTCGAAGATCGAAGCGGAACACTTAAGCCTCGAGGCAATTCCATTCGATCTGGCAGGCCTTGTGCAGACCACCGCGAGCCTGTTTGCGCTTGCCGCGCGCGATCGCGACCTCGAGCTGCTCGTCGATGTCGGATCCGACGTGCCACGCTACGTACTCGGAGATCCCACGCGACTGCACCAGATCCTGACCAACCTGCTCGGGAACGCCGTCAAATTCACCTTTAATGGAGAGATCGTCGTGACAGCTACGCTCGTCGGCATCGACGATGGACGTGCAACGATGCACTTCGCCGTGCGCGACACGGGCGTCGGTATTCCACCCGAGAAGATCGAATCAATCTTCGGGCAGTTCAGTCAAGTCGATTCGTCGACGACGCGTCAGTACGGTGGGACCGGGCTTGGCCTCGCCATCGCGAGACGCCTGGCGCGATTGATGGGCGGCGAACTGACTGTTGCGAGCGCCGTGCGACGTGGAAGCGAATTCAGTTTCACTCTATCGTTGCCCGTCGAGGCCGGGCCTGCATCACAGGTCATTGCCGCTCCCGTCCGGCTCGACCACGTGCGTGCGCTCGTCGTCGACGACAACGCCACCAGTCGCCGCATCATACGCGAGGTCCTCGCGCCGATTGGCGCAGAGGTCAGCGAAGCCTCAAGCGGGGCCGATGCTCTCGCGGCATTGCACCACGCCGTTGCGGAGGGCCTGCCTTACGTGATCGTTCTCCTCGATTCGCAGATGCCCGATCGCAACGGCTGGAGCCTTGCTGATGAAATCCGGCACCAGCCAGAGCTGGCACAAACGCATCTGCTCATGCTCACATCGCTCGATGAGCGGGGCGGCGCCGAAAAGTGCCGTGAGCTGCGCATCGAAGGCTCTCTGACTAAACCGGTGTCGCGGAGCGACCTCGTCGCAACGATCGGGTCGGTTCTCGGAAGAGGAGAAACGACGGGTGCGATCGTGACCCGCCACGCACTGACCGCAACGAGGGCGCGGCTGCACGTCCTTCTCGCAGACGACAATGTCGTCAACCAGGAAGTCGCGTCAGCAATGCTTCGCAATCGCGGGCACGACGTCACGATCGTGAGGAACGGCGAGGAGGCGGTCGCAGCGGCCGCAAAAGGAACGTTCGACGTCGTCCTGATGGACATACACATGCCAGAAATGGACGGAATCGCCGCTACATCGGCGATTCGGAAACTTCCCGATGGCGTTGGCTTGCCAATCATCGCGGTCACTGCGGATGCATTCACTGGCGAGCGCGAACATTGCCTCGCAGCCGGAATGACCGACTACCTTTCGAAGCCGTTCACGTCGCACGAATTGTTCGCGGTCGTGGAGAAGTGGGGGGCACGGCCCGAAACACCGCCGGTCGACGTCGAAGGGTTCAGAGCGACGATGCGGCAGGCCGGTGCGGAGGGCGCCGTCGACTCGATTCTCGAGACATTCATCTCGGACGTGCCACGGCGGAGTGCGGCCCTCACGGCCGCGATCGATTCGGGCCGCGCGACCGATATTCAATTCGCAGCGCATGCGTTCAAATCCGCCGCCGGCTCAATCAGTGCCCGCTCGCTCGCCTCGCTCCTGCTAAAGGTCGAACTCGCAGGCAAAGAGGGCCGGGTTGACGAAGCGCGTTCGTTCGCGGCGGGCGTGCGGAAAGAGAGCGACGCGGTCATCGCACATTTGAGCAGACTCCGCGCAGGAGCACCGAAAAATGCTTAAGGCACCTCCCTGCGTCCACTGGCTGCTCGACATCGCCCGTGCCGACGGAATCGTCGGGTCCGAGGAGCCCTCCATAGACGCAACGACGCGGATCGAAGACGCGTGGCGGATTGTGGCAGGCTCTGGCGGCATTACGCAGGCGCAACTCGCCAAAAGCGTCGGAGTACACTTTCACTTAGCCATCGCCGACTTCGCGACCTCGCAACCTCGCGCGAGCGATCTCATCCCCGAGAAGCTAGCGCGCGAGCGTCTCGTGTTCCCGTTGCGCGAGACGGACCACCAGCTAGTGGTGGCCACGGCCAATCCCAACGACATCGAAGCGGAGGACCTCATTACGTTCGCATCTGGCCGCCGAGTGATGCTGGAGATAGCCCCGCCGGTGAGTATCCAAAAAGCGCTCGATGAGCGTTACGTGCCGGACCGTGACATCGAGCGCCTCCTCAAGACCGTCGGCACCGAAATGGCGAATGCAGCACGCGTGGTGCAGAAGAGCGCACCCGAAGCGATCACCATACGCGAGACAGGGCTGGCAGCGACCATTCAACTGACGAACCTCATCCTGGGCGACGCGGTGCATGCGCGCGCAAGCGACATACACATCGAGCCCGCGGGAGACGGCGGACGCATCCGGTTTCGCGTGGATGGC
>JBEKBP010000026.1:0-65813 GCA_050015335.1 Candidatus Acidiferrales bacterium | reverse complement strand
ACAGTAGACCTCCTCATAGAGCCATCGCGCGCTCTGCTTCATGTTGGTAACGACGAAGCGCGGATTGTCCTTGGGTTCCTTGCCTTTCGCTTGCACGATCTCGGCTTTATATATGACGCGGCGTTTCCACGGCCACGTGTCACGCGTCCGGTATAGGCACTCGCCATAGACATGCTCGGTCTGCCCCGAGGTCTTCGATCTGCGACGGGCGCGTCTCATAGCGGAATCGGCTTTGCGCTTCAAGACCGCATTGGCCCCCAGATTTACGACGTATTCGACTCTCGGCTCGCAATCCAAGAAACCCAGAACGGCCGGTGCCGCGAAACCTCCATCCAAGCGCACCCGGATCTTCGCATCCGGAAAGGCTTCCCTCAGCCGTTCGATCAGACGCTGCAGGATCCCTACCGCTCCGGCCGAACCGGGTGCGTTCCCAGGACGCAACACGGCCGTGACCAGATACTGCTCGGCCTCCTGATCGAAGGTCAGAAAGCCCACCACCGGTAGGTAGCAGTAGGTGTCATAGTGTCCATTGAAAAACGTCAACTGCTGGGCACCGTGCGTGGGATCGTCGGTAGGATCCAGATCGATCGTGATCAGACGAGCACGACCCCGTAGTCTTTGACGATGCCGCTCGATCACGCTGTCGGCCAATGCTTCTGCCATGCGAAACAGTTCCTTGCGATCCGGTGTATTTTCAAAGCGCGAGAGAGTGGGCTGCGAAGCCAGATCGTCTCCCTTCTCCGGGTCCCGACCGACCAGCAATTTGTGCACCGGGTCACCGGCCAGACGTGCGGCATCGTTCGCATCTTCATAACCGCAGGCGATCGCCATGATGCGCTGCGTGAGGAGTTCATCCAGTTCGTGCCGGACTTTTCCCACTTGTCGCTCGTCTTTCAGACACGCGGCCAGGGACGCAATGAGACCCAAACGTTGGTCAGCAGCTTTCAGTAGGACTGCTCCCCCATCGGAACTGCTTTGTGGTTGATCGAACTTGACGACGACCGCACGTTCAAACATTGCCGGAAAGAGAACAGACTGTGCTGTGGTATTCTCACTCACGCGAAAGCCTCCGATTGGTATTAAGGCTGCCTAGACAACGGCTTTTTACCATGAAAGAGGCTTTTCGTTTTTAAAAGCGTGAATTATTCAGGCTAAAAGGGCTCCGTTTCACGGTGAGCGGCGACGGCAAATCGGATGTAGCCTTCCTTTCCTAAGAACCACGAGGAGCGCCAGGTTCCGCTGACGACTGAACTGGGTTCACTGCTTGCCGACTACAAGAAGCACGCCGTGTCCGAGAGATGGATCTTCACCAACGAAGACGGGAAACCCGAAGGTCACTTCCTTCGCAAATTCAAATCGATTGCACATCGCGCCGGGCTGAACAGTGCAAGACAAAGATTCGGGAAGGCCGCTACGACAATCGACATGAAGTCGAGGTAACGTGCGAGACGCGCCCAGTGTGCGCTGAGCATTATCTTCACAGACTTCGCAAAACTGCGGCAACGAATTGGCTGCGTTCTGGGTTCGATCTAATGAAGATCCGAAGTTGGCTTGGTCACAAGTCGCTGGAAGTAACTCAGATTTACCTGGACGCGGAGATGCATGACCCCGAAGAGCAAAAGAAGCTCGACCTCGCCGGTAAGTTCTAAAACGGAAATTGAGCCTTGCAGACTTGGCGGGGAACAAGATTCGCATTCATGCTGCGAAGTGTACTCCCGGTCAGCCAACCGCGCCACTATTCCCGCGTCGGCATTGACGCAGCTCGCAATTCGCATAGATCGGCAGAACATCCTGTCTGCGTCGCCACAACCACAGGCAAAACAAGTTATTAAACGCGGCAGCCGAATCGATTCCAGATCGCGAACACATCGTTCTGACTGAGGAAGCCGCAGAAATTCAGATTCAGAAAGGAAACGTCGTCCGCTTCGAGCCCGTCGCGAGCAGAAAGGCCTGCCTGCGGTGACGATCCGCGACCTTCTCAAAACGACTTTGCGTCACCGGCCGGACCGAATCATCTTGGCGAAATTCGTGGCGGCGAAGCGTTTGATCTTTTGCAGCTCCTAAAATACGGGGCAGAGCGGAACGCTCTCGACCGTCCATGCCAATTCTGCGGCTCAGGGTATTTCTCGCTTCACAACATGTGTGCTGCAAAGCGGCGTCGAAATGCAATACCCTGCCATTAAGGCCAATATCGCGGACTCGCTGAACATCATTGTGCAGATCGAGCGCCGTCCCGGAAAGCGGTGTGTCTCGGAAGTGCTCGAAATCTGCGCTTACGATCTTGCGGAGGACAAGTACGATCTTCGTCCCGTTTACATCCGATAGGAGGAGTCATGTATTAACCCTCGGAACCGGCTTGGACGCCCGTGGCAGCAGCCCGCACCGTTCGTTCCGCGGCATATAGCGAAGCATTAGAGCGGTATTCTTCGTTAGCTGGTGATCGAGCCTGCCCGCAGCTTCCGTCTCGGCTCTGGCAATGCGAGAAAGGGTTGTCGTGATCTGCCGCGTAGCTAGACCTGGAAAGCCTTACATACAACTATTTCAGCGGCGGTTGAGAATTCTCGAAAACTCGGTCTGTTGGCTGCCGTGCGTCGTCGCTCGCCCGACAAAGAAATCGGGTCCGCCCTCGCCACAAATTAGCCCACGCAATCGGGTGCGGGTTCTGACGTGGAAGACTCCCTGCTCGTACGCCAGCGAGACTTTTTTGAGGTCAGTGCTGCTCAGAATCGGTTTCGCCAAATCCGTAACGGGGCCGGGAGTGCCGTTCGCAGCAAGACCTCAACAAACGCGCACCATGGCTCAGGGCACCCATGGCAAAATTCGATCAGAGAACGCCATGCGACACACCTTTCCGCGGAAGATCTGTACGATTCTAATCAGTCTGGTCTCAGTGTCCGCTATCCACGCACAGAGTGGAGACGCGCCGGCCGAGATGAGAAGCTTCGCCGGACAATACGTGGCGGCGATCAACACGAAGGATGCAGCCCGCTTGCGGGCGCTTTATGATTCCCCATCACGAGCATGCATCGCTGCCGAAAACAAAGATTTCTATAACACCACGCTGGCGGGCCTGTGGCCTGAGCCGATCCCCGCGAAACACACGCTGACCGTTTCCGTGGTCGACGAAAACAACTTGAAGGCGATCGAGACGTTTGGTCGCTTTTCGGTTAAGCCCTCGCGCGAACTGCACATCGACTATCCGCAAGGCGATGATTTAAGGACGGTAGTGCTCTACTTGGTCGAGGAAAACGGCCACTGGGTCGCCGACCAGCCTTGCCCCACAGCGGAAGCGATCAAGAACTTTCACGATAACGCGGCGGCGCGGGAGCATTACAAGGCTGTAGCTCAATCGATCCAGGAGCGTGCGGCGTCAAGATCGCTCGCGACCTCACGAATCCACTTTTTCTTTTTGTTCTAAATAGCGAAACGGTTTGTCAGCCCTTGTGCGTCCGGCGCCACTACTAAGCCATCCACGAAATTTGCAGCATTGAGACTGAAGTCACAATCGCTCGATGCGGGGCAATTGGGCGGCCGCTTGTGAATGATGCCGGAATACGGCGTATGAGCCCATTGCCGCCTCCGGAAACCAGCGACACAGGTGGGAGTGTTCATAGCCGAAATGTGGCGCTAATTGCGCCGATCGGAAAGCACGGGCATCGAATAAATCGGCTCGATGGAGGAAGTCCCTGCCGGCGTGATAACAAGGGTGCTCGTTGACCGGGCCAGGATGGCGTGCCCTCCCAGACACTCGCCCGACTTGGGACATTCTACGCAGCCTCCAGAAGGCAGTGATTCGGGGTTCAAGCGCGGCTCGGCACCCAGCCAGTAAAGCCCGTTGGCCATGACACAAAAGCCGGTGGCGGCGAACCACACCATGGCTCCTCCAACAAATAGCGTGAACAGCGTCACCCAGGGGCTAACAAACAAGACTAGTAAGGACGCGGTGGAGATGTTGATGCCAACGAAAAGATAGATGCGGCGCTCGAGGTACCACTTGTCGATCTGCATGAAGTAGAGTTTCGAGCGGGTGGAGGCCTTCGCTCCGAGCATGGGAGGGAAGCCCAGGAAGCGCAACGCAGTGCCGATGGGGCAAAAGCCGGTCAAGGCCACGTTAATGGAAACAAGCCCGGTGGCAGTCACCCCCAGGATCCACAGGCGATTCACCAGCAATGCCATAGCGGTGCTGGCCAACAGCACCACTCCGGCGATTAACCAGACGGTCCGTTCGATGTACCACTCGTTGGTAGGAACAATGTAAACACCCGAACGCATGGCCATAATTCTGTACCTCCTCAGGCGATCCCCCTGCCGCTCGTGCGAGATGCTACGCGAACTCCCAGGCCGAGACTGTTCAAAACAGAACACTTGCGCGGGCATAGCTGAAAGTGGCAAAGGCACACCTAGATCCGACCTGGATTTATTGTCGGCCCGGACCCTTTTCGTCACCAGCTTGTAGTACTACTGTGTCATAAATAGGCACACTCTTTAATTTTTGAAGGGCAGAATTCCTTCTTGGGCTGATAATTTGTGCGCATGAGCGCTTCTTCTTCGGCGCCAGGCATGCAACAACAACGCTTTGCGGCCTATCTGGACAGCCTGGCGCGAGCCGCAGGGCACGCGGATCGCGCTGTACCTCTGCAATCCTACTGCACCGGTCTGCTACTTCCCGGTGAACGCAAAAGTGTCGAGCCCCTGGCCGCGCGATTGGCTCCGCATGATGTGCGGCGCGTGCATCAATCTCTCCATCATTTCATAGCGAACGCGCCGTGGAGCGATGAGGCCTTGCTCGAAACCGTGCGCCACGCGGTCCTGCCGATGATGAAGCGAAACGGTCCTATGGTGGCTTGGATTGTGGACGACACGGGTTTCCCCAAGAAAGGAGCGCACTCGGTTGGGGTCGTGCGTCAGTATTGTGGTCAGGTGGGCAAGCAAGAAAATTGCCGTGTCGCGGTTAGTTTGTCGCTGGCTACCGAACAAGCTAGTCTGCCCATCGCGTGGCGTCTGTACCTCCCAGAGATTTGGGCTCAGGATCGTAAGCGCCGCAAGGAGACGGGCATTCCGCGAGAGATCACCTTTGCGACCAAGCCGGCGATCGCGCTTCAGCAGATTCGGAAAGCGGTAGAGGAAGAAGTCACAACGGCTCCCGTGTTGGCCGATGCCGCCTATGGCAACGATAGCCAGTTTCGAGAAGGGATCACCGCACTGGGTTTGGAGTATGTCGTCGGTGTTCAGAAATCCACAACCGTCTGGAGGGCTGGAAAAACTCCGCTGCCCGCGAAGCGGTGGAAAGGGAGGGGACGCCCGCCAACATTGCTACGCCGGGACAAACAACATCAACCGATTTCCCTGAAACAACTGGCGGAGTCCTTGCCACTCATCTCTTGGAAACATGTTTCCTGGCGTGAGGGGATCAAACAGAAACTCAGTTCCCGCTTTGCGGCGCTGCGTGTTCGTGTTGCTCATCGGGATTATTGGCGAAGCGAACTCCCTGCGGAGGAATGGTTGCTGGTCGAATGGCCTACGGGCGAGAGCGAACCGACAAAGTACTGGCTCGCCACGCTGTCGGCCGATGCCAATCTCGCGGCGTTGGTGAAATTGGCCAAGCATCGTTGGATCATCGAACGGGATTATGAAGAACTAAAGCAAGAACTGGGATTAGGGCATTATGAAGGTCGCGGTTGGCGAGGATTTCATCATCATGCCACGTTGTGTATTGCCGCTTATGGCTTCCTGGTAGCAGAAAGAAGCCGTTTTTCCCCCTCTGTCCGCGCCGGCCAGCTGGAACTACGCGCCCCGAAAATTCCGCCCGAGTTCCGCCCCCGGGGCACACCGCGTGCGCGCCGAGCGGCATAATCCAAACTCAATCGCCACACTGCGAATCCGCCTTGCAAGATTCCTGATCAAGCAGCTCACCTGCTGCCCGTTCTGTTGCTCTCCTCGTTTATGACACAGTAGTAGTAGGATCGTGTTGCAAAAAAAGCAGCTAGGAAATCGAGGTCTTGCTTGCCAGCCGATAGAAGTAGTGCGGGATTCCCGGCTACGGTTTCAGACTTGTGCACGGGCAAAGCAGAGGACCAGGGCATGCCGCCCAATAAAAGTCCCCGAAGAGTTCGCTCTCGTTTGGGAGTGCTATCCGAGCGAATCACAGCGGAGACACCTTGTTATCGAGGGCTTGTCTATACCAGCCCGCATGGCCAACTGTGTGCCGCGTTGGAAGCTCGGCGAAAGAAGTGTGCACACGCCCCGGGAACAGTAGGAGACTGAGGCACTCGTGCTAATTCATCCGGAGCGAATTCGCGAACCGCTGTCCCACCGGTATTATCGATATGGCCAGAGCGAAGCGCATGACTTTTGAGGAAGAAGGAGTCTTTTTTGTGAAAGCACTCATCCACGGCCTTCCCCAGATGGGGGAGGATCGGCGAACGTGAAAGCTGCAGTTTTTCCGATGCATTAAATGCGCGAGCATCTTCACGCCTTCCTCTGACCATTCCAAGCTTCGTTCCCCGATTGCTCCGATTAAATATAAACTCACCGCCAGGACAAGGAAAACGGCCAACCCGGCGCCGAAAAGAAACTCCGCGGCTACTAGTTCCCGAACACAATACAACTGAAGAAAAACAAATGCGGCGACAATCGCCAACAATTGCTTGTGGGGCTTGGTCGTTCTGATGAACGTGTGACAAAGCCATGAGTTATTGCGTCTCAGCACATCCCATAACGTAATAGACGGGCGAAGTAAGACTGTCTGAAAAGAAACACGAAACCGGACAATTGCCGTCCTTGATGCCAGATGTCCGATTGGAGGATCGCCCGAGTGTCCTTTTAGAGACAGTTTTGCCCGCCTGGTAGCCATAAACTCCTTCACGTGAGGCATCCATGCTTACTCCATTGTTGTATCTCACTCAACTAGGCAAAAAGTACTTGGCGCTCAAACTTCAGTGGGAACATGACAAGGCAATAAGTCGCACGCGTAGCCGCTGGGAGCATGCTATCCGACATCCTACCGCCCCTGCCGAAAAGCCACAAAGACAAGTTGTTACAGAACCACGTTCCTAACACCGGCGCTTCGATCCGGCAGGGACGATGAGCCAACTGAAGACTACGACGTTACTTGGCTAGCTGCTTGCCGATAGATTTCAGTACCCTCCCGCGTTTCGCTGTGGTCTTGGGATAAGCCATCTTCATATCCTGGAGAGCGTCGATAACAATCCGGGAAACGATCAGCCGGGCATTGTCCTTATCGTCAGCGGGAACCACGTACCAGGGAGTGTGATGGGTGCTTGTCGCCTGCAGGCAATCCTCGTAAACCTTCGTATAATGCTTCCAATACTTCCTCTCGTGAATGTCCCCGAGGCTGAATTTCCAGTTTTTGTCCTGCTCATCAATGCGCTCGAGAAAGCGCTTCCGTTGTTCGTTCTTCGATAGATGGAGAAAGAACTTAATGATCCGGGTGCCGTTACGGTGGAGATGCTCCTCTAAGTCCACGATGGAACGATACCGCTGCTTCCAGATGGTCTTCTCGTCACGCAACTCCTCCGAGAGGCCCTGGTTGCGGAGAAGCTCCGGATGCACGCGGACGACGAGCACCTCCTCATAGTAGGAGCGATTGAATATTCCGATCCGTCCACGCTCGGGGAGCCGGCACGTTGTGCGCCAGAGAAAGTCATGCTTCAGTTCTTCAGCGCTCGGCTGTTTGAAACTAAAAACCTCGCAGCCTTCCGGATTGACCCCGGACATGACGTGCCGGATGGATCCGTCCTTGCCGGCGGCGTCCAAGGCCTGAAAAATCAGCAGCAATGCGTAGCGATTGGACGCGTAGTGAAGCTGTTGCAGTGAGCTTAATTGCTCAACATGTTCCTCTAGGAGTTTTTGATACCGCTTCTTCGACTTGCAAAAAGGCTTTATCAGCGTCGGCCACTTTTTAAGTGTGACCTTGTCTCCATGGCGCACACGGAAATCCCTTGAATTGATTTTTATCTTCATCGCTTTGGTCCTGTCCGTCGCGCTGTTTGTTTCGGTTTATGCATGGGTTTCACGTTCCCGAGTTTCCTGTTCCGCTTTCTCCCAGTCCTGAACTGCTCGACCGTCCTTGCGGGCTCTCTCTTCGTAGAGTTCATAGGCTCTCTTGGCGATCTGCGGCGTCAAATCAGAGGCTGTCTTGTCTTCAGGTTTCCGCCCGGCCTTGGCTGGAGGCTTCGACTCAGCTTTGGCTTCAGACCTCGGGTCGGCCTTGACGGGATCGAAAATCTTATAGGCGAGCAGTTTCACGCGGTCATTCACAAAGAACCAAGCCAGTGCATACGCCCAAACGAACCCTGCCCAACGCCAACCGAGCGGTGTCATGAACAAGCCATACACCGCAATCAGGGTCGCCACAATTTGAGTACCGAGCACCGCCATCCAGAGAATCCGCGCGGGGCGTATGGACCAGAACGGACCGCGCGTGCGCGTCAAGAAAATCGTCAGATGTCCGGCCACTGATAGCTTGAGGTACATCAGCGTTTGGACGTGCGCGTGATCGAAGTGAAATACGCGCTCGCCTAAATAGAAAAGACAGAACGCGGCTGCGACCCCGATGACGCCCAGCACGGTCGAGATTCCCAGCACGAGGCGCATGTTCCACGCCTCGGGCTTGTCCGAGTAATGGACATTGTCATAGGCAATGGACAGGATGGCTCCGTCGTTGAGCACAGCGATCATCACGATCATCACCGCAGTCACGGGATAGAAGTTAAATACCAGGATCGCCAGCGTCATGAAGAACAGCACGCGCAGTGTTTCGGCGATGCGGTAAATGGCGTAACTGTTCATCCTCTGGAAGATGCGGCGGCTCTCTTTGATCGCATCGATGATTACGGATAGGCCGGGCGCCAGCAGCACGATGGACGCCGCGGCGCGGGCCGCATCTTGCGCACCAGACACCGCGATGCCGCAGTCTGCTTTCTTGAGCGCGGGTGCGTCATTCACACCATCGCCAGTCATACCGACCATGTGGTTGTGCTTCTGCAGGATGTCGACAATGTTGTACTTGTCTTCAGGGAATACTTGGGCGAAGCCGTCCGCTTTTTCGATGGACTCTGCCAATTGCGGCGATTGTAGATCCTTCGAATCGCGCAATGCGGTTGCATCCAGAATGCCCGTGCCCATCCCCAGCTGGCGGGCAGTTTCCTGGCCAATGGCCAATTGGTCGCCGGTGACCATTTTGACGTTCACGCCCATGTGCTCAGCGCTCGCGATGGTTGCTTTGGCCTGCTCGCGTGGCGGATCGAACATGGGCAACACACCCACAAACTGCCACTTATTTTCCTGATCCGCCCGCGCCACACCCAAGGAACGAAAGCCGCGCCCTGCAAATTCATTGACGGCTTTTTCGACGTTGGGCTTTACTTCGCCGGCGTTGGCTGACATTGTCAGAATCACCTGCGGCGCGCCTTTGGCCACGAAAAACTGCTTCCCATCCGCGCCTTTTACGGTGGCTTCTGTGTGCTTATGCACTGGGTCGAACGGCACGAAATGGAGTACCTGATAACTCTTCAACGCCTTCTCGTCCTTCACCCCGCCGATCACAGCAAGGTCGATGGTGTCCTTATCTTCTGCACGCGAAGCCAGTGCGGCCCATAGAATCACCTGGTCAGCAGGGATTTTGTTCACGCAGAAGGGATCCCCCAGCGTCAGCTTGTTCTGTGTCAGAGTGCCGGTCTTGTCCGAGCACAGCACATCCACGCCAGCTAGTTCCTCGATCGCCGACAGCTTGGTCACGATCGCCTGTTTTTTTGCAAGCAGCCGCGCGCCGACTGCCATAGTAACTGACAGCACGGTGGGCATCGCCACCGGGATTGCGGCCACTAGAAGCACCAGGGCGAACTCCAACGTGCTGAGGATTGGATCGTGACGGAAGAGCGCTACGGTGACAATCACCGCCACCAAGGCCACTGCGAGGACGATCAGGTAATCGCCAATCTTGAGCACGGCACGCTGGAAATGGCTGACGGTAATCGCCTCCTGCACCAGTTGCGCCGTTTTGCCGAAGTAGGTGTTCGTGCCGGTGGCGTAAACCATCGCGTCGGCTTCGCCCCGCTTGATAATCGACCCTGAAAACACAGCACCGCCCGATTGGGCAGTGACGGGCAAGGATTCGCCGGTCAACGCGGCCTGATCTACTTGCACCGGATCGCCCGCCAGCAAACGCGCATCCGCCGGCACGATGTCTCCCAGTCGCAGACGGATGACGTCACCCGGCACCAGTTCTCGCGCCACAGGGTTGACCCACTTCCCATCCCGTTTCACCGTGGACTTGGTCGCGAGCTTGGCCCGCAACGCGGCAATTTCGTTTCCCGCCTGATGTTCCTCCCAAAATGCGACCAACGCGTTGGAAAAAAGCAAAAAGAGAATAATGAAGAAATCCAGCCAATGCCGGACCACACCCGACAGAATCACCGCCGCTTCGATCATCCAGGGGATAGGGCCCCAGAAGTAGGTGAGGAACTTTAAGAACAGATTGTCTTTCTTTTCTGCGATTTCGTTCGGGCCGTATTGGGCCAGCCGTTTCTGGGCCTCGGCCTGATTGAGGCCGTCTGGCGACGACCCCAGTTTTTTCTCCACTTCCGTCATGGGGAGGGTCTTTAGATCGTCTTTCGGGTCAGGCGTATTGGGCTTCGGCTCCGACTTCGGTTGGAGACTCTTGCGCTTCGACTCTAACTTCGATTCGGAAACCTTGGGCTCATCGGCAACGGCTTTCATAATCGGGGGTTCCTTTCCATCTTTGGCTATGCCGCACGTTTCGTGCGCTGTCAGTAGATGCCTGCGGCCTCAAGCGCCATCCGCTGTCCGCGGGTAGCGTCATCTGCGAAGAGCTCCCGAAGATGCCAATCGCGGATCTTCGCGGATTGAGCTTCGAGGCTCTTCCAAATCGACAATGTTGTGCGTTGTGCGATCGCTGTCATGCCGATTTCCCTTCAGCTTGTGTCTCACCTATCCCCGCCCGAACAATTGCCAGGAACTGGTCGGAGCACAGGCTGGCCCCTCCGATGAGAGCACCGTCAACGCCGTGCCCGCGAAGCATCGCGGAGGCGTTTTCGGGCTTGACGCTACCGCCGTACTGTATGGCAAGTGCCTGAGCCGACTTCTCCCCGTATATCCGAGCGAAGCGTCGCCGAATGAGGGCGTGCGCATCCTGAGCCTGCTGTGGTGTGGCCTGGTGTCCGCTGCTGCCGATTGCCCAAACGGGTTCGTAGGCCATGCTCAGACGGGTTAGAGTACCCGCCGAAACTCCCGCTAATCCCTGAACGAGTTGTCGGTCGAGCACCTCTTCGGTTTGGTGGGCCTGGCGTTGTTCCCGAGTCTCGCCGACGCACAAAATCACACTGAGGCCGGTGGCCAGGGCAACCCGTACCTTTGTGTTTATGAACGCGTCGGATTCGCCGAGTATGTGCCGGCGCTCACTGTGCCCGAGGATCACGTACTTGCAGCCGAGATCGAGGAGCATCGTTGGGCTGACCTCGCCTGTGAAAGCGCCTTCTTTTTCGGGATAGAGGTTCTGCGCCCCGAGCGCGACGCAGCTACCCTTGAGAATCTCCCCGACAAGGGCCAGATAGGGGAAGGGCGGACAGACGGCGACTGATACCCGGTCCTTGGACCCCATAATGCCCATGCCATCCACAATCGCTTTGGCCAGCTGTGTGGCCTCGGCGGTGGTCGTATGCATCTTCCAGTTCCCCACGATGAACTTCTGGCCGATGTCATCTTTCATTGGGCGCTCACGGCAGCTTTCACAGATGATTCTTTACGCGTCGACGACGCACTCCCTCCACCAACTGTCTCCCTCGTGGCGTTGTATTCGCCACGGCGTGCAGCCCAGTTGCACGCGGCTCGATGCTCAAGAGCTCGCTGCGCAACCAACACATGCGTGTCTTTACCTTTCCAAATCTCCAAGGCTGGTTGCTGGATGGCTCGGGCAAACGAAAACGCCAACGCCCACGGCATTCGCGACTTGAATCGGACGTTCATGGCGTTCAAACGGGCCGAGGCGAGTTCACCAGTTTGGCCGCCCGACAAGAACGCAACCCCGGGAACCGCGGCGGGAACGGCCCGCAACAAACACCGCACGGTCGCGTTCGCTACCACCTCCACCGCATCTTGTTGGGGGCAGATCGATCCCGGAAGCACCATGTTTGGCTTCAGGATCATGCCCTCGAGCATCACGCGTTGTGAGTAAAGGTGGTTGAAGACCGTTCGCAGAACTTCCTCCGTTACGTCGGAGCATCGCGCCAAAGTGTGCTCGCCTTCCATGAGCACTTCCGGCTCGACGACAGGGACCATGCCTGCTTCCTGGCACAACGCGGCGTAGCGAGCCAGCGCCTGTGCGTTGGCCTCGATGCAAGCGCGGCTCGGAATTCCACTGCCAATCGCAATGACCGCGCGCCACTTGGCAAAACGCGCGCCCATTTGAGAATATTCCTTGAGGCGATCCCGCAAACCGTCCAGTCCTTCGGTGATTTTTTCTCCGGGATGCGCTGCCATTTCCTTTGCGCCGGTATCCACTTTAATGCCGGGAATTATTCCCGCATCGCTGAGGGCTTTGGCAAAGGGAGTTCCATCTTTCTTTGTTTGCCGGATCGTTTCGTCGTACAGGATCGCGGCACTAATGAACTCGCTCAGTCCCGGCGTGCTCACAATCATGTCGCGATAAGAGCGTCGTGCCTCCTCGGTCTGTGGAATGCCCCACTTGGCAAATCGTTTGTTGCAAGTAGGATTACTTTCATCCATCGCCAGCAGACCTTTGTGGCCCGCGACCATGGCCCTCGCGGTGTCGATGAGCGTTTGTGTATTCACTTGGTGTCGCTCCATTTCCAGTTGCGGATTTCCGGCATGTCTTGCCCGTTCTGATAGATGTAATGCTTGTGCTCGATGAGCTTGTCCTTCATCTGCTGCTTCAAGTAGGCTCCCTTGGAGCCAAGGTTCGGGACGCGATCCACCACGTCTTGCACCAGGTGGAAGCGGTCCAGGTCGTTCTGCACCCTCATGTCAAAGGCCGTCGTGATAGTGCCCTCTTCCTTATAGCCCCGGACGTGGAGGTTGCGATTGGTACGGCGGTAGGTGAGCCGGTGGACCAGCCATGGGTAGCCGTGAAAGCCAAAGACGATGTGTTTATCTTTGGTGAAAAGTGAATCGTAATCTGTCTCGTTCAATCCGTGGGGGTGCTCACTTGAAGACTGCAGCTTCATGAGATCAACGACATTGATCACTCGGATCCTCAGATCGGGTAGATGCTGGCGAAGGATGGAAACGGCAGCCAAAATCTCGAGCGTAGGGGTGTCCCCACAGCAGGCCATTACGACATCGGGATCGGAGTTCTGATCGTTGCTGGCCCATTGCCAGATGCCAATTCCTTCCGTGCAATGCACGACGGCTTGATCCATGGTCAGCCATTGCGGGAGGGCGTGTTTGCCGGCAACCACGACATTGACGTAATTCCGACTGCGCAGGCAGTGATCGAAAACCGACAGGAGGCAATTGGCGTCGGGCGGAAGGTACACGCGCACGATATCGGCTTTTTTGTTGACAACGTGATCGAGGAAGCCGGGATCCTGGTGCGTGAAGCCGTTGTGATCCTGCTGCCAGACGTGCGAAGCCAGCAGATAGTTCAGCGACGAAATCTTCCGGCGCCATGGCAGTTCCAGGCATACCTTCAGCCACTTGGCGTGCTGGCTGAACATCGAATCGATGATGCGAATGAAAGCCTCATAACTATTGAACAGCCCGTGCCGCCCGGTCAGAAGATATCCTTCGAGCCAGCCTTCGCACTGGTTCTCGCTGAGCATCGAGTCCAGCACGCGTCCGGCGGGCGCGAGGAATTCATCGTTTTTTACTTCCCGGGCATCCCATTGGCGATTGGTGACTTGAAAAACCGCTCCCAGGAGGTTCGAGAGGGTCTCATCGGGACCGAAGACGCGGAAATTACTCTGATCCTGATTTAACTTGGCCACATCGCGGAGGAAGTTGCCGAGCACGAGCGTATCCTGGCCCTCAACGGCCCCGGGAGAAGGAACATTCACAGCGTGGACGTGGAAGTCTGGCATGCGCAGGTCGCGCAGCAGAATGCCGCCGTTGGTGTGGGGATTGGCTCCCATCCGGCGATCTCCCTTCGGTGCCAGCTCAGCTAATTCCGGCATGAGCCGGCCATTCCCATCGAACAGCTCCTCGGCCTTGTAGCTTTTCATCCAGCTTTCTAGCTGCTTGACATGATCGGGATGCTCGGCATCGACAAGAAGCGGCACCTGGTGCGCTCGGAAAGTGCCTTCAATTTGCAGGCCATCGACGAATTTCGGGCCCGTCCAGCCCTTGGGCGAGTTGAGGACGATCATCGGCCAGCGCGGCCGAGTGGTGTCGTTCCCGGTCCGTGCTTTGTTTTGTATGCGATGGATGTCCTCAATGGCTTTATCCAAAGTGGTGGCCATGAGTTCATGCATTTTCCCCGGCTCGTCGCCTTCCACAAAGTAGGGAGACCAGCCGCAGCCTCGCAGGAATTGTTCGAGTTCCTCATGCTCGATGCGGGCCAGCACGGTTGGATTGCTGATCTTGTAGCCATTGAGGTGCAGAATCGGCAGCACGGCGCCGTCGCTATTCGCGTTGAGAAACTTGTTGGACTGCCACGAAGTTGCCAGGGAAGCAGTTTCCGATTCGCCATCGCCGATGACGCACGCGACGACCAGATCGGGATTGTCGAATACAGCCCCGAAGGCATGGCTGAGCGAATACCCGAGCTCACCACCTTCATGAATCGACCCAGGTGTTGTCGGCGCGACGTGACTCGAAATTCCTCCGGGAAATGAGAACTGCTTGAACAGCTTTTTCATCCCGTCTTCGTCCATGGTGACGCTCGGGTAGATGTCGGTCCAGGTGCCTTCGAGGTATACGTTGCCCACAATGGCGGGGCCGCCGTGCCCGGGTCCGGCAATATAGAACATATTGAGGTCGTACTTCTTGATGACCCGGTTCAGATGCACATAGATGAAATTTTGTCCCGGCGTTGTGCCCCAGTGCCCGACCACGAGCGGCTTCACATGCGACAGTTTCAGCGGCTCCTTCAGCAGAGGATTGTCGTAGAGATAAATCTGGCCGACCGAAAGATAGTTGGCGGCACGCCAATAGGCATTCATCTTGTGGAGTAGTTCCGGAGGTAGAGCCGCAGTATTCGCGACGGACTCTTTTTGGCTCGCTCCGTTGGGTTTCTTTTCCAGCAATCCTGCCGAAAGACTGGTAGTTTTCATTGGTTCAATTCTCCTTTTTCAATCAAGGCCAAGAAGGCAACAAACGTTTTTAGCGATCGTGATCTCTTCGTCCGTGCGAATGACGCGCACCGTAAGGCGGCCGGCTGCCGCGGAAATTACGTCCTGATTCGTCGCGTTTCGTTTTTCTTCGAGTTGAATTCCGAGGAAACCCAACCCATCGCAAATCCTTTCGCGAACTGCTGGCGCGTTTTCTCCGATGCCGCCTGCAAACACAAGCGTGTCCAGTCCGCCGAGCGCCGCCGCGAATGCGCCGATCCATTTCTTCACCTGATAGCAAAACAGCGCGACCGCTTCAGCTGCCCGCATGTCATGCGTTTCGCGGTTGAGGAGGTCACGCATGTCGGAACTGGTCTCCGATATGCCGAGCAGCCCGGACTTGGAATTGACCATCTCGTTGAATTGTGCGGCGCACATTTTTTCGGTGCGCGCCAGATACCAAACCAATCCCGGGTCGAGATCACCTGAACGGGTGCTCATCGGAATCCCGGCGGCCGGAGTGAAACTCATGCTGGTGTCCACGGATTTGCCGTCACGCACCGCAGACAGACTGGCGCCACTGCCAAGGTGGGCGAGGATCACGCGGCCGGTCTTTGCCGCCGGGTCACCGAGGCGAGTCAGTTCTTCTATGAGAAATTCATACGACAATCCGTGAAACCCATACCGCCGCACACCCAGCGCTTCGTACCGGCGAGGGATCGGTAACACCTGCGCCACGCGCGGCAGGTCGTGATGAAAGGCGGTGTCGAAACACGCCACTTGGGGCAAATCGGGGAACCGGCGATGAAACGCCTCGGCCAGCAGAATCTCTTCGGGCATGTGGTCGGGATCAAATGGACTTAGCCCGCGCAGTTCCTCAATCATTGCAGGGGTTATTCGTTGCGGCTTGTAATACCTCGGACCGCCATTCACGATACGGTGACCCACCGCGGACAATGCAGCACCGCCCCTTTGTTCCTCAATCCAATCCATCAGAAGTGTCACCGCCGCTGCATGATCCGGCGCTTTCACCTGGCGTGAAAAGCTGTCCACATGGTTCACCCCTTTTACACGCAAGGTGGCGTCAGGCAGGCCAATACGCTCAATCCCGCCCTCCAGAATCCGTCGGAGCGAGTCGCCAGCTTCGAACAAAGCGAACTTGATGCTCGAGGAGCCGCCGTTGATCGTTAGGATGCGTGGCTTACCGGGTTTCATTGCTCCCTTTTTCGTTATTCTGCAATCCGAACGACGCAAGTTTCGCGAGGGTGGACTTGTAATCGGTGTGAAGAATGCTTCGTATCCCCAATCCTTCCGCGATCTGAACGAACATCGGCGTGTTCTCAATGTATAGGACGTTGCAGGCCGGCGCCTGGGCGATGTCCAGAGCCAGTTGAAACATCTCCACGTCAGGCTTGCGGGCGTGCACGAAGCAGGAGGAAATAAAAGTATCCACAAACCCGTCCAGCTTGAACTCGCGAATTCGGTGCGCATTCACCTCCCGCGATTCATTGCTGACCACGGCGACTTTCAGCTCGTAATGCGCCTTGAGCTCGCGAACCAGCGTGATCATTTTTGGGTAAGCTTTCGATTGCGCGAACATGGAGCGTCGGAACTCCACACGAGTGAACGACCGCTTTTTGTAGAAGACCACGCGGTTTAAATATTCGCGGAATGTGACCCTGCCTTCTTCGTGTGCGGCGAAGTTGAGGCTATGCCGATCTTGCATCTCCGCCCACTCCATGTGGAACTTTTTCGCCGCCCGTCTGCGGGCATGATGATCCCACCCGTTGGTGAGCAGGACACCACCGACATCCAGAAATAGCGTCGTAATCGGGATCGTTTTTTTCATTGGCCCTCTGCCAACGCCATCGGCCGCTCTTGCGAGCTGGTTCGACGAGCCAGAAGCATCGCGCTGGTGTGCGCCTCCAAGCGATACGCCTTGGAATGATCCACAAGCGGCTCCTCTCCGTTGGGACAAAAGTCTTGCGGGGCCAAACGCGACGTATCGACCGCTCGATGCCAGCCGAACCCGTGAGGCGGTGGTGGCAGCCCAAAATCGGTTCCGCTGGTGTCAGCGTTGAACATCAGGAAAAGGGCACGTTCGTCTTCCTGGATCAAGCAGGCGAGGTATTTTTCTTTCGGGTCGGCCCAGTTGGGTGCTCCCTGTTGGGGGTTGAACCAGCGGATCTCGGCGTCGGTGTAGAACTGCTCCTTACTCAGAATCGGATGGGCGCGACGGAATGCAATCATGCCTTGTGCAAACCGGTAAATCTCCTGATGCTGTTCAAGATTGTTCCAGTTAATCCAGCTTGTTTCGTTGTCCTGGCAGTAGGCGTTGTTGTTGCCGCCTTGTGTGCGGCGAAATTCATCTCCGCCCAGCAGCATCGGGACGCCGCGCGAGATCAGCGGAGTCAGAAGGAAGTTCTTGATCTGGCGTTTCCGCAAGGTTTCGATACCGACATCGTTCGTCTCACCTTCCGAGCCGTAGTTCTCGCTGAAGTTGGCGTCGGTCCCGTCGCGGTTGTTTTCTCCGTTTGCCTCATTGTGCTTTGAGCGATAGCTCACCAGGTCGTTCAGGGTGAAGCCGTCATGACAGGTGATGAAATTGATGCTGCTCTCGGGGCCTTTGCCGGACTTGGAATAAATGTCGGCACTGCCGCAGATGCGACTGGCAAACGAACCCAGCATCCCATCATCCCCGTGCCAGAAACGCCGGACATCATCCCGAAACCGGCCGTTCCACGAACCCCAGCGGCGTTCGGAGAAGTGTCCGACCTCATAGGCCCCAGCGGCATCCCACGCCTCGGCGACGATCTTCACATCCCTTAAGATCGGGTCCTCGGCGATCCGCTCAAGAAGCGGAGGATTGGGCAACAAGTTGCCGGAACGACCCCGACCGAGCACTGCGGCCAGGTCAAAACGAAATCCATCGACGTGCATCTCAACCATCCAATAGCGGAGTGCGGCCAAGATGTGATCCCGCACCACGGGATGGTTGGCATTGATGGTGTTGCCTGTTCCCGTGTAGTCCTTGTAGTAGCGTCTGTCATCGGCTAGCGTGTAGAAGATCGCATTATCCATTCCACGGAAGCAGAGCGTCGGGCCCAGCTCGTCTCCCTCCGCCGTATGATTGAAGACCACGTCCAGAATCACTTCGATACCGGCTTTGTGAAAGGCCCGGACCATTTCTTTGAACTCTAGCTTCTGCTGGCCTAGGCCTCCCGAACTGCTGTAGGAAGCCTTGGGCGCAAAGAAGGCTACCGGATCGTAGCCCCAGTAATTCCTCAGTGGTTGATTTGTGAGTGGATTCCTGCGTGTGACAGAGAACTCGTTGAATTCCTGCACTGGCATCAGCTCAACGGCGGTCACTCCCAGGCTTTTTAAATAGGGGATTTTTTCGATCAGCCCTCGGTAAGTTCCTGGATGTTCGACGCCCGACGTGGGATGAATGGTGAAGCCGCGAACGTGCATTTCATAAATGACCGTCTTCGACCATGGATGTCGCGGTTGCTGGTCTTCATTCCACTCGAAAGGTTCGTTTAAAAAAACGCATTTCGGCATCGACCCGGAATTGTCCAGCTTCGAAATGGCCAGGTCTTGCTCGCGCACAGACGGATCGTATCCGCATGCCGACGCAAAATCCCATCGGGGCAGTTGCGATATCGCGGTAGCAAAGGGATCGAGGAGAAGCCTATTGAAATTGAAACGATATCCTTCATGGGGCTCGTAGGGCCCATCCACACGGTAACCATAGAATTGACCGGGACCGATCCCTTTTATCCAAACGTGCCATACGTCACCGGTACGGTTGCGCGCGGGATCCAGATCAATCACCCGCGCGGCCGAGGAGTCTTCGGGATGATCGAATAACTCCAGTCGAACGCGGCTGGCATGACGGCTGAAAATGGCAAAATTAACCCCGCCTCCCGTTTCCTGCATTCCCAGAGGAAGAGGAGATCCCACCCGAAGGTCAGCACGCTCGGAAATCTCCGAGATGTAATCGTGCAGCTCGCGCGTCGACGCTTGGATCATCGTCGCCATAGGATTTTCGCCGATTCCAACGGAACTGCCCCCTCGGAGTTCTGTGGTATCACTCGCGGAGTGTAGTCGTTCGCCGGACGTGTTGTGGGCACCGTTGCCTGATATAAGCGGCAACCGGATGCGCTAGGTAGAGGTCGGACGCACTTCATTTCTTCCCGTACAGGATCGCCGCCGTTGATTCCATCCGCATAGAGCTCTACCCGCACTGTCTGTGGCCCGAGGGCATTGAGACAAACCTGAGCTTCAAATACGTGCTGTTCGCCATGAGTCTCAATCTTTAACTCGCCAAAATGCAGCGTGGCCCATCCCTTTTCCAGACTGTGCTGCCGATCGACCATCTCGCTCCCGATTGCGCCTTTATTTGCAACGCGCAATTGATAGGCGGTAGCAGCGGGAAGGTAGCGTTGCTCTGTGTATTCGCGCACCGCGCGGTGGGCCGAGAAGGAGGGCGTCAACCGCGCCATGCTTTCCCGCATTCGTTTGACCCACGCGGTGGGAATGCCGCGTTTGTCGCGAGCATAAAACTCCGGGACCACCTCACGCTCGAGCAGATCGTACAGGTCCTCCGCTTCGACAGCGTCCCAAGCCGGATCGTCGCCATGTTCCCGACCGTCCCCCAATGCCCAACCCACTTCAGGTGTGTATGCTTCTGCCCACCAGCCGTCTAATTCCGAGACGTTGATGCCGCCGTTGACGAGCACTTTCATGCCGCTCGTCCCGCAAGCCTCCCAGGGGCGGCGCGGCGTGTTGATCCAGACATCCACGCCTTGCACCAGATGCTCGGTCAGAAGCATGTCGTAATCGCCGAGGAAGATCACATGGGGGCGTGTCTCGACCCGCCGAATGAATTGAATCCATTTCTGGATCAACGCCTGCCCCGCTTGATCTGCCGGGTGGGCTTTCCCGGCAATGATGAGTTGCACCGGACGCTCGGAATTGCTCAATATACCTAGCAGCCGCTCTGGGTCGTGCAGCAGCAGGTCCGGTCTCTTGTAGGTCGCAAAACGCCGCGCAAAGCCCAGCGTCAAGGCATTGGGATCGAATAGGTGTTTGGCCCCTTCGATCGCCTCAGTCGAGGCGCCGGAGGCGGCCAGCTGGCTCGACAATCGCTCTCGAGCGTATTGAACAAGAGACTGGCTGGCGGCGGTGCGGAATTGCCAAAGTCTCGAGTCGGAGAGACGGTGAATGTCCTGCCCAAGGTTTTCCGTCGGCCCGAGCCACCGGTCTTTTCCGCAGGCTTCCGTCCAGAGGTCGTCGGCTGCCGCCGAGTCCCAGGTTGGCACGTGCACTCCGTTCGTCACGTATCCGACGGGCACTTCGTCCTGCGGCCAGTGGGGGAAAAGAGGCTCAAAGAGCTGTCGGCTAACCTTCCCGTGCAAGCGACTCACACCATTCACCGATCCGCTCCCCCGTATTGCCAGATAAGCCATGTTGAAACTCTCTGACGAGTCGTTCGGATTCTGGCGCCCCAGGGCCAGCAAATCGTGGAGTGTCACGCGGAGCTTCCCCTCGGCATACCCTCCGAGGTATTGTTCGATGAGGGCCGGAGCGAAAAGATCAAAGCCGGCGGCGACTGCCGTGTGAGTGGTGAAGATGTTCCCCGCGCGAGTCGCGGCCAGCGCGACTTCGAAGGGCTGCCCCGTTTCTTCCATAAAATCCCGCGCGCGCTCCAACGTTGCGAAGGCCGCGTGTCCTTCATTTAGGTGGCAGACTTCTGGCTTGATGCCCAGGGCGCGGAGCAACCGCCAGCCGCCAATTCCGAGAAGCAGTTCTTGCTTGAGGCGCAACTCCGGTCCACCCCCATATAACTCGCTGGTGATCCCTCGATGGGCGGGGAAGTTCGCGGCGTCATTGCTGTCGAGCAGGTAGAGCTTTACTCGACCAGCCTGGACCTGCCAGGCGCGCAGCCAGACCGAATAGCCAGGTAGAGCGATCTCCAACCGCAACCACTCGCCGTTCGGGTGGCGCAACGGCGTGATCGGCAACTGTCCCGGGTCGTTGTAGGGATAAAGAGCCTGTTGCGCCCCATCCTTGTCAATCACCTGGCGAAAATAACCTTGTTGGTAGAGCAGCCCGACTCCGACCACCGGAACGCCGAGGTCGCTCGCAGCTTTGAGCTGATCGCCGGCCACGTTACCCAGTCCTCCCGAATAAATCGGAAGTACCTCGCTCAACATGAATTCCATGCAGAAATACGCGACGCAGGTCAAGGGAGATTGCGGATGCTTTTGCTGAAACCATGCGGGCGTCTCGGATGCCTGGCGTTTGGCTTGCAGTAGTTCATCAATGTTCTTGCGGAAGGCAGGATCGGCCAGCACGCGCTCAAGTTGATCCCGCGAGACTGTCTGCAGGACCACCCAGGGATTTTGCGTTAGTTTCCACAGTACGGGATCAAGCGAGCGCCACACTCCGTCGGTGGCATGGTTCCACGACCAGCGCATGTCCAGGGCAAGCTCCGCTAGAGAATCAAACCCTGGAACTTCTGTGGGTAGAGCGTAAAGCGGATAGTTGACACGAGTTTTGTTGCTCATGGTTTCCGCCTCGAATTTGTTCTGGCCTTAGTCTTCCAATGCATCTGTCGTTCCTCTCGTTATGCCGCGCTTCCGCGGCTTCGCTGACTGTTTGCGGGCGAAATAGATTCGGGGCCTTTGCCCGGCTTCGGTACCGCACCCAAAGCACTGGTGACAATCGTCTGCGCTTCATCCAGGATTCGGCGCAAATGATCCGCTCCCCGGAAGCTCTCTCCATAGATCTTGTAGATATTTTCGGTACCGGACGGCCGCGCCGCGAACCATCCGCTTTCGGAGATTACCTTTAGGCCGCCGATCGGGGCACCGTTGCCCGGCGCGTTGGTGAGCACTTTCTGTATTTTTTCGCCAGCCAGCTCGGTGAGCTTGACCTGTTCGGCTGAGAGTTTCGCCAACAGCTTCTTTTGATCCGGAGTGGCTGGCGCTTCGACGCGGTCGTAGGCAGGCTCACCGAACTCGCGCTTGAGTTCGCAATAGATCTCGCCCGGATCGCGGTCCATCCGGGCTGTGATCTCGGCTGCCAGCAGGGCCGGGACAATGCCATCTTTGTCTGTCGTCCAAACGGCCCCACTCAGACGAGAAAAGGATGCTCCCGCGCTCTCTTCGCCGCCGAAACCAAGTGATCCGTCGAGCAAGCCATCGACGAACCACTTGAAGCCAACCGGCACCTCGTAGAGCTTCCGGCCAAGCTTCGCGGTGACGCGATCGATCATCTGGCTGCTCACCACCGTTTTGCCGACCGCCGCTTCCGTGCGCCACCTCGGCCGGTGTTGAAAGAGGTAGAAAATGGCAACGGAAAGGTAGTGGTTAGGCGGCAGCAATCCTTCGCTTTTTGTGACAATGCCGTGCCGGTCATGGTCGGTGTCGCAGGCGAATGAAAGATCAAAATGGCCTTTCATCCCGATCAATCGCTGCATCGCATAGGGCGACGATGGGTCCATACGGATCTGCCCGTCCCAGTCCACGGTCATGAAACGAAAGGTCGGATCGACGGCTTCGTTGACAACGGTGAGGTTCAACCCGTACCGCTCGGCAATCGGCCCCCAGTAGTGGACCCCGGCGCCACCCAGGGGATCCACCCCCATGCGGAGCTTCGCGCCCCGAATGGCCTCCATGTCGACCACGTTGGCGAGATCACTAATATAGGCGTGGAGGTAGTCGTACCGGTGCGTCGTGGAGGCACGAAGGGCCTTATCGAGAGATACCCTTTTAACGTCCTGGAGCTTGGCTTCGAGGCATTCGTTTGCTTTTGCCTGAATCCAATCCGTGACGACGCCCTCGGCCGGCCCACCGTTTGGAGGATTGTATTTAAACCCGCCGTCATGGGGCGGATTGTGCGACGGCGTGATGACGATGCCGTCGGCGAGTCCCGCCTTGCGCCCCTGGTTGTAAGTGAGAATCGCGTGGGAAACGGCCGGCGTGGGTGTGTATTGGTTGCCATCTGCAAGCATGACTTCAACGTCGTTGGCCGCCAGCACCTCCAGGGCGCTTGCCATCGCCGGAACCGAAAGCGCATGCGTGTCCATTCCGAGGAACAGCGGGCCATCAATCTGGTGTTGCTTTCGGTAAAGACAAATCGCCTGACTGATGGCGAGGATGTGCCACTCGTTGAAGGATTGTGTAAATGCGGAACCACGATGTCCCGAGGTGCCAAAGATGACCCTCTGTTCCGGCACCGAAGGGTCGGGCACCTCCGTGTAGTAGGCCGTGACCAGTCTGGGTACGTTCACCAGAATCGATGCTGGCGCCGGCTTGCCTGCCAGGGGACTTATGCTCACGATGCACTCGCCGAACGTCGTAGCGACCTCTGCGCTAAGGTTTCCATCAGCTTGTCGAACGGCTCGTTGAACTTCGCAACCCCTTCGCCCTCAAGCTGCCGCGTCACATCGTCGATGCTGATGTTCAGTTCCGGCAGTCGCTCTAGAACCGAGCGGGCTTCCTCGACGTCTTGTTCGAGTCGAGCTTTCGGTTCTCCGTGATCGCGGTAGGCGTCAAGAGTTTTCAGCGGGGCTGTGTTGACGGTTGCCGGTCCGATGAGGGCCTCGACATATTTCACGTCACTGTAGTCCGGGTTCTTGGTGCCGGTGCTGGCCCAAAGCAGCCTCTGGACAAGAGCACCTTCAGCGGTCAGTTTCCCAAACCTGTCGCTGCCGAACATTTCTTTATAGATCTGGTAGGCCATCTTCGCGCTGGCGATGGCAACCTGCCCGTGTGCCTTTTTTGCGAAGCTCGCCCGCTTACCTGTTTCTGCATTGAATTTCTCGAGCAGTGGGTCCACCAGCGCATCGATACGGCTCACAAAGAAGCTGGCCACCGACGCTACGCGCTCGATCGACTTCCCTTGGGCAGCGCGCGATTCGATACCGGCAATGTAAGCTTCCGCCACTTGCCGATAACGAGGCAGCCCAAAGAGTAGCGTCACGTTGACGTTGATTCCTTCGCTGATCAGTTGTTGGATCGCGGGCAGACCGTTGGCTGTCGCCGGGACCTTGATGAGGACATTGGGCCGGTCTAGCGCGGCCCACAGCCGGTGGGCTTCCTGGATCGTCCCGTTGGTGTCGTGTGCCAGATGGGGATTTACTTCCAGGCTGACATATCCATCTTCACCGTCCATCATGTCGTATAGAGGTCGGAGCTCGTCGGCGGCGCTCTGCACGTCGCGCTGGCTCAGGTTTTCGTAGATGGCCTGGACACTTTTTCCTTTGCGCGCCATAGCTCTAACGTCCTCGTCGTAATCGTGGCTCTCTACAATCGCCTTCTCAAAGATGGATGGATTCGAGGTCATCCCCCGCAGCCCATCCTCCTCGATCAGACGCCGGAGACCTCCGCTGGCGATAAGATCGCGCCGGATGTAATCGAGCCAGATGGACTGGCCGAGCGTTCGCAATTGTTTCAAAGGATTGTCTTTCATGTTCTTAGCTCCACGCTTTCCGGCGCCGCAACTTTGGCCAAGCGACGCCGGTGACGCTTGGCGCCGCTGAACCGAGCTTGTAGAAAACAGCTGACCAGCTCCCACGCGAAGGTACTCGCGACCACACGGCCACCCAAGCAGATCACGTTCATGTCGTCGTCTTCGACGCCCTGCTTCGCTGAAAAACCCTCATGGATCAGGCACGCCCGCACGCCTGGCACCTTGTTGGCCGCAATGCACGCACCCACGCCACTTAACCTCAATCATCTGACCCCCGCCACGCATAACTAAATCTGGATGTGCGCGATCGGATGAATAACAAGCTGGTATCAGAATCCGCTTAATAGGTGAACGAACGGGCAAGACCCGTCGAGACAGCCTTGCCCATTCCTCTAGGAGGAACGCTAAGCCTTCGCCGCTGCTACTGCTTCGCCTGAGTGCAGCGAGAATTGAGCAGGATGCGTACTTTCGATGATATCTTTCGCCTGCGCAACCTCTGCAGCCGTCCCATTTACGATCAGTAGGAACTGATCCGTCTTGAGCGCCGTCTCGTATTTAACGATGCTGTCTTTAGGAATTCCGATGCTGTAGAGGCCAGCTCCAAGAGCACCTAACGCCCCCACCTCCACCGCCCCTTCCAATGCCGCCACGATCCATGCAACCACCGGTCCTGCCGCAAGGATGGGGCCGAGCCCCGGAATCAAGAAAAAAGCAGACCCGAACAGCAGTCCCCAGAAACCTCCCCAGAAGGCGCCGACTTTGCCCCAATATCTCATGCGGTCGCCGGTCGTGTAATAGCCCACCGCCTGCTCCTCGGTGTGATAACCCTTCCCTACGATTGATAGCTTGTGCATATCAACTCCGCCGCTCTGAAGCTCCTTCACTGCTTCGTCTGCTTCGGTATGCGTTCGATACACTGCAACAACTGAATTGTTTTTGGACATTTCACTGTCTCCCCGGGTACTTGCTCTCAAGCCATCAAGCTGCGTCCCGACTGGAACTATGACGTCTCTCCCACACCAAAACTGTTCCATATCGCACAGTGGGTGGAGAATCTGCCTCTTGTGCTGCTGCGCAGCAGCATACCTGTGGAATTTTCAGGCGAGGGACGATAAAACAGAGGCTGTTCGATCCTTGAAATAAACCATTGAGGGCTATCGGAAGAAAATGGGAGTCGCGATCCCCGATTTCATAAAACGCTCATCTCAGTGTCCCGAGGGACACTGGGCCAAGAAAAACCTTCTTACGCGTGAGCGCCCCCGTTGTGTAACGCGAGAAAAGCCTTGAGAAGAACGCGGGGATCGTATTCACCTTTGTATACGGGAGGCGGTGTCCGGGTCAGCCCAAGCAACGAATACACAGCCGTTTGCGCGGACCGGATCGAGTATTCTACTGTGAAGACCACATCATCCGGGAGTTCGCAAAATTGACCTACGAAAGCCAGATTTTTCGAGTGAATCGGTCTCACCTGGGGACGATCACCTTTTGCGCGACACAGAAACTGGCTCGTGATGAAGGGCATCATGCACGGGATGCAAGTGCAGCTTTGAACTATTCTAGCGGCATCGCCCTCAATTCGCAGGTGCCCCATGACCTCAATCATAATCTCGCGGCCTGTGCATGCCGACATGGGCTTCTTCACAAAATCCCCAGGTTTATCGACACCTAAGCCGTAGCCCCAAAAGACCTGAACTTGCTCAGGCTGCCCGATAAAATGTGGCTGGTGGGGCAGGACAATCGAAGCCAGCCAATTGGATTCCGGGAACGTAATGAGGCCACCTTCTCCAGGAACATTGCCCGTGAGATCCCTGACCAGATTGAAGAAGGTCGGGTCACGCAGTGTAGTGGTGAAGGACACCCACTTTGATTGCTCAATGTAGTCGGTGAAATTGGCAGGACGGCCGAACTGCGATTGGCCGGCAGCGATTTTCTCCCAAAGAGTCCAGGGACCACCATCGGATTTGCCCTTGAGGACTGGCGCCGAATCCATGGAACCCAGACTCGAGGCCTCGGTCATGGAACCCAAGGTCACGACCACCAAATCCGTTGTAGCTACTTTGACTTCTTCGATCCGGCCGTCATGTTCACAGAAAATGCGTTGCACGGAGTAGTCGTCACCGGCGTGGTAAAAGGCCAGATCGATGACGCGGGTGTTGAGTCTAAACCTTACGCCCCGCTCTTCGAGCCACTTCTGTAGTGGTCGCACCATCGAGTCGTACTGGTTGTAGACCGTCCGCATAATCCCGCTGAGCGTATTAAAGCCTGAAACCATATGCGTGAAGCGCACCAGATAGCGCTTAAACTCGACTGCACTGTGCCAGGGTTGAAATGCGAAGGTCGTACACCACATGAACCAGAAGTCCGTCTCAAAGAACGAGGAATCAAATTGGTCAGAAATTCTGCTGCGGCCGAGCATCTCCTCCGGCTCGAGCGCCAGCCGCTCGATATTGAGAATATCCCTTTCACTGAGCCCAAAGTGCGGAGCGTCGACTCTATGCCCTCCGCGAAAGAGGCGGGATTTGGACGACGTCTTCATCATGTCATTCCATTCGAAGATCTCCCTCGTGACGGTTTTGCTCCCATCCAGCGTGGGAATGGAGGAGAGCAGATCGAAGGTGCAGACATATTTGCTTTCGATCATTCGGCCGCCGCGCATGCTGTAACCTTCTCGAGGCGTTCCTGCGGCGTCAAGACTTCCGCCAATTGTGGGTGATTCCTCAAGGATCGCGATGCGATGTCCGGGAATGTCCCCGTCGCGAATAAAGAAGACAGCTGCCGCAAGCGAGGCAATGCCGCCTCCGACCAGGTAAATGAGCGCTTTATCGTTTGCCAGTCTCTCAGGCAACAGTTCACGTTTCTTTCTGCCTGCTGCAGCGCCCGGTGTCAGCTTATTCCGTTTTGGGCGACTAGTTGCAGCTAGACATTCACATCCTTGCGTGACATCAGGACAATTGCTGTGTCGAATAGCACAGTACATCAGCTTGCTTTGTGGAAGACCCGCCGTGTTGTTTAATGACATTCCTACCGAAGAAGTGGCCTGGCACGCAACCAAGTAACGAGATTCCTGTCGTGAGAAAGCCTCTTCCGCCGTGAGTTCTCTCCGAACTCTTCCGTCGTTAAAATAAAGGGCTCACACCAAAACTGCCCAGGTGAGCGTGGCCTGGTTTTTGTCGGCGCAAACCTTGCGATAAACAGTACTGACGGTTGCCTCTCTATGACGAACACCGGAATGTGTTCCTTTTAGGACAGCAACGGTCGTTCCAATGCCTTACGATTTAGCCTTAAGTCGGCCGCTGCTGATCCGAAGCCTGGAGAAAAGAATGTCAATTGCAAAAGGTGAGAAGGGTGCGCACCCGATTTGTTCGTGTGCGACCACATCGGGCCAGTATTGCAGCACGCAGTGTGAGGTCCTGGAAAAGACACCGGATATCGACTGTTTGTGTGCACACCCCGGCTGCAAGCGCAAAACGTCTTAGCCGCTCAAGGATCCACAATCCCGTTGTTCACAACGTGCGGATCGATCTGCGTTTTCTGGAGCGAACGTACCATGTTTGGAATCAAATGAATTTCCGGCAAATGTAATTCCGTGAAATCAGAAATGAAAGGGAGACAAATAAATGTTGAAACATTTTCTAGCCGTCACAATGCTCGTGTTGTTCGTAACTCTAACTGCCGTCGCCTCAGACCGCGAGGATGATGTGAAGCGTACCCTCAAAGCTGCCGAGGTTTTCAGAGACATCATGAACACCCCGGATCGGGGCATTCCTCACGATCTGCTGGAATCGGCAAAATGCATCGCCATCATTCCAGGAGAAGTGAAGTTCGCCTTCATATTCGGCGGTAACTACGGCAGGGGATTGGCCACGTGTCGCACCGAGCGCGGCTGGAGCGCCCCCATGTTTGTAGCGATTGACGGCGGGAGTGTGGGTTATCAGATCGGGGGATCGTCCACCGACCTCGTGATGCTGTTTATGAACGATCACGCTTTGCAAAGCCTGCTCAGCGACAAATTCAAGCTTGGAGCTGACGCCTCTGTAGCAGCCGGGCCGGTGGGGCGAAACGCCACTGCGGCCACCGACCTTAAGTTGAGTGCGGAGATTCTGTCCTATTCGCGCACGAAAGGTGTTTTTGCCGGGGTAAGCCTGGACGGCGCTGTCGTCCAAGCCGACAAAAGCGGAGATAGGGCTATGTATGGCAACGCTGTCGACCGTCGCGAAATTCTGAGCGGCAAAGTTGCCGTTCCTGTCTCGGCTCGACAGCTACTTCACGAGATTGGCGGATACGTCCAGGAAGCCAAGGCCAGATAGCGTCTCCAACCGACGGAACTCCAGGTTGCCCCTAAATAACGCGTAGCCTTATCGCCTCTTACAGATGAAGGATGAGACGTTGTGTGAGAAACGTGTCGACTACACCGTGTCACGGTTCGTATTCGAGCAATCACTAGCGAAGTGCATTTGCGAGGCGATAAATAACACTTTTGGGCAAGCATGTGCTATTGGTCGGCGAGAGTTTTCATATCGCCCAGCCCTTGACGGAACGACTGCACCGGTGGAGATTCAGATGCCATTTTTCCAGCAATGTGCGAGCGGCATCGGATTTTCTCGGGTCGAACCCGGCAGCAATACGCATCTGCCGGATGGAACTGAGCAAACCACTGGAGAGAATTGTTCAGCATTACACTTTGCCACCGCCTTCCGCTCTCTGGCGTTTTCCTCACACCCAGGCTTGGAATTGAGATTTTGGGCTAGCGCCGTATTCATGTTCAATTTACTGGGTACCGAATCGTGACGTGGTGACTCAGGCGCAAGGTGTCTTGGTTGTTGCTTGTTTTCTCGACCTTCACGCGGCTATGGAGTGGGCGACCTCGATGCTACTTGTTTCGCTCGAGGGTGGCTTCCCTGAAGAGATCTACACTGCTCAGACCTATTCGGTCAATCGTTGCCGAAGCTGAAGACGATTCCCGTACTCAGCCTGAGATTTTCTTGCCGATTGCCGTTGCCGCTACCATTGAGAAACTGCGAACGAAGATATTCTACCTGGAGGAGGCGGATCCCGATCCTGGGGGTCAGTTTCCAATCCACTCCGCCACCTCCCGTGAACAGAAAGCCATTGTTTGTTCCCAGTGGAGACAGGCCGGGGCCGAGCGAACGCGTATAGAGCGTGCCTCCCGCATGTCCCACGCCGAGAAGGAGCTGTCCGAAAGGAGTCATATGAGTGTGATTTCGCAACCTCACGCGCGGGCCGAATTGATAGCTCGACACCGTCAGGCTAAGTCCGCTTGCCGCGATATCGCCCTGATGGTAGACGCCCAGATCGCCCACCAGCCCGAGCCAGCTCTTCACATAAAAACCCATGGCGCTGCTCGCACCGTTCAGATTAATTGGCGCACCACTGACCGCGGTAGTCGATCGCATGTAGCTATAGCCGCCGAATATTTCAACCTCGGCTCTGGCTGGTCGGACCCCTTCGATGCCCTGTGCGCGTGCATTGTCCACAACTCCCAATGCGAGCACTAATATGGAAAATGTCCAGAATCTCAACCTGCTTTGCATCGCTTTCTCCTGCTCGTGAGATTTAAAATCTGCTGCATTCATTGCCGAATTGCCGAGCCTTCTCGTCGAAGCGCGCTACCGGCCAAACGTTATGTGGGATCTCTGAAATGGACGCGAGAGAAATGCGACGACGGCGGTGACGTAGATCGCGGCGCTCGATGTCGAGAAGGATGAAGAGTACATGCCAGTTGCGCCTGGCAGGTAGTAGGCCGAAAACAGCTCTTCATTTCCGGACTGACTCATATTAACGAAGCCGTTCGTCGGTCCGGACGAATACATTACAGTAGCCCGGTCGGCGAAAATAATGAGATCATTGGAGCGCGTAGTTGTCACGCTGGCGCTTGTCTGCGTAGTCGACGTACCGCCGGCTGCTGAGCTTGTGCATCCGGTTTGATTGTTGTCGATCACGGTCCCCGACGATGGCAGCAAAGACCACTCGCTGACGTTGAACCACCAATCGTCGATGCTGTTCAGAGTTACAGTCACTGTAGTCGTTCCGGACGGGACATTGAGGGCGTAATAGACTGACACAACACGTGTTTGGGTGCAGGTGATTGCCTGCACCCAGGTGCAGCCCGTGCACGACACGCTGGATATTGTCTGGGAACTGGTCGAGCCGCCTCCGTACGTCATAATAAGTGCGCTCCCCGCTTGAGTCGCCGCCAAAGGAATCGTTATCGTAGAAGAGTTGAGGGTACAAGGAGCTTGGTTTCCGGAGGAGTAGTCGCATACCACCTGTTGGATAGGACTGGCTCCGAAAGGCACGAAGGATGAAGCGGTGGCGAAGGTGGAGGGACTGGACTGGTTGTTATACTCGGCCAGAATCCAGGATGCTGAACGAACGACACTAGAGATCCTGAACTCGTCCATGCTCCCGTTTTGAAAGGGCGATCCATATTGGTTGGCGTAAGGATACGCACCCACGATCAGGTCTCCAGTCACCGTGGAAGACGCACTGCTTGAGGCCGATGCAGCGACGGCTCCGTTGAGATAAATTGCCTGATACGTGTTCGCGCTCCCGGTGGACACCAGGGTCACGTAGGTCCAGGCCCCCAGATAACTCGTGTAATTTGCGCTGACGCGGCCTGTACCGGTCGTGTTATTGCCATAGTCCCAAATGATGTCGGAGCTCTCCCAGGGAGCGGCAACGGCAAACCGGTGGGGATCGGTCGTGGCGCTGTTGCCGACCGTGAATGCAAACGAGGTTTGCACTTCGGACGAGGTCACATAGTTCCAGAAGGAAACCGTGACGGCGCTGGTTCCGGTCCAGGGGAACGAAGAGGATTCGACGTCCTGATCTGATCCGTTAAAGTGTACGCCTCCGCCAATCTCTCCGGTGACAGCGGTCGGAGAGTTCGCTGGCGTCGCGTTGTATCCGCCCGAGGACGAATCGTTGGTGCTAAGCGCGGTTCCGTTCGGAAAATGGTAAACCACTTTGGTATTGGAATCGAAGGCCGAGCCCGCGGAGCCTCCCTGAAAAGTGGTGATGGCGGCGTTACCGACGCAGGCATAAATCAACGTATTCGTGGTGACCGAGAGAGTGGGGACGATGACCCACGCGATGATCTGGCCCGTGGTGGCAGTGTATGATTCAAACTCCCAGCCGCCCAGCGGATTGGAGCATCCGGAGTCGCTGGTAAAGACCAGATCAGCCGGGCAGGTGATCGAGTTTACGCCGCAGGAAACCGTGTTCTGCACTTCGCCGCCGTTGGCGGTGGTGGCGAACTCGGCGAAAGTTCCAGAGAGCAGAACCGTAAAGTTCGTTGAGTTGGCAGTCCCCGTGAGTGTGTGGTTGATCGTGAAAAGCCGGTATCCGGTGTAACCGGAAGCAGGCCCGGAACAGCAGAGAAGTGCCACGCAGGCTGCAAACTTCATTTAGGCTTGACCTCCAATCACCTTTTCGCACGCCAGCGAGAAAGCGAGTTGCGTCGCAGTGCCGCCAGCATTTGCCAGCGCGAACCGCACGAGTAAAAAAGGCCATTTCATCAGTCGCACTCCAAAACGATAGAAGCAAAAGTCGCCGTGGCAACGTTTTTGAGATCGATGGCGACGATATCGTTGGCTGACACCGAGGTCGTCCAGCCGGTCAGCGTCGTGCTGTGAATCGCCGTTCCCGTCGAGATCGCAGGCTGAGCCGACGCCGTGATCGAGTTAGACGAAGTTGGTATTGCGGTGCCCGTGGCGACCTTCCAGATATCAAACGTCGCCGTTCCCGCGTTCACGGTGATGTTCCACGCCGCGATCGTGCAGGCGTGTGGCACCGTGAGGTAAGCTGTGTCGGTCGTAAGCGCAGGCGATCCGGAGGCCACGCTGCCGAACGAGGCGCCGAATCCCTGGTTGTAGCCGGCTGCGCCGGCGGGTCCGGTGGGTCCGGTTGCGCCGGTGGGTCCGGTTGCGCCCGTTGCACCTGTGGCGCCTGTCGCGCCCGTTGCCCCCGTGGCACCAGTCGCTCCGGTGGAAATGAGTGCAGCGTAATAGTTAGTGCCATCGGAGACAATATGCGCTGCGGTCGGAGCGGTCGCCGACCCGGCCGCCAGCGTAATGCTGCTCGTGCCTCCGTTTATATTTTGTCCACTCCGCGCAATCGTGAGTACGCCTGAGCCGTAGTTAACGACATCGATGTATTGGCCATTCGGGGGCTGGCTGGTGGAGGCAACCAGAGTAATAGTGAAAGTGCCGGAGGCCACCGTGATCGCCTTGTAATTCGTGAAGTCGGCGGCAACCGTCTGATAGGTTCCGGTCTGGGGATTGACGGAAGACAATGTAAGGCAACTCGGCGTAGAGGCGGCGGCATTAACAAAGAATGAATATGCCGTCGTGCACGGAGCCGGCCCTGTTGCGCCGGTGGCTCCGGTCGCACCGGTGGGTCCCTGCGACCCCGTCGCGCCTGTCGGTCCTTGCGGGCCGGTGGCTCCCGTGGCCCCGGTTGCGCCAGTCGTGCCAACGTTTCCAGCAACGTTGATATTCCAGCTGGCGAATGTCCCGCTGCCCCCAATCGTGTCCACGTTGATCACCAGCGTCGTGCCCGAGTACGAAGTGACAAGGCCTTCCATGTAGTCGGCGGTGTTCGTGGAGTAGCTCGCCCGTGCCCGCGCTCCCGCGGAATAGGCAAGTCCGCTCTGCGTCGTGAAAGAGGCTGATCCGGTTCCGATTGTCAGTGAGGTCGTCGATGTTGCGGCGTACCCAGCGCCGTTCGTGCCGTTTGTCCCGTCCGTACCTGCTGCTCCCGTTGCTCCGGTCGCTCCGGTCGCCCCCGTGGCGCCTGTTGGTCCTTGGGGACCGGTAGCTCCCGTTGCCCCGGTTGCTCCTGTCGTACCTATAAGGGAAATACCTGTGGACCAACTGCCGCCCATTCTGGGCCCGAAGATCGTGTCAGTCGTGGTATTGATGTAGAAATCGCCATCTTCGCCAATCGCGGACGTAGGATTTGTTGTTCCATTGAGAATGCTTTTACCGTCGACGCCTGGGGTACCCTGCGGTCCCGCTGTCCCTGCTGGCCCTTGCGATCCCGTTGAGCCTGTGGCGCCTGCTGGACCTGCTGGACCCTGCGGTCCTGGAGGTCCCGCAGGACCCTGAGTTCCTCCCCCCATGGGGGCGGAGGCAATCCAGCTGGTTCCATTAAAGGTCAGCACCTCTCCGCTCGACGGCGCCACAGTCAGATCGAGGGGCGTCCCTTGCAGCTTATTAACCGAGATGGTTTGCTGCGTGCCACTGATGTCGCCCAGGAATGGACCGATCACATTCCACGCGGTGCTGGCCTGAAGCGCCGGAATCAGTGGGATGTCAGGAGAGAGCTGAACTCCGTCGGCATTAACCCGGAGAGACAGGTTGGCCCGGAGCTCCAGAGACGCAGGAAGGGCCGGCATACCGGTGGCGCCGAGCACCACGCCATAGAGCCCGCCGGTCACAGTCAGGGTTTGCGGGCCCGAGGTCCACAATTCGTTTCCGCTGGAGTCGACAATCGAGAAAACGAAGGGACGAGCGCCGGTTACAGGCGCGTTGGACTCAAGCAAACGGCCTTCATATGCCAAAACGGGACTTGGCGCTGGATCCGCCGCTTGGGCGGTTACCTTGCGAGCCAGGCACAGAATCAAGATTGACGTGAGAAAGAAGAGCTTGATACGCAAGTTGTTGTCTTCCCAAGCCGGTCGACACGGACTCCCTGGGCACGGCGAAAAACGCTCGCCGGACTGATGCAACTATCTCGTCAAGACTAAATTGATGGTTCCGCTGCGGGGCAGTAGCTGGAATAGCACTTTTGTTCAAAAACGCACTGTACCAACGGACAGGTAGAGGCGCGATTTGCGTTTTATACGAAGCATGCGTTGTCGGGTCGTTTCAGGTGCGTTCCGCTTGCGACTACGCTGACGTTTCAAATGTCAATCGATATGCAAGATAACAAAGAACAAATGCAATGCCGTCCGATTTCCCAATCCAACTGTTTCCCCATCAGACCTGAGACAAAAGTTCTAGGATTCGTCACATTAACAAATCAATTCTGCTTACAGAACAAAGCGATTTCACACACAGGAAGCAATTTGCACGTCTGATCTCGCTTCGATTTCCCGGGCGTTTGAAGAGGCGGTTGGCGTGCGAAAAAAATAGGCTGGTAGGGCCGGTGTCGGCTGTTCCGACTGGCTGCCAGCACAGTGCGAGCGATCAACCTCTCGCTACGGGCAGCTGGTGTCGGATCCCGTGCAGACTACCGGAATGGTGAAGCCACTGCGTATTTGGACATTATTGCCAGAATCCGCGGAGGCCACAGACGGAACAAGTTGGCCAACGATTCCAGCGCTCTGAATCGTGCCAGATGCCTGGATGGTCCCCGAGGCCTGTGTTAAGTCGGGGTTGAGTTCCGCCCCCACTTGCGGTGCCGGAAGCACTTCCACCGCCGCTGAACCGCTGATGATTTTGCCCGCCGCCGGATTGGACGGGGTCCATGTCGCGATCACGCTGTAGGTTCCCGCCGTTCCGGATGCCGTGTACACGCCTGAGCTCGTGATTGTTCCCCCGTTAGCGGGATTGACGGCCCAGGTTAGGGAACCTCCTGCGGGGGTACTGGGCGTATAAAGCGCGGTGAATATAGTAGTGGCTCCCGCAGCTACCGTAATGGATGAAGGATTTACAGAGACATTGATGGAGGTAGACCCGGGATTAGGGAAACCGCCGCTTGAAGAAGTAAATCCACAGCCGCCAAGGCTGAGAATAATCAAGGGCAGTGCAATAACGATTCGGTCAGGGAATATCACAGTTTATATTTACGCTCGCCGAACAAGACTGCAGCGCTCTCTTAACTTATGAGTCTGGGCACCACTCGTCCAGCAATTCCTTGAGCGCAAGAGCTAAAACGCCACCTGTTCTTGCCCAAGCTCGCAACGGCGTAACGACTGAAGCTAGCCCCATCCAGAAATCACAGTCGTTAAGCCGCTTGCCACAGCAGGAAGCAGTCGGTGGTATTCAGCTTTCAGGTCCTTTGCAATGTCCTGCCACTCAGAATCGTCATCGCCTGGGCTGCTTCTAACGGCCAACTGCGACGTGTCCCTCTCCGCCGCTTGCTTGTCGCTCGATGACTCAGGCGCTTCATCGTCTCCCAACTCGTCTTGAACTCTGGTAAGCAGAAAGTGCTCCACGGAACCGACAATTTTAGTGAGGTAAGGATCATGCTCGGCTTGCTCGGAATGGTGATGGTTCACGAGAACGTCAATAAAAGAAGGCATCAAGTTCCAACTGGTCGCGATCTCGCCGCCAAGTTGGCAATGGTCCATCCCAAAGTAGTCTCGCTCCACGGACGGATTGTCGATCCATGTTTGGGGTGGTGGACGGTTCGCTAGAATTTTCTCTTGAGACACAAGCATCCACTGGGGCACTTGCCCGATATCGTGGAGTAATCCAGCGATGTAGGCTTGCTCTGATTCGCTGTACCCAGTCCGTTTGGCCAGATGCTCGCTGAGCAGAGCCGCAAAAAAACTGTGCCGCCAAAAGCGCTTGGATTGTTTCCGTGGTAAGCCGCTACCTGCGAGTTCTACCATCGAAGTCGTTAGCACGAGCGTGCGAAGACGATCCGCTCCGAGCAGGGTTGCCGCTTGCTCAATACTGATTACGCGGCTGCGCAAACCGAATACGGGCGAACTGCACATACGGAGGAGTTGGGCGCTCAAAGTCGCGTCGGTCCGGATCAGCTTGGCGGCCTTCTTCACGTCCGCCGACGGACCGCTCAGGATAGCGGTCAGCTCCAGAACCGTATGCCGAAACGGAGGCAATCCGTTATCGACGATTTCCCGTAGGAGCTTTTGGCGCTGACTCTGCTCATCGGGTGCTAGGCTCGGTAAATCCACTGAGGGAATATTCACAAAACATACCTCGTACTGTCTCTTATACCTCATCGAGAATTCAGGCTTATGACGAGTATCGCGGTCTGTTCCAAACAACTTATGATCAAAGAGACACCTCGGCCGCGCGGTTTTGCGGCCAGACATTACCGCTTACGGCACGGGGTCCTCATATGAACATTCCGCTGAAAGCTGTGCACCACCCGAACTTTTGATTATTCGGACCTATGTTTCCGACATGCAGGGCCATAACGCTGCGGAGTATCTTCAAACAAGGTGCCATTCGATGCGCGTTTTAGTAGCTGGTGAGCGACTATACGAGGCTCCAATACTGGGGCGAGATCGCCTTCCTGGGATCTGGGCTACGCGGCGACATGGACGCTTCCCCTATCGAGGAGGCGGGTCGGCGATAACACCTTGCGCCGCAGCCTGGACCGCCGGAACAGAAATCACGAACGGAGCGTCGACGGAGCGGATATGCAAATCGCGCTGCGGGAATGGCATTTCGATTTTGTGTTCGCGGAACACGCGAAAGATCTCCATTAGCAAATCGCTCTTGACCATGACCGCGCGCTCCGCCACCCCGGTCGAGGCCCGCAGAACGATGTTGACCGCATTGTCGCCGAAGCTACTGACGATCGCCGACGGTGCGGGTGTCGCGAGGACATCCGAGTTATGGCGGGCGATAGCGAGCAGCAGTTCCCGCACAGTGTCGATGTCGCAGTCGTAGGATACGCCGACCGGCACCGAGAGCCGCACCGTACGGTCGTTCGCCGTCCAGTTCGTCACACGGTTGTTGACGAATTCCGAGTTCGGTACGATGATGACTTCGTTGTCGAACGTCCGCACCCACGTTCCGCGTGCGCCAATCCGGATCACTTCCCCATGCGTATTGCCCGCCTCGATCAGGTCGCCGACCTTCACTGGCCTCTCCCACAAAATCACAAGGCCCGCAACAAAATTGGCCACGATATTCTGCAGACCGAATCCCACACCCACTCCGAGCGCACCTCCTACTACTAACAGACTCCGCAGATTCAAACCGGTCGAGTCGAGCCCGATGATCAAACCCAGGAGAAAAACGAGGTAGACGAATCCGCGCACGATGGCATATTGCTGCCCACGATCCATGGACGTCTGGCCCAGGATTTCCTTGCCCAGGAATTTCCCGCTCATTCGTGAAACCATCGTCAGCAGGATAACGAAGATCGTGCATTTGACTAAGAACAGGGGCGTCACCGTCAGGTTTCCGAAACCGAAGAGCGGCCATTCGAGAAACCATTTTGCGTCACCATTCAGCGCGTCAAAAAGCGAATGCGGTTGAGGCCGGTGGAAGACTCCCCAGGTCACCAGTACTGAAACCCCTAGGCTAATGGAAAAAAGCAACCGATTGGCAGAGTTCATTTTCATCGAAAACTCCTTCGCGGGTAAGTAAGAACCCGCGAAGCATAACCGCTGATGCCTCTGACTTCCAACCCTTCGCGCGATACTCCGTCTCCAGGCTCGCCCTTTGATTTCAAGCTCCCCTTCACCGAAGCCAGACACTCCCGCACGCACAGTGCGGTCGCTGTCTGACTCGACGTACCCCACCGGACGCGGCGCGACAGTTCGGCCTCTGTGCGGAGCCAGTCGTCCAGTTCATTTCCCCGCCGCCGCCCATTGTTTTCAAAAGGCTCGAAAGCTTTCTTCGAGCGATCGGGCCATAGACGCCGTCGAATAGTTTCGAATCGATCTCGGTAACTTTGACGGACAGGTGTTGTGATCCCTTCACGGGTTGCTTTGCTGTCGCCGATGGCGCAGTCATCTTGAATGCTTCCTTCTCGTGAGAGTCGCGCTCGCACATAATGGCGATCAGGCTTCCGCGCGCAGCATGGTTGTGAGCCAAGTTCCATTCACCTGGACCGCTATTAGCGCTACTTATGACAAATAATTAACGCAAGTACATGCCATATGGAAAGGCGATATTAAATGACACACGAGAGGGAGAAGAGATCAAGTGCTTTCGTGCTCTATGGCCTCTCCAAAGACACTGACGTCTTGGCAACTGTGCGCGTTGGCCTTTGGGGGCCGCTCGCAGAGGTTGGTGTTAAGATATACTCTGCTTTCGATTCCGGTTAACGCCATGATGATCAGCGTTTCCAAAGAAAACTATCTCAAGGCCATTGCGGAAGCTGAGGCGGAAGGCAGGACTGTTATCTCCGCACTCCTTGCTGCTTGGCTTTCCGTGACACCACCGGCAGTAACCGCTGCACTACGGCGCCTGAAAAGAGACGGACTGGTCACCATTAAGGGCGGCCGCGTTCAGCTCACTGCCGAGGGACAGAATGTCGCCGAGCGCACCATCCTTCGTCATCACCTGATTGAGCGCATGCTGTCCGAGATTTTCGGCATGGGATGGTTTGAAGTTCACGACGAAGCAGAGCGCCTAGAGCATGCTGTTTCTCCGGCATTTGAGAAGAAACTCGTCAAAATGCTCGGGCGCAGAGAGACCTGCCCTCACGGGAATGGTCTGGCCGTTATGAACCCCGAGCAACGACGAAAGAAGGGCCAGCGTTTACTCAGCGAAGCCGAGGCGGGTTCCAGATACCGAGTGTGCAGCGTATACGAAAGGGACCGCAAGCTTTTGGAATTCCTCGAGGAAAGGGGAATCCGTCCGGGCACTCGGCTGAAAGTCGAATCTCAGAACTACGATGGGACGGCTGTTCTAAAGGTCGAAAGAAAACGCATCGCACTGGGTTCTCCGGTGGCGGAGAGGGTCTGGGTGGCGCGAGAAAACGAACAAAGCCTTCGTTAATCCAAGTTAATAATATCTGGTATAGTTTGGTTTATCGCGTGGGAACATGTCTGTACGTCCTGCCTACGACGATGAAGAAAGTGCCGGGGATTCCAAGCGCAGTGCAAAGGAACCGCTTATGGGCGTAGGACCTCTGTCCAGGGTGACGGCTCAAGCCGTCACCCAAGAGGCCGTCGTTATTACCCACGAGGACGTTGATCGGGCGCACGACCGCGTGCGTGTGTCCGCGGCGCGTGCCCAGCGGGGTGTCTTCTCCAGATTCCGTCTGCTGTGGTTGCTCGTCGGACCTGGAATTCTCGTCATGCTCGGAGAAAACGATGGCCCCAGTATGCTTTCCTACGCCGCGACGGGCGCACGGTTTGGAATCGGATTCTTCATTCCCTTCGTTGTGCTCACGTTTTGCATGGCGGTCGTCGTACAGGAGATGACGTTGCGTCTCGGCTCCGCCACTCATCGCGGTCATGCGGAATTGATCTTCGACCGCTTTGGGCCGTTTTGGGGCTGGTTCTCAATGGTCGACCTCGGTATCGGGAATTTCCTAACGCTGATCACCGAGTTTATTGCCATCCGTGCGGGCCTGGGATTTTTTGGTGTGCCCCCGTGGGCTGCCGTCGTTGGTGCACTCGCATTCCTGTGTTTGGCCGTAATCACTCATCGTTATTGGACGTGGGAACGAACTCTGCTCGCAATCGCCGTTTTCAATCTCGTTTTCGTTCCGGTTGCCCTGCTCGCACATCCGAATTGGCACTCTGTCGGTCGGGCACTGATCACCTGGAAGCCGCTTCCCGCTGGTTTGAGCAAAGACATTCTGATCATCGTGCTGGCCGATATTGGCGCAACCGTAACTCCGTGGATGCTTTTCTTTCAGCAGAGCGCAACGGTTGACAAGGGACTAACCAAGAACGACATCGATCTTGGTCGCATCGATACGGTACTAGGGGCTGCTTTGGCCGCGACGGCTGCGGTTGCAACAATCCTCGCAACAGCTCCATTGTTCGCTCACCACATGACTGCCGAGAACTTTCAGGCAGCCGAATTCGCGCAAGCACTGCAGCCGTTGATCGGGCGATTCGGCGCGGCATTGTTCGCACTCGGTATCGTGGAAGCTGGGATGGTTGCATCGGTCACCATTTCCATCTCCTCCGCATATGCGTTCGGAGAAGTCGCCCGCAGGCCTCATAGTTTGAATTTGCCTATGGCGGAAGGCAGGACTTTCTACTCTGTGTTGTTCCTATGCGCGGTAACCGCGGGAGCAATCGTCTTAATCCCCGGTCTCCCTCTCGTATATGTAGTTCTACTCGTCAACGTGGTCGCAGTGCTCGCGATGCCACCCGCACTTGTGTTCCTCTTCATGCTTGCCAATGACCGGGAGGTCATGGGCGATCTTGTGAGCCCGACGTGGGCGAACATACTCACTACTGGCGTAGTGGTTTTCCTGACACTTGCGGGCATACTCTTCGGCATCAGCGTGATTGCACCGAATATCTTCGCGTTTCTCGGCGGGAAGTAGGAGGACCAAAGAATGCCCTCAGAAGACAAAGGCCACAGTTCGATCAGCTCCGCCGATCAAGAACTGGTTCTGTCGTCACTCGAGCGAGATCAACTCGCAGGGCTGAAAAAGCAGCTTATTCCCAGACGCCACCTCCGGGGGCTTGAGAAGTTCGTTCTCTGGTCTCTTCGAATCTATCTGCTGTTCATGATGGTGGTCGTTGTATACCAAGTGTGGATTGGTATGCATTAGCGGGGGAAGGTGGTGAGCGTTTTGACTCGCGGTCGAAGCGTCCTTAGTTAGAATGCTCGGGCGATTCTTGTCGAGAGTGGGTTCAGGGCTGGCGTGGCTGAGCGCCCGTCCTTGAAATCCCGCAAGCACTTGTGCCGAAGCTGTATTTTGTGCCCTCACGCCTTTCATTTTACGCCGAGTGTCGCGCCGTCCGCTTGCTCTCTTCCATCCACTGGTAAATGGCAAACGCGCCTCCCCCAATCGAAATCACGACGAGCGCAATCACCACGTGGTCGAGCCACGGCGACGCAGCCTGCTGGATGATCCACCGCCCGTAATGAACCGCAAGCGCGCCTTCGATCGCAAAGCGAACAAACCTCCCCACGCCAATCCAAGTCAAGAGTTTACTTCGCGGATAGCGGAATGCTGCCGCAGCTGCCACAAAAGCCGTAAAAGGGAACGGCGGAGGTACAAGCGACGCCACCACAAGTGCCCACGCCGCCTGCTTTTCCACCCGCTCCTGAATGTAGGCGAGATGCCTGCCCGATACGAACCTCCTCTGCCCGCTCTCGCTCCTTCGGCTGATCCAGTCTGTCGCCAGGCATCCGATCAGCGATCCCGCCGTCGCCATTACCACGTAGTACAGCGTGCGCTCGTGATAGCGTGCGCACAGCGCCAGCACAAGCAAATCGTTGCCCATGGGCACCACAAAAGGCGACGAATCGACTGCACCCAGCGTCAGTAATCCCCATCCGCCCGCACGAAACAATGCCCTGGCAATTGTGTGGATGATTGGTCTCACGTGAATTTGTCCCCATCCATTGATACTGCGGGCGCGTCTACCAAACAAGGGGCGACCTGTGGGAGGAGGTCACCCTAGAGAGGATGTCTGAGGATCGATTGGTAATTCTATTCTCCGTTTCTTGAAGCACTTCCGCAATCAGGGGTTTCCCCTATCCGCGGTCGATTTTTACCTTACGTCGTAAGCGCGGGAGAATCAAAGTAAGGCACTATGCGGTCGGTGAGGAGCGGCGCGCTGCGCACGCACCCGATGCTCCGCGTCGGTGTATCCTTCGGGAAAACCGTTACTTCACCCTGCCGGAACAGCTTTTGCAGGACAGAGCCGAGCTCGAAGCGGCAGGGCGCAAACGCGTGCGACGCCATGAGTCGCGAAACATGAGGTGCCGGTTATATCCGCGCTGTCCCCGCTCTGCGGCCCATTTCCGGACAATGGCTTAACCTATCCGCACGGGCAAGGTCCCGCCACTGGCATAGGTTCAGAGTAATAGACGATTTAGGGCCCGTATAACCGTAAGCCAACCTGTACCCTTGCCTTCGGCTACTGTTTTCTCTTTCAGCCCGACGCACACCGGCGGTGCATGGTAGACTGAACCCATGACCCAGCCTCTAGAAAGGCTTTGGACGCTCCAATGTAAGAACAGCAAATGCGAGGGATTTTTCGACTACTTCGGGCGTTTGCGTTCCGGCACACCCATCAGCTGCACGCACTGTGGAAAGTCTTGCCAATACGGTGTTGCCGATTTTATGAGACACACTCCGGCAGAGTAACTCCCTGTTTCAGGATTGTAATCGCGCCTGTGTGTCTTTCCTGATTCACATTTTCGTGACACGGGGACTTGGCGGCAGAGGCTCTGAGCCCTGAGCGAAGCACCAGCACCGACAGGGCGGCGGTGCCACGGGCACACGTACTCCTTATCCCGACCTTGCTTCCCGAGCTGTTGTAAAGTCGGGTAGCGACACCATCCTCTCATGGTTGTCTCTGCCAAGTTTTTCCGGGATTTTGCGACTGTTCTCACCCCCCGCCGGGTTGCCGCCAGCAGGTGCGAGCTTTTCTGGCGGGATTACTCGAAATCGCGAAGCGTCATCGCCATTTGGCTCAGCCGCGAGTCGGCCCTCCCGAACACGCTGTCTGGCTCGAACTTTCCCGGCGGGTCCTTCTTGCCGGCGCACACACGAGTGAGGATTTCAATACCCTGCTCGATTGTCCCCACGGGGTAGATGTGGAATTGCCCCTTCGCGACAGCCTCAATCACCTCATCGCGCAGCATCAAGTCGTCCGCATTTTCGGCGGGAATCAGCACTCCTTGCGTCCCGGTGAGGCCCTTCAACCGGCAAACGTCGTAGAAACCCTCAATCTTTTGATTCACACCCCCGATCGGCTGCACATCACCCTGCTGGTTCACCGAGCCCGTCACCGCGAATTCCTGACGGATGGGAATGCCCGACAGCGCTGAAAGCAGCGCGTATACCTCGGTGGAACTGGCGCTGTCACCATCCACGCCTGAATACGATTGCTCGAAGCACAGGCTGGCCGAAAGAGACAAGGGTTTATCCTGCGCGAACGTCCGGCGGATGTAGCCGGAAATAATCTGCACGCCTTTATCGTGAAACCGCCCGCTCAGGTTGGATTCCCGCTCGATATTGATGATGCCGGTCTTGCCCAGCGCCACCGACGCCGTAATCCGTACCGGCTTGCCGAAGGCGTAGCCGCCGATTTCGAGCACGCTCAAGCCATTCACCTGCCCCACGCGCTCGCCGGTGGTGTCGATAAACAGCAGATTTTGCTCGATCATCTCGCGAATCTTTGTTTCCAGCAGATTGTGGCGCTCGATCTTTGCGTCCAGTGCGTTCCTCACGTGTGCGGCCGTGATCACCTTGGTTCCCTTGTGCCGCGCCGCATACGAAGACTCGCGCGCGAGGTCAGCCAGGTCGAAAAATCTCGCCGTGATTTTGCCGCGCCGTCCCGCGATCCGCACGCCATGCTCGAGAATCGCTGCAACAGCGGTCCGATCAAAAGGCAAGAGATTTTCGTCCTCGGAAAGCTTCCGCAAGCGGCCCCCATACTGCCGCAGCACTTCTTCGTCCCACTTCATCTCTTCGTCGAATTCCACGCGAACCTTGAAAATCTTCTTGAAGTCATCTTCAAAGTCGTAGAGCAGCTCATACATGTCGCGATCGCCGATCAGGATGATTTTTGCGTGCACGTCGATCGGTTCCGGTTTGAGCGCGGCCGTACTGAAAGGGAAAAAGGTCTCCACCGGCTGGATTTCAAGCTTCCCATGATTGAGCGTCCGTTTCAGCGTGCGCCACACGCCCGTTTCGGTGAGGGTGTCGAGGGCATACATCACCAGAAATCCACCGTCGGCGCGCAGCAGCGAGCCTCCACGCAGGTCCATGAAGTCAGAATTCCAGCCACCCCGCGCGTCGTAGCTGCGGTGCACCGTTCCGAACAGGTTCGCATAGGTGGGAATCGTTTCAAAAATCACCGGACACGTTTCCTGCTCTCCGTGGGCCAGAATTACGTTCACGCCATAGACGCGAAACGGATCGCGGTCCCCTCGTTCGGCACGCGGGCCTGGTCCGCCCTCCGCAGGAACCTGTTCCTCTTCTCCTTCGCGCTCTTTGAACGGCTCGAGATTGTCGAGGACGTGATGCCGGACTTCCTCCAGATATTCCGCGATGTGCACGCTGGCGTATTTTTCCTTAAGTTCCTCAATCACGCCGTCCACCAGCACCGACGCAGCCTCTTGCTCGAGATAGCTCATTTCGCTCGCGAGTTCGCGTGAAAGCGAAAGCGTCTTCCGGTAGACCACGGTAAATTCCTGCCGGAAAAGGTCGTATTTCCGCTCCAGTTCCTCTGCGGCCGTGGTTTCAAGCTTTCCCTCCTGCACCATCTTGGGAATTTCCTCAATAGGCACCATCTGCCCGTCGAGAACGGGAAAAATCTCCGGCAGAGCGACCGCTCCTACCTGCATCCGGCCCAGCGCGAACTGCTCGCGCGCGATGCGCCGGGTGAAATCGTCCATCAATTCCTTTTCGCGGACGGTGAAGCGCTCTACGATCCTGGTTTTTTGCCGTTGGAAAGGCTCGCCCTCGAACACCTGCGGAATGCGCCGGCGCAGAAAATCGATGCCGGAGTCGACTTCCTTTTTAAAAACGTTGGCCTGCCCGCGCGGCAGGGTGAGCAGACGGGGGCGGTCCGCATTTTTGAAATTATTCACGTAGCAGCGATCGGGAGCGGGTTCGGTCTGCGGATGCATCTGCTCGATCATCCGCACGATCATCCCCCCGCGGCTTGATCCTGAAAGCCCACAAACGAACAGGTTGTAGCCGGAGGCGGTCAATTCCACCCCCATTTGCAAAGCGCGCAAAGCGCGCGCCTGTCCTATATCTCCGGAAACCGGTTCAATTTCCGCCGTTGTTTCGTACGGAATACTCGCAGGATCACAACGCCATCGCAGCTTATCGGGCGTCAAGCAAGGGTGTCGCGGTTTGGAGTTCTGATCCATGGGACCTTCTGTATCCTGAAGGGCGCTACTCTAGCACGGCTGCCGTCTTCTTCCCACTCGCTTCGGTTTTGCTGTTGCCAGCAAGTGCGCCAGGCACATAGACATCAAGGAGAGTTGCCGCAATCGCGATAATCACCGGGCCGAGCACCACGCCCAGCAGTCCGAACGCTTCGATCCCGCCGAGCACGCCGATAAAAATCAGCAGCATGCTCATCTCCGCGCGCCCACTGATCATGAGCGGCCGCACGAAATTATCGATCATCCCCAGAACCACGCTGCAGATCCCGGCTAGAATGATGCCGGGCACCAGATGCCCGCCGAGCATCAGGCTTAGAGACAGTGGAACCCAAATCAGCGCCGTGCCGATCAAGGGAATGAAGGACAAAAATCCCATCAGAACGCCCCAGAAGATCGGAGAATTGATCCCCGTAAGTGCGAATGCCGCCGTTCCAACAACCCCGTGGACCGCCGCGGCGGTGAGAGTGGAAACAACGGTGGCAAAAATCAGTCCATGCGTTTCGTTCACCACGCGAACACGCTGCTCCTGTTCAAAGGGAAGCCCATCGCGAATCCGTTTCACGATCGTGGCGCCATCCCGGTAGAAATAGAACATCGCCAGAATGGTGAACCCTGTGTCCATCAAGATGGTAGCGGTGTTCCTCAAAATTCCTCCCACCCGGCCCGCCACATAACTGGCCGCTTGCTCCGCGGAGTTGTGGAACACATTGCCCAAGTCCGACGGAATCAAGCTGGGGAAGCGCTTCTGCAGTCCGTCCCAGAGACGATTCACCCAGGCGAAGCGCCCCAATTCCACCCCCAACTGAACCGAATGCACCGCAACCACAGCCTGCCTTACAAACGCGCTCAGCACAAAGATCATCGGCACGATCAAGATCAGCGTTACACCCGTCGTCGTGACCAGCGCCCCTCGATTGGGCCCTAACCTTTTGCTGGCTCGCGCATAAATCGGGTAGGTCAGAACAACCAGGATGGCTGCCCACAACAGCGGCGAGACAAATGGCTCAAATATCCGGTAAGCCAGGTACCCGAGCAATAGGACGACGCCATAGAAAAGCACAATGCCTAATCGCTCTTGCCTGCGTGGATCGATCGTCAAGGATTCTCTTCGTACAGATCAGAAATAAGATTCTACCGCCGTGGCGACCCAAAATCCGCCGGATCTGACAGTGTCCTAGTTTTTGATTCGAATATCTACCGGTTGCGCTTCTTCGAGCGGGCAAGGCTTCCATCCCAGAATATCGTCGGTGCAATCAGTTGGGGGTCCTGCCCATGAGAAAAGGTTCATCTGTTTCCGGAGGTTGAACAAGCCAGAGGAAATCCTCAGCCGGAATTACGAAGTCAGCCGCATGTCGCTCGATGTGCCACCGGCCGCCGGGACGTAGCACTTCAACGTGTAGTCCATCACCATGCGGTCGGCATTGAATCTCCAGCCGAGGGTGCGAATGGCGCGTTTCATCCGCTTGATCCAACCGCGGGGAAGCCCGTCGCGATCGCGCTGGTAGTAGAGAGGAATCACCTCCTCGCGGAGCGTGCGGTAGAGGTCCTCCCCGTCGCGCGTGTCATGAACGTCCATATTGGAGTGCGTGCGCCCGGTTCCGATCGCGAAACCGTTCAATCCGTCGTATGCCTCGGCCCACCAGCCATCGAGCACGGAAAGGTTTAATCCCCCATTCAAAACCACCTTTTGCCCGCTCGTACCGGAAGCTTCCAGAGGTCGGCGTGGATTGTTGAGCCATACGTCAACGCCTTGCACGAAATGGCGGCCGACGTTGATATCATAATCCTCGACAAAGACGAACTTGTTCGCAAATTGGCCGTCGCGCATCAGTTCCGCAATTTGCTGCAGCACACCCTTGCCCATGTCGTCATGGGGATGAGCTTTGCCTGCAAAGACAAATTGCACGGGCCGCTTCGCATCGTTCACCATCAGCGCCAGCTTTTCGATGTCTCGCAAGATCAAGTTAGCCCTTTTGTAGGTGGCGAACCGCCTTGCAAACCCCACCGTCAGTGCGTCGGGGCTCAGCATGCGGCCCAGGCGCCGAATATTCTCCTGGGGTTCTCCGCGGCCTTCCGCTTGTTCCATGGCCCGGCGGCGCACAAAATCGAGGAGCCGCGACTTCAAGCTCAAATGCGTTTCCCAAAGTTCACCGTCGTCGACGTTCTCAATCCCTTCCCAGATCTTGGCCTCGGCGCTGCGCTCGTGCCAATCGGTGCCCAAGTGCCGGTCGTAGAGGCGAAACATTTGCGGCGCCAACCACGAAGGAACATGCACTCCATTGGTGATATGTCCGATACGCGAGGGTTCTTCCCGGTTGTTGAGCTGCAAGCCGATCCACATCTCCCTCGATACTTCGCCATGCAATGCCGAAACCGCGTTGGCGCGCCGCGACAGTTTCAATCCCAATACGGTCATGCAGAATTCCTCGGATTGGTTCCCGGGGTTTTCGCGCCCGTAGCTCATCAGTCCCTCGTGGGAAAGCCCCATCGCCTCTCGCAACGGGCCGAGGTGTTCCTCGATCAGGTCGGCGCCAAAGCGGTCATGCCCCGCGGGAACCGGGGTGTGCGTGGTAAAGACCACTTCCCGCGCGACGCGTGGAACAGCCCGGTCAAACGAAATACCTTCATCCTCCATGCGGCCCCGAATTGCTTCCAGCACCGCGAACCCGCTGTGCCCCTCGTTCAAATGAAGAACACCGGGCGTAATCCCCATCGCCCTGAGAGCTCGGAATCCTCCCACGCCCAGAAGCAACTCCTGGCGGATGCGGATCCGGCGGTCTCCCCCGTAGAGACGCGAGGTCAGCTCGCGATCCTCCGGTGCGTTGCCTTCGACGTTCGAATCGAGAAGCAGCAACTCGCAACGTCCCACTTTCACGCGCCAGACTTTCGCTCGAATAGCGCCCCCGCGCGTTTCGATTTGTACCGTCACAGGTTCGCCAGTCTTCCCGATGGCCGGTTCCATGGCCTGCTGGCTTACATCCGTCGGAAGGTAATCCTCCTGTTGCCATCCGCTTTTATCAAGATGCTGCCGGAAATATCCTTGGCCATAAAATAATCCGATGCCGACCAGTGGAATTCCCAGATCCGAAGCGCTCTTCAGATGATCGCCGGCGAGCACTCCCAAGCCACCGGAATAGATGGGAATGGATTCGTGCAATCCGAATTCCGCCGAGAAATATGCGACAGGCCGAGGCCGCAGGATTCCGGCATGCCGCGCGCCCCAGGTGCGATCCTTCTCCAGATATTCGCGCTGCCGGCGATAGGCATAGTTAATACGGCCGTGAAGCACCAGTTCTCCGGCGCGGCGCTCGATCTTTGCGAGCGGGATCTCGGAAAGCAACGCGATGGGGTTGTGATTCAGCTGTCGCCAACGCTGCGGATCGAGATCGAGGAACAAACTGGTGGAGTCATTGTCCCAGCTCCACCACAAATTGCGCGCAAGCGACCAGAGCCGCTCTTGCGCGGGCGCGATGAAGCGATCGAGTGTGCGCGCTTCGCTGACGACCGGGCCGACTTGCGCCGCGGCTTCCGCCAGCATGCGGATTTCGCTTTCCAGAAAAAGCCGGGGCTCGCGGGTCTGTACGATCAGAACACCCTGCAGATCGCCACGATCGATCAGCGGAACTCCGAGAAATGATTGCAGTTCGTCTTCGCCAGCCTCCCGGAAATATTTAAACCGGGGATGATTTTTCACCTGCTCCACCGCTACCGGGCGAACCTCCTCCGCCACAAGGCCCACAAGACCTTCGTGCAGGGCGAGGCGCAGTGTGCCGATACATTGCGGGCGAAGACCCACGGTCGCCGCCATCACGAGATTGGCGCGGTCAGGCTCGAGCAAATAGGCCGAACAAACGTCGGTCTCGAAGCGTTTGGCGATCAAAGCCACCACGTTCATGAGGGTTTCGGCAGGCTTGCCTCCCTCATTCGCAAGATTACTGATCTCTTCCAGAGTCAAGACATAGTTCGAATCAGGCGCGTGTGCGGTTGAGCCCAAGTGTCATTCCCCTTTTAAGCTAGCCTTCAAAAATAGTGACCGTGGACGTGTTCGTCAACCTTATTAAATCTATCGGCTTCATTACTTTCTTTGTTGCCCGAGGGGGCTTGTTTCGGCAACCCGCCCTTCCCTGTGTGCCGCGGAAACGCAATGGCAGCCGTCCTTAGGGAGAAACAACTGTAGTTCCTTTGCAGGCGATTCAAGTTCTCAGAAATCCATGCTAGTACCTTGGTTTGGCTTTTCTAGTACCGTGCTATTCCTAAATGTGATTCCTTCGAGCATGTCTTTGAATTGGATTCTTATGCAAGGGATGCCTACACTTGGGCTATGTTAGCTAGCTCCCAACTCGGTTGCCAGCTCCCGACGTTCACCTCGGCCGCGCCCTGGCGACCCGTCGCCGCCCCCCTGTTAGATCGAACGCCAATTCCTGCGAAGCTCCCCATGAAGGACACGCTGATCGCTTCGACCTTCCTGTGCGCCTACATGGCACTGTATCTGGTATTGGGATTCGTCGGACTCTCGGCCGTCGAGTGGGTCTGGACATATCTTACGAACTGATTGCAAAAATTGTCGGGATCGAGGTCTCCGGCTATTGCCCAGTTCCGAAGGTATTGCAGGCAGCCACCGAGCCCTCGTCGAGCCCCGTCTTAAACCAATGCATTCTCTGCTGTGATGTTCCGTGTGTGAATGTTTCAGGATTCACGCGCCCGGAGGCCATCTTTTGCAGCCTGTCATCGCCTACCGCAGACGCCGCTCCCAGCGCGGATTCCGCATCGCCTTTCTCAAGCAGCCCGCGCTGCTGCGTCGTGTGGGCCCACACTCCTGCGAAGCAGTCGGCCTGCAGTTCGAGTTTCACCGAGAGGGGATTCGCCTCGTTGGAATCGCGCTCTTCGAGTTGATGCACCCGGCCTTCGATCCCCAATAATTTCTGCACATGATGCCCGAGTTCGTGGGCCAGCACATAGGCCTGCGCGAACTGCCCCGGTGCACCGAACCTCTGGCTAAGCTCGTCGAAAAATCCCAGATCGATGTACACCTTCTCATCCTCCGGGCAATAGAAGGGCCCCGTGGCCGATTGTGCGTCTCCGCACCCGGAATCGATCTCTTCGCGAAAAAGCACGAGCTTGGCATGGCGGTATGCCGTGCCCGTCTGCTCCGCCAACGCTTGGGTCCATGTGTTCTGAACGTCGTCTAGAACAAACGAAACGAATTGCACGAGCGGCTTTTCCTGCTCGTCGCGCGCCGGATCCGGCTGACTGACCGCGGGGCTCGTATCCGCCACCCCCCCGCCCAATAAAGCAAACAAGTTCGTGCGAAACAGAAAGCTCAGAATCAGAACGATGATCGTCCCTCCGATTCCCAGGTGTATTCCGCCGAAGGGAAAGCCGCCTCCACCGCCCCCGCTTGAATCGCGGTCGTCCTCAATGTCGGAGCTCTGGCCTCCGGGTGTCCATTTCACGGCGGTTCTCCTTCGCCTTTAGCGCCGAACCCGACTCCAACCGCGGTTGAAAACCTCTGCCGGCTGAAAAGCCAACCTAGCAGGAAGCGCCCCAGCGAACAACATCTTCCTCGGGATTTCGCACCTGCCCCGTGCTGGTCGTGCTGGTTCGTTGAATTGCAACCCGCCCTCTCTTGGATGTAAGCTCTCCGCCAGCAGTGCCCCATCTGGTGTCTGCTTCTCGGTGAAGGAGAATCTTGGCCATCAAATCTTGTCGTAGTCTCGCTTCTGAAAATCGGGTGGACGTTGTGCTCCTTCATGAAAGGAGATCCGTGATGCTACGCATGTATCGGGTTTGTTGCCTGCCATTCCTGCTTTTCTTGGCGGCGCCGCTGCTGTCTCGGCCTGCACTCGCTCAAGTCGAATTGTCAGGCCAGTGGCACCAAAAAATGCAGGAGGACTGGCCGGAGCGAAGTCCAGGTCCGCACATCGGCGATTACACCGGCATGCCCATCAACGACGAAGACCGCGAGAGAGGCGACACCTGGGACGCCGAGAAATGGGTGATGGTGGAGCATCAGTGTCAGCCTCACCCTTCGGATTACGCCCCCCGCGGACCGGCGAATCTACGCATCTGGTCAGTCGCCGACCCCTTAACGCAGGGGATCAAAGAGTGGCATCTGACGACAAGCTGGATGCTTTCGCACCGCGTAATCTACATGGATGGCCGGCCCCATCCGCCCGCGTGGGCGCCTCACACCTGGCAAGGCTTCTCTACCGGGGAATGGGAAGGGGATGCGCTGAAGATAACAACCACCCATCTGAAAGAGGGCTGGGTCCGGCGCAACGGCCTGGCGCGCAGCGAACGGGCCACGGTGGTCGAATATCTGGTACGCCATCATCGCTTCCTCACCATGGTTACCATCGTGAAGGACCCCATCTACCTCACCGAACCCTTTATCCGGACCTCCGACTGGGTCGAAGCCGAAGGCAACGAGACCTATCCCAATTTGTGCATTCAGGGCGTTGAGATTGAGCACGACAAAGGGTGGGTCCCCTATCACCTGCCCGGACAAAATCCCTGGCTGAGTGAGTATGCGGATAAAACCGGGATTCCCTATGAAGCGGCGCGAGGGGGCGCGGAGACCATGTATCCGGAGTACCAAAAGAAGCTGGCCGCAATGGGCGCCGCCAAGCCGGCGCCATCACCGGAGAAAGCGGGCCGATGAGCGGCAACTCATCGAGAGGCGCTCGGAGGTTGCCCGGGACCTTGACGCTCGCATTGTTGATGGTAATCGCGTTTGCTCCCTGCGGCCGCGCACAGGAAGAGGAAGCAAAGGCCGACTCTCATGTCCACATTTTTCATGCGCAAGGCAACGTTTACATGTTGGTTGAGCCCACCAGCAACATCACCGTGCAAGTCGGTGAGAAGTACATCATCGTCGTTGACACGGGTGTTCCCGACCTGAGCGATGAGGTGGTGGCGGCGATCCGGTCGTTGTCTAGCTTGCCGATCATGTTTGTCGTGAACACCAGCTCCGACGATGACCACATTGGCGGTGACGCCACGCTTTCCCAGGCGGGATGGGCTTTGCCCAACGCTGGCAGCACGGGGCTAGACTCGTCGGTGTCAAAAGCCATCGTCACTCGCGTCAGTCTGGCGCCAGGGGCGCCCGTCGTGGGCCACAAGAATACGGTGAATAGGAATAGCGACCCGAAATTGGTTTCGACTTCCGTTACCTACGGCGCCGAGGGCTTTCAGCTCTTCAACGACGAACCCGTGCTTTTCTACTACATGCCGGCGGCGCACACTGACGGCGACACGATGGTGTTTTTCCGCAGATCGGAGGTCTTGAGCGTCGGCGATCTGTTTTCGACGATCAGTTATCCGGTGATCGAATCGGATAAAGGCGGCAGCATCGACGGAATCATCGACGCTTTGAACGAAATCATTTCCATCCTGGTTCCCAAGGAAAACGAGGAAGGCGGCACCTACGTGGTCCCCGGCCACGGCCACCTCTGCGACCGCAACGATGTAGTGAACTATCGCGATATGCTGACCATTATTCGCGGGCGGATCGCCGAATTGGTCAAAAAAAATATGACCCTCGAGCAGGTAAAAGCGGCGAAGCCCACATTTGACTATGACCGACTCTACGGCGCGAGCACCGGCGCCTGGACAACCGACATGTTTATCGAAGCCGTTTATCGCGACCTTGCCAAGGAAAAAACGCAGCAAAGCAAGAAGCAGTAAGGTGAAGTAAGAACCAAGTAGAGGAGCAGATCACGATGCCGCGCATGGTTCAGAGTCGCTCCGTCTTATACTTTGCTGCCTCGGCCCTCCTGTTGCTCAGTCTGCGACTTCCGGGCGGCGTCGGTACTGCGCGAGCACAGGGGGACCGGGGCGCGAAAGCTTCGACCAGCGCGAAGGCATCGGCGGTGATCGACATGACCGGCTACTGGGTCGCCATCGTCAACGAAGACTGGCGCTGGCGCATGCTGACGCCCGCCAAGGGGGATTATTCGAGCCTTCCCCTCAACGCCGAAGGCCACCGCGTGGCCGATACTTGGGACCCCGCAAAGGACGAGCGTGATGGCAATCAGTGCCGGGCGTATGGCGCCGCCAACATCATGCGCATCCCGGAACGCCTTCACATTACGTGGGCCGACGACAACACTCTGCAGATGGAAACCGACGCCGGCATGCAGAAGCGCCAGTTCCACTTTGGAGGGCCCCGGTGGCAAGGCGGCCAGACCCAGTGGCAAGGAGATTCGGTCGCGCGATGGGAAAAGCAGGTTCAATACGGAGGTGACGCCGCCTACGGAGGGCCCAGTCCAGGCAAAGGAGGCGACCTGGAGGTCATCACCACCCACATGCGCCCGGGATATTTGCGCAAAAATGGAGTTCCCTATAGCGAGAACGCCGTCCTCACCGAGTATTACAATATCTTCTATCCCGAAGGCCCGCAGGGCACCGTATATATGACCGTAACCTCGGCCATCGACGACCCTAAGTATCTCTCCGAAACCTACGTTACCAGCGGCCAATTCCGCCGCGAGCCCGACGGCGCAAAATGGGATCCCACTCCCTGCCGCCCCCTGTGGCCGCTACGGGCTCTCTTGCCGCCGGTAGGCTGGAACGAAAACGGTCCGTCGAAGTAACGACGCCCCCGTTTTTCGCTCTCCTATGGCTACAGGCTACGGGGCTGGGTCCCACGAAGCCAATCGCTTCCCCGCACACGGCAAGGCTCGGCGACTAGTTACGAGATGGCTAACGAAGTCTTGCTCCGGCTTCTTAGTTTCGGCTTAGTCAGCTAAAGTTCTCTGAGGCGGCTGGCGATAGGAGACTTGGGACCGTCATCCCCGGGGACGCCCTCTCACCGCCGTAGTGAGCGCTACAGTCACAATGAACACAGGCCTTAACCTGATCTACCTTCCACGCTGGGCTCTTGAGCGGCCTTGGCCCGAAGTGGCTGGCCTGATCCTCTTGCCATACATCTATATCGCCTACCAGTGGCTACGCCATCGTCGCGAAAACGAGCTGTTCCGCATTGTCAGCGAAAACGCCGCGGACATGATCGCGCTTGTGGAAGTGACGGGGAAACGCCTCTACAACAGTCCCGCGTATGAGAAAGTTCTTGGTTACTCGCTAAAGGAGCTGGCTGCGAGCGGATCGCTTGAGCAAGTGCATCCAGAAGACCGGGAGCGCGTGATCGAGGCTGCGAAGGAAGCGCGACTGAGCGGGGTTGGTAAGCGCCTTGAATACCGCATGCGACACAAGGACGGAAACTGGCGTGTTCTGGAGTCGACTGCTAGCGCGATCCGAAACCGAAAAGGTCAAGTGACGCAGCTTGTCATCGTCAACCGAGACATCACCGAGCGCAAACGCATCGAGGAACGCCTCGAGCATGAGGCCTTCCACGACGTGCTCACCGGCTTGCCCAATCGAAGCCTCTTTTTAGACCGGCTTCAGCGGGCCATGGACCACGGCAAGCGACACCCCGAGTTTAAGTTCGCTGTCCTATTCGTCGACATCCAGGGATTGAAAATATTCAATGAAACCATGGGCCACGCGGTCGTCGATCAGCTCATCATCGACATCAGCAAAAGGCTCAAGACTCGTCTTCGGCACGACGACACGATGTCCCGTTCCACTCCGACCGGCGACCCCGACCGACCCAGCGGGGACGAGACTTTGGCGCGCATGGACGGCGACCGATTCACCGTTCTTCTCGAGAACACTAAAGCTCCCAGCGATCCCATGCGCGTCGCCATGCGGGTCCAACAAGGTTTGGCGGAACCCTTTACCGCCAACGGCGTCGATGCTTTCACCTCCGCCAGCATTGGTATTGCACTGAGTTCCCCTTCGTATCAAAAACCCGGCGAGATGCTTCGCGATGCGGACATCGCTATGTGCCGCGCCAAGACGCAGGGCCGGTCTGGCTGCGAGGTCTTCGACACAGAGATGCACGCCCTCGTGGTGAAGCGGCTGAAGCTCGAAACGGAGTTGCGCAAAGCGATCGAGCACGAAGAGCTCCGCGTCTTCTATCAACCGATTATCCATCTCTCGACAGGCAAGATCGCCGGCGTGGAGGCGCTCGTCCGCTGGTGGCACAACGAATCGGAAATGGTCGGTCCGGGAGACTTCATCGAAGTCGCGGAAGAAACCGGTCTGATCGTTCCCATCGGCCGATGGGTCATCAAGGAAGCTTGCCGGCAGGCCCACGCATGGCATCTGCTCTTTAACACCGACCCGCTGCTGACGACCACCATCAACGTGTCTCCTCGCCAGTTCGCACAGAGCAATCTGGTCGCCGACGTCAAGGCAGCCCTTGATGAAACCGGGGTCGCTCCATCGAGCTTACAGTTTGAAATCACCGAAACCATGGCGATGAGCGATCCGAAAGCCACGAACCGTATTTTCTCCCAGCTGAAGGACATCGGCGTCCGCCTCAGTATCGACGACTTCGGCACCGGCCATTCGTCGTTGAGCCGCCTGCGCAGTTTCCCCGTCGATGTTCTTAAGATCGATCGCTCATTCGTTCGCAATATTGAGCACGATGGGGAAAGCCGCGAAATCGTTCAACTGATCGTCACGCTCGCTCATCATCTCAACCTCAAAGTGATCGCCGAAGGCATCGAAACACCCGGACAGTGCGCCTACCTCAAACAGTTCGGTTGCGAATTTGGCCAGGGATATCTTTACTCGCGGCCGGTCGATCAGGCAGCCCTGCAGGCACTTCTGGCAAGCGTCCCCCGCGAATCCAGTGAGCCCTGCGTGACCACCGGCTCCCCCTTGGCGCCGGCAGTCTGAAACCACAGCTACCGCCATCGGATCTATGGGAAGCTCGCGCCCGGGCTGATCTTTTTCTGCAAGCGCTACCACTTCACGCGAACGCGATAATCCAGAGTGGCCGTGCCATCCTTTTCCACCCGGATCGAGAAGCCGATGGTGGTCGAATCCAGCTTCGTTGGCATGTAATTTGAGTTCACGATTTCCCCATCGCCGCCGATCGGCTCGCGCACTTCAACCGTCACAGGACTGGGTTTGTGATTGCGCAAAAGAATCTCGTATTCAATTTCATAGAGGTTTGGCGCAAGCCTCTTGTAATCCATCTGCTTGCGCTCGCAGATCACGTCAAAGGCATCGCCCACGTGAATGCGGAGCGTTTCGTCTTTTGGAGTGTGGCTGATGTTGTCTTCGCCGACGAATTGCGTGCCCCCCTGTGAATCGGCCTCGTAAACACGGATAGTTCCCGCGGGTAACGGCATTCCCACCCCCCCCTTGTCCTCATTCTTGAACCGGTAATAGACCTCTACCGGCTGTGGGATGGCGTTGCCGGTCCCCTGTGGATTGCGGTAGTAATACGGCAGCCCTTCCACGAGGAGATATTTCTCAACCGGGATGCTGGTGGCGTTCAGAAGGCTGATCTGCTTGGACTCGCTGTTTTGAATCGAGGTACGCCGTCCGAGAGTGTAGAGGTGATACTCAGAGAATGCCTCCTGCGAGAATTGCTGCTTCGCAGCGTCCGCGACATCGCTCAGGGCACCCGCCATCGCTTTCATGTTCATGAGCGGCTGAGTGCGGTGCAGTTGTCCGGCGACGAGCTGGAGCTTGGCATTGTTGTACGCAACGCCGCTATTGTTGGTGAGCGTTACCCAGCCATCGAGATCGGCTTTTTTTCCGTCGCGGCCCACGGTGAGCACGTAATCCGCGCTCCAGTTCATGCTGTTCGCGAGATACGAGGCTTCGACCCGCTGTGCCTCGGTACCGCGATTATCCAACGTCCAGACAAGCGTAGGCCGGCTGTAGAGATTCTCCGGCAGATCGGGAAAGCGGTAGGAGTCAGCTGCCATGCCCGTGACGATCTCGTTGCCAATTTTCCAGACGGGGCCGCCGTTGTTGGCCAGCAGCACCGCCTTGGTCTCAACCCAGCGAGTCGAACCAGCGTTGGTTTCAGGACGCACGACCGTAATTTCGCGTCCCACATATTTTTGGAGGAGCTTTTGCGGGTCGAGCAGGTCGTATTCATAGTTCTGCTCGATAACGTTGAGTTCTGATGGCACGGTGAGAGAGCGGAAATGCACCGTCGCAGGATTGATGGAGGCAGCGACATCCTCAAAGCGTAGCGCAGCGACGCCAGGCTGGAGGCGAATCTGTCGGACGTCGCGTATGAGCGCGAGATTGCCGTTATAAACCGTCAGGGATAAATCCACTTGATCTTTGTCGGTGGTCGCCGCCCCCTGGTCACTCGCGGTCGCTCCGCGAGCGCCGTCGAGGCGAATGGCAGGCGAAACCAGTGCGAAAATTACGAAACAGACTGCGGTCCTAACCGGACATGACGCGCATGAGGACATGGTGGTCTCCTTGGCTGAACATCTCTTCATGCCTTAGAACGAAGCCAACGCTATTTCTTGCAGCCTAAATTGTGGGGGGCGGCCTAAGGTGCGGGGACCCATTTCTTGCCGCTGTCGGAGGTCGAGAACTTCTGCCCGCCTGTGGCTATCACCGTGGCAGATGACGCGCTCTTTGCATCTACGGAGACAAAATCGGCGGGGATGGGAGGGAGGATTTCTTTCCAGTGAGACCCATCCTTCGTCAGGAGAATCAGGCCGTTCTCACCGACGAGCCAAAGTGCTTTCGTCGTCGGGGCAGCGCCGGCGGTGAAATGGGCGTTGGATTCGGGGAGTTGCCCACGCCACGTAGCGCCACTGTCTTCGGACCGCTCGATAAAACCACCTCCCGCTATGCGCCACAGCACTTTCGGGTCGGGCGTCGGAATGATCGTTTGCACCGATCGCTGCTCTGCCGATTGTGCGAGGGATCTTCCACTGGCTGCGCCGAGCTCGCCGACGATAAGCCCCTGTGGCGGCTGCTTGGCCTTCGGGAGTTCAGCAGGCGCGACGATAACGGCGCCAGACGTCATAGTCCGAGCGCCCACCCCTGCGCTGGCGTTTGTCGCGGACTCCGGCGCAGCCAACTGCGGTCCGACTGCGGGTCCTGGTACTATGGGGGTCGGAGTTGCCGCGCTTTTTAGGTCGCGGACCTTTGGTTCAGAGAGGCGGTTGGACTGACCGCCGGCCTGCTGCTCCGATCCGAGTTTCAGCGAATCCGCGTCGCGAGCCGCTTCGCTGCCATCGAACGACAAATCTCCCGACGGTGTCTTCTGCATAACACCCGGCGCTTCAACCCGGGAGGCTCGCGGTTGCGGAGAAACCCTATCCAACTCCGGTTTTGAACGCGATTCGCCGGCAGCTCCCGATCGCAGAGCCAGCACGGACGCAGAAGGCTGCGGAGGCTGTGGCGGAGCGCTCTGCTCGCTTCTCGAAATTGCCACGAGCGGTCTGGTTGCGGTGCGATCGACGGCGAGTTTCGATACCGGTCGATGCAATCCCCCTACTGTAAGAATCAGTAGTGCGGTTGCGGCCGATAGTAGCAATCGCCAATCCAACAGCCAACCGTGACGCGGTTCTGCTGGTAGGGGCGCTTCCGCTCGGACCATTAGAGCTAGCTGCTCGCGGCAGCGGGAACACTGCGACACATGGAGCTCACAGCAAGGCAACTCGTCTGAGCCGAGCGAGCGCTCATAGTAGGCGGCGAGAATATCGGGACCAGGGCACTGGCCTTGCGCGACCGTATCGGCCTGAAGGCTTTGCCGAAGAAGCCCCGATATCGCAGTGTCCCGATCGTGCGCAGTCATGATGCTAGGCTCCCTTAACCCTTAGAACGCTCCCTACCGTAAATCTTGCACGCCATGTCATTGGCGAGCCGAAAGCACCTGCGTTAGATCGAACGGCCACTTCTCTCGCGCGTATTCATAGCACAAGCGCAACTGCGCCTCGCTTAGTTTCTTCTCGCTGCGCAGGGCGGCGTCAACACGCTTTCTAACGTCTTGCCGCGTGCGATCAAGCTTGCGAGACACCGTGGCCTCATGCTCGGCGAGGAGGCGGCCAATTTGGGCCAGTGTAAGCTCATCAGCGTAATAATAGGCGAGGCGGAGCCGATCGCGGGCATCCAGAGCCGCGAGCGCGGCGCTCAATGCAGCCTGCAGCATCGCCAGGAGTCTAGGGCGCTCGGGATCGTAAAGATCACCTGGGTCTGCGGGTCGCACGCCAAGTGCTCTTTCGATGTGCTCATCGCCGGGCACTTCTTCCAAAGGTTCCGTGCGCCGCGTCCGCCGAAACTCGTCAACGTGCCGTTGCGCCATTACCGCCCGCAGCCATGTGCCGAGCTTGCTTCTGCCGTGGAAATGATCGAACAGCGATTTTCTTCGCCCGTCCACCTCTTGCAAACCGTACAAATCCGCGTAAAGCGAATCCGCGAGTTCGCGCCCGAATGAATCGCCCGCGATGGCCCGGGCGGCCCGGTACAATTCGGGCCGGTATTGCGCGACAAAAAAGTCCCATGCCGCGGGGATCCCGGTGCTGCATGCGCCTGCAAGCGCCAAGTCCGCGAGATGCAGCATCCCGAGGTACCTCCCTATTTCATCGGCATTGGGCTGCTTGCCGCCAAATCCTTGAGCTATGCTTCTTTCCAACAAGAGACGGAACCGTTCGGGGGTGAGATTCCACTCGGCAGGCGGAGCCGCTTTTTCCCAGCAGCGCTCAACCACACCGGCTAACGTCGCGGAGACACGAAACGAGGCTTCGATCGACATACAAAGGCTGCTGCCGGGCACGCCGCCCGAGCCTGTGGAATGATACTCGAAGCAGTGTCAGAATCAGCGCTATAGGTTGGTTGTATGGAACGAGAGCATGGCGCTCGCGTCAATCCGGGACCGGCACAGAGACAGAATGGACAACGCCGGCGACCCCAGTCAATGGCAGGTCAGGCGGAAACCTTGATGCTATACTATCGGGGCAGGCTTTCCGGATTTCACTCGCTTTCCACCGCGGAGAGGTGCTGGAGTGGCCGAACAGGGCTGCCTGCTAAGCAGTTACACCCCAAAAGGGTGTCGGGGGTTCGAATCCCCCCCTCTCCGCCAAAGTAATAATTACCAATAAAACACAAGCATATTTAAACCGTGCTACATTCATGTCACACTTTTCAAGCTATTTGAAAGGTCGTGCGGCATGAAAGTGTCTGTCTACACCCGGCAAAAGAACGATGCCGGGCAGTGGCGCTACCGAAAGGTCAAGCTGGGACGTGGACACCGAACTTCCACTGTGTCAGGCCCCTTCTACCTGAGGTTTTCCACAGATGGCAGGAAGATATGGGAACCTGCTGGTGATTCGCTGGAAGCTGCCACAGAAGCGGCAGAAATACGCCATCACGCCCTTGAGGCGAAAGCACGCGGGCTGACCGTTGCGGAGCTTGACACGATAAGCAACGCTGGTCGGGTTCCAATCAAGACCGCGTGCGAAGCATTCCTAAAACTCAAGGCAGGCAAGGCGAAGAAGACGCTGACCGCGTACCGGCTCCATCTTGGTGAATTTCAGGAAGCCATAGGCAGCCGCGTGCGATTCATGGACGCCATCAACGCAGACACAATGCGACGCTACCGAGATTGGATGGCACAGAAAGGCTTGTCACCGAAGACCCAACACACCCGCCTGTTGACCGTGACCTTCCTGCTGAAGAAAAACGGCTTCAAGAACCCGTTAGCGTGGGATGAGTTCCCAGTATTCGAAGTCGAAAGTGCCGTTCCATACTCACCGGATGAGTTGAAGAAACTCTTCGCAGCGATGGACGCGGAAGAAAAACTGCGCTATAGGTTTTTCCTCGGCTCTGGGCTGCGCGAAGCGGAAGTGACCTACTGTGCTTGGCCGGACTTAGACTTGAGCAAAGGCACTGTGACGGTGCGGCCGAAGGCTGACGTGGGCTTCACACCGAAGAGTCACGAATCGCGCACTGTTCCCCTCCCCGCCTCACTGACTGAGGAACTGAAGGCGAGAAAGAAAAGCCCACCACACCCACGCTGGCTGTTCGTCAACGATATCTCACAACCTGAAAAGCATTTCCTACGGAAGCTGAAGAGGATTGCGCTGCGTGCCGGTTTGAACTGCGGGCACTGCACGGCTGAAGTCACAAAGCTGACACGGCAGGAAAAACGAGCTCGAGGTAAAGCTATTGAAAAGGCCTTTGACGCAGCCAAGACACAAGAACAGTTGCAGGCACTCGGGAAGCAAATTGAGGAAATTAGAACTGCTAAACGCACAGTAACCTGCAAGACTGACCCGGTGTGCCAGCACTTCATCCTTCATCGCTTCCGCAAAAGCTGCGCAACTCGATGGATGGAGGCAGGCGTACCAGTTCGCAGTATTCAGGCTTGGCTGGGTCACAAAGATTTGGAAACCACCATGAACTACTTGGGAACTGGTGACATGCACGCACCGCAGACCCGCGCTAAGGTTGACGCTGCGTTTGTTGACTGAGTTTCACCCAGCCTATCCGACCAAGTGCACTGTCTATAAGCGGCGATTGCGGATCGATGATGGAAAAGCACACTGCCTGGTGAGCAGCCGCTCTCTCCTTGCAAGCACTCCCTAGGTGGAGATTTCTTTGAGTCTGCTCAACAGAATTGAGAGACGACCTTGGCTAGCGGCATCCGGTAGGAGATAGCCTGGCAAGGCATCGATAAAAACCGAACTTTCGAGCAAAGTTCGAAATTCCCTGGCGATGTAGGATCTCAAGTCGCCTGCGGTGGCTATCTCGGAGGCGATCTCGCCGCGGCCGTCAACAACGGCCAGGAGATCTTCTAGGTCATGGCTGCTCGTGTAGTCACCTCGTCCACGGCCTCTGAATGCTTCAAGTTTTGTGGCTACAAAATAAGGAGCGGTGACGACGCGAATGCGGAGGCCCGGTTCGAGTTCAATTTGTTGTGCGGCGCCCATAGCAGCTTGATACCAGCGATTTGTGAATCCAAGGATTTTTCCTTCAATCGGCATAACATCCAATTTCATACCGTCAATCAGCCAACGGCAAAGGGGCGCGCCCCTGGTTGTATCCTCTCGGAAACCTAGAGCTCGCAAACGCTCCGAAAAATCGGCGTAGTCAGCGTAAGACGTGATTTCGGCGATAACGTCAACGTCAAACGTGGGACGAACGTCCGCTGCAGCCTCGTCGGTGATAAACAAACCCGTCGTACAGCCCCCCACGAAAACAACTTCGTGCAGGAGAGGACCCAGACGCTTGGCAACCTCCTTGAGAAGCTCAATGTTCGAGTTCGGCATGTTTCGGTGACTGCAGTCTGGTTTTGATCTCGTCTTCGGCAATGCGCCGCTCGCGAGCCCTGCCATCGCGAAGGGCATCGATTAAAGCGAGCATTTCGTAGAGATATGGATCGCGCAATGCCGCCTGCGGAACGGTCTTATAGAGTGGAGCAAACGAATACCCTCGCATCTTGCCCTCAGAAAATGGCCAAACAGGTGGAGCGTCGTTGCTGGCGGAAACGCGGCTTTTGAGCGGTTCCGCCGCGTATCCGGTTGGCATTCCTCGTGTGAGTTCGCCCCGCTGTGGCGGAAAGGCGTATTTCAGGCCGTGAATCAAAAACTCTTCGAGAGCAGATTTATTGGGAATGACGTTCGGCTCAATGCCAGTCAGCAAGCGAGCCTGCTTAGCTCGTTGAACAGCGCCGTGAACCTCGGAGGCGCTCAAGAAGAGTTCGTGAGCGATGCGAGCATACGGAGGCCGTTTCTCTCCGTATTCCAGGAGCTTTATGAGAACTACCACGTCTTGGGGCTTGAGATACATATTCCAGAGTATACATTCGCGATTCGCGAATAGCAAATGGGCTTTGAATTGGGAGTGCACCCCAGTGTGAGACCGCGGGTCACCACCGGGAAGGATTTCCCCGACGGCACCAAGAACGAGCGCGGGCCGCAGCGCGTGCTGCTCGCCGCGACCGAGGACGACCTGAAGAGCACGCTGATCCCGAGGCTCATCGCGGCGGAAGCCGACCTGACCAAGGTCGTGATCCTTGAGCGCGTCGTGATCAAGACCGAGGCGAAGCAGAAGACGAAGAAGCGGATGCTGCAACTGGCGGAGGACTCGAAGCTGCTCAAGCTGACGCTGAGGAACAACCCGGACATCGCGGCGGTCGCGCTCGATCCCATTTCGTCGTACTTCGGCGGCTGCGACCCCAACAAGGACAAGGAAGTGCGCCCGGTCATGGAGGCGATAGCCGACGCCTGCGAGTCGAGCAAGACCGCGTTCGTGGGAATCATCCATAACAACAAGCGTGGGGACGCCGACGCCATTGGAAAGATTCTGGGCGCGTCTAGCGTGGTGGGCGTGAGCCGTGCGGTCTGGGGGTTCGCAAGGGACAGGGAAAAGAAGGGCGAGTACTTCATGAGCTTGGTGAAGGGCAACCTCGCACGCAAGCGCACGGGCATGAAGTACCAGATTATCGACGCCACGGTAGTGATCGACGGCAAGAACGAGATACTGCCCCGCACCGACTGGCTGGGCGAGTCCGAGGAGAGCGCCGACGAGGTCTTGCAGAAGAACCGGGACGCGGACGGCTCGGGCAACAAAGACAAGAAGAAGATCGAGGTCGCGAAGGCGCTGGTCATGGCGCAGCTTGAGACCGGACCGAAGCTGCTCCGCGACGTGTACCGCATCGGCGAGGAGCAAGGCATCAGCGACAAGACTATCCAACGGGCGAACCGCGACCTTGGCATCTTCGTGCGGAAGCAGCCGGGCGGACCGTGGTGGCTGTCTCTCAACGAAGAACAGCCATGGCACAGCGAGGAACGTGTGATGACGGCAGAGGCGGACGGACTGTGAAAGTGGTGGACAAACCCTACACGGTGTTGCTTGTCCACTTGTCCACCTACTTAGGATTTCTTGTCCAATATATATAAAGAAAGGACTTACGCGATCTTGTCCAGTGGACAAGGGTAGTGGACAGACAACACACCGTGTCCACGTTGTCCACTGGTTTGGGGGGGCGAATGACCGAAAAGCAGGAAGCGCAGTTGCAGAAGTTGATCGGATTCGTCAAGCAGTTGGCTGAACAGCACAACGAGCTTGAGCGCCGCGTCGGGGCGCTTGAGCAACTCGACTTGGCGGAAGTCAACCTCAAGCTGGACGACCAGATCAGGGCACGGCTGGAGACGGTCAAGCAATGAACCACGGCGACGAGAAGGTCAAAGCAACGACATGGACGCAACTCGCCGACGAGGTCGAGTCGGACGGCGACTATGCTTGCGAGGCGCTGGCAGAGCTTGAGCGTCGGCTGCTGGACCTGCGGATCGCTCACAAGTGCGACAATCCGCTGAAGCATATTCCCTGAAGCCCCGCTTTCGGGGGTAATTTGCGGAACTATTCCCGAACTTTCAAATCCTCTTCGTGGAGCAGCGTTTTGGCAGTTCGGGCAGGGCTGCTGATTTCTCCCGGCACGCGAAATTGCCCTCTTTGCTGCAAAAACTGGCTCCCGAGTTCTGTCGCCGAGAAGCGCAGACCTGGAGTTTTGTCGGAGGAAAACCGAATTGCACGCACGACCGCAAATCCGCGAGCATCTGCTCGCAAGAAAGATGAACCGCTGGGCGCTGATCGGCCGGCATCCCTGCGCGTACCCCAACTGCCCGGCTTCTCGGGCGCGGAGGAACTTCTCGCGGCTGCTCGCCAAGTATCCCCAGATCGCGGAGCGGCTTGGTTTGACGCCGTTGTCGGCTTACCCGCCCTTGTGAGCGACGAGATCACAGTTCCGATGAGGGAGCAGATCGGGGAGCACTATGAGCAGGAATGACATCCTGAGCTACGAGACCATGCGCTACGTCGCGCTGGAGATCGTCCAACTGGGGCGCGACGTGCCCGAGGCGCAATGGTTCGAGGATGCGGAGCACTACGCCACGAGCCTGATCCGCCGCCTGTGCGAGGAAGCCTACGACGATGGTCGGCGACGGGCTGCCGCTGTCGCGGCATCAGGCTGCGCGTCGGACACGGCAGCGAAGCGAGCAACCAAGTCCCCCGACGGAAAGCCGACTCTGGTTCGGAGCGACATCTTCCTCCACCCTGACGCCCACACGCTGGAATTGCTGCGCACCGCCATCGAACGGGGCCTTGAGCCTACCGGTATGGATTTTGGGGGCGACGGCGGCACCATCGCAGTTCTTCGGTTTACCCGTGCAAAGGCCGAGCCTGACGCGGCTTCAGGCCGAGGCACGCCTACTACCGTTTGTGAGCCTGAACAGCGCCATCGGCTACATCGCGCCGAAGGACATGCTCGCCGGGCATCAGCGGGAGATTCGGGCCGAGCGGGATCGGAAGCTGGAAGCGGCGAGGGAACAGCGGAAGAACCGCCGCCAGTCCATACGGAACCCGGTGCTTCCCAGAACCCCGTTTCAGGATAACTGTCGCGGTAGGGACGACCATTGCTGATCGCCCCCCGCACAGATCCGTACAAGCGCGTTTACGCATACGGCTCTTATCTTGGATGAGTGGCGGCGAAGCGAGCATCAGGATAGGG
>JBEKBP010000025.1:0-67453 GCA_050015335.1 Candidatus Acidiferrales bacterium | reverse complement strand
CTCTAATGAAGCCGCCACACCAACGGCCCATGATGGCAAACCTATCCTCTAAACGCCGAAGCCCTGCATTCTGAAACCCGCGCCAATTGCATACTTTTACGAATTCTTGTGCAGAACCGTTTTGTTTTTGCGTAAAGGGATCCTTTGCTGTTAAACCCACCACCTTCCGTGAGAAGTCTGTGATTGGACTTCAGTTCAGCCAAGCCGCCTCTGTCGCCATCCTTCCATCCGCACTCTTTGTTGAGCGATGATCGCTCGGTGCAAGTTGGGCGTACTCGTGGGGGCCAGGCATTTGTCGCAGTCACCTGATCTCAGCGGCTGAGCTCGCCTGTTCGGTTCCAACTCTATGCCGCTACCTGTACCTTGAGGCTATTTCGCAATGGTTCATGCACCTCTCCGCTCACCCACAAGCTATGAAGTAATACTGCCAACTTCCAAGCCACCGCAACGATCGCTCGTTTCTTGGCGTTTTTCCCTCCGCGCTCGGCAAGTCGCAGTCCCCATCGTCGCAGATCACTGTCTTCTCAAAAGGGTCCCAGAATGTAGTATGCGCCCTGCACCATCATCGTTCGCAGGTAGCGGTCTCCCTCTTTGCTGATGTGCAGTTGCGGCTGGCTCTGCCCGGAGTTCCTGCGTCCAGGTCGCAACCCGAGAAAACATCCGACGTCGCGACTCTTCCAAAATCGATGTGGGTCTTCTATCGTCAGGAAAAACGTCAGCGCGATCAGGTTTCCTACACCCTTGACCTGCTTGGGCAATGAAACTTCCGGGTAGCTCTCCTTGGTGATTTGTTCGATCCGTGCGTCATATTCCTTGATGCGTTCGTTCAGCGATTTGATCTCTCCCAAGAGCGGATTCAAAGCATCGCGCAACTCCACGCTCAGTCCAGCGGCTAGCTCCCGGCTTGCCTGTGCTGTGCCGCATCCTCGCAGTCGTTCGCCATACGATTGTGCCAACCCCCGCGCCGCATTCACTAAGGCCGTTCGAGCGCTCACCAGCCCCGTCCGGGCCCGGATCACCGTCAGGTGAATTTGTGCTTTTGCACTGCGGTGTTGCACCGGCCCCAACAGCTCGGGATCGATCCTGGCCAGCCGCGCCAGTGTCCGCGCAATCCAGCCGGTCATCCTATCGGCTGCTCTCGCTGATTGATCGCACGTTTCGCGCGTGAGCCACGATCACTTCGTGTCCCAGCTGAGTTAAAAGCCGGCTTAATCAAGGGGAATGCGTTCCTGTTTCCAGTGCGATTTGACCACGCGGCATCTTGCCGAATGCACCCTTTATGACCTTCGGCGGCGTCCCTAGTTGATGCTCCCTAAAGCACCTCGCCCGATTCGTCCAGGATGCAGTAGGAGCTGGAACGATCTCCCAGATCCAAACCGATCGTGAGTTTGCGGTCTTTCAAACTTTCCTTTCTGAATTTCTCGGTCGTGCTAATCTTCTTCATCGCCGGTCTCCTTTTCCTTGCGCCCTGAGCGCGTCAATCAATCGGGAGCATATCGCATCCCGCTGGAGACCGGCCTTCTCATCCCATCTGAGTAATACGCAGTCGGAACCTGCCTACCACGCCGGAATGAATTTGCAAATGCGTGCCGGATGCAGCATGATGTTTTACTTTGTGCCAATCGGCGCGCGGCATTGAATCACACGCGACCTATCTAAGCTGAAAGATCAGGGGGGAACTGAATGCGCAGGCCCGTCAGCATTGCTCCGCCAAAAGGGAAACTGGGAGTGCTCACGCCAGGCATGGGGGCAGTGGCCACCACGGTGATGTCGGGCGTGGAACTCGTGCGGCAAGGACACTCCGTGCCGGTGGGTTCGCTCACGCAAATGGGAACGATTCGTCTGGGGCGGCGGACCGAAGCGCGCGTGCCGAAGATCAGCGAGTTTGTGAAGCTCGCCGGCCTGAAGGACATTGTCTTCGGCGGATGGGACATCTACCCCGACAGCGCCTACGACGCCGCGACAAAAGCGGGCGTGCTCGACGCTAAAGACCTCGCCAAAGCGCAAAAATTCCTCAAAAGCATCAAGCCGATGAAGGCCGCCTTCGACCAGAACTACGTAAAAAATCTCAGCGGCACCAACGTGAAGAAGGGCAAGAACAAGTTCGATCTGGCCGAGCAGATTCGCGACGACATTCGCGGGTTCAAGAAGAAAAACAAGCTCGACCGCCTGGTGATGGTCTGGTGCGGCTCCACTGAAGTGTTTATGAAGCCGGAAGCCGTGCACAAAGATCTGGGGTCCTTTGAGAAAGCCATGAAGGCGAATCATGCGGCGATTGCGCCGTCCATGCTCTACGCCTATGCGGCGATCGCCGAAGAAGTTCCCTACGCGAACGGCGCGCCGAACCTGAGCGTCGACATTCCTGCGCTCGAGGAATTCGCGAAGACCCAGGGCGTACCCATCGTCGGGAAGGATTTCAAGACGGGCCAGACGCTGATGAAAACGGTGCTGGCACCGGCGTTCAAGGCACGCATGCTGGGTCTCAACGGCTGGTTCTCGACCAACATTCTGGGCAACCGCGACGGCGAAGTGCTCGACGATCCCGGCTCGTTCAAAACGAAGGAAGAATCGAAGCTCGGCGCGCTCGAATACATCCTGCAGCCGAAGGTGTATCCCCAGCTGTACGGCAATTTCTGCCACAAGGTACGCATCAACTACTACCCGCCGCGCGGGGATAACAAAGAGGGCTGGGACAATATCGACATCTTCGGCTGGCTCGGCTACCCGATGCAGATCAAGGTGGACTTCCTGTGCCGCGACTCAATTCTCGCCGCACCCATCGTACTCGACCTGGTGCTCTTCCTCGACTTGGCCAAACGCGCGGGGATGCGCGGGATTCAAGAGTGGTTGAGCTTCTACTTCAAGTCACCGATGTGCGCGCCGGAGCTCTATCCCGAACACGATTTGTTCATCCAACTGATGAAACTAAAAAACACGCTGCGCTGGATGATGGGCGAAGAACTGATTACTCATCTCGGGGCGGAGTATTACGATTAGAATGCAGTCGTATTGGAATCGAGCTCTATGTTCCCGGCGACGCCGCTGACGAAGCTTACGGGGGTCGGGTATCCGATCCTTCTTGCGCCGATGGCCGGCGCTTCGACTCCTGAACTGGCCGCCGCCGTTTCGAATGCAGGCGGTCTCGGAGCGTTCGCGGCAGGGATACTGTCTCCTGACGCGATCCACGCCGGCATTGCTCGCCTCCGGCAGCTCACCAGCAAGCCGTTCAGCGTAAATCTGTTCATTCTGGCACCTCTAAATCCCGATCCACGGCAGGTTGCCCGTGCGCTCGAACTACTTGCACCCATCCGCGACGAGCTTGGGCTCCCGCCCGGCGAGCCTTTGGCGAAGTACTCCGAGGACAATCAGGCGCAGTTCGAAGCGGTACTGGAGGAGCGCCCCGCGCTCGCGAGCTTCACGTTTGGCATCCTCGCGGAAGCGCAGGTGGCGGCGCTCCAGGGACGCGGGATTCTGGTGATGGGCACCGCGACGACCGTCGCCGAGGCCAAAGCGTGGGATGCCGTCGGCGCGGATCTGATCTGCGCGCAGGGCTCTGAGGCGGGCGCGCATCGCGGAACGTTTCTTGGTGACCCTGAATCGTCGTTGGTTGGCACGATGGCGCTGGTGCCGCAGATGGCGGACGCGGTTCGCGTGCCGGTGATTGCCGCAGGGGGGATCATGGACGGGCGCGGGATCGGCGCATCGCTAATCCTGGGAGCGGCGGGCGCGCAGATGGGAACGGCTTTTCTCAGCTGCCCCGAATCCGGCATTCCGGCGGCTTGGCAAGAGGCGCTGATGGGCGCGCGCGACGATCAAACCCGCGTAAGCCGCATCTATTCCGGCAGACACGCGCGAGGCCTCGTGAATGAGTTCATGCGCAAGCTCACGCCGTTTTCCGGCGAACTTCCTCCCTACCCCATCCAGAACGCCCTGACCAGCCCCATCCGGCAAGCCGCTGGAAAGCAGAATCGGCCCGAGTATTTGTCGCTGTGGGCTGGGCAAGCTGTCAGCATGAGCCGGGGATTGTCTGCACCCGAACTGTTCGCCGCACTGGTGCAAGAAACTCGGGCGGCGCTGAATCTGGCATCGACTCCAACAGCAGCGTCGAGTTGATCGTATACTTCGCGGCTACCCCGCGCCGAGAGCAAAAATGTTAGGTCGGAGCCAAATGCCCGGCCCCCTAACAGCCTTCCAAAAACACACTGAGAGAATTCGTAAACAAGTCATAAAAATTTAATCGAAGTTATCGATAACGTGCATAGAGAAACAGCCACATGGATCTTGACGAAGAATATCCGCCGCGCTAACCTCCGCCCCTTGAATGCGGCCCGGTCGCCGCTCACCAGCAAAAAGGAGGAAGCATGGACGCAAAAGCCGTTCTTGAATATTCCGCAAAGCATAACGCCAAGATCCTGGACCTGCGCTTCATAGACGTCCCGGGCATCTGGCAGCACGTCAGCTACCCGATCGGTGAGCTCACAGCAGACTCCTTCAAGGAAGGATTCGGATTCGATGCCAGCTCGATTCGAGGATGGGCTTCGATCCACGAGTCGGACATGTTGCTCATGCCGGACCCGAATTCGGCGTTTATGGATCCGTTCCGCACGGAACCGACATTGGTGATGATCGGAGACGCCACCGATCCCCTCTCGCACAAGCCATACCACCGCGACCCCCGACACGTTGCTAAACGCGCGGAGGCTTATCTGGCAAGCACGGGATTTGCCGACAAGGCGTTCTTCGGCGCCGAAGCCGAGTTCTTCATCTTTGACAGCGTCCGCTTCGATCAAGCCCCGCAGCACGGTTTCTATTTTATCGACTCTGATGAAGGCCGCTGGAACTCCGGCCGACTGGGAGACACCCCCAACCTGGGTTACCGCACCCGATACAAGGAAGGGTATTTTCCTGTTCCGCCGAGCGACCACTTCCAGGATTTGCGCTCGGAGATGGTGTTGAAGATGCAGGCCATCGGGATGGACGTCGAGTGCCATCATCACGAGGTGGCCACCGGCGGACAGGCTGAAATCGACTTGCGGTTCAATACTCTTCTGAACTCAGCCGACAACATGATGAAGTACAAGTACATCATCAAGAACACGGCCGCTAAAGCGGGCAAGACCGTCACATTCATGCCGAAGCCGATTTTCTCGGACAATGGCTCGGGTATGCACACTCACCAGTCATTGTGGAAAGACGGCAAGCCCCTTTTTGCCGGAGACGGCTATGCGGGGCTTTCGCAGATGGCGCTCTGGTATACGGGCGGACTGCTCAAGCATGCCCGCGCGCTGTCAGCCATCATCGCTCCGGGAACCAACTCCTACAAGCGCCTAGTGCCAGGCTATGAGGCACCCGTGAACCTAGCCTATTCAAAGCGCAACCGCTCGGCCGCCGTGCGCATTCCGGTTTATTCGGAAAGCCCCAAGGCAAAGCGGCTCGAGTTCCGGCCACCCGATCCATCCTGCAATCCTTACCTAGCCTTCTCGGCCATGCTGATGGCGGGGCTTGACGGCATCAAGAACAAGATCGATCCCGGCCAACCGCTCGACCGAGATATCTTCGAACTGGACGCTGCGGAAGCGGCAAAGATACCGTCGATGCCGGGTTCACTCGACGAGGCACTCGGAGAACTCAGCAAGGATCATAAATTTCTGACCGAGGGCGGAGTCTTTCCGGAAGATTACGTCGAACTCTGGATCAACTACAAGAAAAAGAACGAGGCCGATCCCGTGCGGATGCGTCCTCATCCCTATGAGTTCCATCTCTACTACGACATCTGATTTCCGACGATGGTGAGGACCGGGTGGTAGAGTGCCCGGAGGCTCTTGCCGGGTCCTTGGGCCTTTCTTGCCGTGTTGCCTGCAACACAATCTGTACGCGGATACGGACGGTTCTTATAAACCGTTATATATCAGTATGTTACAGAAATTACCTTGGATTCCAGCGGACCTCGCGTTGGCAACTCATCGGCTCTAGTGCTCGGTGAGTCGTGGCCTTGGCCCGCTGTCCAGCCACAGACCGCAAGCGCCGATCCTACGATGTAGCACGAATACAATTTGAACCAGTTATGGAGACTGCCTATGTCGATATCAGGGATTTCGAGCAATAACTTGTTTGAGCTTCTCCAAGCACAGAGCAGTCAGACCCAAGGTCAGACCCAGAACAACCAGACCAGCACGCTGCAGCAGATCGAGGACGACTTCACGCAACTGGGCCAGGACCTGCAATCGGGGAATCTGACGCAGGCGCAGCAGGACTTCGCTACGCTCTCCTCGGCCCTTTCCTCTCCACAGGCAGTGCCAGCCAGCGCGAGCACCAATGCGAGCAATGGGAATCCCGTCCAGCAAGCCTTCACCGCGCTCCAGCAGGATCTGCAGAATGGCAATCTCAGCGCCGCGCAGCAGGACTTCGCCGCTCTTCAGCAAGGGCTGCAGCAGGCGGGAACGCACCGCCACCATCCTCGCCACCACGGCGCGGACTCCCAGCAGGCCAGCGCCATCGAGCAAGACTTCAACTCCCTCGCGGAGGCTTTGCAGTCTGGAAATCTAGGTAGCGCACAGACGGCCTTTGCTTCGCTCCAGCAGGATCTGCAACAGTTCTCACCGAGCAGCTCTTCTGGTTCATCGCCCGCCGCAGCGGCAACGAGCCAGGATACCGGCACGAGTCTGAACGTCAGTGCCTGAACTCATGGCCCAATTCTTTCCGTCCCCAAGGCGTGTTGCGGAGCCAACCATGGTGAGCGCCAGCCGTTGATTTATAGCCGGCGCGGTTACCAGACCTCGTTCGCCGCTTCTTCGGCCATCGAAGAATTACGGCTTGCTTGACCAGGTTCGCTTGCCTTAGTTCTGCCTCCGCGGCGACGCAGCAAGTCTCCGGAGTCTCCAGTCTCACAATCGGGCATTGTTATTGACATTGCGCCTGATAGGAAATAGTGTTGCGAGCTGTCAATCACCGGCGTGCGTCACGAGGCAGAAGACTGCGCGGTTTTATCGTCGAGGAGGAAGCGCATGAAGTTTTTGAAGGCAAGATTTTGGGCTATTACGGCCTTTTTCGCCGTACTCATCGCGCTGGGCGTCGCATCGTCAATGCTTGAAAGGAAGGCGGCGGTGCAGGCCTCGGGGCTGCAAGCGCCCCGGTTTGAGGTGGACCCGTTGTGGCCCAAGCCATTGCCGAACCACTGGCTGCTGGGCATGACCATCGGCGTCTCCGTGGACTCGCAGGATCACGTGTGGATCATTCACCGGCAGGGTTCGCTCGATCCCAAGGAAGCATACATGCTTACGAATTCCTCCGATTGCTGCCAGCCGGCGCCTCCCGTGCTTGCGTTCGATCAGGCCGGTAATCTGATCGAACACTGGGGCGGTAAGGGCTCCGGATACGATTGGCCGAATTCGAACCACGGAATCACCGTGGACTACAAGGGAAACGTTTGGATCGGCGGCAACGGCAAGGGTGATGCCCAAGTGCTCGAGTTTACCCAAGACGGACAGCTCATCAAGCAGATCGGCAAGCCCGGCCGGAGCAAAGGCAGCAACGACATGGAAAACTTTGGCCAGGCGGCCAAGACATTTTTCGACAAGGACGCCAACGAAGTGTATGTGTCTGACGGCTATGGCAATCGCCGCGTCGTGGTCATGGACGCCGATACCGGCAAGTTTAAGCGCTATTGGGGCGCTTATGGCCACAAGCCCGACGACACCGATCTCGGCCCCTACAAACCCGAGGCGCCTCCCGCGCAGCAGTTTCGCACACCGGTGCACTGCGCCGAGCTCGCGAATGACGGTCTGGTCTACGTGTGCGACCGCGTGAACGACCGCATCCAGGTGTTCCAGAAGGACGGCACCTTCGTGAAGGAAACCTTCATCGAGAAGAACACCTTGGGCGACGGCGCCGTCTGGGATATCGCCTTTTCCAAGGACCCGAGACAAACCTACATCTACCTCGCCGATGGATCGAATGAAAAGATCCATATTCTGTTGCGTGATTCCCTGCAGGAACTCACAAGCTTCGGCGATGGCGGACGCCAGCCCGGCGAGTTCTACGCCGTACACAGCATCGCGACCGATTCCAAGGGTAATATCTACACGACAGAAACCTACCACGGCCAGCGCGTCCAGAAGTTTGTGTACAAGGGTCTGGCCCCGGTGACCGCGAAAGATCAAGGCGCCGTATGGCCGGAGGGTGGGAAGTAGAACAGGCTGCCTGAGGAATCGCTATTGGGCCGCGCACGCGGACGCTTCCAAAAGACGAATGCCCTGGTGCCAAGGGCCGCCGCAATCAATACTTCCCCGCTTTTTTGAGGGCAGCCTCGATGGTAGCAAGCGGTAGCAGCAGAGATAACGGCGCGTCCAGCAGCGGTAGAACACCGTAGCTGCCATACCATCGGGCTGGCCTTTCGTTTTTCGCGTCAATCACCAGCACGGCCCCACCAACCTCCACCGACACCAATAGGCAGCGCTTTCCTGCCGCGAGCCAAAGCTGTCCCCATTCCCTGCCCCTACAAGCTGCGATTCACAGCCGGGCGCGCCAGCCGAAGCCCGGCACATCATGGCGTGTTGATCGGCTCTTCGCGTCATGCCGCCACGATGATGACCGTTTCGGCAATGCCCGAGCAATCCGCCCGCAGTTTGGCGTTCGGCGCAGCCGGGCTCTCCAGCAACTTCAGAACGCCCAAACGATCCCTTTCGGAAAGCTGCCAACGATCGGCCTCCTCAATCACGGACTTGACGGCAAGCAAAGCACAAAATCCGTAAGGTCGGTGTGGTTTAGAGCCGCCGCCCGCAAGGGCAGTCTTCTTTCCTTGGACCTGATTTGCAAAGACATCGGGCTACTATCTTCAACCACTCGTCTTGGCATCGTGGCACCCCCCCCCGCTTATTGTACGCATTCAAAACGCACAGCAGGGGGAGAGGAAGGGGCAACCGCCGTGCACGTGGCAGCTCTCACAGATTTCCAGTAGGGCAGCTATTATAGCAGGCCTAGTACTTTGGAAACGCCAGAGGGAGCGCCACGTCTGAGGTGAACATGCACCGGGCATTATGGCCGCACAAAGGCACCACGACGGCTTTGTGGTGGGCGCCAAATTTCTCGTTGACGTATTTTTCGTAGGCGAGGCCGCGGGCTAGACGAGTGGGGCCTTGCGCCATGGCGGGGCACGAGGCGTCAAACCCGGCGAGCGGCAAGATGTCGTACTCCCCCAACAGATAGGTGGCCGGCCGGCTGGCGAGCTGTTTTTTCAGCTGATCGTCGCTCAAGCGGGCGGCATAACCCTTGCGGTTCTTCAGGCCATACGGCCAATCGTCATAGCGGGCACAACCCTGCTCATCTGCAAATGGCGCGAAAGCTTCAGCCGGCGGCGGCACAACGTACCCCGGCGCCGCGGCGTTGACCGGATAGGCAGCAGGGGTGGGGCGCAACGGATCCATATAAGCACCCGAGGCATTCGCCACGATATAGGAAACAGCGACGCCCAGGGTCTCGTGAACTTGATTCGACATTTGATAGCGCGTGACGAACTGTCCGCCGGCGGAATGCCCGGCCAACACGATAATCTTCAAATTCGGGAAAATTGCCTTGCGAGCCAACTTGCGAAGAATTTCGTCCATAAAATCAAACGAGGTCACTTCGCCGTGGCCAATTGCCCTACCTCCCGAGCGCCAACTGTCAGGATCCTTCAGGTCGCAAATCCAGCTGACTTCGTCGGCAGCCGTCGGGTCCTTGCAGTCATTGCCGCCCCGACTGCCCTGATTGGAGGCAAAACGCGGGGCGACGATGACCGTGTCGCCCAGTGCATCGGCCAGAAAGGCGGCAGCAAGCGCGGAACGGAAATAATCGTCGACATCCCGGTTGCCACCGTGGATCAGAATAAACGCGCGAGTGACCGCGTCATTCCTTATGTCCAATGGATATGTGCGGTAGACGAGCAAGCGAGACGGCTGCCCGGCCAGGGGAATCCACTCTGTACAGCCAGAAGTGGAAGTCATGCAGGGGGCCGACTGGGCTCTTGCTCCACAAAGGAGCATGAACAAACCGATCGCTCCGACTCCGACACCGTAGCGGATTACTCGCGTGATCAGCAGACAGGCCTCCGGTTCGCGCAGCTAGACCAACGATCCTGGCTCTTTCAGGTAGCGATCCACCACGGCATCGGCGGTTCGCTGCGTCAGAGCGAGAATCGTGGAGGTGGGGTTTGCGGAGCCTTGTTGGGGAAACGCGGAAGCGCCCAAGACAAACAGATTCGGATATTGCCAGTGTTGCCAGTAGGGATTCAGCACGCCTTTATCGGGTGACCCAGCCATGATCGCCCCGCCCTGCACGTGCGTGGTCTGATAGCGCGTGGTGGTGTAACGGCCAACTTGCGCGGGCGGGACGATTTCCTTTGCTCCCATGGCGCGAGTCAGCTCCACTACTTTCGGAATCATGTAATCAACCATTTTGCGCTCATTGTCATTCCAGTCGATTGTGAGGCGCACCAGCGGATCGCCGAAGCGGTCTTTATAGACCGGGTCGAGATCCATGAAATTCGACTTGTACGCGATATGCTCGCCCGTAAAACCGGCGCCGCCCACCCGGTCGTAATATTCGATCGCCGCCTTCTTCCATTCCGAGCCCCAGCGCTTCTTCACCGATAACGGGACAACTCCAAAGGCCGTGATCGGCTGAGCGCCACCCGCTAGACCGGACATCGATCCGCCTCGAATAAAATCGAGCGTGCTGTGGTCGAACACATCGCCCTCAAAATCGCTGATGCGCGTCCCAGTGGTGCCTCCCCCCATGAACCTGTTGAACGGCTTGTCAAAGAATCCCTGGGCGCTCACCTGCACCTGATGGGTCAGATTGCGTCCCAGCGTACCTTTGCCCATGGTTGGGTCGTAGGGATCACCCAAGCCGGACAGAAGCAGGAGTCGCGTGTTGTTGAAAGTCCAAGAACACAGAAAGACCAGATCGGCCGGCTGGAAGACTTCCTCGCCAGTCGCGTCGATGTAGGTGACGCCGCGCACCTTCCCATTCTTCGCCCCACTGTTCGTGGAGGTATCGCGCAGGATGCGGCGAACCGTCGACCCCGTGCGTATCGAGACGCTTTTTTGCTTGCGAATGATCGGCAGCAGCGTGTTCGACGGATGAGCTTTGGCGCCCACCATGCAGCCATAAAAGCCGCAGTAACCGCAATAGAAGCACGAGGGTCGCACAATGCCCTCGGAGTTCTTGAAAGCTACGGTGTTGATGGCTGACGATGTGGGAAAGGGATGATAGCCCAATCCCTTTGCGGCATCGTGAAACAGCGTGCAGATGTAAGCCGTCTTGCCCGGCGGCATCGGATATTCGGTGCTGCGCGGACCTTCGAAGGGATCTCCGCCCTCGATGATCCTGCCCTGGAGATTTCCCGCTTTGCCGCAAACGCCCACCAGTTTTTCCATGCGGGCATAATAGGGTTCGATCTCAGACCACGTGATGCCCCAATCCTGGATGGCGTGACCCTCGGGAAGCTTCTCTACGCCATACCGTTCGACCGTTCTTGAATACATCTCGAACATATCGTGCTGCAGCCGGGGATAAGCCGCTCCCCAGTGCTCGCCGCTGCCGCCAACACCGGTGCCCGGAAGAAAACTCACGAGCTGGCGAATGGGCAGGGCGCTTTCGCCGGGGTTGTGGCGCAACGTCACCGTCTCCTGCGAACAATCCTGCTGGGCGCGCGTCCGGCTAAAGTAATCGAGCTCATCCATGCCCTCGGCCAATGCGGCCATGGAGCGCGGTTTTTCGCCGCGCTCCAGCACGACTACAGAGAGAGGCGTGCGCAGGCCCAGTTCCTTGGCCATCAGGAGGCCCGTCCAGCCCCCCCCGATAATGACCACATCCACGCTAGGAAGTCTTTTCATTGTCCTTCCTCGCTGGGGTGGAGCTTGCGGCCCGGCAATAGTTCACTCAGGCTCATCGGCTTGGGACGGAACGCTTCTCCAAAGTGCTTGTCGACATCCTCGGCATAGCTCATGCGCGGTCCGGGGAATCCAACCAACTGCCAGCCGACCATGTCCACGTTGCCACCGTGGAGGGGATCGCAGAACATGCCTTCGATCGTGTTCTTGTGCAACAGGGCGAAAAACGGGGTTTTTTCAATTTGCTCCAGTTTTTTGTCCTGCTCTTCGGGTGTCAGCTGATCGAATCCCGCCAGCTCCTTCAAGCCCGCGCGATAGATCTCTCGCGGGGTGGCCTTTCCCTGATAGCCGAACTCGGGCGGTGCATTCTCATTGAAGGGCCCATGCGTATATCGGTGGGCGTCGCGTCCCCACGGGCCGGCAAGCTGCCGGTCGATGAATATCGTTACGCCCGCTTCCTTGGCTCCTGGACCCGATTCATCGCTGGGGAAGATTCTCCCCACAGCTGCTGTGAGACTCAGCGCTTCGTTTTCGGTGAGAAATCGCAAAGGGATGCGGATGGTTTGAGGCTTTTCCTGCGCGGAAAGCAGAGAAAGGCGCCGGTCCAGTGAGTACACAATCGTCCCACCGATACTAGCTCCGGTGAGCACGAGGAATTGACGTCGCTTCATGGGCGCGAGTGTAGCACACGGTATTTCCGTTGTGAATTTGATCTCTCCGCGGATCCGACATCTGATTCGGCCCCATTGCACCACCCACTTCCGGCGCACGATTCTTGCAGCCAGCGATGATGGTGATCGAAGATGTCGACCTCATCGCCCGCGAGCGCGTGCAGATGCACAACGCTGGCCAGGAAATGTTGCTCAACAAGCTGCTGAATGAAACGCATGGACTCGGCGAGGATGCCGACGTGATTTCGTCCTGACAGCCAATCGTCCCGGCCAACTCGAGCCGCACTGTCAGCGCGGCCCGACCGTATTGACCAAGCCATTGAATTCCCGGTGCCTGACGAAGAGGGCCGACGGAAACTCATTCAGCTCTACGCACACGGGCTCGGTATACCGCCTCCTGTGATGGCCTTGCTCGTGCGGCACACCGAGAGAGGGCGAGCCCGGCAATCATCAAGGAGTTGATGCGCCGCGCAGCGCAACTCCAGATTGAGTTCGACGCGGGGGTGTGTCCTGCGGCAAGCCGCGGTGAACGGCGCAATCGAGGAGATGGTGTTCACTGGAGAAGCGCTGAAACATCAAACTCCTCGGAGTACCCAGCGCCGAGCCACCGACGAATTCGGATTCGTCTCGCGTCCTTGGCTGCCGATCCCGGATGAATCCCGGTGGCTGCGAAGGCTGCCAAGAGCGCGGGCCCTGCGGGGGATGGCAAGGATACCTAATCCTTCGAGGATGTGGGGAACTTTTTGCGCGCAATTTCGAACAACCGGGCGTCCGTGCACACCTCGTAATACGCCTTGTTTCCCGCCGAACCGATCTTCGCTCCAGGCAGCAACTGGCGTATAAAGCCCTTGCGGACAATGATGGGTTCCAGCGATCCGCCCACCGGAACCTCCCCAAAATAGAGCTGTACGCGTTCCTTGCCCCAGGGCATCGGGAAATTCCCCGCCATGGGAGCCAACGCGATTTCGTTGCCGAGTTTTTCAAAGCCTTCTTCGTTGAGCTCGACGGCGTTCAGGTTGTAACGGATCAAAGGAATTTCGCCTTCGTCGCCCGCCGCCTCGTCCATCAAAGCCTGCAGCTGGAACAGGTTGAAGGGCGACACATTGGCCTGGAACATGCGCTTGGCCATGTTGGAACAGCTTGAGAGCCGATCGGACAGATTCAGCGCTTTGGAAATCATAATGCGCGAATCTCCATCCATCCAGAGCGCCGGCGCGGAATCCTGAAAGGCCACTCCGATGCCTAGCTCAAGGGATGGCAGTCCTGTGGTTTTCGCGCGTGTGTTGTAGTGGCCCGTTACCGCCAGAATCTCGCGAGCCAAAACACAGGCGCGAGCGACGGCGCGCCGCGTGGAACGTGTTGATTCGTGTTCATAGATGGCCAAAATGATCGCGTCGCCTTCGATGAATACCTTCGCCGCGCCATACCCTTCGAGCATGCGCTTCACGGGCTCGTGCAGATGCATGCTGAAGTAGGAGGCCGGATTCATGCCGCGATCCAGAAGGTCCTTGGTCAACTCGGTTGATCCACGCACGTCGGCCTTGATCACCACGTGGTTGATTACCAGGTCCTGCTCGGGACGGCCTTCTTCCGGATGCAGGAATTCGTAGAGGCTCTGATTGGCGCGGGAAAGCTGCCGCGAATGCTCCGAGCGCACCAGATTGATGCGGTCCATCCACGACACCACCTGGTGGTAATTTCGCCGGTCGCGCCGGAGCCGCATCAGATCTTCGGCAAACTGCAAGCCCACCGGGAGCGTGTCCTCGTGCGTCCGACGGCGAATGGCGCGCGACGCGTCGTCCAGTTTCTTCATCGAAATCTTTCTCGCGGGGAACTGCTCGAGGATCTGTTCCACGCGCTTGGCTTCGTCGCGGTTCACCAGGGCTTTTTTCAGCTGCTGCAGGTGGACGGGAGGACAATATTCGCCGTGGATCTTGCGGATCTCATACCCCGCCAGCATGTGATAGACGAGGTCGCGCTCTTCCAGCCGATGGACCCATTCCTCCAGAAGGCGTTCCCGCGTTTCAGGAGAAACATCGCTGTCGTCGCACGAATCCGCCGCGTCAAACAAACGCCGCGCGTTGGCGGGCTGGTTCAGATAATCGCCCAGCCGGCTCTTGTGTTCGTCGGAGAGGAACTCCATGCGCTGCTTGGCGGCATCGATCTCCGGGGCCAAGTCGGCCAGTTGCCCTTCGAGCGAAGCCGACTTCCCGCGCAGATGATCGAGGGCTCCCTGCTCTTCCGACGAGCCCCCGCCACGAAGCCGGAAGATTTGTGCGAACCCGTCGCCCGCTTCCCCCATTCGCGACGCCACTTCGTCGTGCTCGCGCTCGATTGTGGCTAACTCCGACCGCAAGAGGCGCGCCTGCTCGCGCAGGCGTTCATAAGACTTGCGGGCTTTGCCCAGTTCCTCCCCGTCGTCCTCATCCGACACGATCTCGCGCACAAAGTCGAGCAGCAGCGCCTCGAAGACCGCGAATCGATCGGCATCGTTCATGAAATTGCCCAGCAGGACGTAGTGTTCGAGGAACAGGTACTCATCGTTGCCTCCCTCTACGAACAGAAATCGGTTTTGCAGCAATTCGTACATCTCGTGAAAATCGTCGCCAAAAAGGGCGCGACGCGATTTCCAAATCGTGCCCTCTTCCACCTCCCGCCACACGTGTCCCAGCGTCTCGCCGACTTTCCGGAAGATATTTTTCCGATCGGCTTGAATATCCGCGATCTTGGACCTCATTACGTGAGCCTGCTCGCTGTGCTCAAACGATTCCCCGCGAGAGCGGATCCAATCCTTGCACTCAACCAGCGTGCTCGAGAACTGGTTCCCGAGTTCGAGAGTGATGAATTTGAGCAGCGCCAGCCGGTGCAGCACGTCGGGCTCGATCGATCCGAGCGACTTGGCTTTCGTCGTGGAGGCTTCCAATACTTCGGTCAGCAATTTCCGGAACGTCGCGTGTTCCGGTGGAGTGCTCTTCTTGAGGTTCTTGCCGTAGAGCAGGGTTACGTTGACCGTCTGCCGGATGAGATCCAGCAGATATTTCCGCGTAAATTCCACAAAGAGCGGACTCAGGAAAACATCATAATGGATGTTGTCGATGCCCACCGTCAGGTTGCTCAGGCGAATATCGGCGGAGTACGGTTCAAGCTTCATCCGGGCCGGATGGACGGGAGCGGGCACAACTCGAGTGTCTGGCATCGGCTGTCGACTATAAGAGTAGCGTCACTCGGACAAGGTAGTATGGTGAGACCAATGCAAGGCAGCGTAAACGTTAACGCTGGTCTGGCTGGCGACCAGCCCTATGACGCGGATAGTGAATTCTCCGTAAGCGAACCCCCGAGTACTCCGGTCGCCGGTGATCTGGGCCCCTGCTTATACCTGGGCCCCGCTGGCCAGCGCTGCAGTCGCCGGGCCGTCGAAGGGAGTTTCTGTGCGCGCCATCAGCCGGACGGCAGCCAGGTTCTGTCGATCCCGCAGGTCTCCCGGCGCACTGTTGCCCTCCTGGGCCTTCTCGCCGTGCTCTGGCCTGTGCTGGCCGACCTCATCCGCGAACTGATGCGCCTTCTCCGTTGACTCCTCGGTTCCAAGAACGCAAGGACAGGACCGGGAGGACCAAAGAGCGTTACGAAATCCACTCTTTCCGGATAGAATGGCAGGCCATGTCAAAAATAATGGAAGGCAAGACAGCAATCGTTCTCGGAGTATGGAATAAATGGAGCATTGCGTATGCGATCTCGCAGGCTTTCGTTCGCGAGGGCGCGAAACTGATCCTCACCTATCAAAACGAACGTGCCAAACCGGCAGTCGAAGAACTCGGAGGCGAACTGGGCGCCGTGGCATTGGTTCCGTGCGACGTTCAGGTGCAATCTGAGATCGAGCAACTCCCCAAGTCGCTCGATGCCGCCGGCATCGCTCTCGATGTGGTCGTGCACAGCATCGCCTCTGCCAACCACGAAGACCTGAATCAACCCTTCCTCAACACCTCGCGCGATGGCTTCAGCTTCGCACTCAACGTGAGCGCGTATTCCCTGGTCGCCCTCTCGAAAGCCCTCTCTCCGCTGATGGCTTCCGGCGGTTCGATCATGACGCTGACTTATCTGGGCTCAACCCGCGTGGTCACCAACTACAACGTGATGGGAGTCGCCAAGGCTGCGCTGGAAGCCGAGGTCAAGTACCTGGCCAGCGAACTCGGGTCAAAAAACATACGCGTCAACGCCATCTCGGCCGGCCCGATCAAAACCATTTCCGCCCGTGGCATCAAGGATTTCTCGAAGGTTCTCGATTTCGTCGCGCAGCACGCCCCGCTTCGCCGCAACACAGACCCGGCGGAGGTAGCCGACACGGCCGTTTTTCTGGGAAGCGATCTGGGCCGGGGAGTTACCGGGAATATCCTCTTCGTTGATGCGGGGTTTCAAATCGTCGGCCTGTAAAAACGCCCTCACGGTCTTTCGGACTAAATCGCCGCGCCCGTTCCATCCTCAATGGAAATCCGGCGCGTGTCCTCTGACACATGCTCCAGGCGAATGCGAACCACCGGCCAGTCCGTGCGCAGCGCGAATTTCTCCGACCACTCGACTATCACGATCGCCTGTTCGCCGAACACATCTTCGAGCCCCAGCGTCTCGAAATCCGGGAAGCTCACTACGCGGTAAAGATCGACGTGGTAGACGGGCGTGCCATTCTGGTATTTGTGCACAAGAGTGAAAGTCGGGCTCGTCACGTCTTCTTCGCGCGCTGCACCCAGCCCGCTCACGAGGCCCTTGGTCAGCGTGGTCTTCCCCGCCCCAAGGTCGCCTGAAAGCAGAATCAGCGCGGGAGCCTTCAGCGCTGCGCCAACTTCCCGGCCGCGCTCGATGGTTTCCTCCGACGAACGCGTGATCATTTCGCGCCTAGCCACGGCCCATCTCGGAATAGAAGTGCCGGTAGGCGCGCGGTATGTATCGGATCACGTCGCCGGCCATCAGTGGTGCTTCACCCAAGTCCGTGTAGGCCAGGTCGCCCGCCAGCCCGTGCAAGTACACACCGAAGCTCAGCACCTTGCTCCACTCCGCGTCCCCATACTGCGCCGTAAGTCCCGCGAGCATGCCGGTCAGCACGTCTCCTGTCCCTGCTGTGCCCATCCCGGGATTCCCCGTCGAATTCACCCACACGTTGCCGGCCGGCGTCGCCGTGAGCGTCTGATGGCCCTTGAGGATGACCACGCAATTCCAATCGGCGGCCACCTTCCGCGCGATTTCCATGCGCCGCGCCTGCACGTCGCTAGTCGTAGTGCCGAGCAGACGTGCCATCTCGCCCGGGTGCGGCGTGATCGCGAGTCTTCCCTGCGCGTTCTTGAGTTCCGCGGCGCGGCTGGCGAATGCGTTCAACCCATCGGCGTCCAGCACGATCGGCACAGCCCTTTGGCAAACCACTGCGCGCACAAAATCCTGCGTTTCGCCGTGGGTCGAAAGCCCCGGACCAATCGCCAGCGCCCGCTTCCCTTTCACGAGCGCATCGAAGTGACCACGTTCACCGCCAAGATCGATGCTGCGCAGCGCAATACTTCCCGTCTCGGTCGCAGGCAGCGGCTCGGTCATTACCTCGGGCGTATGCGCGGCGACGATCGGCAATATGGGCTCCGGAGTCGCCACCGTAACAAGCCCCGAGCCCACGCGCAGTGCGGACCACGACGCCAGCACCGCCGCACCGCTCTTCCCCACCGAACCGGCCACGACCAGCGTGTGGCCGTAATCGCCCTTGTGCCCTTGCGGGGTGCGGGGCATCGCGAACTCCGGGAACTCCCGCGCCTCGCTCCAGCAGACGCTGCCCTTCCCCGTTTCCTCGATCAATTCCCCCGGCGAGCCGATATCGCGCACCAGAAGCTGACCGCAGCATTCATTCGCCTTGCCGGACAGCATCCCGACCTTCGGCGCGGTGAACGTCACCGTATAGTCTGCCTCCACCGCGACACTGGGCAGCTCGCCGGAATCAGCCGCCGCACCCGACGGAATATCGACAGCGACCGCTGCCTGCCCGCGCCTGCGCCTGTTCACAGCCTCGATGGCCTCGCGCAGGCTGCCTTCGACCGCGCCGCGCGTGCCAGTGCCCAACAGCGCGTCCACGATCACGTCAGCCGATCCAATAGCCGCCTTCGCCGCGGTAAAACTGCTCGCGTCTGCCACCAAGTGCAGCTCTCGGCCGGTCTGCTGCCAGCGATTGCGATTGAGCGCCGCGTCGCCGCGCATCTCGCCCGCCCCAGCGAAGGAATAGACTGCGGGCTTCGCGCCCATTGCGTGCAGCTTGCGCGCGATCACAAAGCCATCCCCACCGTTATTTCCCTTCCCGCACAGAACGACGACGCGCCGCCGCGCAAGCTTCGGGAACTTCTGCCGCATGAACTCAGCTACACTCGTCCCGGCATTCTCCATCAGCGTCAGGGTCGGAACGCCATAGCGCTCGGTCGTCACGCGGTCGACTTCCCTCATCTCCGCCGCTGTCAGTACTTTCATGGCGCGATCAATTCCCGCTTAATTCCCGATCAATGGTGGACCCAACCAACGCGTCAGGTGCAAAAGACGCACGATTCGCACCGTTGCCGCATTCAGTATAGAAGAAAAGCCAGGTGGCCGCTCTAGCGCCCTGGAAATTTGGAATGGGCTAGGGTTTCAGGTTGGAGGACTTTTCCTGATAGAAAGCTTCTGCCGAGGCGGGAATGTTCACGACGGGATCTGCATTCTGCGCGGGGAAATCAGTCTCGGGCGCGACCGACGCGGTTTCGCTTTCGCGCAGCTTGGACGATGACGAAGCCACCGCGCCCAGCTTCGCGCGCAAGCATCCCACCAGCTCCGGCGCGAGCCATGAAATGTCCATCCCCTCCGACACGATGAATTTGCAGCTGAGAATCGGCCGCGAGCAGTCGTCGTCGGAGAGCTGGCAGCGCACTTTGCAATACTGGCACTCCTGATTCCAGCAAAAGCGCCCGTACGGAATCGTCTCCGGGCTGATGAACTGGAACGCGCGCAACAGCGAATTTCTCTCCGGGACAAGGAAGGTCTTGCCGAGAATGGTGATCTCGACCAGCTTCTCGTACGGGCGAAACGCATCGTCCATCAAAGGTGACTCGCTGTCGGCCATCAGATTGGTTCCCCCGCGCTCGAAACTAAATCAGCCAACCGCCCAGAGCAACGAGAACGAATCCGCAACGTGCTCAATGCTCTAATGGCTCGTAGTGCTACTCCCAATACCGATGCCGTGGCAGGCGCGCTAGGTGCACGAAACACCGATCGAGGGGAAAGCAGAGGGCGTCCAAGAGATAGAGCCGGCATAAGGAGGAGAGCGCCCGAACCCCAAGTTGCCACGCGGCGCCGCGAACCGCCAGCCACAGCCACTTCTGCCAACCGGTATTCCTAGGGGTCGGGGCAATCGCAGTTGAAAAAGAGCTCAGCGTGTCGTGAACCGGCCATCGAAAAGTTATTCTTAAATGAATAAAATCGTTAGCATACGGGATCGGTCCTAGATAGAATCGCTGACTGCCAGCGCGAGCTCCTACCCTCCCCGGAAGAGCCTCCCGACGCACTTGGATACCATCCGGCTGACTTCCGCCACTTCCTCTCCGTCCTCTGCCTCGGCCGCTTTCTCTGCGTCCGGCTACTTCGAGACAGCCGCCATGCGGGCGAGGACCTCGAACACTGCCGCGAAGTCTTTCTTCGCCAGACCTTGGGCGCGGGAGGCAGTCATGAGTTCGTTGGCTATCGAGGTGGTGGGCAGCGGGACTTCGAGATGGCGGCCCATTTCGAGTGCCAGCAGTAAGTCCTTCTGCATCATCTCGACGTCGAACCAGGCTTCGGCAGGCATGTTAAGCACGAAGGGACCGCGGTATTGCAGCATGGCGGAGCCAATGGCGCTGTGCGTGAGCACGTCGACGGCGGTTTCGCGGGCGATGCCGCTCTTTTCAGCCAGCAGGACGCCTTCGGAGAAGGCGATCATCTGCACGGCGACGCTCAGATTCATGGCGATCTTCATCGAGACCGCCAAGCTGACTTCGCCGACCCACGTGACCTTGACGGCGAGGTCTTCGAGCAGCGGCTTGAGGCGCTCGAAGGTTTCGCGGTGGCCACCCACCATGATGGAAATCTTGCCCTGCTGCACCATCGCCGGACTGCCCGAGACGGGGGCATCGGCCATGTCCGCGCCCTTTTCGCGCACCTTGGCGGCCAGCTCGCGGCATTTCGCGGGGCTGCCGGTGGTCATGTCGATGAGGATCTTGCCCGGAGCCAAACCTGCGAGAAAACCGTCGGGGCCATTGGCGAGCGATTCGAGCGCCGACGCGTTGGTAACCATGCTGAAGATCGCGTCGACCGATTGCGCGAGAGCGCGCGGCGAATCCGCCAGGCGCATGCCGCGGGCTAGCAGCGCTTGCGCCTTGGCGCGCGTGCGGTTGTAGCCGGTGACGGTGTGCCCTTTCTCAAGCAGCCGGGTCACCATGTTGCCGCCCATCATTCCCAAACCGATATATCCGACATTTGCCATCCGAGGATTGCTCCGCTCTGCACCTGGAAGGTGCCGTTGCTACTGGGCCGGTCCCTTCGGCACGGAGGACCCGAGCCAGCAGACCAATAACTATATCCAAACAGGCGCGCGAGCGTCAGCGAATTCTAAGTAGAGATAAGCATTTGCGGCCAGCTCGACGCAGACGGGTCGACTCGAAAGGGAGAGCCCCCTGTTGTGAAGTCAAGTCGAAACCAGAATTACTGCGAAGAATCCTCGCTGATTGGCGGCCAAGGCGGAAGGGCGCTCGAAATGGCCCGCCCATCGAGAGATGGGCGGGCCCGAAACCAGGGCCGTGATGCACCTCATTTATACGGCAGGAGGGAACTGGAGTTCTCCGGCGCGCCGTCAGGAAACCGGTGAAGAGCGTTGCCCAGCTTCTTTTTGCGCCGCGGACCGCAGGTGCAACCGCATCAGCTTCGCACGCAAACGACCGGCGTCTATCCCGGCAGATTGGCAGACGGTAGCGAAGTCGGAATCGTCTTTGAAAAGATATTCCTCAGCCCGGCGCTTGAGGCGCAAAGGGCCCGAGATCCACTCCTGGATGGTGCTTAGGATCACGGCCTGCCAAAGACGCGACTCTGCGAGCGCCTTGGTCTCGTTCATTACAGGGTACATGCTTGACGCCATCGTGGTCTCCTAATCCGCAGGGGCTGAGAACGGCGGAGATGTGATGCCTCTTCTGGCGCAAGCATGGTTCCATTGCCAACATTAAGTCAAGGAGTCGACCGACAGGAATGGCTACCTAAGAGAGCTCAAACGGAAGAAGAACACGGCAGTTATCTCAGACGATGGAATTGCAAGGAGTCTCTTCGGATCTATTCCGCCCCCCCCAGACCACAAGTACTACGGAAAAAGTTCGCTCCCTATACACTTTCTTCCCTATTCATAGCGCCGCCGTCGCTCCATTGGGATACTCGGATGGACCGAACAAGTGCGGCCGCCAATCGCACCCCGGGATGCCCACGGGCGCAGCGATCTGGCGTTGCGGGGAAACTTTCCGCCCATTGGAATCAGGGCGCAAGACCGGCGAGGGAAACTGCCGTGAGAAGAAGGCGCTTGAGGCCGAACTCACGGCCGGAAGCGTCGTACCATTCGCCGAGAGTGTGCGACCCCCCGCCGGTGCCGCCGGCTCCGATGGCCACCGCCGGAATTCCGAGCGACAGTGGGATATTGGCGTCAGTGGAACTGCGCTCGAGGCGCGAGCGATTCCCGAGGAGCCGGTCGACGTCGCGAATCGTCTGAAGCAGAGGAGAATTGTCGGCAAGGGTCCCGGCAGGCCGCGTGCCCAGAGACCGGAAGCTGACCTCTATGGAATCCTTGCCAGAACGGGAACCGTATGCTTCGTCCCGCGCGCCGGCCTGCATCGCGTCTCTCAAGGCGTTTTCCATCCGGGTGAGCTGTTTGTCGTCTTCGGAGCGAAGGTCCACTTTCGCAACGGCGCGAGCAGGAATCGAGTTGACAGACTGGCCCCCCTCGATTACCCCGAAATTGTATGAAGTACGCGGATGGTCGGGCAGTTTTATGCCCGAAAAGCGTACGATACCACGGGAAAGGGCGGTGATCGGATTGGGCACGCCGAAATCCGACCAGCTATGCCCGCCAGGACCCGTGATCGTCACTTCAATGCGGCGCGACGCGATGCCCTGCGTGGTGATGTGGTCGGCCGAGGGACCATCAACGGCGATGACCGCGCTGATACGCGAACTGTAGTGCTCTACCAGGGCACGCATGCCGCGCAAGTTCCCTTCTCCTTCTTCTCCCACGTCTCCGGCTAGGACAATCGTTTTTGCGGTGCGCATGCCTGACTCAGAAAGCGCGCGCGCGATACCCACCAACGCGGCCAGCCCGGCACCATTGTCGGAAATTCCCGGCGCTTGCAGGCGGTCACCCGAGCGCTTGACGCGCACATCGGTATCGGCAGGGAAAACCGTGTCCAGGTGAGCCGCAAGCAGAACGACGCTCTTGGGATCAGAGCCCGGGCGCTCCCCGATTACGTTGCCGGTCTCATCGACGCGAACCGCAAACCCGTTGGCTTCGAAAAGTTGCTTGAGGAACTGGCCCCGCTGGGCTTCGTTGAATTCCGGGGCCGGTATTTCCGTAAGGTGAACCTGCTGGTCGGTAATCCAGCTCGTATTCTGGTCCAGCCAGTCCAGCGCGCGAACCGTCGAGGGGTCGTGCGCGACCCTGGATGCAGAGTCTTCGGCGGCGCGAACTGAGAGGGTGGCCATCCCTACCAAGATACAGCAGATACGAATTAGATTCACGCGATTCGTTAGCGTTATCGCCAGTCGTCGAGGAGGTACACTCCGTCCCGATTGTAGCCTGAGGAAGCGTCGCCGGTCTCCATGGCCACCCCTTGCAGCTCGGTCCGGAATCCTCGGGCGTACATTTCCGTGAAGGCCCCGCGGCGAGCCAGGTTCACACCCGCGGTAATTTTCGTCAGGCCCCTACTGCTTGCGAACTCTTCGATCGCGTCAAGCAGGCGCGAAAAATTTGCGCCCGCCTGCGAACCCGGGCGCGCCGCGGCAAACTTTACGTAGCACACGCCAGTTCCAGCCTCGCTTCCCGCTCCTGTGTGGCAAACCGCGAGCGCGACAAGCTTGGCGCTGTCCCAAACAAGCACTGTGTCGCCCAGTCCCTGCGTGGCGACCGCGCCGATTTCACCGCCCACGTCGAGCCCGCCGAAGACGGCGCTGGTTACCTCAAGGCAGACATCGAGCAGAGCGCCCCGGTCGCTGGGCTTGGCGTCGGAGAAAACGGAGGGCTTCGCAGAGTTCGCGTCGCGCGGGCCGACCTGCTTCGACATGATGGCAATCAGGTCGCGCGGCCAGAAGCCGAATTTCTGGTAAAGCCTCATGTGTTTGGGACTTTGCGCAAATGTATACAGGCCGAGGTGCCTATTGCCCCAGCGCTTGAAAATCTCCATGGTGGGCACCATCAGTTGCTGGGCTATCCCGCACTCCCAATACGCGGGAGCCACCGCGAGCGGGCCAAAGAAACCAAAGCTTCCCCAGTTTACCGCGAAGTTGGCGCCAATCAGTTTGCCCTCGTGCTCCGCAACCACCACGGCGGAGGGATCGGCCTTCCAGCGCGTGCGCACGTAATCGGCGTCGCCCATAAACTCCATGGGGTCCGGCAATCCGAGAAAGGTTCCGAAGGCAAAGCGTATGACGCGATCGGTTTCCGCAAGCTCGCTCTCTGTGACCGGTCGGGTGGTTGCGGCAACGCGTGGTTTTGTGTTCGGCATGAGGATATTTAAACTTTGAAAGGCCTGCCTGGCAACAGAAGAAGGTTAAAAATGGTGCTCCCAACTGCCGCACCACGCCTTATATCCGGTCGGACCGAAAGAGCACGCCGAGGGCGCCTTTCCGCGATATGAGCGCTGAGAAACGGCGGCGCCATCGGCGCGCAAAGAGCAGATCGACGAAGCGATCGGCGGCGGTGGCGAGGTCTTCGGTGTAACCGTACCACCAGGATTTTGCCAGGCGCGGCAGCCGGTCGACGTCCACATATTTCACGTGAACCATTTCGAGCAGCCCGAGGCGCGAATGCGTGCGTCCCCAGCCGCTGGCACCCCGGCCGCCGTGAGGCGCCTCGGAAATACCATAGTAACTGGCGAGGTCGTTGACCATCACGGAGCCGGCGCGCAGGCGCGATGCGAGTTGCTTCCCGTGACCCTCGTCTGCCGTCCAGATACTGCCACTGAGCGCGAAAGGCGAATCGTTGGCGAGGGCAAGCGCTTCTTCCGCCGATGCGACGACCTGAATGGCCAGCACCGGCCCAAACGTTTCCTCGCGCATGATTTTCATCGAGTGGTCCACATTCGTGATGACGGTAGGTTCAAGAAAATTGACTCCCAGGTCTGGGCGGCCACCGCCCCCGGTGAGAATTGTGGCGCCGCGCGCGACCGCTTCGCGCAAATGCTCCTCCACCTTTTCAAGCTGGTGCAGCCGAATCATCGGGCCGATTTCGGCGTCCGGGTCCGCGGGAGGACCGACGCGGAGCTTCGCCGTTTTTTGAACGCAGAGCGCAGTGAAACGCTCTGCGGCGGCGCGCTCGACGTAGATGCGCTCGACTGAGAGGCACGCCTGGCCGCAATTGGTGAAGCTGCCCCAGACGGCGGCACTCGAGGCGGTTTCAAGATCGGCATCTGCAAGCACGATCATAGGGTCTTTGCCGCCGAGTTCGAGAACGCTCGGGATCAGTTTTCGGCCGCATGCTTCCGCAATGCGCTGGCCGGTGGCGACGCTGCCGGTGAAGCAGACTTTATCGGGCGCGGCATCGATGAGCGCAGCCCCGACGTCAGCGCCCCCTTGCAGGACTTGCACGAGGTCCGATGGGAACTGGGCGCGGCGTATCAGGCCTGCGATGAGAGCGCCTGTCGACGGCGTCAGCTCGGATGGCTTCAGCAACACGGCGTTGCCACCGATCAGCGCAGGAATAATCTGCGCCAGCGGAATTGCAAACGGATAATTCCACGGCGAGATGATGGCAACGATGCCGTAGGGCTCGAATGCAAGCCAGCCGGATTTCGCCTTCAGCGCAAGGTTATGGTGCGGGACGCGCTCAGATCTCAGCCAGCGCGGCGCCCGATGCGTGAAAAAATCGGCTGTGTCGAGGGCGAAAAGAATCTCCGCCAAGATCGCTTCGACGCGCGGCTTGCCTGTCTCCTGCGTGATGACGCCGGCGATCTCATGGCGGGAGTCGAAGACCACATCGCGGAGCCGCTGCACGATGCTGCACCGGCTTCGAAGCGGCTGCGCGGCCCACTCTGTTTGGACAATCCGCGCTCGTTTGAAAATCAGCGGCAGTTCGGCTGGGTGGGTGGCCTTGAAGCGCGCGGTTACTGCACCGCAGGCGGGATCGATGGAATCAATCAAACCCGATACGGGAGAAGCGCTTGCTGGAAGCGGCTCTTTTGGCAGGGCCATTGCGTTCGGATTCTACATCGAACAGAGATGCTTTTGTGGCGCCGGCGTCTCGCCGGCTGTTCGCCCGGCGCGCCAACTAAACGCTGGAGGTGCGGCGCGATGAGACAGACGCGAGCGAATCAGTGGGATCGGGATACTCCAAGGCGACCAGATAAAGACCCTCAGGCGGTACGGTCGGTCCGGAGCGGGAACGGTCGCGAGCCTGGAATACTTGCTCGATGTCCCCTGCTGAAAGCCTGCCCCTGCCGACTTCAAGCAGCGTGCCGACGATCTTGCGGACCATGTAGCGCAGGAACGACTTTCCCCGGACGACGTAGGTGATCTCGTCGCGATCGTGCCCCCGGATCATTTCGGAGGAATAGATGATCCGCCGCGTATGGCGATCCCGGTCGTCGTCTTCTGAACCGGACGACGCGGCAAAAGAGCTGAAATCATGCTCGCCCTCGAACTGGGGCGCGGCGGCCGCCATGGCGCATTCGTCGAGCGGCCAGGGATAGTGCAACATGCGGCCGTAGTCGAAAGGCAGCAGGACCTTGCCGCGATAAATCCTGTACCGATAGGTTTTGCCCTGCGACTGCCATCGCGAGTGGAAATCGGGCGCAACTTCTTCGGCGGCGACGATGCGGATCGCCGCCGGCAACAGCGCATTGAGCGCGCGCTGGATTTCGGCGGCCGACAGAGATGAGCGTGTCTTGAAATGCGCCACCTGTCCCAGCGCGTGGACGCCCGCATCGGTGCGGCTGGCTCCGTGCGCGACGATCTTCTCCTGCGTGATTTTGCGCGCCGCGTCGTGGATAGCACCCTGAATCGTCGCAATGCCAGGCTGGAATTGCCACCCGTGGAAGTGGGTGCCCTCGTATGCGATGGTGATCTTGATATTCTTCATTCGCGTGTCACACGCATTATCGCACGCGGTGGCAAGCAAGCAGAGGCCCCTGGGGGCCGAAGGGTCTTCCGGGCCAAAATACAATAACGACGCGGGGGCCCCTCGGCCTCCGGTGCCAGCTTGAAGAAAACTAGGTGTGGTGGGCGCGGGTCATCCGGGAGCCGGGACGCGTCGTGGTGCCGCCGGCACGGCAGAGTGGACAATCGTCGGGCTCGTAGCTGGGGACCTGCATTTCGAGCAGGGCGCGGGCGGGAACATTCCATTCGATACTGCCACTGGTACGGTCGATGAGGGCGCCGGCAGCGACAACCAAACCTTCCTCTTGTTCGACGACGCCGATCGTTTCGCGAGTCGAGCCACCGGTGGTCCATACGTCTTCAATGACCACAACGCGCTCACCGGGTGAGAGTTCCCAACCGCGGCGCAGAGCCATTTGACCGGAGCGGTCGCGCTCAACCCAGAGCGAGCGAATGCCGAGAGCTCGCGCAACCTCGTACCCGATGGTAATGCCCCCCATCGCCGGTGCCACAACGCAGGACACTTGAAGATTAGCAAACAGTTCCGCAAGCGCGCGGCCAAGGGCCTCGGCGTGATGGGGATACTGCAGGACCAGGGCGCACTGAATATAGGTCCCGCTGTGGAGGCCGCTCGACAGCTCGAAATGCCCAGTACGGACCGCACCCACCTGCTCGAAAATTCTCTGTATGTCTTGGCGTTTCATCAAGGCCCCCCTCGGCGATGCCACTCACCCGCGACGCACGACCCGAGACATCGGCCTGCGGCGCTAGCCTAAAGGGGAAGGGGGCGAAGTGTCAATGCAAACTCCCACCACTACAGGAGTTATCTCATAGCAACGGGTTGCGCGCAAGGAACAGTGTAGAAACCTCAAGGCCCGCCTTTCTTGACGAAGCTGGCTGAAACCTGCTAGAAAAGGATGTCTGGGAGTGTGGGTATCTGCATGATGGGTTCCCGCTCAGGGTGCCCGGTTCCGAAGGAGACAAAGTTCTCGAAGTATGGCTGTTAGCACGCTGGAAACCGCTTTCGCCTGCCGGTTTGGGGCGGGTCGTGCTGACAAAGAAGGGGGACGGCTGTGCGCGGCTGCGCGCCGGCCGATCGAACGAATCGATATCAAAAGCAGACGATCGAGGCTTAACTTTATACCGGCAATTCAGACTTCAATGGCCGGCCCCCGTTAGGGGCCGACCAATACATCAATGAAAATCGACGGTGGAGGAAACTGATGCAAGAGCGTTTCGCGGGCAATGGATGGCTCCGTTGCCGCCTTTGGAAGACGTGCACAGCCAGTGCGGCTTTGCTGTGGACGACGCTGCTTGGAGCAGCAACCGTTCGCGCCCAGGATAGCGTTGGCGGCGAAGCGAATTTGAAGCTTCCCGACCTGTCGCAGGTGCAGTTCCTCGGCGTCGACGGCCACAAGTTGCTGCTCTACGGAATCGTCTTCTGCGTGTTCGGGCTGATTTTCGGCATGAGCATCTACGTCGGCCTGAAGAATCTGCCGGTGCACACTTCGATGCGGGAAGTATCCGAGCTCATCTATGAGACCTGCAAAACCTACCTCATCACGCAGGGCAAATTCTTGATGCTGCTGTGGGCGTTTATCGCCGCCACGATCGTGCTCTACTTTGGCGTGCTGCTGAAATACGAAGTGTCGCGCGTGGTGATGATCCTCGCCTTCAGCGTTCTGGGCATCGCGGGGAGCTACGGTGTGGCGTGGTTTGGCATTCGCGTGAACACATTCGCCAACTCAAGGACGGCTTTCGCGGGCCTTCGCGGCAAACCGTACCCGATTTACCAGATTCCCCTGAGCGCTGGAATGAGCATCGGCATGATGTTGATCAGCGTGGAATTGCTGATGATGCTGGTAATTCTGCTCTTCGTCCCCGGCGACTATGCTGGCCCCTGTTTCATCGGATTCGCGATCGGCGAATCGCTCGGAGCCGCCGCGCTGCGCATCGCGGGCGGCATCTTCACCAAGATCGCCGACATCGGCTCCGACTTGATGAAGATCGTGTTCAAGATCAAGGAAGACGACGCGCGCAACCCCGGCGTAATCGCCGATTGCACGGGCGACAACGCGGGCGATTCGGTAGGGCCGAGCGCGGACGGTTTTGAAACCTACGGCGTCACCGGCGTCGCGCTGATCACGTTTATCTTGCTGGGCGTAAAGAGTCCGACGGTGCAGGTGCAATTGCTCGTTTGGATTTTCGTGATGCGCATCGCCATGCTGGTTTCGGCAGCGGCTGCGTACTTTTTGAACGGCGCAATCGCCAAAGCCCGCTATGGGGATGTCGATGAGATGAACTTCGAGGCCCCCTTGACCTCGCTCGTGTGGATTACCTCCGCCGTTTCGATTGCGATGACCTACATCATTTCCTACTACATGATTCCCAGCCTGGGCGGCGACACGTCGCAATGGTGGAAGCTTTCGACCATTATTTCGTGCGGCACGCTGGCCGGGGCCGTGATTCCTGAGCTGGTGAAGGTGTTCACGTCGGTGGATTCAAGGCACGTGCGGGAAGTGGTGAGTTCGGCACGGGAAGGCGGAGCGTCTCTCGGGATTCTCTCCGGGTTCGTGGCCGGCAATTTCTCCTGCTACTACCTGGGCTTAACGATGGTCGGACTTATGTCGGTCGGATACATCTTCAGCTCGCAGGGGCTGGGCGCCATGATGATCGCCGCGCCCGTGTTCGCCTTTGGACTGGTCGCTTTCGGATTCCTGGGAATGGGGCCGGTGACGATCGCCGTCGATTCCTACGGGCCGGTGACCGACAACGCGCAGTCGGTCTACGAGCTCTCGCTGATCGAGCAAGTGCCTAATATAGAGCAGGAGCTTAAGAAGGATTTCAACATCAACGTAAACTTTCACCGCGCCAAGGATCTTCTGGAAGCCAACGACGGCGCGGGAAACACCTTTAAGGCAACGGCAAAGCCCGTGCTCATCGGAACTGCCGTAGTGGGCGCGACCACCATGATCTTCTCGATCATCATGGCGTTGACCAATGGCATTACCACCAACGTCGACAAGCTTTCCTTGCTGCACGCACCATTCGTACTGGGCCTGATTACCGGTGGGGCGATGATCTACTGGTTCACCGGAGCTTCCACGCAGGCCGTGACGACTGGCGCTTATCGCGCCGTGGAGTTCATCAAGGCCAACATCAAGCTGGAAGGCATTGAGAAGGCTTCGATCACCGACAGCAAAAAAGTCGTGGAAATCTGCACGGTTTACGCGCAAAAGGGCATGTGGAACATATTCTTCGCCGTGTTTTTTGCCACACTGTCATTTGCGTTTGTTGAGCCGTTCTTCTTCATCGGATACCTGATTGCGATCGCCATCTCCGGCTTGTACCAGGCCATCTTCATGGCCAATGCCGGCGGCGCGTGGGACAACGCGAAGAAGATCGTCGAAGTGGAACTGAAGCAGAAAGGCACTCCCCTGCATGACGCAACCGTTGTCGGAGATACGGTGGGCGATCCGTTCAAGGACACGTCGTCGGTGGCTTTGAACCCGGTCATCAAGTTCACGACGCTCTTTGGGCTGCTGGCCGTCGAGCTGGCTGTCGAGCTGACTTCCAAGAACGCGCAATTGACGCATATCCTGGCGGCCGTGTTTTTCGTTGTGTCGTTTCTCTTCGTTTATCGGTCGTTCTTCGGAATGCGGATCAAGGTGGCCGAACCGCATCGCGCACCAGGACGCGAAGGCATCGAAAGCGCGTAGTCTCTCACCAACAGATAGTCGATTCTGGGTTAAGAAGGCGGGCGGGCCAATTGTCCCCCCTTTCCCTTTCGACCTGAGTGAGGGTGGGTCAGGTTTTAAGCAGGCCGAGAAATTCCCGCGGGTCGTTGGCATAACCCGGGAACACTTTGTTGAGATTCCCGTCGCCGAGATGCTTGGAGATGATTTCTCCGAGCACGCTGCGATAGTCGGTGGTCACGGCGAGGTCCCGCCCCTGATGCAGCTGGCCTTCGCTCAGGCCGGGCCAGCGCGTGTACACTTTGCCCCCCGTCACCTCCCCACCCATCACAAACATGCAGTTGGCGTGGCCGTGGTCGGTGCCGCGGTCGCCATTCTCGTGGGCCGTGCGGCCAAACTCGGACATGCTCACGAAGACCACGTCTTCCATGCGGTCGCCCATATCCTGACGGAAAGCCGCGATTCCCTGCCCCAAATCGCGCAGCAGATTCGACAGCTGGCCCTGCACGCCGCCTTCGTTGACGTGATGGTCCCAGCCTCCGCTATCGAGAAACGCGACTTCGAGCCCCACATCGGCCTTGAACAGCTCCGCGATCTCTATCAGGCTTTGCCCGAAGCGGCTCTTGGGATACGCGGCCCCATGTTCGGGCTCATATAGGTCGGGATTGACTTTCTTGAGCTGGTCGATCGCCTCGAATGTTTCGTGTCCCACCCCACGCAGGGCCTGATCCACCGTCTGCGCATACATCGCCTCGAAACCGCCTTGGGCAGTATCCTGCGGGCCATTCATCTTGAACTGCTTGAGGTCTGGAATCGCGACGGCGGAAACGCTGCCCTGCAAGGTGCGCGGAAGATAAGGACCGAACGCGACGGCACGGAAGGGCGAGGGGTGGTTCCCCCCCGGGGTGACCTGAAGAGCACGGTTGAGCCATCCGTCTTCTGTGGACTTTACGCCCGGCGTGCCTGACTCCATGAAATCCTGTGCATCGAAATGGGAGCGGGTAGGGTCGGGCGAGCCGACCGCTTGCACGATGGCCAGCTCGTTTTTCTGGAACAGCGGGAGCAACGGCTGAAGGCTGGGGTGCAAGCCGAAGAACCCGTCAAGGTCCAGGGCGGCTTCCGCACCGCCGCGCCGTGGCTGCGGGATGGCGATCGTGGGACGTATCTGATAATAGTTGGGCTCTGCGAACGGAACCACGACGTTCAATCCGTCCATCGCGCCGCGCTGGAATAGCACGACCATTTTTTTCTTGTTTGGCGAGACCGTGGAGGCGACGGCACGCTGCAGAAAACTGGGCAGCGAAGCCATGCCCAGCATCGCGATTCCACCGCTTTTGAGAAAATATCGCCGCGAAATTGTCATGAGACTTCTCCTTCAGCTACCTACCGGCGCTGAAACTCCGGAGCGCCCAGCACCAGCCCCGAAATCAGGCCCTCATTGACCTTCTTCACCGGGTCGTCCAGCTTGGCCTGCAAAACCTGCGGATCCTTTAGGCGCTCTTCCAGGGTGTCGCGCGTGCCAGAAGCCATTTGGCCGTCGAGAAACACATCGAGGGCCCGCGCGAGGGTCATTTCGGGGTCCCGGGAAGCCTCGTCGCCCAACATGGCGCTTAGATCCACGGTCGCGCCCAGCATGTGGTTGCCCGCAAACGACAAAGCGAAATTGAGGCGATTTAGCAGGGCTCCCGTGTTCACCCAAGTCGCTGCTTTATCGGAATAGCCCGTAGGAGGCTCGCACAAGAATAATGGCTCGCCCAAGCGTCCGACCCATTGCGCCACGGGCAACGTGACGGAGATGTCGGCGTTTAGGGCCCGCGCCGTGCTCGCAACGAGTTCGAAGGGAGTCTTCACCTTGGCGCGATAGGCGTTCTTGGACCAAAATTCAGGGGAGTAGATCATCGTCCTCAGGACATCCTTGATGTCGCCGCCTGTCTGCTCATACTCCTTCGTCATGCGGTCGATCAGGGATTGCGGGGGATCGTCGGAGACGAAGTGGCGCGCGAGCTCAGTGGAGATGAAGGCCGCAGCGTGGGGCTCATTCGCAAGCATTCGGAGAGCTTCGTCGCCGTCTTTCTCGCCGCCGAAATCAAAGGTGTGCCCCATCACCACTTTCTTGCCTTCCGCGTGGAACTCAGGCTTGAACACATACTCGGGATCGCGGCGCGGCTCGCGAATCGTCCATCCGGTGAGACATTTAGCCATCTCAATCACATCCTGCTGCGTGTAGCCGGCATCCACGCCGATGGTGTGCAGTTCCATCACCTCGCGGCCATAGTTTTCATTCAGGCCGCGCTCTTGCTGCGGCTGCGCAGGCGCGGGGAATTCGGGGATACGCGCATTGGGACGGGGAAACTCCCCCGGCATGGGTGCAAAGCCTCCGCGAAATATGCCCTGAAAGCGGCGCCGCGATTCCCGCCATTGCTGGAAGGCCTCCGGATCGACGCTCTGCCAATTGTCGAGAAAGAAGAGCATGGCGGGACTTTTGGCGGTGGCGAGCAGCAAATCGTCGAATTTGCCCATCGCGCGGGGACGAAGCGTGTCGCGCATGTAGGATGTGAGCAGCCACCGGTCGGCGCCCTTATTGGCGAAGACATTGAAATGGTTGAACCAGAAATCTTCCATTACGGCTTCGAGTTGCCGCCGGCTGTAGATGGCCCGGTCGACCTTTGCCATCGAAAGCTCCGCGACAATGCGGCCGGGGCCCTGGATCATCGCGAGCTGGAGCTGAGCCTTGTCGAGATTGTCATCGCCGGTAACCAGCACCGAGGTCATCGCCTCACGCCGCTTCTCACGAAGCTGCTCCTGGATCTCTTCCTTGGTAACTCCCTCTTGCTTGGCGGCTTGCGCTGGCTGCGGAAACTCTTCCAGAAGGTCTTTCGACGACATTTTCAGCGTCGGATATTTCCGCAGCCGCGCGTCGAGAGCCGAATCGTCGATCGAATCCGGGCTCAGCTGCTGATCAACCCATTTCTCAAGGCCCATCCGTCGAATCCGCTCCACGTCCTCGAGGCGAGGGCCGTAGGCCAGTCGATTGAGGGCGTGATTGATGGCCTCCTCCTCGGTGAGCTGCGTGATGGGAAGCTTCCCCTTGAATTTCTTGGGGAGCGCGAGGGTGTCGTCTGCTGCGTCTTTCTTGTGTTTGACGGCGCTGGCGGCGGGGACCATTACGATGCATAGAAGGACCGCGATCACAGAAGCCGCCGCATCCGAGCCGAGCAGCTGCGCGATGAATTTCAGGTGATTTTCCGCGCGCCGAGTTGGGAGAGCTTGTCGCAAGGTTCCTTTTGGTAGAACCCGTCAGACCGGCAAAAGTTGCTTCGTTTCACAGGGGCTCGCGCGGTGCTCCCACCAGGGCCCATCGGGACATTGGCGTTCCCGGCCCCCCTATCTCGCATTGGCGGCGCGAAAGCCGTCGAGCGTCCAGGCATCCTGTACTTGGTCATGGCAGAGTAGGTGGTAATTGCCGTCATCGGCGCGCACGTGAAAATAGCTCGCGGCCGGCGAGCCGCCATCGCCCATCCAGATCGTTCACTTCAAATTGGCGCCCGCGAACAGTGAAGCGGAAGGGACTCTCATCGGCCCGATAGCCCGAATAGCATTCAACCCGCATTGCGCACATAGAGTCCCCGGAGGTGGAAAGCATCCACCACTCGAAAAAAGCCACTGCCTGTAGAAAGAGTCTAACAGGGCTGGCAGACGCCGACACGGCGTGGTTGGTTGAGTTGTCACCAGATCTTGCGCAGCGCGGGGCTTTCAAGCTCCGGCTCGGTTTCTCCCAAGGCTTGGCGTACCTCCACGTTATAGGCGGCGCCGAGGAAAACAACAATCGCGGTGAGAAACATCCAGAGAAGCAAACCGATCGCCGCGGCTAATCCGCGGTAAACGACGTCGTAGGGCATCTTCCGCATGTAAAAGCTAAAGGAAATGTCAACCGCCCACCACAGGACCGTTGAAACCAAAGCTCCCGGAAGCAAATTCAGGAGGCCTTTGTGACCCGGCCTCCCGATGCGATAGAGGACTACAAGCATGCCCATCGCAAGCGGGAATACCACCCCGGCAAAGACTGCCAGCTCGAGAGCGCGAGTGAGGCTGATCGAGCCTGTTTCCAGCATCAGCCACTGGCGAATCTGCCTGCCGTACACCGTGAGAAGCACGACCGAGAGCATGGGGACGATGGTCAAACAAAGAAGGCCCAGCGCCCGAACTTGCCGCCGCCAATACGTGGGGCCGAGCAAGTCTCCTTCGATGATCCGAAATCCCTCCATGTAGCCGGCCATCACCTGCGTGCCCGCAAGCAATGTGCCCAGAAGTCCAAGAAACATCCATCGCCAGGGCCGCAGCACACGACGGACAAAGTACGCTGCCACCACCGTCATGCTGCCTGGCGGAAGAATCAGGTTTAGACGATCGGGAATCTCCCGCACGGCATCGACAAAGTGCGACGTTACCGCCATAAATCCGAGCGAAAACAGAAGCAGGGGAAAGAACGCCAGGAACATGTTGAACGCGATGGCCTGGCACAGGGTGACGCAATCGGGAAAGATCCGGGCCAGGGAGCGAATCACGTTCTTGAGCAAGGACTCCATGTTGGGGGGAATTATACGGGAAGCCGGTAGGGCGTCACACCCTTCTTCGCATGGTGTTCCTGCTGTTCTATTGCCGCTGAAAGCACAGCAGGTTAAACTGCCGCAGATGATGAACTTGCCGGTGGCGAGGACAAGGGGTTCCTATGCGGGGGCCCGAAACCAGGCCTGAAGGGAACGTTTTCTCCAAATGGACACACGAGATAACAGCCTAACCACCCGCAGCGACGAGGTCATCCGCAAGCACAAGGAATATTTGTGGCCGGCGGTGGCCAACTACTACCAGCACCCGCTCGTCGCCGATCGTGGCTCGATGCAGTACCTCTGGGACCTCGAAGGGAAAAAGTACCTCGATTTCTTCGGCGGCATCGTGACCATTGGAGTGGGCCATTGCCATCCCAAAGTCACCTCAAAAATTAAAGCACAAGTCGACAAGCTCCAGCACACCTCAACGCTGTTCCCGAATGAAGCCATCGTCGCGCTCGCAGAAAAGCTGGCGCAGATCACTCCAGGAAAATTGCAGAAGAGCTTTTTCACCAGTTCGGGCACCGAAGCGAACGAAGCCGCGATCCTGTTGGCTCGGATGGCAAGCCCCAGCTACGACATCATCGCGCTGCGACACGCCTACGCGGGCGGATCGGCGCTCGCAAAAAGCGTGACGGCCCAGGCGCCGTGGCGAAAAGGCGGTGTAATCAGTGTCGGCGTTTCGCATGCGCTGAATCCTTACTGCTACCGTTGCCCGCTGCACTTGAAATACCCCGAATGCGGCGTGGCCTGCGCAAACGACGTAGAGAACCTGATTCAAACGGGGACCAGCGGATCGATCGCGGCTTTCATCGCCGAGCCGATTCAAGGCGTAGGGGGATTTATCACTCCCCCTCCGGAATATTTCAAGATCGTCCACCGGATCGTGAAAAATTACGGCGGCCTCTTCATTTCAGACGAGGTGCAGACGGGATTCGGGCGCACCGGAGGAAAATGGTTCGGGATCGAGCAGTGGGAGATCGTTCCAGACATCCTCACGTGCGCCAAGAGTATGGGTAACGGCGTGCCGGTGGGCGCGACGGTGACCACATCCGAGCTAGCTGGGAAGTTCCAGGGGCTCACCATTGCGACCTTCGGCGGGAATCCGGTAACCTCGGTGGCGGCGCGCGCGGTGATCGAAGTGATCGAAGAAGAAAACCTTCTGGAGAACACGCACGTGGTAGGCTGCTATTTCCGCAAGAAGCTCGAAGAGCTGAAAGAAAAGTACCCCCTGATCGGAGATGTCCGCGGGATGGGCATGATGCAGGCTCTCGAACTCGTGCGCGACCGGCAGACCAAAGAGCCCGCGCCGTCGGAAGCAAGCCAACTCATGGAGCGCGCGCGGGATAACGGCCTGCTGATCGGCAAGGGCGGCCTGTATGGCAACGTCATTCGCATAGCTCCGCCGATGAATATCACGGAAGCCGATGTGGACGAGGGAATCCGCCTGCTCGACAAGTCTTTCGCGGAGATTCCTGCATAGTCTCATTCGAGCTTCTACGGGCCGCGGAGGGCGGCTCCTTTCAGGAGACATTCATTCCCATTACCTCCAAACAGGCGATACGAATCGAGTTGCATAAATGCGGCACGCTCGGGGTGATCGCTTTCGCGGCCGCCCTGGCCATCGCCGCCGGCGCCCAATGTGCAGAACGCTATCGCTGGAAGACCGTAACAGAAGGACAAGTCAAGATTGACGACAAGATCCCGCTTACGTGGAACATCTACCAGCCGGACAGAAAGAAGGACGCCCATCTGGTACTCGTGCTCTTGGGGCATCGCTGGCTGATGCTCAACATCAAGGCAAAGCTTGTCTACCAGGTGGTGCCGGGCGAACTGCGAGCGCAAGGAACCGACTACCAGAGCGACGATCTGGCGAAGCCCGAAGCGCTCATCCCCAGCAGCGACTGGGCCGATCACGACGTGGGACCCGCCGAAGATGTCCACGTGACGCTGGGAGATTACGGACGCGTTCTCGAGGTGGAGTTGCCGCACTTGATGGATTTGCGCCGCGGAATCTATTAGCCGGCATGCTCGAGGTTTCAGCCGCCGATGGCACCGATGTCGCTATCACAAGGCCGCCCGAGGCGGCGTCCCCCGGGACGCTGCACTGAATTGCCACTTATGGGAACCGGTGTGGACTGCAGCACGCGCCCGTCTCTGGTTAAGCGCCTCTATTTCAGAGTTTTACATAACAGCAGGAACGGATGGTCACGTGCCCATCTAGGACCTCATGGCCAGCGCAACCCAGAGCACCGGGTCCTCAACCGGCTGCTGCTTCACAATTTCACGCAACTTCAGCCCGCTTCTATTGCTGGCAGCGATGCTCTCGGTGGGCACTGCAAGTGCGCAATCGGACGCACTCGGTGATGGCAGCGCTCCTGATTCATCAAATGTCGTTGCTTTGGCAACGGCGCCCTCCGTCCCTTTGTCCGAACTTCCGATCAGTCCGCCCTCGCCATCATACGTTCCTCCCACAGAAGCAGAGAAGTTTCGCAACTACTCATGGAACGCGTTGGGACCGGTGGCCCTTACCGGGTCCTCTTTTGCGGCCGCGATCGATCAGGGATTCAATTTCCCGCACGCGTGGGGGCAAGGCGCCGGCGCGTATGGCGCGAGAGTGGCCAGCAATTTGGGGATCAGCCTTGTCACGGCCACGGCCCAATACTCCATCGCCGAGGCCTTTCACGAAGACACTGCGTATTATCGATGCACGTGCGCCGGGTTTCTGCGACGCTTTTGGCACGCTGCGGTTTCAACCGTTGCCGCGCGCCGCGGGGGTGACGGCCACACCTCGCTTTCCCTTGCGCTGACCGCTTCGCCCTTCATCGGCCCACTAACCGCCGCAAACAGCTGGATCCCGACCCGCGACGGCCCAAATCTTGGCATTCATATGGGCTTGCACAATCTGATGGGACAGTTCGGGCAGGACCAAGCGCTGGAGTTCCTCTATGGGGGGCCACACACCGTTCTAGGCCGCGTGCAGCGCCTTTTTTTCAACAAGCCGCCCGACGCCGCCCCAAAATCCTGATCCAAATTCTGAACCCGTGGGCGCCGGAATCCGGGGCCTATCGCAGGCTGGCTTGGCGCTCCCGCGGCTCCCGCGTTTGCAGACTGCGCCAGATCATCCACGCGACCGTGCCGAGCATTCCGATCCAGCCCATGACGCGCACGATTTGGCCAATTTGCGTGTCGTGCTCGAGAAGACCGAACTTTCCAAAAAGATAATTCCAATCGTGGACCACGTCGTCGGTGTCGCCGACTGTCAACAGCGGCAGTTCCTGTGCGCGGGCGTCGGCCATGTACACCGATATCGGAAGAAATTGCTCGAAAAAGAAAAACATGCAGAATGCCGTTCCCTGCACCTGGCGGTGCAGGATGAAGTAGGAGGCGAGCATGAGCGGAACGCCCAGCTGCACAGACGTTCCCCCGGCGACGGCGAGGAACTCGCCAAAGAAGCGGAACAGCAAATGTCCGCCTTCATGGATGGGAATGAAAACGAGATCCATCCACTGGGGGAGACCGGTTCCGTGGGCTGCCTGGAACAGGAAGATCCCATAGAAGGCGACCGCAGCGCCAAGAACGCTTCGCGGGACAGCCGCCCAGTCCTCTTCAAGAGCGGCAAGAACGGGCAGGCGTTCGGTCCACGAGTCAGGAAAGTTCATCGGCCGTTCTGATCCGAAACCAGAGCGGATGCTGGAGCAAGATTCTATATTAGCAGCCCGTCCAGGGAGACAAGGGGTATGACGGCCGTCAGCGTTCCAGGGGGCAACCGCGCGGAATTCTGAGACAGCTGAAGCTTGGCCGTATGACTTGCCAGAACCGGCTACCGGGCACGGCAGAGGTATTGATCGATCGCCTTGGCGGCGCTGCGGCCTTCGGCGATAGCCCATACAACGAGGGATTGACCGCGGCGCATGTCACCGGCCGCGAAGACGCCGGGCACGGAACTCATGTAGTTCCCCTTTGTCGCAAGGTTGCCGCGGGAATCAAGCTCCACGCCAAACTGCTCGACCATGCCCTTCTTCACGGGGCCGGTAAATCCCAGGGCCAGGAGCACCAGATCGGTATCGATCACGACTTCGGTTCCGGGCACGGGCTCAAACCTGGGAGGCGGACCCACGCGAACACCGTGGAGCTGCTTCAGGTTGCCATTGTTATCCCCGACGAACTTTGTGGTGCCGAGGGCCCAGTCGCGCAGGCCGCCTTCTTCGTGCGCGCTCTCCGTGCGCAGTTGCAGAGGCCAGAGGGGCCAAGGCGTGCTGGCATGCCGCTCTTCGGGAGGCATCGGCATGATTTCAAACTGGCTGACCGCGGCCGCTTTGTGCCGGTGGCAGGTACCAAGACAATCGGCTCCCGTATCACCGCCGCCGATAATCACCACATGCTTGCCGGTGGCGAGAATCTGGCCGGGCACCTCATCACCAGCAACACGCTTGTTCTGCTGGGGTAGAAAATCCATGGCGAAATGAATGCCTTTGAGTTCGCGACCGGGCACTTTCAGATCGCGGGGAGCCTCTGCGCCGCCTGAAAGCAAAACCGCGTCGAATTCCTTGCGCAGCGCTTCTACAGGGACGTTGTGGCCGACATGCGCGTTGGTCTGGAATTGCACGCCTTCCGCGATCATTTGTTCAAGGCGTCGGTCCAGCACTCGCTTTTCCATCTTGAAGTCGGGGATGCCATAGCGGAGAAGGCCACCGATGCGATCGGCTTTCTCAAAAAGCGTTACCCAGTGACCCGCGCGATTCAATTGTTGCGCGGCGGCGAGCCCCGCAGGCCCCGAACCAACGACCGCGACGCGCTTCCCGGTCCGCGTTTGCGGAGGTTCCGGCTTGATCCAGCCTTCCTTCCAGGCGTGATCCACAATTGTCTTCTCAATTACTTTGATCGTAACCGCCGGCTCGTTGATGCCGAGCACACACGCCGCCTCGCAGGGCGCCGGGCAGATGCGCCCTGTGAACTCCGGGAAATTATTCGTGGAGTGTAGGATGCGAATGGCGTCCTTCCACTCGTCGTGATAAACGAGGTCGTTCCAGTCAGGTATGATGTTGTTCACTGGACAGCCGGTGTGGCAGAACGGAATGCCGCAATCCATGCAGCGCGCCGCCTGCGTACGGACGCTTTCCTCCGGGAAAGGCTGGTACACCTCGAAGTAGTCGTTGATGCGCTGGGCCACCGGCCGACGCGTCGGCGTCTCACGATGATACTCCTTGAAACCTGTGACTTTACCCACCGATCCCCTGCCCGCGGCCCTTGCCCGCTTTCTCCACTAGAATGCCCGCCGGAACGCGCGGTATGCCTAAAACGCGCTTGTATTCGTGCGGGAATACCTTGACGAACTGCGGCAGCGTGGCCTCCCAGTTCTCCAGGATCCACTTTGCCTGCGGGCTTCCGGTGTATTCGGCATGCCGCATAATGAGCTGATACAGAAGATCGATATCTTTCTGGTGCACCACAGGTTCCAGGTCGACTTCGGCTCGGTTGCAGCGCAACGCAAAATCCGCGTCGCGATCGAGGACGTAGGCGTTGCCGCCTGTCATGCCCGCCGCGAAGTTTCGCCCAGTGCGCCCGAGAACAACGATCAAGCCATTGGTCATGTACTCGCAGCCATGATCGCCAACGCCTTCGACCACCGCGGTCGCACCAGAATTACGCACGGCGAAGCGCTCACCGGCCATGCCGCCGAAATAGGCTTCCCCGCTGGTCGCGCCGTAGAGGCATACGTTGCCGATCAGAATATTTTCTTCCAGCACAAACTCGGATTTGCGCGAGTGATAGACGATCACCTTGCCGCCCGAGAGCCCCTTGCCGACGTAGTCGTTGCCGTCACCTTCCAGCGTAAGCGTTATGCCCTTGGCCAGAAACGCGCCAAAGCTCTGGCCTGCGCATCCCGTAAACTGCACGCGAATGGTATCTTCCGGCAAACCTGCCGAGCCGTATCGCCGCGCCACTTCCCCGCTGAGCATTGTGCCAACCGTCCGGTGGATGTTGCGAATCGGCATACTCAGCGAAACGGGCGCGCGATTCTCGATGGCCTCCTGCGTCATTTCGATCAGCTTGCGATCGAGCGCCTCTTCCAGGCCATGATCCTGCGCCTGCAGGCACCGCCGTCCAATGTGGCTCGGCACCGGCGGGTTATAGAGAACCGAGGAGAGATCAATTCCCTTGGCTTTCCAGTGCTCTATATCGGTGCGCTGCGTCAGACAATCCACTCGGCCGACCATTTCATTCACCGTGCGGAAGCCAAGCTCGGCCATGATGCGGCGCAGATTCTCGGCGACGAAGAAAAAGAAATTGATCACGTGCTCCGGCTGGCCCGTGAATTTCTTACGGAGTTCCGGGTCTTGGGTCGCGAGGCCAACGGGGCACGTGTTGAGGTGGCACTTGCGCATCATGATGCAGCCCATTGAAACCATGGGCGCGGTCGAGAAGCCGAACTCCTCGGCTCCCAGCAGCGCGGCAATCGCCACGTCGCGGCCCGTCTGCAATTTACCGTCGACCTGAAGCCGCACGCGGCTGCGAAGATCGTTCAGCACAAGCACCTGCTGCGTCTCGGACAACCCGAGCTCCCAGGGGATTCCAGCATGGCGAATCGAGCTGATGGGCGAGGCGCCGGTGCCGCCGTCGTAACCGCTGATGAGAATTACGTCGGCGTGAGCCTTGGCAACACCTGCCGCAACCGTCCCCACGCCCACTTCCGCAACCAGCTTTACTGAAATGCGCGCCTGCGGGTTGGCGTTCTTGAGGTCGTGAATCAGCTGCGCCAGATCTTCGATGGAGTAGATGTCGTGGTGAGGCGGCGGAGAAATCAGGCCGACGCCGGGAATCGAGTGCCGCACGCGCGCGATGACATCATCCACTTTGTGACCCGGCAATTGCCCGCCCTCACCCGGCTTCGCTCCTTGCGCCACCTTGATCTGTAGGTCATCAGCGTTCACGAGGTAGTTCGTCGTGACGCCAAAACGCGCCGAAGCAACCTGCTTGATCGCGCTCCGCCGCAGGTCACCATTGGCATCGGGCTTGAAGCGCTCCTCGTCCTCGCCCCCCTCGCCGGTGTTCGACTTGGCATGGATGCGGTTCATGGCAATCGCGAGTGTTTCGTGGGCTTCCTTGCTGATCGAGCCGAACGACATCGCGCCGGTGGCAAAACGCTTCACGATTTCAGACGCAGGCTCCACATCTTCCAGAGGCACCGCCGGGCCGGCGACCTTGAAGTCGAACATGCCGCGCAGCATCAGCAAATCGCGGTTCTGCGCATCCACAATTTTCGCGAACTCTTCGAAGGTCTCAAAGCTGTCCTGCCGCACGGCATGCTGCAGCTTGCTGACCGTCGTCGGATTCAGCAGATGCCGCTCGCCGCGTACGCGATATTGATATTCGCCTCCGACGCGAAGTTCGGTGTCTGATTCGGTGAGCGTCCGCAGGGCATACCGGTGCTTCATCAAAGACTCGCGGGCAATCACCTCAATGCCCACGCCTTCGATGCGCGAGGCGGTGCCCGTGAAGTAGCGGTCGACAAACTCCCGGTTCAAGCCGATCACTTCGAAAATCTGCGCGCCCTGGTAGCTCTGCAGGGTCGAGATTCCCATCTTCGAAAACGTCTTGAGCAGGCCCTTGTCGGTGGCCTTCATGTAGCTCTTGAAAACTTTGTCCCAGGTGTAGTCCGCCGGGAAATGGCCGTCGCGGTAGAGGTCCTCCAGGGTCCCGATTGCCAGATACGGATTCACCGCGCTCGCGCCATAGCCCAGCAGCAGCGCGAAGTGCATCACCTCGCGGGGCTCCCCCGATTCCACGATCAAAGCCACCTGATTGCGGGTTTTCTCGCGGATCAGATGATTGTGAACGGCCGACAGTGCCAGCAGGCTCGGGATGGGAGCGCACTCTTCGTTGACACCGCGATCTGAAAGGATCAGCAGCGTATAGCCCAACTTGATGGCTTTCGAAGCGCTCCGGCAGAGGTCTTCAACAGCCTTCTCCAACGCGAGTTCGCCGCCCTCGACGCGGAACAGCGCCGGTAGAGTGGTCGCCAGGAAATCGCCCCATTTCACGTTGCGCAGCTTTTCCAGCCGCCAGTTGGAGATGATCGGATGGCGCAGCTTCAACGTGTGGCTGTTTTTCGGCGTTTCCTCAAGGATATTCCCCTCGCGCCCGATATAGCTATTGAGCGACATCACCAGATCCTCGCGAATTGGGTCGATTGCGGGGTTGGTGACCTGCGCGAAAGTCTGCTTGAAGTAGTTGAACAGGAGCTGCGGCTTGTCCGAAAGGCACGCGAGCGGCGTATCGATGCCCATCGATCCGATCGGCTCTTCGCCCTTGATCGCCGCCGGGTGCAGGATCGTCTTCAGGTCTTCGTCGGTGTAGCCGAAAGCGCGCTGGTGCATCAGGATGGTGGCGTGGTCGGTGGGATAGACGTTGGTTGGGCTGGGCAAATGATCCAGCGTGATCTGATTTTCGCGAACCCACTGCGCGTAAGGCTGCCGCGCGGCCAGCTGCTTTTTCACTTCCTCGTCTGAGATCAGGCGCTTCTGCTCAGTATCGACGAGCAGCATGCGGCCAGGAGCAAGCCGCCCCTTCATGCGAATATCTTCCGGCTTGATCGGCAAAACGCCCGCCTCTGAAGCCATCACCACCAGGCCATCCGATGTAACCAGGTAACGGCCAGGCCGCAAGCCGTTGCGATCAAGTTTCGCGCCGATCACGCGTCCGTCGGTGAAAGCAACCGCCGCGGGGCCGTCCCACGGCTCCATCAGCGACGCGTGGTATTCATAAAACGCCTTCACATCATCGGGCATGGAGGCATCGTGCTCCCAAGCCTCCGGAATGAGCATGGACATCACGTGGGGCAGGCTGCGGCCAGACAGTGTGAGCAACTCGACGGCATTATCGAGCATGGCGGAGTCGCTGCCACCCGGAACGATGATGGGAAGAAGCTTTTCGATATCGGCGCCGAACAATGACGACGCCAGCACGGACTGGCGCGCGTACATCCAATTGGCATTGCCGCGCAGGGTGTTGATTTCGCCGTTGTGAGAAATGTAACGATACGGATGGGCGAGCTTCCAGCTGGGAAACGTATTTGTCGAAAAGCGCTGGTGGACCAGGCAAAGCGCGCTGGTGAGCTCGCGATCTGACAATTCCTTGTAGAACTGGCTAATCTGTGGAGCGAGTAAAAGGCCCTTGTAAACAATCGTCCGCGAGGAAAGTGACGGTAGATAGAAGAAATCCTTCTCTCCAAGATCGGACTCCGCGATCAACGCTTCGGCCTGCTTGCGCACCACGTACAGCTTGCGCTCCAGCGCATTCTGGTCCATGTGGGGAGCGCGCCGGACAAAGAACTGCTGAATATAGGGCTGCGTGTTCCGCGCAACACGTCCAATCATATCCCCGTTGATGGGGGTGTCACGCCAGCCAAGCACCGTAAGCCCATGCTCGCGCGCAATCTTCTCGAGAACCCCCTGGCACAGGATCTGCTCCTGGGGGTCAACCGGCAGGAACACCATCCCCACGCCGTATTCGCCAGGGGCTGGCAAAGTGAAGCCGATGCGCGCGCATTCACGCTCGAAAAAAGCATGTGGAATCTGGATCAGGACGCCTGCGCCGTCGCCGGTCTGCGGGTCGCACCCACACGCACCGCGATGCGTCAGGTTGATGAGGATCTGAATGCCCTTGAGAACAATGTCGTGCGACTTATGGCCCTCGATGTTAGCGACAAAGCCAACACCACAGTTATCGTGCTCATTCTGAGGGTTATAGAGGCCCTGGGCGGGTGGCAGGCCCTGAAAAGGATCGGTGGTCGACTTTTTTACCCGATTGTTCATGCGTAATTCCAGCTAGCGGCCGCCTACACGATCGCTACCGCCAGGCCAAGCCTCCGCTCCCGGCCCTCGACGCGTCATCGAGGGTGATCCGGCCTTTGTTTCTGGACCCCCTAATATACAACGAATGTCTCGAATTAGTTGCTGGCAGGCCAGATTTCGGGATCGGACCTTTGGATGCAATGTATTTGAATGAAAAATGCATTCGAAACAAGCTGGTTTTTGCTGCTAGGGGCCGTAGAAAAGGCCCCCCGAGGCCAGAACGCCCCGGGCCAGGAGAAACCGCATCGGATTTACCCTCTCGAGGCGGCTAGAAACGCTTATACCGTGAAGGAGCTGCCGCAGCCGCAGGTGCTCTTGACATTCGGGTTGTTGAACTTGAATCCCGAGCCTTCCAGAGTCTCGATGTAATCGATCGAAACACCTTCCAGGTACATCTCGCTCATCTGGTCGACCAGAACCTTTAAGCCCTCGAACTCGTACACGTTGTCGCTGTCTTTGTTGACCTGATTCTCAAAGGCCATGTGATAGCTGAAGCCCGAGCAACCTCCACCCACGACCGCGACGCGCAAGCCGGCCGGTTCCGGAGTCTGCTGTTGCAAAATCTCTTTTACCTTGGTCACTGCGGTCGGTGTAAGTTGAACCATTTGATCCTCCTGCGGATCGCGCAAGGAAAACAGAAGCGCGCCATAAATCCACATCCAGTATAACAGATTTCATCCAATGCCGGAATATGTGATGCGTATCACTCGTATCACCGTATCACGGCGTATCACACCGCAAGCGAAACCCGCTATGTGTTTGGATGCGTGTCCCCTACAATAGTTTCATTGATGACCCACACGATCACCCTCATTCCCGGCGATGGAATCGGCCCGGAAGTCTCCCAAGCGGTGCAACAAATCATCAAGGCAGCCGGCGTTAGCATCCAGTGGGAAGAGACCCAAACACGCGCATCGCTTGAGCGGCACGCGATTGACTTCATGCACTCAGGGGTGCTCGAGTCCATTCGCAAAAACAAAGTGGCGCTGAAGGGCCCGCTCGCAACCGCCGTGGCAGGCGGCGCCCCCAGCCTCAACGTGGGTTTGCGCAAGGCCCTAGACTTGTATGCGAACCTTCGGCCGGTCAAGAACCTCGAAGGCGTGGAGACGAAATTCGAAAACGTCGATATGGTCCTGGTTCGGGAGAACACCGAAGACCTGTACTCGGGGCTCGAACACATCGTGGCTCCGGGTGTGGTGGAAAGCCTGAAAATCATCACCGAAAAGGCCTCCACGCGAATCGCGCGCTTTGCCTTCGAATATGCGCGCAAGTACGGTCGCAAGAAAATCCACGCCATCCATAAAGCCAATATCATGAAGCTTTCCGACGGCCTGTTTCTCACATCCGCCCGCGCCGTCGCGCCGCAGTATCCCGAGATCGAATACAAGGAGCTGATCGTCGACAACGCCTGCATGCAGATGGTGCTCAACCCCAGCCAGTTCGATATGCTTCTGCTCACGAACCTCTATGGCGACATCATGAGCGATCTTGCAGCCGGCCTCGTCGGCGGCCTGGGCATGGTGCCCAGCGGAAACATCGGCGAGGGCATCGCACTGTTTGAGGCCGTGCACGGGACCGCTCCGGATATCGCCGGCCAAGGCATCGCAAATCCCACGGCACTGTTGATGAGCGCCATCATGATGCTCGAACACATCGGTGAGGACGCTGCCGCGCGGAGCATACGGAATGCGCTGTTTCGGGTCTATCGCGAGGGCCAGACGCTAACACGAGACGTTGGCGGCACCGCCACCACCGCCGAATTCACCGACACACTCATCCGTGCGCTCGAGAGTTAGACTCGCCGCAAGCCGCAAAATCCGTGGATTCGATGCATTCCGTTTGAAGTATTCCAATCCTTCCAATCCGAGACATTGATTGCTGAACGACTGCTCCAGACCGCAGGATGAGGGTCGCTTTGCCGGACTGCAGCGGCAGGGGCGCTGGTGCCACTAGTCAGATGCCACCAAAGCGGGGGCCTGTCCCTTGGGGCAGTAAGCAGTTCGCAACGAAACGCGGGCATCAGCCCTGGTCTTCCGCGCTCCCTTGCTAAGCTTTCTGACAGGGAGAACTCATGCCAGACCCCGTCGCGAGCAAGAGGATCTATCGCCTATTCAGCTGGATCAGTCTCATCGGACTGATACTCGTGGTCCTGCTCGTGCTGCACAAGTCTCCCGCGCCGGACGTGCCCTACGATCCGGCCGCAGCCAAGCGCGTCGAGCAAAAATTTGTCGCCGCCGATCAGGCCAAAGCTGCCGGCCAGCCAGCCCAGGTGCAAATGGATCGCACGGAGCTCAATTCCTACCTCGCTCAGAATCTGCAGCTCGATGGTTCGGCGCCAGCCAATCCAAACTCAGCTGCCGGTTCGGCCATACCTCCGCCCAACACCGCGGGCGTTCCCCAGACGGCGACTCCGGTCGCCAGCGTTGCAAACGATGTAGCGGCAGCTCTGGCCAGCTCCGATCCGCAATCTCTCGAGCAGGTGCAGTCGTCGGTGAAAGACGTAAAAGTGGACATGGACGGCGATCTCGTGAAGGCCTACGTGGTGTTCGATTTTCATGGCAAAGACTTATCGCTTGAGCTCGACGGCCATCTGGGGGCGCAGGACGGCTATGTGAAGTTCGAGCCCGTGGCGGGGAAACTGGGATCGCTCCCCCTTCCGCAGTCGACGCTCGACTCGGCTGTAGCGAAGATGATGTCTTCGCCCGAAAACCGGGAGAAGCTGAAACTCCCAGAAGATGTCAGCGACGTGCAGATCGTGAACGGCAACGCTGTGGTGTCCTACAAATGACGACCCGGTCGCAGTATTCATCCTCGCGGTAACTGCACCCCACATCTCAGCGACTAGCCGGCCAACGGAAACTCAGGATTAGGCAGGGGCGCCGATCGGCGTGTAGGCCAGATACAACAGCCAGTAGATAATCACCCCGTGACCGATACATAGAGACATAGGGGCAATCTCCAGCGGACGAGAGATTCGACCGCCATCGCGTGATCGTGACGCGCGCGTTGCGCGCATGGAGGTGGAAGCAGACGTAAAAGGCCAGAAAAATCGTGAAGGAAACGAACGCCGTACTCGTGCAAATGCGATGCGGCAGGATCTTCCCGCGGCGAATAAAACAAAATAGCCGGCGATCAGGAAAGCAGCCGAGGTGGCGTTGAGCGTTGCGTTGACGGCCGGAAGCGGCAGGGGAATCATTGTATGGAAAAGCTCAACTGGGGTTCTTCAGGCTCATTGAGCGCACAGGAGCCGCTCAACGGATCAACTTGTCGACAATCATCCACGTGAGCAGCAGCGGGATATGCGCCACGGTGGCGTGCATCAGCCACTTGGCGCGCACGTTTGTCCGCGAGCGGTTCGCCCAAAGCCCCACTTGCAGCAGGACCATGCCCAGCACGAGCGCTCCGAAGAAATAGCGCATGCTGGCCATGCCCAAAAGCGAGGGCAACGCGCTCACCCAGACCAATATCGCCGACGTGCATACGATCTGGCGGAAAGTGGCGTCGCCTTGGGGGTCCACTGTCGGCAGCATGCGAATTCCCGCGCGCGCGTAATCGTCGCGATAGATCCAGGCGATGGCCATGAAGTGCGGGAACTGCCAGAAAAATAGAATTGCGAACAGCACCCACCCGCCCAGCGAAAGCGATCCGTGCGCCGCAGCCCATCCGATCAGGGGCGGCAGCGCACCCGGAACCGCTCCGACGGCTGTGGCCCAGGTCGTGCGCGTCTTGAGCGGGGTATACAGGCAGAGGTAGAGAACGCAGGTGGCCAGCGCCACCATCGACGCGAGATTATTCACCGCGACGGCCAGCCACGCCGCACCCACGACGATTGCTCCGAAGCCGAAAATGAGTACTTCACGCGGCTGTAGCAGTCCGGAAGGCAGCGGCCTTGCCGCCGTCCGGCGCATGAGGGCGTCCATATCGCGCTCAACGTATTGATTGAGGGCCGCGGTGCCGCCAGCCACAAGCAGTGTGCCGCAGAGTGTGTGGAGCAGCAGCATCCAGTCCATCGGGCCGCTCGAGCCAAGATAGAAGCCGGCGACGGTGGTGATGACCACAAGAAATGTCACGTCAGGCTTGGTGAGAGCCAGGTAAGCCCACGACTTACTCTGACTCTGGGCGGCGATGGCTTCGGCGCGGAGCTCGTTCATGAGTTGTTCTATCCCCTGCTATTCCGGGCCACATCAGCCCGCAGTTGTGCGCCCCGACAGATGGGCGCCCGATGAATCAGGTGTTGAGTCGGCGACAAACGAATCCTTACGAATCAGACGAAAACACTTTAGCGTTAAATTCGCCGAGGCCGCCAGCGTGAGCGCTCCCCCGAGCACGTGCGCCACCGTCAGCAGCACGTAAGTCGGGGATGGCTGAAAGTTATCCCCAGCCTGCATCACCGCCCAATACGCGGCCCCGCCCAGCAGAAGCTGCGTTCCGAAAAACGCGTGCAAAAAAACTACGCCGCGGCGCAGCTCCCGGACCTGCTTGAAACGTTTCTTCACCGTGCGGCCCGTTAAGATCACCAGCACGATTAGAATTCCCGCGCCCATCATGTGCGGCTGGATGCCGAACGCGCCGTGCCGGAAGGCAGCGCCTAAAACCAACTGCACGAGAATCGCGAGCGTGGTCCAAAGAGCAAGCGAGCGCGCCGAGGGAGAGGAGGCATCCTCCAGTGGGGGGTGGTCGCCCTGCCACCAGGGACTCAGATAGAGCGAGAGCCCGACCATCGTGAGGAAGTAGATTTGCGCCAGCGTGGCGTGCCCCGTCGCAGAAAGTGCCGGATGCCCCACGAGCACCCTGATCCCGCCGAGCACCGCCTGCGCAATCACCAGTGCGAGCGCCGTCCACCCGAGCCGCCGGGCGAGCGGGCGACGATCCACGCGCGTAACCCAAATTGCCAGGATCAGCGTGAGGACGGAAACCACCCCCGCTAGAACGCGATGCGCATATTCAAAGCGAACGCCGCCTACCAACGGCGGAATAATCCTTCCGTAGGCAAGCGGCCAATCGGGGACCGAATCCGCGGCATTGTTGCTCGTGACCAGCGCCCCCGCCATCAGTAACAAAACGGCACAACACGAGGTCGTGATCGCAAACTGGTAGACGCCGCGCAGATTTTGACGATCGGCCATTACGTCTCAGGATTCCCCGTTTCGGAGCGTTAAGCATAAAAGGTAAACGCCGAAAAAGCAAAAGCAGATTCTTGCCGAAGGATTGACCGTCTTCGAGTCTGCCCGACATTTGCCGTCAACCAGGCGGAGCCGCACTACATCTCGCCGTGGCAAGTATCGTAGGGTGCAGGTCATAGGCTTTGTCTGGCGCACAGAAACCGTAGGAGATAACACGGAGGACGAGGGTGCCCAATGCAGGCCGCCAGAAAAAAATGAGCCAGTAAGATGAACATAAGGCAACTGCGGTGAAGCGATTGCCTTGGTGAACAGCCTTTGGTTCAAGTTTAATTCCGTAGGGATGCGGTCCGAACTGAACCGACTTGGCAGAAGGAATGTCGGCCCGAGCATGACGAAATCCTGAAGAACCGCGGTTCGGAAGTTTCCCGCATCCAGCCTCTGGTTCTCTGTTTTGAACAGCGCCACGCCAAAAAACGGCCCGCAGGCGGAACAATCATGGTTACTGCCGTCCGGGGAGCTCCAAACCTCGCTAGAAGAACTTCGTTGTTGCCCGAACCAGGCAATGGCAGCGAGGGAAGAGGTCGCACGGCCTAGTAGTTGTTGGGGGGGCTTGGAGGTTCCGTCGATGATTCCGCCCTTCATCATGTTCCGTCCGGTCATGGGAGCGGCACGAACCGCAAAAGCCTAGCAGCAGAATCACAATTGCGCTTGTGTCAAAATGTGCTTTCGGAAGGGCCTTTATACGATTCCGGCGGGGGGGCCCAGCAGCGCACGTGCCTTGCACAAAATCCCGCTCGCGCTATGCCAAGGCAGTCTGCTACCTACCTAGCTATTCGGACCTTGAAGCGGAACGAAATGGACTTCGATTCGTGCGGCCCGAGCATCAGCGTCTGATCTTGGATGCCGTACTTTTCGTGCCAGGCTTCTATCGTGTAGGTGCCAGGCGGCAGGTTCCTCAACTCGAACGCGCCAGTTGTACTGGTGACCGCATAGTAGGGATTTGTGAATACGAAGACGAAGGCTCTCATCCACGGATGGACGTTGCATATGAGCGGGATGGCGAGTTCGGGATTGGGGAACGATACTGTTAACGCTGGACTGCCCGCGCGCTGCGCTTTATTCCATTCTCCATTCACTTTCGCAGTCGCGTGGATGTTGTGGATGGTGTCGTCGTGGTTGCGGATCTCGAGCGGCTGGTTCGTGACCAGCGCCACGACGCGGGGATCGTAAGCGCAACCCTTCTGGTCGAGCACGGCGGGTTGTTTCGGCGCGTCGAACCGATAGATTCCCAGGCCAGCTCTTACGAATACAACGACATTCGCGAGAGCGCCGTTGGCTCCCGTTAACACTTCGCGAAAACCTGCCGCGGATGGATTCGCCTTTGCGCAGGCGGGTTCTGAATGCATGTCCACGGGGCTCGGCGCGGGTGGTGGGCCGTCGAGAACCACCGTGCCGGTCACCTGGCCAGCTGTTGCAGGATCGACCACGGCGGCCGGCGCGGCGGTCGCGGTCAGGGAGCCCGGATCAGTTCCCCTCCCTTCGCCGCAAGCGGCGAGCACGCTGGCGGCGATTGTAACGGCCCGATAAAAGCGAAGGGCTTTCAAATCGACGGCTTCCTATGAAAGCCCACCCTTGAGCAATCGCAAGGGTGGGGTACCCGCAAAAGCAAATGCAGATCCCTCACTTCGTTTGATGACACCTGTGGGTCTTTTCCGCAACACGCTACCAGCCCACGTGGTGGTCACGGTTTTGCTCATCGAGCCATTTCTGGAGCGGCGCGAAGTATTCGAGCATGGCGGTAGCATCCATTTCGGTTTCGCCCGTAAGCGTTTCGAGTGCCTCCGGCCAGGGACGGCTCTGGCCCATCTCGAGCATCTTGTTCAATTCTGCGCCCACGGATTTGTTGTTGTAGATCGACCCGCGATGCAGCTGGTCCTTGTAGCCCGCACCGCGGCAGAGCGCGCGATGAAACTGGAATTGCAACACCGCGGCGAGGAAGTAGCGCGCGTAGGGAACGTTCCCCGCGACGTGATATTTCGCGCCCGGATCGAAATCGGCTTCGGTTCGTTCCACCGGCGGCTCGACACCCTGATATTCGCGCCGCAGATTCCACCAGGCTTTGTTGTAATCCGCCGGAGAAATCGCGCCGGAGAAGACGCCCCAGCGCCATTTGTCGATGAGCAGACCGAAGGGCAGAAACGCCACTTTATCGAGCGCGCGGATCAGCAGCAGCCCGATATCCGCCGCCGGAGGAGGCACGGATTCGAGCAAACCGATCTGGTTGAGATATTCAGGCGTTACCGACAGCGCGATGGTATCGCCGATGGCTTCGTGGAAACCGTCGTTGGCGCTGTTGCGGAAAAGCGGCGCCAGATGGTCGTAGGCGCGCTGGTAAAAGCTGTGGCCGAGCTCGTGGTGGATGGTCGAGAAATCCTCGGCGGTCGGCTCGATGCACATCTTGATGCGCAGGTCGTCCACGTAATCGATGTCCCAGGCGCTGGCGTGGCAGACCACTTCGCGGTCGCGTGGCCGCGTGAACATCGAGCGCTCCCAGAAGGTCTTCGGCAGCGGCGCGAATCCGAGCGAGAGGAAAAAGCGCTCGCCATACTGCACCATTCCCAACGGATCGACGTTTCGCGTCTTCAGCACTTGAGTGAGGTCATAGCCGGGATCGGCGTGGGGCGGCGCGGCGAGCGGATACACGCTCCCCCAGCTTTGCGCCCACATGTTTCCCAGAAGATGCGCCGGGATCGGCGAATCCTCGCGAACGACCACCGCGCCATATTTCTCGGTGAGCTTCGAGCGCATGTAGGCGTGCAGGGACAGATACAGCGGCCGGACCTGCTGCCACAAGCGGTCGACTTCGTGCGCGAACGCTTCCGGCGGCATATCGTAATGCGAGCGCCACATCGCGCCTACGTCGGCAAAACCGGTTTCGCGAGCGCCCTGGTTCGCAAGCTCCACCATACGTTCGTAGCGCCCGCGCATCGGCCTTGCGAGCGAATGCCAGCCCTCCCAAACTGCCAAAAGCTGCCGCGGATCGCGGCTGGTAGCCAAGATGTTTTCCATGTCGTTGAGCGAGAGGGATTCGCCGGACGGGCCGTTCGGGTACCACTTGGCCCTGCCGTACTCGCTCGGGAGCGAAGCGGCGATCTGCGAAAGTTCCGCGCTCAAGGCCGGATCGCGCGGCGCCGGGATGGTCACCGAAAGCTTGATCAGCTTGAGCTTGCGCTGCACGTCTTCGGCCAGATCGAGTCCTTCGAAGCGGTGCGCCTGCGCCGCAAGCTCGGACGTGGCCGCCTTCACCGCTTCATCGGCTTCCGCAGCCATTTCTTCGGTATCGTCGGTGATGAAGGTTTCCTGCACCCATTGGGCGCGCTGCAGCTTGATCCAGAGGTCGAGCAGGCGGTTCTCCGCGGTTTCCACAAATTCGCGAGCTTCTTCCAGCGTCGGAGGAGTTGACCGAAAATGCGCTATCGAATGGTTCGCGTTGTTAATAGGCAGGGTCATCGTCTCGCTTTATAAATTCACGACGCGCAGACCTCAGCCATGGCTTCGAGGGCGCGGTCGATCCCATCGCGGTCCACGTCGAAATGCGTAACCATGCGCACGGAGTATTTTGCCGTCGGGTTGCACAAAATGTGCCGTCTCGCCAGTTCCGCGCACAAATCTAGGGCGGCAAGGCCTGTGCCACGCACGTCGAGTATCACGATGTTGGTGACTACTTTTTTCGGATCGAGACGGATGCCCTCGATGCGCGCCAGCCCTTCCGCAAGGTGGCGGGCGTTTTTGTGATCGCACACCAAAACCTCCGGCATTTCTTCCAGCGCCACGAGTCCCGCCGCCGCGAGCACGCCCGCCTGCCGCATTCCTCCGCCAAGCAGTTTTCGCCCGACGCGCGCCTTGTCGATAAATTCGCGTGAACCGACCAGCATCGAGCCGACCGGCGCGCACAGCCCTTTGGACAAGCAGAACATGACGGAATCGAATTTGCGCGTGATCTCCGCTACGCTTTTGCCAAGCGCCATCGCGGCGTTAAAGATGCGCGCGCCATCCAGATGGACGGGAATCCCGGCTGCGTGGGCATGCTCGCAAATGTCCTCGGCGACTTGGGGAGGATACACGCTGCCGCCGTGCATGTTGTGGGTGCTTTCGAGCTCGATCAGGCCCGTCTGCGAACGGTAGTAGATTTTCGCCCGGATCAGCGGTTCGATTAAATCCCAGGTAAGAATACCGTCTGGCGCCGGCGTCGTACAAGGCAGGCAGCCTGCAATCGCAGACATGGAAGCCATCTCGTACTGATAGATGTGCGCGCGCTGCTCGCAAATTATCTCCATGCCGGGGCGAGTCCAGGTCTGGATCGCGAGCAGGTTGCCCATCGAGCCCGTCGGCACGAACAGCGCCGCTTCGCGCTCGAAGATCTGCGCGGCGCGCTCCTGCAGGCGGTTGATCGTCGGGTCTTCTCCATAGACGTCGTCGCCCACCTCGGCTTCGGCCATCGCTTTGCGCATGGCCGGCGTCGGCCGCGTCACCGTGTCGCTGCGGAGATCGACGATGGACAGCTTGGCTTGTTCGGAGGACATCAAAGCCTTTCCTCAATCAATGCGCCGCACTCTTCTCTTGCGACCCGCATTGCTTCTCGATGGCCGCCAACAGGATGCAGAGCGCGATCACCTCGGACGCTGCCTGAACGTCGCCCAAAGATGGGAACGTCGGCGCGAGACGGAGAGTGCGGTCGTACGGGTCCTGACCTCCAGGCCATGTGGCCCCTGCTGGAGTCAACGCTACGCCTGCAGCTTTGGCCAGTTCAACGACCTTTCGCGCCGTCCCCTCTAGAACGTCCACGCTGACGAAATAGCCGCCCTCCGGCTTCGACCATGTGGCGACACCCGTTCCAGCCAGGCGCGACTCCAGTGCGGCGATCACCGCGTCAAACTTCGGTGCAATCAAGGCGCGGTGACGGTCCATATGGCGAAGCAGCCCCTCCTCGTTCTTGAGGAAGCGCACGTGCCGGAGTTGGTTGAGCTTGTCCGGGCCGATCGTCCGCTTGGTCGCCTGCGCGAGATACCACTTCACATTGGCGGGGGAGGAAGCAAAGAACGCCAGGCCCGCGCCGGCGAACGTCACTTTCGATGTGGAAGCGAACACGAAAGCTCTATCCGGATGGTTGGCCCTCTCGCAGAGATCCAGGATGTTCGCGACCTCGTGGCGACGCTCGGTCAGATGGTGAACCGTGTAGGCGTTATCCCAGAACAGCCGAAAGTCGGGGGCGCCCGTTCGCATTGAAGCAAGCCGCTGTACTGTCTCTTGAGAATACATCTCGCCGGTCGGGTTCGAGTATTTCGGCATGCACCACATGCCCTTCACTGCGGGATCAGCCGCCAGGGCCTCGACCTTATCCATGTCCGGCCCGTGACCGGTCAGCGGGACCGGCAACATGCGGAAGCCGTATTCCTCGCAAATAGCAAAATGCCGATCGTAGCCCGGCACCGGGCAGAGAAATGCGGGCGACGGTGTCTGCGACCATGGCGCTCTTGATCCGGGGACGCCCTTTAGGAGCGCCCACACAATAGAGTCATTCATGATCGCCAGGCTCGCATTGTTTCCAATAACGACGCGATCGGGCGACGCGCCCAGCATCGAAGAGAAGAGGGCGCGCGCTTCAGGTAGTCCCTGCAAGTTTCCGTAGTTCCGCACGTCCTCCTTGGCTTGGCTTAAATAATCACCGTGGCCGGGTAAAGCCAGAAGAGCGTTCGCCAGATCGAGCTGTTCTGGAGAGGGCTTGCCGCGTGTCATGTCGAGCGCGAGACCGCGCGCCCGGAAACCATCGTATTCGCTGCGAACCTGGGCGCGCAGGGTTTGCATGTCTTCTTTCTTGATATCAACGATTCGGGCCAAGTTAACTGTGCACTCCTTTTTTCAGTTCGTTCGGGGGATGGCACTTCGATCCACGCGAGACCCATCGAGTATAAGCCATTCGCGTTTTCACTTCGACGTGGAACAGGGACCGCAAAAATGGGCGGCTTCGTTTTCGCGGCTCTTCCGTTCATGCGCGGCGGGCGGTGTGAAGGATGACGCTGCCAAAGTTCCAGGAGGTGATGCGAACATCGGTGAAGCCTGTCTTCTCCATGAGCGCTGCCAACTCGCGCGGCGCGGGAAACTTCGCGACGGAGCCGGGCAAATATGCATACGCTTCGCTGTTGCCCGAGATAGCGCCGCCGATCCGCGGAAGAATGTGGCGAAAGTAAATCCGGAATATTCTCGCCATCGGCCCGCCGCCTGGCTCGGTGAACTCCAGAATTCCGACCTCCCCGCCCCGTTTTAGTACGCGCGCGATTTCGCGCAGGCCGTGCTCATAATTCGCGAGGTTGCGAAATCCGAAAGCCGTGGTGATCAGATCGAAGCTTGCGTCCGCGAACGGCAGATTCAGCGCGTCGGCCGCCGCAAAAATGGCCGCCTTGCTTCCCTTTGAGGCCTTCTCGCGGGCGCGTTCCAGCATCCCTTCAACAAAGTCGCTGCCGATCACCGGCAGACGTTGCGCCACCCGATCCGCATTCATCGCGTCAAGGCGCGCGCGGTCGAGCGCGAAGGCAAGATCGCCCGTGCCGCAGCAGATGTCCAGGATTCGTGCGTCCTCACGGCCCAAAATCGGGAGGAACCGCTTCGCGGTGCGCCAGCGCCACACATGGTCGAGTGAGAACGACAACAGGTGATTGAGAAAATCGTAGCGCGGCGCGATCCGCCCGAACATCTGCTGCACCCGCGCGGCGGCTTCCCGTTCATCGCGCGCGCCTGCCGGGCGCGTTCCCGCGACATTCTCCACTCGTGGCTCCCCTCGGGGCTCAATTCGCGGTTCGACTTTTGACTCCCGCTTCGGCGCAGGCATCGCTATCGGGAATTGCGGGGCATCATATTCCGATGTCTGCCGCAATCAGAGGCAGATCAGCAAACGCGCGAGCCACCACCGGCCAAGGGACTTCGGCACCCCATTCGGTCTTGCCGATGCGGCGTGGCAGCACCCAGCGGACGCGGCCACCGCGTGCCTTCTTATCCCCCGCGAGGATCAGACGCAACTGCGACACGCGGATTCTTCCCAGCCCGGGAAGCGGCCCAATGCTGGCGACTAGGCGAATGATCCGGATCGCTTCAGCGTCGCGCAGCTTGTCGGCCGCCACAGCCATGAGCGTCGCCGCGATCATCCCCCAGCCGATGGCCTCCCCGTGCAAGAAACGGCGATAACTGGTAACCGCCTCGAGCGCGTGGCCGATCGTGTGCCCGAAATTCAGGATTTGCCGCAGGCCGCCTTCGCGCTCGTCCTTCTGGACCACGTCGGCTTTGATCGCCGCGCACCGCGGAATGATCCACGCAAGCGCGGTCGAATCGCGCCGCAGCACGGCGGGCATGCGCCGTTCAAGAAACCGGAACAGTTCCGCGTCCGCAATCACTCCATACTTCACCACTTCGTAGAGCCCCGAACGAAATTCGCGATGCGGCAGCGTATCGAGCGTATCAGGATCGGCCAGGATGAGCCTCGGCGGATAGAACGAACCCACGAGATTCTTCCCTTCCGGCAGATTCACGCCCGTTTTTCCGCCGATCGCGCTGTCCACCTGCGCCACAAGCGTGGTCGGAATATGGACCAGTCGCACACCGCGCAGATAACTGGCGGCCGCAAAACCCGCCACGTCCCCTACCACGCCCCCTCCCACAGCGACCACGGCGGCGTGCCGGTCCGCACCCGAGCGAATGAGGTTGCGCGCGATTTCTTCCACCGTCGAGAGGCGTTTCGACGACTCCTTGTCGTCAAAAAGAATGGGCCGCTTTGCGCCCGGGAGCAAGGAAGCCAGCGCCCCCCCCCAGTGCCGCCACACGCGCGGCGAGGAGAGAACGAACACCCCTGTGACGTCGCCAAGACGGCCAAGACTCTTGATTAGTTGGGGGGCTCGTGCGATTGCGCCACGGGAGCAGTAGAAACGATAAGGACCAGCGGAACTCTTGATTTCGATCGTCGGCATCGTCGCGAAGAAATGTAACACAATTCCTCGCAGTGTTCGGGGCGGCAACAATTCCTCGAGAAAATCCCGCCGCGAGAGCGGGCACAGTCGGTCCGGATGGGACTGCCAAAGCAGACGGCTCAGTGGACTTTCTGCTGCAGCGCGGAGACCGAAGCGAGAATCACGTGTCCCACGATGGCAACGCTCCGAGGACTCACCTTGTCGAGTGTGTCCTTGGCCGTATGCCAATATCCCAGGTTCACATAGTCCTGATAGTCGATGATGTCCACGGCGGGCACGCCACGCATGAGGAATGGATCATGGTCGTCTGCGATCCCCACTTCTCGCGATACGAAAATATCCTTGTAGCCAAGCCGGGCCGCCGTATTCCACACGAGATCGCTCAGCCACTTCGTCGATCCCGATTCGCGGGGAATCTGAAGGTTGTACTGGCCGACCATGTCGGCCAGCATTACCGCGCGAATGCGTTTCAGCTCACCCGATACCGCCATGCGGGCGGCGAGTTCGCGGCTGCCGTACACGCTGTCGGTATCGCTCCAGGTAACTTGTGCCTCCTCGCCGTCAAGAAAGGCGATCCACACCGCGTTGGCCCCTCTCTTCGCAGTGCAGAGAAGCCGCGCCATCTCGAGCATCAGTCCGGTGGAGGAGCCTGCATCGTTGGCGCCCACAAAATTATCGATGTTGCGCGCCGTGTCGTAGTGGGTCAGCAACAGGATAATTCCCTGCCCTTCCCCTGGAATTTTAACGATCAGGTTCCGCATCTCCACATCACCAATCGGGGTCTGGGAACGGAACGCGTCTTCATCCACAGCGCAGCCAAAGCTTTTCAGTTGCGTGCGGATGTAATCCTGCGTGCGATGGATGGCGTCCGTCGCGGGCGGATGCGGTCCGAAACCGACGAGTTTTGCCACGTAGTCATAAGCCTTTGCCCCATCAAAGCCACCCGTCTGAGCAGCAGGCGGCGCGTTTTCGGCCGACGGAATCTGGGGCGGAGACTGAGGGGCGGCGGCGCTCGCGGTGATTGCCAGCGCAGAGCCTGCCGTGGAAGCGGAACTCGACCCGGTTCCCGCGCCGTGGCCGCAAGCCAGCATCGCCAACGCTAGGCAGCACGCCTGGCTCACCCGTAGGAATTTCCCGGCAATCCACATGTTAGAGCGCATCCCCTTGCGCCAGGGCTCGGGCCCGCTTCTTCCGCACGACCGCGTAGGACACGAAAACGCCCACAAAATAGAGCACGATCATCGGCGCCATAAAGATTAGCATGGTCGTCGCGTCGGGGGTGGGCGTGATGATCGCGGCCGCTACCGTGATGATCAGCATGGCGTAGCGGAAATTCTTCAGCAGAAATTTGGGCGTAACGATGCCGAAAATCGAAAGAATAAAAATGAGAACGGGCAGCTCGAAAATGAGCCCCAGGCCTACCAGCACGATCAGTATCAGGCTGAAATATTCGTTGATGCTGATCAGCGGCTTCACGGGCCCGTCGTAGGCAAAGCCGATCAGAAACTGAAGCATCTGGGGGAGAAGAATAAAATAGGCAAACGCGATGCCGCACAGAAATAGGAACATCGAGGACACGATGAACCCAGAGGCCGCCCGCCGCTCGTGCTTGTAAAGCCCAGGCGCCACAAAGAGCCATACCTGGTAGAGCACCCACGGCATCGCAAGCACAATGCCAAGGTAAACGCCCAGGTTGATGACCAGGCTGATGTAGCCAGCCGGACTGGTGTAGTAGAGCTTGTCGTCGAGATGATTGGCGCGCAGGGCGTTTTGCATCGGTTCCACGATCAAGCCAATGAAACGCTTGGAAACCAGCAGCCCCGCGATGATCCCGGCGCCGACGCCGATCAGCGCTGCCACAATTCGTTTGCGAAGCTCGACCAGGTGGTCGAAGAACGACATACGACCGCCGGCCTCTTCTTCGGCGACCTGGCGCGATGTGCGCTCAGGCTGGATGGATTCCGGCATCGGTCAGGGTCTCAGGATTGTGCTGCGGTTCCAGAGCGGGGGCGGGCTGCTCTCGTGTGGCGGCCTCGGCCACTGTAGCATTCTCCACGGAGTCATGCCCGGAAGCAGATGACGGCGCCTCCGATAGAGAGGCAGCTCCCAGAATGTGCGGCGGGGTTGTGGCGACGCTGCCCGGCATTGGCGAGGCCGGCGAGAGCGGCGGCGTGGCCGAAGAGCTTGCGGTTGCGGCGATCTCCGATTCGTTCCGCATACGGCGCTGGTCGGCTTCGCGCTCGAGGTCTCGCAGATGCCCCTCGAAGGTCGAGCGCAGGTCTCCCGTGGTGCGTTTGAATTCGCCCATGATCTTCCCGAGGTTCCGCGCGAGTTCGGGCAGTTTCTCAGGCCCGAAAACCACTAAGGCCACGATGAATACGATGATAAGGTGGGGGATGCTGAGCATTTGAGACCACGGCAACGCTTTCTCGTGCCGTTTTTGCATCATAGAAGAGGGCCGAAAGCGTGTCAAACGGCTCTATGCTATACTTTGCAGAGCCCGACAAAGCCCAAGCAAAGCGAGGTCGCATGGAATCATCGCAGACACCGAATTCCTCGGGGCGTGGTCTGTTTCTTCTAGTGCTGGTGTTGGGAGTTTCGGCGCTACTGGGCGGCTTATACGGACCGTCGGTAAGAGCGACGGCTGCCGGCTCCGACGACCTGCAAGATTCCGTCAAAAGCTTTACGCGCGTTCTCTCGGTGGTGGAACGTAATTATGCCGATCCCGTTGACACCGACAAAGCCATCTACGACGGTGCCATTCCAGGCATGCTGCACGTACTCGATCCGCATTCGAACTTTTTCGATCCCCAGCAGTACGCGCTGTTCCGCGAGGAGCAGGAAGGAAAATACTACGGCGTCGGCATGACCGTCGCACCCCGCGAGAACCAGACAGTTGTGCTTGCGCCTTTCATGGCCTCACCCGCCGCGAAAGCAGGGATCCGCCCCGGCGACACGATCCTCCAGGTTGACGGCAAGAACTGCACCGGCCTCACCACCACCCAAGTAGCGGATATGCTCAAGGGCGCCAAGGGAACCACGGTTCACATTTCGCTGGGCCGCGAGGGATGGGAAAAGCCCATCGAAGTAACCGTGGTGCGCGATGAGATTCCCCGGCCAGGCGTCGAATTTTCGGAGATGGTCAAGCCGGGCATCGGGTACGTTCGCGTCTCCACCTTCAACGAAACCACCGACAGCGATCTGGCGGAAGCCCTCAAACAAGTGAATTTCCCGAAGCTGGACGGGCTGATTATCGACCTTCGGAACAATGGAGGCGGCCTGCTGAATCAGGCCGTGGGCATGGCCGACATGTTCCTCGATAAGAATGAGATTGTCGTTTCCCATCGCGGCCGGTCTTCCCCGGAGCGCCGTTATTACGCTGTGCGCGGAAACCAGGGGATTGAAGTGCCTCTGATCGTGCTCGTGAACGGGCAGAGTGCATCGGCCTCTGAGATCGTTTCGGGGGCCATCCAGGACCATGATCGCGGCCTGATCGTTGGCGAAGTCAGTTTCGGAAAGGGGCTCGTGCAGACGCAGTTCCCGTTGAGCGAGGACACGGCGCTGCTATTGACCACGGCCCGCTATTACACACCGAGCGGCCGCCTGATCCAGCGGGACTACAAAAACGTCACTCTCTATGACTATCACTACAACCCCAAGCCTCCTCAAAAACCCGAGGTGAAGCTGACCGATGGGGGACGCCAGGTGTTCGGCGGGGGCGGAATCACGCCCGACCAAATCATCGCCATGCCGAAACCCAATGAGTTTGAGGATATGCTGCTCCGCCGGGGGGTCTTTTATCCGTACCCTTCTGGCGTGGGAGACTTCGCGCGCTTTTATTTGGGCACGCACCCAGTAATCACCAAAGAGTTCTCGCCGGATGATTCTGTCCTCGCGCAACTGCGCAAGTTCCTCGACCAGCAGCACGTCAAGTATTCTGATCAGGATGTCCAGGCCAATGAAGCGTGGCTGAAGTGGGAGATCAAGCGCGAGGTCTTCACCACGATCTTCGGGCTCAATGAGGGCTACAAGGTTGCGCTTGAGAACGATGCGCAGTTGGACAAAGGCATCGAGCTAATTCCCCAGGCAAGAGCTCTCTACGCCAATGTGCGAAAAGTCGTGGCGCAGCGCCAAGCAGACGGGAATCGTCCCTAGAATGGGAGACGTTTGTCCTTACAGACTTGCCCATTTCTCCAGATGGGGGTTTTACTTCGAGGCCGTTTGCGGCGCTTCCAGTTTTGCCAGGTAATGCTTCGCTTCGTCGGTTCTGAGCTTGTCCTGATTGAACTTCAAAAACTGTTTTAATTCCGCCGCCGCGGAAGCAATGTCGCCCTTCGCCTCGTAAATCTGCGCCAGCAGATAGTGCACCGAGGGCTGATGATGCTCGCGGTCTATCCCTTCCGCCGTCAACGCACTTCTCTCCGCTTCCGGCAATTTGTTCATGTTGAAAAATGCCATGGACCGGTAGAAATATGCGTAGACATCGCCCACGGGATTGAGGCCCAGCGCCATGTTTGTGACATTCAATAGTTCATCCCAATGGCCGCTCTTGGCATCGAGTTCCGCCAGGCAAATGTAGGGAGGCAGATACGTCGGGTCGGCGGTCGAAGCATGTGAGCAGGCGTCATGCGCTTTGTCCGCTTGCTGTTCGGCTTCGAGAACCTGCCCCATCATCACCCATGCGGCGACGTAGTTGGAATACTTCTCGATGGCACCGCGAATGTGCTCCTCGGCTTCAGCAAACTTTTTCTTCCGGAAGTCGCTGCAGGCCTTCTCGTACTCACTCCTCGCCTTGTCCGGGACTTGCAGGCGCATCACGCTCACTGTCGCACCCCTCATTTCAGCGAGTGCCCACGGCAAACATGTCTCGTCCTCGACGATTTGAGCCTTGGGAAGGGACGTTTCGGGCGTCATGCCCTGTTGCATCACCGACGGCTGCGACACCGTCGCGTTGTCAAAAACGGAAGGGCCACCCGTGTTGGAAGTTGAGGGTACCCCCGACCCCGAGCGCGATCCTCCCCCGCCTGTGATTGCCCCACTTCTCTGGGCATGGAGCGGGACGACCACCACAGCAAGAGCAAAAACGAAGGGCGTGGCTTGCTTCCAGTTCAGGAACATAAGGCATCTCCCGGAACGGGGCCAAATACGGCTCTCCGGCGCCACCCTATTGCACGGCAGGGGAGTGGGTGCCGAAAGCCTCCCTGACCTAGATAGTAGTCCAGTTTTGGCTGGTGTCGAGCAAAAAATCGTAAGCTTCGCCCCACAATGCAAATGGGGCGATGGACGCAGAACGTCTATTGCAACTCAGGCACCTGGCAGACAATCGTATTCGACCCCGCCGACCCGCAAATCGTATGATGGCAGTGAGTTGAGTTTCACCACCCCCGGCCCTTCTCGCGGACACCGGTTTCCTACCCGCTCAACTCACGCTTTCGCAAGCCGATCTGCAATTCCGGATCGAAGAAGCTTCTTGGTCCGCGATAGAGGAGAACCTTATGGAAGTAACACAGCCATCCTTCCCGAGGCCATCAGAAGGGGCCACCTTCACCGCTACCGCCGACATCATCGCCTCCATTCTGCGCGCGGTTAAGAACACCAGTGACATTATTTTTTCCCCCGGCCGGCCACCTCAGGCCGAGAGCAGCGGGCAGCTTGTCCAGCTGAAGATTCCCGGCGTAGGCGTCCTCACCCCCGAACACACGGCGCGCATTGCCGCTGACCTCATCGGACGAAGCACCCACGCAGTGGACAAACTGAAACAGGAAGGTTCCTGCGACATTTCCTACAGCCTCCCGCAGCTCGCGCGCTTCCGCGTGAACATCTTCACGCAGCGCGGAAGCTGCGCCATCGTCATGCGAGTCATTGCCAACAGCATTCCCGATTTCAAAGCACTCAACCTGCCTCCGCAGCTTGCGGAAGCAGCGGAACTCGGGCCCGGCATGGTCCTGGTCACCGGACCTACCGGCAGCGGCAAATCTTCCACGCTGGCTGCCTTCGTGAATAAGATTAATGAAGACAAGGCGTGCCACATTATCACCATCGAGGATCCCATCGAGTTTCTTCACCCCCACAAGCGCGCCACAATCCATCAGCGCGAACTCCACACCGATACCCCGTCCTTTGGGCTCGCCCTGCGCGCGGCCCTGCGGCAGGCACCCAAATTGATACTCGTCGGTGAAATGCGTGACCGCGAGACGATTGAGGTAGCCCTGGAAGCCGCGGAAACGGGCCACCTAGTTTACTCGACGCTCCATACCATCGACGCCTCTAAGACCGTCGAGCGAATCGTCGGGGTATTTCCCTTGGGCGACCAGCAAGCGATTCGCATGCGCCTCGCCAAGAGCTTCCGGTTCATCATTTCCCAGCGCCTCTTGCGCCGGGCCGGCGGCGCCGGGCGCGTGGCCATCTTCGAGATCCTCAAGTCCACGCTGCGCACGCGCGAGTACCTTCAGAAGGGCGATGGCGAAGGCAAATCCCTGCTCGATGCCATGCGCGACGGCGAGAACGAAGGAATGCAGTATTTCGATGGAGAAATCGAGAAGCTGATTCGAAGCGGCGCGATCGACATGGACACCGGGCTGGCCGCCTCCACCAACCCGGGAAACCTGCGGCTCCTGCTCGCCGACCTCCTCGAACCGCAATCAGGCATCCCCTCGTTCGAACTCGAAAACACTCCCGGCCCCCCCTCGGAAGTGGCAGTCCCCCCTGAGCCGGACCTCGATCTTGAGCCCCATTACTAGATCGGTATATTTATGATTGTTAAAATTGTGTTTCATTATGCGAGAAGCGTGAATCGCCACCTGAACACGCAAGGCAACCCGTGCTGCGGGCAAGATGAGCAGTGTAGGGTGGCAGCGGAAAGGTTCTTGCTCGGCTCAAAGGAGCGCAATTCGGGACATTCGTGCGCGATCCCGCGAATGCCCGCGTATTCGCCTTCGACCGCCCAGCCTCGACGCTTGCACGTCGTCGGCCTCCCTAAAATCGGCAGACGAAGGCGTAGCGTGTCACTAATCCCCACAGGAACGCTGCGCGGATTACAAGGATGAAAGACGCATCTCATCTGTCAGGTGATTTAGGCTGGTCGAACAGCGCTCCACGCACGGTACCGCGTTATTCGGTCCTCGCCATCGCGGAACTCGTCGAAACCGCTGGGGCAATGTGCATCGTGGGAAGAATCAGCGAAATTAGCCGCAAGGGATGCTACGTGAACACCCCGAGCACCGTTCCGGTCAACACTGTCCTTAAGATCGTTATTTCCCGCGACGGGGGAACTTTCGTTACGAACGGCAAGGTCATCTACTTACACGAGCGAGTTGGCATGGGCGTTGTATTCGTCGATTCGCCCGAGGACCAGATGGAAATCCTCGATGCCTGGCTTGCCGATGCGGCCCTCTCAAAATGGTAGGTCCTAGAAATCGCAGAGTCACCTGGGCCGTTGGGGTCATCAAATATGCCGACGGCACGCGTTTGGTGCTTGTGGGTGGTCTAGCTTGATCCATTGGATCAACGGCAGAACGCTTTCTCCATTCCCAGCTGAGAAAGGACACCAGCATGTTAGACTGCGGGTCGATTTCGTCGTCCGGGATGGGACACCTCATCGGACTACAGGAGATGCCGCTTGAATTATTATGGAGCCAAGGAATTGGCAGAGAGTTTTCGGACAGTTCGTAAAAATACAATTACGATTGCCCAAGAGCTCCCCGAAGAACAATATGGTTTCCGGCCCGCCCCCAACAGCCGCAGTGTTGGCGAGCTGCTGGCGCATATTTCACTGGCATACACTTTTCAGCACCAAATTCATGGACAGGAGCGCCGATCTTCGCTGTTGGGATTTGCATTTCCGTCGCTAATGCAGCGTTTGCTGGCAGAAGAAAAGGTGCAACGGAGTAAGGAAGAGACAATCGAGTTGCTCCGCAAGTCCGGCGAGATGTGGGCTGCTTGGCTCGAAGGACTTACCGATAGCTTCCTAGGCGAAAGGGTTGAAATGCCGGCTGGGGCAACTCCATCCTCAAGGAGCCGCTTCGAGATGATTCTTTCGGTCAAAGAACATGAAATGCACCATCGGGGCCAGCTGATGCTCATCGAGCGGATGGTAGGCCTGGTCCCTCATCTAACCCGAGAGATGCAAGCCCGCACCGCTGCAGCTACCGCAAAAACCTGATCCTGGCATCCCAGCGTGCGCTAACGAAAAGAAGTGCGGAGTTTTCCGAGAATCATTTGCCATGTCTATTCCGCACATACTTGCAGACGGCCCAGGCGGAGCGCGCTGGTCGCTACGGCGCCGACCAAAGTACCTTCCGGCCCTTATTAAAGAGCGCGATGGAGGCGGCGGAGGTCTTCTTTATTTGCCCGTTCTTGGCTGCTTGGACACCGTCGCCGATATTTGTCGAGAACCCGTCTCCATCGGATAGTTGCAATGCCGTTCCATCTGGCGCGACACCGATATGCGCCATTATGTCTGGCCGTTCTCCGATCAGCGTTAGCTGCGATCCACCTCCTTCTAGAACACCCATCGAAAGGCCTGCACGATGCTGCGGATCAGACAACAGCAGAAACGGACCGCCCGGCGCTGAATCATTCAGAGACAGCGTGACCAACGCCGAACCACTTTGATCGAATAGCCTGAAGCTGGGGCCCGTGCCACCCATGGACAACTCCGCGCGCGACCGCCCGGCAGAGTCTTTTAAGACGAAACTCTCAGCCTCAATATTCTTTGGCAGAATCAGAGGACCGGGGGTTGCCGCAGCGGTGCGCCCACCCTTGTGTTGCGTTTGTCCCATCAGCGCGATCGACGCGATGGCGACCAAGCAAACGACTGTGCCGTGTTTCAGTACGCGGTTCTCTTTTTCAAGCCGTTCGATGCGAGATATGATCGGGTCCTGTTTCATGTGACCTCCACCACCGCCAGGCTTCTCGTCTCAATGCTAGTGCCAGTGCAGGCGTGAAATCGGCTTCGCTCGCAAACGCGCGTCAATCTCCGGACGCGCTGGCAGGAAGTAGGTCGGGGGGCGTCACAATCGGCATCACAAAATCAAGCGCCAACAAGGCTGCGACAGCCGGCCCCTTTTTTAAGCGGCTTAACCCGCGCGAATCATGGTGGACGGCGGGGGATTTGAACCCCCGACCCCCGCGTTGCGAACGCGATGCTCTCCCAGCTGAGCTAGCCGCCCACTCGATGCGACCTTCTGATTGTGCCCCAACCCTCGCATTCTATGCAACTTGCTCGCGCCCCTCATTGGGCCGCAAGTCGAGAT
>JBEKBP010000024.1:0-77004 GCA_050015335.1 Candidatus Acidiferrales bacterium | reverse complement strand
GGAGCCTCTCCCTTGCTAGCGAAGCAACGGACGCCCAGGGAATCGCGAAGAGCAACCGCTGCGCCGTCAGCTCCCGTGAGCACACATACTTGTTCGACAACATTCACTAAAGCAACAGATACCGAGGGGTCTACGCCATAGCTCAGGTCGACTTCAGGTTCGACTACTTCCGGTTTCAACTTTGGTTCGGGCATTTGGGGCCTCCGCCCGGCGGAAAGTGATTTGCAATACGATAGGCCGCCTATCGCTTGAACTGGATAAGGATTGTACTTCGTCTGTCAGTGCGAAGGAAGTAGTTTTGCACAGAAAGATCGCAGAAAGCGGGAGATTCCTTCAGAAAATTCGATTTGACCCCGATGGGCTAGGAGTTCATAATCCCGTCCTCTTAGGCAGCATTCGAAGACAAAGAAACTAAGACGAAGCAACTAACCCAAAGGAACTAAACGAAAGGAATGAACAATGCCTGACAAACTGGATAACCTGATCGTTACCTACCTCGCCGCGCTCGAGAAGTTCAGCCAGTGCTCCAAGGTATTTCTGCAACACGCAGATCTGTTAAACCAGGCTCGCAGTGAATACCAGAAAGCCGCTGCGGCCAGTCGAGAACTGCGGACGGCGCTGGCAACTGACGACGTGACGCTGCGAACGCTCATGACTCAGCTCGAGAGAGCGGTGGGCACTCCGTTGGGCGATCTACTGCTCGATAAGCAGAAACTCGAACCCGTGCCGGAACCCGCGAAGGTCGAAGCGATGAAAGCGAGTGCGAGCGCTGCGAGCCTGGGTGCTATGAAGATATTTCCCTGAGACGTTCGTCTTTTTTTCGACGTATGCCGTTACGGGGCGTTTGAGCACTTGCGTGCTCGAGGTCAGCCACGGTCACTGATGGTGATGCGCAAGATCGGCCTTCGCTCAACAGCTGGCCGGAAGGTTGACCTCATCTCATGCTGGGCGCACGTCGGACGGTGGTCTATTGCGATCCACTGGCACCGGTGCCCAGTGCGATTTCGTGGCGTAGTTTGCACGGTTCTTCCTCCGGGTCCGAACTTCTGCATCAAGTGTCGAACGCATTCGGGACGGTTAGGAATCAACCGAGTGATCAAACTTCATCCCCGGGGTTCGGGCGACCGCGACAGCGATGGAATCGCAATCGAGATCGAGATCAACAAATCGTATTTTGCTCATCGGACCGACTCTACTTTCGAATGTCGCTGCGCAATGCCCACGCATACGCGAAACCGAGGGTCGGTCTTTTTTGTGCGAAGCACGACCGACGGCCGCTCGTGTCAGTTCGTCTATGGCGGCTAGGTTGCTAAGGCGGGAGCATCGAACCATGCCAAAAAGACTAGGAGAAGCGGCCGATGAGACGGCGATTACGAAGGATTTGCGGACCGCTGCGTTCCGCCTCGCGATTTTTTCGCTCCCAAGGCGTCGTAATTCCAGTGGGACAGCCGGGATTGGATGATTCTTAGCTTTGCGGCAAACCACTGAAGGGGCTTCGGCCACAGGGCAGAGGAGGGAATTCCTCGCTGAGAGGTCCATCCAGACGATTTCTCCAAAAGGGCAACGTAGCGTCGACCTGTTCGCTCTTCACCCTCGTAACCTTTAAGCCCTGTTGTCAACCCAAGAGCTGGAGAACGAGAGAGTAAATCGGCGATATTCTGCAAGGCGGCAACGTGTGTGCTGTTAAAGGCGGAAGGTCGGGAAGCAAATACCTCTATGATGCCCAAGATCGAGGCTTTCGTCTGGATTGGCACAGCTACGACTGAACGCAAATTCAAGGCTTGAGCAACCGCCGGTTGGATCCGCGAATCCGCCATGGCGTCCTCACAGAACATCACGCGGCCAGTTTCAAAACACGCTCGCGTAAACGCAGAATCGGGCTGCAGTCGCGAACCCACAGCAGGAGCCTCGCCTTTGCTAGCTATGCAACAGGCACCCTGCTCGTCGCGAGCAGCAACAATAGCGCCGTCGGCCGCCGTCAGCCTATAGACTTTCTCGACCACCATCATCCAGGTGTCAGATATCGAGAGGCTTATTCCGCTCTTCAGATCTGTTTCGGGCATCGGGCTCCCCGTCTAGGTGGAAAGTGTTACCTGCGTCGCCATGCGCACGCGTCGGTAGGTTAAGGAGCGAAGAGAATATGTCGAACCGTTTGCTTAGTCAATTACGAAATCCACCTGACACCAACCAGGTCTGCAAAGGTCGACGTCAGTTGGGATTAGTACGCTTAGTACCAAACGTCTGATTCCCCGAGCGAGGTTGCAAACTGGGAGACCTTCTCTACTTCGCCGCAAATCCAAAAATTGCTTTCAGCTCCAGGTACTCTTCGAGTCCAGCTTTTCCCCACTCACGACCATTCCCTGATTGCTTGAAACCTCCGAATGATCCTGCAAAGTCAGGACGAGCACCATTGATGTGGACGTTTCCAGAGCGTATTCGCTTTGCGACCGACCGAGCGCGGTCAGTGCTTGCCGAGCTAACATAGCCCGATAGCCCGGACAACGTGTGATTGGCTATACGGACGGCATCCTCGTCATCCTCATAGGCGATCATCGAGAGTACGGGGCCGAATATCTCCTCCCGTGCAATCGTCATTTCGCTGGTCACGTTCGAGAAGACCGTGGGTTTCACAAAGTGCCCCTTTGCCAATCCGCTTGGACGCCCGAGACCACCGGCGATGAGAGTTGCACCCTCCTCGATGCCTTTCCGGATATAGCCTTCCACGCGTTCAAACTGTCGCGTACTGATCAGTGGACCCATCGTGATTCCCTCGATAAACGGGTCACCCACCTTCGTGGCTAGTGCCTCCGTCCTCGCGATGGCGGCCGCATCGGGTAACATTCGACGCTGTACCAGCATGCGCGTAGGTGCATTACACGATTGGCCCGCATTCCGGAAGCAAGCCTGCACGCCGTGGGTCACCGCCACTTGCAGATCCACATCGTCTAGAAGAATGTTCGCCGATTTACCGCCCAGTTCCTGGGTCACTCTCTTCACCGTAGGCGCGGCCGCTATAGCCACCTCAACACCCGCCCGCGTGGATCCCGTAAAGGAAATCATGGCGACGTCGGGATGCGATGCGATGGCCTGCCCCACGGTCGGTCCGTCCCCATTCACCAAATTGAAGACTCCCGCAGGTACGCCGGCGGCATCTAGAATTTCGGCAAATAGGCACGCAGAGACCGGCGCAAGCTCACTCGGCTTAAGCACCATCGTGCAGCCGGCGGCCAGAGCCGGAGCCACCTTGCAAGCGACCTGATTCATTGGCCAGTTCCACGGGGTGATCAGTCCGCAAACTCCGATCGGCTCCCTACGCATGAGCGTCGGGCCGATTGATTCCTCAAACGCGTACGCTTCCAGAATCTTCACGATCTGCTGAAAGTGAGCCAGGCCGGCAAATACCTGTGCAGAAAGAGAAAATGAGAAGGGTGCGCCCATCTCCTTCGAGATGACTTCGGCCAGCTCATGTGTGCGGGCCTGATATAGTTCGATAATCCGATTCAGCAGCTGCAGCCTGTCACAAATCGGCATTTCTTGATAGCACTCGAATGCCCTGTTTGCCGCCGAAACCGCGCGATCCACGTCCCGCTGACTTCCCAAGGAGATCGTCGCGAAAACGTCTTCGGTAGACGGATTTATGACTTCCAGTTGTTTCGGTTCCGCTGGCTGTACCCAGGAGCCGTCGATATAAAAGGATCGGTAGTCTTTCATGTTGTTGCCTATATTCAACGCGATCCGGGGGAGAAACAAAAGCAGCTTTTCAACCTGTGTGGGATCACCGACAAACGCTTACCGCTAGACTTCCGGCGGGGCCCCTACAAGGAGAAGGTTCCAGTGGCTGGATGGCAGCGGCTTCTGTGCGCTGGGTTGCTTGGGTTAGGGCGAGCACGGCATATCCAGTAGCCGCATCATCCATGAACCGCGCTTCGCCGGAAAACGGGTTGTGGCGCCGTATGTTCAGAGAATAAGCCGACCAGTGGCCTCCCCACCAGGTCTGGTTGTGAACCAACCAGGAGAGTCCCCGCTCAACATGCAGGTCATCGCGCGACAAACCGGCCTCTTGCAGCACATATGTGATGAAACCCGTAGCATAGCCGTCGCTGTGAAGAACCAAAGGTGTGCCATCGTATCGTTTCCACGTCCCGGCCAGCGACGACAAACACCAGCCTCCGTCCGAGCGCTGCTTGGTCAAGACTTCGTTGATGATGGATCGTTGTTCTTTGCTGTCGAGCACTCCGGGCAGCTTCTCCGAGGCCCACAGCAGGGCCACCTGATTGATGGGAGTTTGTGTTGTGTAATCGCGCTCGAGATATTCGCGCAGGAGTCTAAGATGATTCTGAATTTCGGGGGTTGCGCTGTAATTACCAGGGGCTGTGCCCACCGCAACCGCGGCAAGGCTGGCACCGTAATACTCTGAGTCAGACGCCTCCCACGGTTCGTTATCGAACTGAAGCCAAGACCATGCTCCCTTATCGCCTCCTGTGGTTTGCTGCACCGTCCACATGTGATCAAAGGCAGACAAGGTGTCGGCGTTCAGTTTCCCGTTCCGCGCGTCGTAGCTGGCCAGAATCAACGCATCGAGAATAGCTTCGGTCCCGCGAGATTCATCGGTCTTTTCCCTGTAGTACGGGGCGGTGACTGACCAGAGTCGCACGCGCCTCTGGACATCGTCAATGAGTTCGCGCTCCTCGGGAGAAGGCGCTTTTTCAGAGAGCGCCGAACGAAGCGATGGCCGAGAGAGGGCATACGGCAGCGCGGTGTGACAAGAAATGCAGAAGGTTCCGTGATCGCGGGCGGCGGTCGGCCAAGTTGTCCACCAGCCTTCCCGCCAATCGAGGTAGTGGGCCGCGGCCGTCTGATTCCAAGCTTCGGGGATTCTCGCTTCTCGATGCGAACAACCCGTGAGAAATCCTGCTGAAAGGCAGATCGCTATCACCCCGATTAGTCCTCTGAGGGCTTTCATCAGCAACCGTGTCGGAACCTGTGGAGCGTCAGGACCAAGCGGTTGATCTGATTCCCACGTTTCAACGTCTCCCGCCGGGGGCTCACGTCGCCTGCACAATCCTCGCCCCTGAAGCGCGCAGGCTCGTTCCCGCTGTCCCGCAAAGATAGCATTTTTACCAATCCGATCCATCTCGTCCTGCCGTTGCAGTGAAGTATGCCGTTAAACGCTGTCAGTGAAAAGGGAGAAATGAAGATCGTACAGGCGTCTGTCCTGCAAGCTCTCGGTCGACTGCAACCTTGCTTCAGGTCCTGAGCTCTCCCCTAGGAGTTCTGGAAGTAATGGCACTTGCGCGAGACATGGACTAAGACTAGGTGAAGATACAGGCCCCCTGTGCGGCACACCTAGCTTCTCAGTTTGCCAGAAGTTTGAAAGCTCAATCGGTATGACTATCTGACGCGCTATTTGGTCAAGATACGACATTTCGTGGTTCCGGGATCAATGGCCGATGGTTGGGGGCCAATGGTTCCTATTTCCCTTTAAAGGAACGTGAGGACTTACTGGAGGGTGAGGAATTGAAAACACATCGACGTTTCCGATAAATTGATTAGACAGATGACTAGGTATGTGGTCGGGTAGCGGAGGGGATTCATGGGCTCCTGGCCAGTACACGACGCGAAAACGCGATTTACGGAATTCCTCAATACGGCCCCCAAGAAAGGTTCCCCCTCGCCGGGCTTGGAAGCGCCGCCCTCCGGAGGAGTTCAAGTGACTCGATACCTGCTCGGCACCAATAGTATTTCCGAAGTCCGAAAGCTCAAACCACATGGTGGCGTGCTGGCCTGGATCGAGGGGTTGCGCGAGGATCAACTCTATAATCTAGGCGGTCACGATCGGAGAATTACAACGCGGCATTGAACAACAGTCTTAGAAGCCCGACGGTTGACGCCGCCGGCGATGCGATTCCCTACAGAATCTCCGGGAACGCTCAATCGGTCGCACGAGCGCGAACGACGAAGCGATTCGGTGCCGAGCCGACGTAGTAAAACGGGAAGCATGTAATCAGGGTCAGCGTCCGCTCGCCCGATGGTTGCAGGACTTCCATATCGCTGGGAGGTACGACAACCGTAAATTCAACTTGATACTGAAAGTCCCCATCCAGTGTCTTGAGCGTGATCGTGTCACCCGGGCGAATGTTGCGCAGAGGACGAAAGAAACTGTCGCGGTGCCCAGCCAAGGTAACGTTTCCCTGCTGGCCCGGCAAGGCCGTCTCGACGATGTGCCCAACCGCACGTCGCAAGATCTGAGCTGAATCTCCCTGCACAACGATCGTTTGGAGACCCAGTCGAGGGACCTCCAATTCGCCGATAACATCCCCTTGGACCACCTGAGGTGGCGCGTCACGCTTGCTTCCCTTCACATTTTCGAACTTCGCTTTCTCAACCGCTTGGTAGGCGTGCGCGTCAGCGATGGTATAGGCGGTATAAACAAGCACCAGGATGCCCGCCATCAGGAACAGGTAGTACCCCGCGCGGAGGATGAGTGTCCAAGCCTTCCGTGGTCTGTTGACCGTGGCTTCGGAGGGGGGATTCATGATGCATTCCTCGCAGACGGGGCGAGCGACTGGTTCGGCTCTGTGCCAAGGTAGCCTGGTCTTGTTCGGACCCGTAGTTTGCCGTGTCCGTGATCGGTAACCTTTACTTCTATCTTTCGAAAGGGATGGGCGAGGTTCGTTTTCTCGGGAGCAAAGCCCAACGTATACTGCTCCCGGAGATCGCGCGCAATGCGTTTCGAGATGTCGGTCACATTTGCTTCCGGACCCGGGAAATAGGTGATGCCGCCCGTGGCTCTAGAGAGCCGCCGCAGGGCGTTGGGGTTCTCCTCCTCGTTGGAATCGATCAACCCGATGGCGTAGATCGTGACTTGGTATCGCCGGGCCAGTTCGAGTACCTGCGAGTACTTGTAGCCGCTGGCGTTGTCTCCGCCGTCGCTCACGATGACGAGCGCCCTCTTATCCAAATGGCCAAGCTGCAGATGTTGGAGTCCCTCCGCCACGGCATCATACAGCGCGGTTCTCCCGTGCGCGGAAACCGCCGATATGGCTCTTTCGAGTACCTCGGGATCACTGGTGAACGGGTCCCCGCCCGGCGGTTCAACCGAAACGTCGTCGTTGAAATCGACGACAAACATCTCATCCCGGTGGTTACTCGACCGAGCGAATGCGTAAACGGCAGCGGCTACGTCGAGCAGCTTGGGGCCCATACTGCGGCTGTGATCGACGATCAACCCCACGGTGACCGGGGTATCTTCCTGTTGGAAGGAGGTGACTGTTTGCAGTCGCCCGTCTTCGTACACGCGAAAATTGGGTAAGCTCAGCCCGGAAACGAAATTCCCATTGCCGTCTGTCACGCTGACTGGCAGCACGACCAGCTCGGAGGTGACTGAAATTGCGGGTGGCCCGGCCGCACTGCCTGATGGCGGCTGCTGTGGCAGAGACTGGGAATAGGCGCCTATGCCAGAAGAAAAAGACAAAGCTGCCCATAAGAGGAAAATCCGAACCGAATGGCACCTTTTCGATCCTACGATGAGAGTCACGGGTAAGTCTCCTCGCGCCGCGGTATCAGATTTAGATAGAGATCCGCGGCGCCTGGAGCTTGATACGGGTTATGAACCTTACATCGCGAAGCGTTTCAGAACGAATGCAAACCCAAGCGATGCTATGCCCAGCAAGGCAATCAGGGGAAGCGAGCTGGCCGTTTTCGGCAAACGGGTATTTTGCGCGACCAGAGGAGTCGCTTGCTCCGCGGCGACTGGAGTGATCGCGATCACTTCGGCTACCGGCACTTCCTTCTGCTCGGGGGTAATGGCAACAATCGGAGCCGTCTTCAGGTCGGCGAGAGCGACGTCTTCATCAATTGCCGGGATTGGTTGCTTCGTTGTGACGGCTAGCTCAACCGCACGATGCTTCGGATAAACAAATTCCTGTCCAAAGTTATCGCCTGGATAGAACCAAGCCTTGAGGGCTTCCGGGCTATCGCCGGCTCTTTCCGCAAAGCTGACGACGGTCTTGCCGGTCGGACGAAGCCGCCAGTCGTTGATCGCCAGTACCGTGGCGATGACCTTGATTCCGTCCGCATCTAGAAATTGCACGACATGCCGTTCCGACGCTAAATCCACGAGCTTGATCGTGTAGGTGCCGGCCGGCAGAATCTGTCCGGGGATTTCGACCGGCTGACTGAATGTCATGACCGTCTTTTTGTTCCATTCATCCCCACTCGAGCGCGGGACCAAAAGAGCGCTGAGCACGGAGAGTGTAAGTACGACTAAAACCAGTTTGATGATCTTCATGTTCATTTCCTCCTGAGAAATGTTTGAGCTGGGCGGTGACGACCGGGGTCTGTGGCTGGCCCCGAGGGAGTGCACGCGAGTGTTGTTTTGTCCGACGGCGCCGTCGCCGCTCGTGGATCAGGAAGTCAACAGTTGCCACTGCTGCTGCGACTGCTGCTGCCACTGTTCCCGCCACTGCTCTTGCCGCTGTTCTTGCCGCTGTTCTTGTTCGATGAGCAAGGGCATTCTAGAAGAGCCGAGTACCTGGATCTGTCCGCTTACGGACACATGGAGATTTTGTTGCCGCACTTGGCCGGGTTGGGGAGCACAGCGGCAAGCTGAACAGAACCCTAAACATCCCTGTCGACACTCTCTGGGAATGGAGCCGGGCGAGTAAGCCTAGTTTGATTTCCTGATTTCGTTCACAAGCCCTTTGGCCTCGTTCATCCGGTCCTTATAGTACGTGGGGCTCATGAGGACCTTTCTGCTTCCGACTTTCGCGCGTTCTTCTATCCCCTTCTTCTCCAGAAATCGTGCCAGCGCCTTGTACGTTCTTATTTCCTTCTCTAAGAACTGCACCAGATGTCTTTTGGAATCATCCATTTCTCACCTCGAGCACGACTATTCCCAGGATCCAGGCGTTGTTCTGCCAACCGCCTCTTAGTTCGACGAACGGGCCTTCTGATCGGTGATCTGCAATTCATTCACAACCTGCTGCACGTTGGGAACTGCAGTCGCGGTCCTTTCGGCCTCCCCACGCCTGGACCGGGAGTTGACTTGGCCGGTCAGGATGACGACGCCATTGTTCACCTGGTAGTTCACGCCGTCGTGAAACCGATTTTGGATGAGAGCCGCATCCAGATTTTTGGCGATGCCCTCATCGAGATCTGCGCTCATCGCCTTGGCATCTTTTCCGGCACCGGGAGGAAGCACGGCAATCTGATCGGCAACAACCTGGCCGCCAGAAAAGGACTTCGCAACTGTTTCAGCTCGCAACTTGTCGCCATCCGATCCGACGTGTCCGCCAAGGGTCACCACTCCCTGATCCCGGTCCTGGACGATGGAAACCTCCTGGAGTCCCGTCTGATCGAGCGAAGCGCGGATACTGTCGGCAACATCAGGAGACGCAGACGTTCGGGAGCACCCTGCGACGGTTCCGGCGGCCAACAACGCGAGCAGGGTCACACACGATTTGTAGCTTCCCATATTTTGCCTTTCGACGAGCAATGCTTCCAACCGACGGTAAACGGACTGCCGAGGACCTGCAAACGAGGGAGATTTATTGTCCATCACTCGCGTATTGCCATCGTCATGACGTGGGAAGCGAGTCCGATCTTTTTGAGAACGCAGATGGCATACCAGTTGAAATCAATCTCGTACCACTTCAGACCGTGCCGGGCCGAGACAGGATGGGCATGGTGGTTGTTGTGCCACCCTTCGCCGAAAGTGAGCAACGCCACCCACCAACTATTGGTCGATCGATCCCTGGTTTCAAACCGGCGCGAGCCCCAAAGATGTGTGGCCGAATTGACGAGCCATGTCGCATGGAGTCCCACGACGGTTCGCAAGAAAATACCCCACAGCAGGAAAGGCAGTCCGCCCACAGCAAACAGAGAGAGTCCGAGAATAACCGTCGGGATAAAATGGTATTCCGTGATCCAAACGTGGAACTCGTCCCGAGCGAGGTCGGGGACATAGTGATCCAGCGTCGACGCGTCTTGGCGCAAAGCATTGCCAACCAGGATCCAACCCACATGCGCCCACCACTTGCCGTCACGAGGAGAATGCGGATCGCCTTTTTCATCCGGGAATTGATGATGCATACGATGCGTAGCCACCCACAGCAACGGCCCCCCTTCGACGGCAGTCACGGCGCAAACCGTGAGAACGTGCTCGAACCACTTCGGAGTCTTATAGCTGCGGTGGGTGAGAAGGCGGTGATAACCGATCCCGATTCCCAGGCTCCCTGCCACCCAGTATAGAAAGATCGCGACCAGGAGCGCATTCCAAGTGAAGAAGAAGAATGCTGCTACTGCTCCCAGGTGAAGAAACAACATAAAAGAAGCGATCAGCCAATTGAACTGGTTTTTGCCAGCCGGGTCTTTCCGGGCACTGTTGAGTCGCAAGGCACGCATAATTCCACCGGATTTTGCATGCCAGGCAGGGGAGAAATCTGTTCTAAACAGCACACCTATCTCTTTTTGTTAAGGCTTGATATCACCCGTAGGATTCTAAGCCGGTACGAGGCGGAAGGGTGTCGGCCCCCCCCCCGGGGGGGGCAGCCAGCGCCCCGGAAGCCCCCAAAGAGTGCCCACAAGGGGCTGCGTCGCCAACGTTTCTGTCCTGTTTGGCACAGCTCTGGTTCTATCACTTTTGGTACTGTGGGAGGTGCCCAAGCTGTCAGCCGATAGTGGCCCAACTATGAAGAAAACCGACACCCCTGCATTTGACGCTCAAAGCTTCCTGGATTCAACCGGCATCGCCCGAAAAGTCGTGGACTATCGAAGAAAAGCGACCATCTACGCACAAGGCGACGTCTCCAAACACGTCATGTACATACAAAAGGGAGCCGTGAAATTATCCGTCGTCAACGAAGTGGGCAAGGAAGCGGTTGTCGCGATGCTGGGACCGGGGGATTTTTTTGGTGAAGGATGTCTGGCAGGGCAGAAAATCTGCATCGGAACAGCCACCGCGATTACACCAACCACGGTGCTCGCCATCGGAAAGAGCGAGATGGAGCGGGTCCTTCACCGAGAACACGCATTCTCCGATCGTTTTATCAAATACATGCTTTCCAGGAACATCCGAGTTGAGGAAGACCTCATCGATCAGCTTTTCAATTCGACGGAGAAAAGGCTTGCCCGCACGCTTCTCCTGCTAGCTCGCTACGGGAAGAAGGACGAGCCGCAGAAGGTCCTGGCCAACATATCGCAAGAGACGTTGGCGGAAATGATTGGCACGACACGGTCGCGCGTTAATCTTTTCATGAACAAGTTCAAGAAACTGGGCTTTATTCATAACAACGGCGGTCTCCACATCAACAGTTCACTGCTGAGCGTTGTGCTACACGATTAACACGGGGCAACTTTCAATCGTATTGCTCCGTCACGCAAAAGCTGTCGGAACCCAGAAGCAGGCCGGTAGCACCGATGGCTTGTATGGTTTATCAGCGTCACGATGCTCCACCCCCCTGCACCGCCCCGTTGGTAGCGACGGATCGCGAGTTCGCGTTGTATTCGGCGGTCATTTGTGCAAGCTGGTTGCACAAATCCACTCGGCTGAAGTTGGTTCGTGAGCCTGACAACACAGTCAGAGAAACTGCGGAAACGCCTTCTGGACGGCTATCGCTTACTCTTATGCTTACTGAGTGTATCTTGCGTGTCATAAGGGAGCGTCAACGGGAATGACAATCTTGGATTACGTGGGAACTGTCGCAGCTCTATGCACAACCAGCGCCTTCATTCCGCAGATCCTGAAAATCAAAAGACAAGGTGCGGAAGATCTCTCCTATCCGATGCTGTTTCTCTATCTCATCGGCGTTCTGCTTTGGCTCATATATGGCCTACTGCTGCACGCGGTGGCAGTGATCTGGGCGAATGCAGCGACCTCCTTTCTGGTGGCTGTGGCTCTGCTACTCAAAAGTAGGCGACTCCGCCCGTAACCGCTGATCCGGAGCGCGTCCATGCGTTTTGTCATGCGACGGGTTGCTCTCTCGCGATGCTCGGAACCGATACCATCTGGCAAGCGTGCGTTTTCACACAGAAGCGAAACGAAAAGCAATGTATATTGTTAGAGTCAGTCCGGGACGGCATGGGCTATCTCTGCATTCACGGTCACTTCTATCAACCCCCGCGCGAGAACCCATGGCTTGAGGCCATCGAACTGCAGGATTCCGCGCACCCTTATCACGACTGGAACGAGCGCATCACCGCGGAGTGTTATGCGACCAACACCGCCGCGCGCATCCTTGATGACACCGGACGGATCCTCAAAATCGTAAACAACTACCCGAAAATGAGCTTCGATTTTGGTCCCACGCTGCTCTCTTGGCTCGAAACACGCGCCCCGAAGGTCTACCAATCCATTCTGGACGCCGACAAGGCGAGTCAAGAGCACTTCTCGGGACACGGCTCGGCCATCGCGCAGGCTTACAACCACATGATCATGCCTCTGGCGAACCCGCGAGACAAAATCACGCAGGTCGTCTGGGGCATTCGGGACTTCGAGCACCGTTTCGGCCGCCGGCCCGAGGGACTCTGGCTGCCGGAAACGGCGGTCGATATCGAGACCCTCGAGATTCTCGCCGAGCACGGGATCGCTTTCACCATCCTGGCCGCGCGCCAGGCGCGGCGCGAATCAAAGATTGGTGGACGCTTATGGAAGGATGTTGCGGACGAGCGAATCGATCCCTCGATGGCCTACGTGTGTCGTCTTCCTTCGGGCCGCGCGATCAATCTGTTCTTCTATGACGGGCCCATTTCGCGGGCTATAGCGTTTGAGAATCTCCTGGCGAGCGGGCAGCAGTTCGTCGATCGCCTGATGTCCGGTTTCGCCGAGGAAGTACGGCCGTGGCCCGAACTGGTCCACGTTGCTACAGACGGCGAGACCTTCGGACATCACCACAAGATGGGCGAAATGACACTGGCCTTTGCCCTCGATTGGATCGAGGCTCGAGACCTGGCCAAAATCACCAACTATGCGGAATACATGGAGCGCCACCCGCCGATTCACCGGGTCGAACTTTTTGAGGATAGTTCGTGGAGTTGCGTTCACGGAATCGAGCGCTGGCGAAGCAATTGCGGGTGTAACTCCGGCGGACGCCCGGACTGGAATCAGGACTGGCGTGGACCGCTGCGCCGGGCGCTCGACTGGCTGCGGGATACGGTGGCCTCGCTGTACCAGGAAAAGGCCCTCCCGCTGTTCACCGATCCTTGGGTGGCGCGGGATGATTACATTGACGTGATTCTGGACCGTTCGCCTGACAATATCGACCGGTTCTTTCGCCGCCATGCCGCCCGCGAGTTGAGCGTTGCGGATCGGGTGACCGGGCTCAAGCTTCTGGAGATGCAGCGGCACGCCATGCTCATGTACACAAGCTGCGGCTGGTTTTTCGATGAGCTTTCAGGAATCGAGACGGTCCAGTGCATTCAATACGCCGGCCGCGTCGTCGATCTGGCACAGCAGATGTTCCCCGAAGATATCGAGACAACATTCGTCGAAAAGCTTTCGCAGGCAAAGAGCAACATCCCGGAACACGGTGACGGCGCCCAGATCTACCACAAGTGGGTGCGGCCAGCCGTCATCGACCTCCGGAAAGTCGCCGCTCACTATGCGATTGCCTCGGTTTGCGAGCCCTCGGCCGACTTGCGCCGCATCTATTGCTACCAGGTCCAGCGCGAGAATTACATGGTTCATGAACAAGAGAGGAAGAAACTGGCGATCGGACGAGTTCGCGTCTGCTCGACGATCACGACCGAATGGGCTCTACTGAGTTTCGCGGCCCTCAACCTTGGCGACCATCAGGTGAGAGTCGGTGTGCGCGAGTCAGCCGAGGACGCCGCCTATCTGTCCGCGGTCGACAGATTGAAGGAAGCCTTCTACGGCTCCGGGGCTCGGGAAGTCGTCGAAGGGTTGAACGAGGTGTTTGAGAGCGAGACGGATTCCTTGCACTCGTTGTTCAAAGATGAACAGCGCAAGATTCTGGATTTGATTCTCGCCCCGCTCCTTGCCGAAGCAGAGGAGGCGCACATTCGCCTGTATGCTCGAAACGCGGACCTGATGCGTTTCCTCACGGCCCTGCAGATTCCTCTGCCAAAAACCTTTCGGGCATCCGCCGAATTTGCACTGAACTATTACCTGCGAAGGGAATTTTTAAGCGATGGGCCTAGTCTGGACAGGGTCGCGCCGTTGATGAAGGAAGCCGCAGCCGTCCAGGTGCACTTGGACATCCCCACGCTCGAGTATGCGCTGCGAAACAGACTCGAACAAATGGCCGGAAAACTCGCCGCCTCCCCCATCGATCCCGGTTCGCTGCTCCGGTTTCAAGCCGCCGTGGAACTAGCACGTGCGCTACCCTTCCCGGTCAATCTGTGGCAGGTCCAAAACCTCTTCTACGAGCAGTTTCGGTTTCCAGCCCGCAAGCAGACCGCCGAGATCGGGCGGGTGCCGCAAGCAATTTCTGCGAGCGATTTTGCGACACTGGGTGAAACGCTGCTCTTCACACCCCAAGCTCTGGATGTAGGGCTTCCTCCGCCAGCGCCCGACCGAGCGCGCGGATCGTGCCAATCGAGCTAACCTTTGGCTCTTCTCATCAACTGTGGCGGGAAGATTCCCGTTCCGGGAAGCCAGACTTCTCCGATTCTTGCCGGCTGGGTGGGCGGTTGGCGCTACCAAGGCTGCGAGGCGCTGCAGAACCCGTGTTTACCACACTTTCAAGGTCAGCCCGCTGCTCGCGCTGGGAGGCGCTTTGAGCGCAGGCCCAGCGACAGAACCGCTCGAGTAGTAGTAGTCGTTGAAAGAGGGCGTCGCGGCGATCAGGTCTGCTCCGGCCGTGGCCGGAATCACGGCAATGCCGCTTCGATCCAGTTCGAATGCAGGCGTAGTGCCAACAACAAAGGGCGCCGAGACATCCGTGCTGCCGGCAGACAAAGAAAATGTGGAAACCATGGGACCGGAAGTAACAGTGAGGGTCGCTGCAGCAGCAAGGTTCGCTGTCACATAGATCACATCGGCAACGGGACCATAATTGGTCGCTGCCGACACCTTGGGTGCGCCCGCGCTAGGGTGCATCGACTGGGTTCGATAGAACCAGTAAAGGGAATCGCTTGTGATTGCCGGCTGAACGCCCGTCTTATACCACTGGATGAAGTATGGCAGCAACGCCGTCGCGCCGTCGTGACTATGGAAATAACCGAGCGTGCCAGCCGGAATGCCCGTCGCCTGTAAGAAGTTTGCGAACTGGTATTTGTTGGGATCGTCAATCGGGCTGACGTAAGAACCTTCGATGAAGTCGTTCCAGGTGATGATCTCGACCCAATCGGGATGGGAAACCTTGATTGCGTCCATCCACATCTTGCGCATGCCGGACGCTCCGCTATATTCATAGTAACGGTCAGCGTTCGATCCCCAGAACTGCAAACAGACCGGTGCCATGTACAACTTCCCGCCGTCGCGCGCGACCGACGCATAGTTTTCGCTGCTCGGAATCTGATCGAGGCTTCCGCCGGATCCTGGGACGCCGGCTATGCCCCAGTAGAACGAACCGTCGATGGTGGAACTCCATTGGCTGAAACTCTGCCGGATGGAAGATAGAGTAGGAATCTCGCCGCCCCAGAAAAAGGCAGGCACGAGAAAAAGCGGAATGGACGCATTGCTCGGTGGGCCGCCCACTTCCGCCAGCGCCGTCGGTTCCACGGTGGTGGAGGGATTGGCGCCGGTCGCTAGATCCGATTTCACCCGCTGCCAGAAAGTCGTTCCCAAGCCATCGCCGGAAAACGTCGTCAAAACGAACTTGTTCTTATATCGGAAGTACACCTGCGCATAGCGCGGATCGTTGGCAAACCGCCGCACCATATCCTCAACGTCATCGATGCCGTTGCCGCAGCACATGTCTGCGGAAAACATCAACTTGAAACCGCTGTTGAGCCGCACAGCGGCTTCGAAAATCTGTGCCGAATAGCGGATGTAATACGTCTGTTTGAGCCAGCCTCCGGCGTCTAATGCAAAACCATCAATGCCCGCGGATTGTGCTTGCTGAATCTCCCGTTGGTAGGCTGCAATCTTGGCTTCCTGTGTCGGGTCCGTGTCTCCCTGGTAGTCCTGATTGGTGACCAGGTAGTGCGCGAAAACCAGTCTCTGATTCTGGGCCTGCGCCGGATCGGACCCGAGACCAAACAAGAAGGCGGCCGTTGCGATTGCACCCATCGAGCACAGCGAGCAAACTCCCCCTACGCGCATGGCCTTCCCTCCATCGGAGTAAAAACCTGCCCGTTGCACAAGAAATGGGATTCCACCCAAGGGCAGGTGCGGGTGTTATCCCGATGATCCGCCGGGCACACGGATGCTGGTAGTAGATGGCCGGCTTGAAACACCGGGTAGCGCCCCCCCCAGCCTTCCTTGTGAGGGTACCGTCAGCTCTCCTAATCGCCATCGCCCCATTCTGCTTCGCCTGGTTTAAAAAAGTGCGACTTCTCCGTCCGCTAAAGCGGGACGGCTTCTCAAACCAGGCTTGAGACTAGTTCTCCTCTACGTGACGGTTTGAAGGGCTCATCCGAACCCTTGGAGAATAACTTGAGCACTTACCAGATTCGCACGAGTCTTCTGGTTGGCGATGTATCGCCTTACTGTCGATTCCGAAACTGTACCGATGCTGCCCAGGTAGTAACTCCGACTCCCAAGGCATACGAGACTTGAGCCACGGAAACTCTTCTCTGGGTTTGTGAGATGTGCATCCCTTGAACGGAGCCGCAATATGTGCGGGAGCCAACTTAACAACGGGAGAACCGCATTCCTCTCCCGCTGAAGCGAGCAAGGTCCCTGCGGTTTTTAATCTATGGATTCCCTCCAGCGGAACTAGTCGACCGAGCACGCGGCAACTAAGGCTGCGGTTGCACCTTGATCCGGAATCGTAAGCAAGACTGCCCCAGCCGAGTCCTGTACGTACTAGAGTCGACGGTTCCAACATGGACCAGCGCAGTATACCTGCTCATAGAAGTCACCGCAGGAGTGAACCGTATGAGCGCGCAGATTCTGAAGGGCCAGGGTTGGCGCGGAGCGCATCGCGCGTCGATGATCGATTCCGCATGGCTCGAAATCCCCTTCTGGGTTGCCCCAAAGACGCTCGAGGCCAGAGAGAAACATCGTTGCTCCCGAACAAGACCTGTGATGGTTCACATCCGTTGAAAAAATCGCTCTCATTCAAATCTTGCGCTTGACTTCACATTCCCGTGAGTTGAATATTGGCTGACCGCTCGTATTTCGAAGCAGTCAATCTCAACACTAAGACGGCGAACCAGAGTTGGATGAGGCTCACGCTGCAATCTGCAGGAAGTCTAGACCCGATACGGGAATTTCTTGTCAAAGAAAATTCAGATGTAGGTCTTGGGGCTTCGACCAACATCGCCCAGGCGTCATGCTTGAACATACCTCGGAGTGTTTGAAAGTTCAGCTCCGACCGCACCGCAGTCGATACCCATCATTGACCTGTGAGCACGTCTTCAAGGAATCCGCATTATCCTTCGAGGTCGAGTTCATGGGAGATCGGTTCTTATTAATAGGAGACCATTGATGTTACCGAGCCGGCAGCGGTCCAATCCCATACGAGTAGGCGTGGCAGATGCCAATCTGATGGCCTGCAATCTTATATCGAGTCGCTTAAAGAACCGCTTCGACGTCCTCGGCCATGCCACCTCGGGAAGTGATCTTCTTCGTATGATGCATACCGCTACTCCCCAAGTCGTTTTAATCGGCTGCCACCTAGGAGATGGAAATCTCTCGGGCCTCTTCGTGCTTCCTGAGATTCAGAGCCAGCACCCCGAAATTCGAGTCGTTCTTCTAATCGACCGGTCTGAACGCGAAGTCGTGGTCCAGGCATTTCGGACCGGTGCGATGGGTGTTTTCGACCGGTCCGAATTCCACTTTGATCATCTCTGTAAATGCATTGTATGCGTGCATCATGGGCAGATCTGGGCGAACACGCAACAACTAAAATTTGTTCTGGAGGCCGTGGCACACTCGCCGTCACCGCGGGTCGTCGACGCCGATGGCGTCAGCCTATTGACAAAACGCGAAGAAGACTTGGTGCGCTTGGTCGCAGATGGCCTCGGCAATCGTGAAATTGCGCGAAAACTAAGCCTGAGCGAGCACACCGTCAAAAATTACATGTTTCGCATCTTCGATAAGCTCGGCATCTCCAACCGCGTCGAACTGGTTCTCTACGCGCTGAACAACCCAAAACGCCCGTTGCTATCGAATGCGGGTAAGGAATCCTCCGGAATCGGCAGCCAGGTCCAAGGAAATCGATTTTGCAGCGAGGATCGGAGGGCGACCGAAGTGTAGACGTGCAGATGGCGAGGCTCTCAGAAAAGCATCCTTCGTTAGAACCTAGTGCCGGTGCGGGCCGTAGCCGGCGGGCCATGCACCGCGAAGACACCCAAGCGGACAAGCCGCGCGCGCGGAGAAGAACCGGGAATTCCCAAGTGGAAGCTAGGGCCGATTTCGCCGAGGTATTCTCGGCAATGGCGGCCTGCCGTTGTCCTTCATCGGTGCCTGATGATCACTAGGAAGGTGAGAGCATCGCTTGATACACGGCTTCCACCTTGCGAGCTTTTCTCTCTATGGTGAAGTGGTCACGAACTCTTCTACGGCCGAGAGCTCCCATGTCGGCGGCCCGGGCAGGGTCAGCAAGGGTTCGACTGATCGCATCAGCCATTGCTTGAACATCTCCCATCGGTACAAGAATGCCCGTCTTGCCATCCTCGACAATTTCGGGAACACCGCCGCCGTTTGTCGCAATGACGGGCTTTCCGGCGGCCATCCCCTCGATGATCACCTGACCGAACGGCTCTCCTGTGGTTGACGCATGCACGATTAGATCCATGTCTGCAATCACGCTCTGCACGTCGCTGCGGAAGCCCGTGAACGTAACAACGCGGGATATTCCGAGGCTTTCGGTCAGGGATCGTACCTGGCGTTCATATTCTGCTTCGCCAAACAGGGCCGACCCTACGATGAAAAACCGCGCGTTCGGAAAGCTCCGTTGCACCAGAGCTGCCGCTTGAAGAAAAATGAGCTGGCCCTTCCAAGGGGAGATCCTCCCGATGAGGCCGATGCGAAACAGGCCATCGCTCTCTGCGGTCTTGTGGGCTGGAAATGGCCAAGGCGTCCCGTCGTGAACGACAGCGCTCTGACCCGGTAGCGCGCCAGGGTACACAGAGCGCAGCGTCGCGCCGGAATTCGCGATCACAAAGTGAGGAACCCATCGGGACAGCAGGCGGAATGACCGGACTACAAACGGGGGAAGATAGTCATCGTCAATTCGATCGCGGACATGCCATATGAGCGGGCGCCGCGCAAGTCGCGCCGCAATTCCGCCGATCACGTCCGCTTTCAGGGAATTCGTATGAACCAAATCCACGTCGTTTTGCCGAATGAACTGTGCGAGCCGCCCAATATACCGAGCACCGGCAAGGGTCGCCCGAAGCTGCAATAAGGAGGCCACACCCAGGGAATCTTTTTTGGCGCCCGCTACGGCAACCGGCAGAGGCAGAACATGGGTCTCTGCGAAAGAACGCATCTTTTCGGCAACGGGGCCGTCGGCGCCGAACACCACGACCGGCGTGACCTTGCGGGGATCGAGATGGCGCACCAGATTCAGCATCGCAATCTCGGCACCACTCTGCGCGGCCGTATGGTCGTAGAAAAGAATACGAACAGGACCGGATAAATCGTTTTCGTCGCGGTGCGGGACTTCCATGATCCCCTCACAACCTTAGGATGAGCGTCGATGACCTCAGAGTCGACCGCTCTGTCTCAAGGCGATGGTCTCACGATGGGTGCGTCGCAGATAGAGGATGCAACTCTCCCTAACTGCCTTCTCTACTGCCTGCCCTGGGAGAACACCTTGGGCCCTGCTAACTTCTACTCCCCTCACGCGATGGAGTTGTGGCAGGTAGGGACTTTTAGGTTTCTTCTACCGGCCCACTCTGCTCCTTCCGTGAAGGCAAAAGTAATCTTCACTTTCTGTCACTTGTAGCGGATGTGCAGAACGCGTAGGTTCCCATTTGATTAAGCGATGCCACTTGCAGGTGTTGAATTGGATCTGAGGAAAGCCAAGCGCTATCCCATGAGCGCCACAGTTTCCTTTTGCTGGATTCCCGGTGACGGTGTTTTGCAAGAGGGTCAAGGCATAACCGCTGACATCAGCAGCCGTGGCGTATTCGTCATCACCGACTTGGCGCTGCGAGCAGGAGACCACTTGGAACTCGACGTTTATCTGCAGGCACCCGGTGCAGAGTCCAGATCGGTGCACTTTCACGGGGAAGGCAGGGTGGTCCGCACCACGAAGAAGGGTGGCGAATCGGGTTTTGCTGCCGAAGTGCTATTTCAAACCGAAGGCCCTGACAGTCCCTTTTCCGAGTACGGCGGCACAATTCAGTAGAAGTCTGGAAGGAGCCAATACATGCTTCGCATGCTTTATGTTTTCACCGCAGTGGCATCGGCCATGCTGATATGCACTCCGTCGAAAGGACAGAACATTGCTGCCGACTCTTCCTCCACGGGGACGCGTGCTGGCTCGCCGGGCAGTCCCATCGATCCTGATCCAGGTTTCCAGAGAAGAAATCCTCGCTACCTGCTGCACACTGGCGACAGCTTTGATGTCGACTTCACCTTCTCCCCTGAATTCAACCAGACCGTGACCATTGAGCCCGACGGGTATGTCACGTTTCGGGGCGCTGGAAGCCAGCACGTTGCAGGTCAAAGCCTTCCGCAGCTCACCGATACGATCAAAAAAGCCTACTCCGGGATTCTGCATGACCCTGCGATCACAGTGACCCTGAAAGACTTCGAAAAGCCATATTTCATTGCCGCCGGCCAGGTTGCTAAGCCGGGCAAATACGAGCTTCGCAGTGATCTTTCCCTAGTAGAGGCCGTGAGTGTCGCGGGCGGTTTCACCGATGCCTCCAAGCACTCCCAGGTCTTGTTGTTTCGGCGGGTGACAGACGAGAACGTCGAGGCACGGGTCTTCGACGTCAAGAAGATGCTCGCCTCGCACAATCTGCAAGAAGATCCGCATCTGTTGCCAGGCGACATGCTCTTCGTCCCGCAAAATTCGATTTCCAAGATTCGCCGGTACCTGCCCACCAGCAGCATGGGACTCTACGCCAATCCATGGATCAGCCCGTAAGGGGCCAACCATGCAACCGTCCTGGGGCAGGACGGCACGGCAGAGCCGGGCTGGAAGGGGCTTTGACGGTTTGACGAGTTGAAGGGAAAAGCGGGACGACCCAGCTATTTCCAAGGAGAACACTGATGCGATTTACCGAGGCGAGTTTGGATCGGCCACTCGCGGCACCGACCGCACGCGACGTGTTAGCTGTTGTCTTTCGGCAGAAGCGGGTCGTTGTGATTTCCTTCGTGCTGGTTCTGCTGGGGATTCTTTTTTCAGGGTTGCTTACACCACGATATCCCGCCCACATGGAAATCCTGGTACGCCGCGAACCCGTCGTGTCCTCCGAACTCAACCTCGCCCAGGCCAGCCCTGAGGAGATCAGCGAGGCGGAACTGAACTCTGAAGTGGAGTTGCTCAATAGTCAGGAGTTGCTGCGAAAAGTGGTTTTGGCAAACGGCCTTCAACAGACAAGACACCTGGTCATCGGCCACACCCAAGGCTCCGCAAGCGATGCCGATATCGAGAGAGCCATCGAGCGCTTGCATTCCATGCTGAACGTCGAGCCACTGCGAAAGACGAACATGATCTCGGTCGCGTTTGAGGCGACAGACCCCGAATTGGCTGCCCGGGTGCTCAAAAGTCTGGCTGGCTTCTACGTGGAGAAGCATCTGGAAGTACACCGTCCCTCGGGCGAGTTCAATTTTTTCGATCAGCAGACAGAGCGATATCGAGCCGGACTCAGCGAGGCTGAAGTGCGCTTGAGCGCGTTCACGCAGAAGCGCGGGATCGTTTCTGCGGATCTGGAGCGTGACCTAGCCGTTCAGAAGATGGCCGAGTTCGAGGCCACCTACGAGCAAACGCAAGCGGCGATTGCAGAAACCGAGCAGCGGATTGAGAGCCTTGAGCGACAGGATGCCTCGATACCAGCGCGCCAGGTTACGCAGGTTCGCACCTCCGATAACCCTCAGCTCATGCAGCAGATGAAAGCCACCCTCCTAACACTCGAACTCAAGCGCACCGAACTGCTGAACAAGTACGATCCCACCTATCGACCGGTACAGGAAGTCGACAAACAGATTGCCGAGACGCGTGCCGCGATAGCAAACGAGGAGAGTTCCCCCATACGGGAGGAGACCAGCGACGAAAATCCAACCCACGAATGGGTGAAAGCGGAGATGACCAAAGCACAAACGGATTTGGCTGGTCTGAAGGCAAAGATCACGGCCAACAATGCCACGTTGAACAAATACCGGGCGACGGCCAGCGCCCTCCAGGAAGCATCGATCGCGCAGCAAGACCTGCTACGAGCCACGAAAACACAAGAGGAGAATTATCTGCTCTACCTTCATAAGGAGGAGCAGGCCCGCATCGATGATGCGCTCGATCAGCGGGGCATTCTAAACGTCGCCATTGCAGAGCAGCCGACCGTTCCAGCCCTTCCCGTTCATTCTTCCTTGCCTTTCGGTCTTTTGAGCATCGTCCTGGCTGGAACAGGGAGTCTCGGTTTGGCCTTTGTTTCAGACTTCTTCAGCCCATCCTTTCGCACCCCGACCGAGGTTAGGGCTTACCTAGGGGCTCCCGTACTAGCTTCCATCCCCCGAGACGACCAGAACTGGGCGTGAGGCAGACATGGTCCTGAACTACTACAACTTGCAGCGGCAACCGTTCGGAGTCGAGCCGGATCCTCGGTTCTTGCTGATGAGCGACACGCACAAGGAAGCGTTGGCTTCTCTGACCTATGCGTTGCATGAAGAGCGCGGGTTCATGGTTCTTACCGCCCCCCCGGGCATGGGGAAAACGACTCTGCTCTTCCGTTTACTGGAGAGCCTGCGCGACCGTGCACGGACGGTCTTTCTGTTCCAGACACAATGCGATCCGGGAGACTTCTACCGCTATCTGGTGCGGGACTTGGGATTGGCGCCCGGCCCTGATCAGGCTTCGATCCACGACCAATTGAACCAGGTTCTGCTCGAGGAGGCGCGTTTGGGAAGGCGTTTTGTGCTGGTCGTTGACGAGGCTCAGGGTCTGCAGCCTGCAGTGCTTGAAACGATCCGCCTTCTCTCAGACTTCGAGAGCCCGGGTCGAAAGATGCTGCAGATCATCGTCGCTGGCCAGTTGGGTCTGGTCGAAACACTCCTGCGACGGGATATGGAACAGCTGCGGCAGCGGATTTCCGTGGTGGCCTCCCTCAAGCCGTTCAACCGAGAGGAAGTCGCAAGCTATGTCGGGCATCGGCTGGCAGTGGCTGGTTATCAAGCGAGCTCGTTGTTCACCGAGGAAGCGTTGGACTTGATCGCTCACGGAAGCAAGGGAATCCCGCGCAAGATCAATAACATTTGTTTCAACGCGCTCTCGCTAGGATACGCATTAAAGAGGAAACAGATCGGGCGAGACGTTGTCGAGGAGGTTCTGGCAGATCTCCAGATTGAATCCCTGCTTCCGGCCCAAGGTGCCGAAGCACCGTCGTCTGGTCCGAAATTGTCCTCGGGTGTGCCAACGTCGCTCTTAGAGCAGTCCCATCCGCCTCGCATGAGAAACCCCATCGGCAGAATCGCCCTGATGACCGCTGCTCTTGCGGTCGTGGCGTTTGCATATAACTGGACCTCCCCAGCGAGTTCCTTGCGTCCACCCTCCCTGCTAAGACTTCTATCGCCGACCCGTCACAATGAGGCAACACTCGCTGAGCTGCCCAGCGCGTCAGCCTCGCCGGCTCCCGACAGCAACGTCGCCGCGCGAATCCGGCCTCAGCCGAGCGTTGTTGTGGTTGCGCCCGGGCAGACGTTGAGTGAAATCAGCCAGGATTACTTGGGTACCTACAGCCCCGCAACCGTAGCGAGGTTGCAGGCTTTAAATCCAACCTTGATTCATCCAGATCATATCGAGGCTGGGGGACAGATACGTCTTCCCGCGAGCGCCACCGGCACCGAGGGAAGACATGTGGCCGGAGCCGACAGCATTCACTACTCAAGGAGCAAACCATGAGCAAGAACTTCGAAGTGTTATGCAGAATCGGGCAAGAGCAAAGCACCCTGGCGACCGAGTCTGCGGTCGATGTCTCTGTAATTCTGAATGACCAGTTCACTCCCGCATCGGGCTGGAAAGCCAGCAGCGCCTCTCATTCCGAGATTCTGAAACTGGTTCACGTGCTTTTCCTCTCCTCCGGGAGCGCGCCTCACCATGTTCTGTTCTGCGGGGTCGGCGCCGGTGACGGCAGCGGACGCGTCTGCGCCTCGGCGGCCCGGGCACTGGCTAGCGAGGTGTCGAGTCGCGTGTGCCTTGTCGATGCGAAGGTCCTGGGGCCCTCGCTGCTGCGTTCCTTAGACCTCGATGAATCGGCCTTCGCTTCCTCAAAATCCGTTGAGCAACGCGGTTCTGTTCCGCGACAAATTGACCGCAACCTGTGGTTTGTTTCAGCGGCACACCGGACCTCGGTGGGCGTTTCCCACGGTGGGGTGGAACAAATGTGCTCAACCCTTCGGGATTTGCGTAAGGAATTTGGATATCTGCTGGTCGACGCCGCGGCTCTGGGTGCCGACACCACGGCCTCGGTGCTGGGACAAGTTACAGACGGTGTCGTGCTGGTGCTGGAAGCAAATTCCACGCGCCGCGTGACCGCACGCAGTGCCAAGCAAACCTTGGAGGCAGCCAATGTTCGACTACTGGGAACGGTGCTGAACAACCGGACATTCCCGATACCAGAAAAGCTTTACCGCAGGGTGTAGAAAACCTAGAAAACGGCAGTCATCGGCATCGATCACCAAAAATATGAGATTTCGGAGTCCGAATGTGACTCACGCTGGCGGAGCTCTGTCGGGACATCAAGAAGGCGGGAATAACGGGCCGGATCCTCTGGCGCAGACCAGGCTGCCAAGGACGGGTCGATGAGCCTGGCCGCGCATGTTCAACCGGCGCCTTCGGTGCCGACCGTGCGGCCTAAAGTGCTTGAGGTGATGGAAGCCACCGCCGGGGGCACGGGCTGCTACATCGCGGACCTACTGTTGCATATCGATACGGTCGCCTTCGACGTTTCCTTTGCGTATTCAACGCTCCGCTCCGATGCGCGGTTTCTGAAGGATCTTGAGCGCATCAAAAGGCGCGGCATTCGCGTATACGAAGTTCCGATGCTGCATCCCATCCGTCCGGCCGAAGATATACGAGCGCTGTGGGGTCTCTATCGTCTGATCAAGACTCAGAAATTCGATATTGTTCATGGACACAGCTCGAAGGCCGGCTTTTTGGCGCGCCTCGCCGCCAAGCTTGCGGACCCGAGGATTGTTACGGTCTATTCTCCCCATGCCATCTCGATCTCGGCCAATCCGAAGTACCGGTATCTGGAGCGTTTTGCCGGGCTCCTGACCAACGTGCTCCTGGGTGTGAGCCGGTCGGAACGTGACGAACTCGAGGCCTATCAGCTGGTGCCACGCTCGAAGCTTCGCTACGCGACTACGGGCATCAATATGGCCGCATACGTCGGTTCTTTCGGCGGCAGTGATTTGCGACGGCGAATCGGCGTACCGAATGGGACGATTCTCATCGGTTCGGCGGGACGCATCCTCGCACAGAAAGACCCGGCCACCTTCCTCAAAGCCGCGGCCGCAGCGCTTGAAAGAGGCGTGAGCGCGCACTTCGCCTGGGCAGGTGACGGCGAGCTAAGGTCTGCCTCCCAAAAACTGGCCAGAGATCTGGGAATCGAACGACAGGTGACGTTTCTGGGCTATTGCCCAGACCTGCGGCCTTTCCTCGACGCCCTCGATATTTTCGCGCTTACCTCGCGCTATGAGTCCTTCGGGTATGTTACCTGCGAGGCCATGGCGCTGGGCAAGCCGGTGGTGGCAACCAATGTCTCAGGAAGTAACGAACTGGTACAGCACGGCACGACCGGCTATCTGGTAGATGTTGCAGACGCTCAGGGCCTTGCCGTGGCGTTTCGCGAACTCGCCTCCGATTGGGAATTGCGCCGCCGCATGGGAGAAGCAGGACGAGCCAGAGCCCGGAAATATTATGACCTGAGAATAATGATTCGGGATGTGGAACAGGTTTATCGAGAATCGTTCCGGGGGGAGCACGAGGCCCGCGACGACCGAAGGACCGCGGGCATCCCGACGTTGGAAGTAAACCGCTCATGAATCGCCATCGAGCATGGCTAGCTGGTGGGCAGGCGCGGCGGAAGCAAGCTCGTGTGGGCGTTTGCGGCTGGTGCACAGACGCTGCCTCTTGGCGCCCTTCTATGGTCCCGAGGGGTTCTTCTCACCTCGCACGCCAGGGCATTGGGCACGGCGGCCGCAGTGGCCCTATCTTCGGACACCACCGTGTTGCCGATGATTGGGTCAAGGCGGCCCCCCGCGACTGCGTGGGAGTTACCGCGTGCGCGGAGTGCGGGAAGCCGGCTTGACTAAAGGGGCTCCAGATGCGAAGCCGTTTGGGCAATCATAGACGGCTCGCGAGGGCCGACGGTTCCTTCGCGTTCGCGATGGCCCTTGCCTCGGTTGTCTACGGCAACGGTGCGCGCGTGCCGGTCGCACAATTGCATCACTTCCTGGGGATACGCATTACCGTTCTCAACGCGGCGTTCGCCGGCCTTTTCATACTCGTGTGGGCCTATTGCTTCGAGATGCTGGGCCTCTATCGATCTGAACAAATCGGCATCTTGGGCAAGTTGTGGCGGATCGCCGTGGGATGCGGTGTCATGAGCACGGTCCTGCTTCTTTATCTGGAAATCGCTCGAACCACAGGGCCCACGGCGCGGATCACCCTGCTTTTTTTCTCGTGTGCGGTCCTCTATGAGCTGTTACGCGTTTGGGGCAGCCAATGGATCGCTGCCCGCGACCCTCAGCTGGTTGTCATTCTTGGAAGCGGAAAGCGCGCCGCGCGAGCGTGGCTAGAGATCCGCACGCGACACAACGGAACGGTAAAGGTCGTGGGCTTCGTTGACAATCGCCCGAAAAGCGAGATGACCGTGGACGTTGCGGCTCTCCATCTAGGGACCATCGACGAGCTGGGCGAACTGCTGCTGCGGAATGTCGTTGACGAACTTCTTGTCGCTGTGCCCATGAAGTCCTGCTACGACATGGCTCAGAAGGCGATTGAAATCGCCGAGCGCGTGGGCGTTCGGGTCGTGTACATGCAGAACATGGATATCACGGCCTTCCAACAAAGCGCCTTCCGCAGTCTTGAACTTTTCAGTGAACCGGTGCCTTTTCACGAGGACTACGTGGCCGCGCAAGCCGTGAAGCGGTTTGTGGATATCGTTGGTTCACTGGTAGGCCTCTGCCTGCTTTCACCGCTGTTCTTAGTCATAGCCCTTGCGGTGAAGGCGACCAGCAAGGGACCCATCTTCTTTGCTCAAGATCGGTTCGGTCATCGGCGGCGTCTTTTCCGGATGTATAAGTTCAGAAGCATGGTCCACAACGCTCCGGAACTCATGGCTCAACTGGAAACTCAAAATGAAGCCAGCGGTCCCATCTTCAAGATCCGTCGCGACCCCCGCATTACCCCTCTGGGACGTCTTCTGCGGGCCTCCTCGCTCGATGAACTTCCGCAACTCTGGAACGTCTTGATTGGCAATATGTCGCTGGTTGGACCGCGTCCGATGAGCGTGCGGGACGTATTGCTGTTCAGCGAAGCAACGCTGATGCGCCGGTTCACCGTCAAGCCGGGCATCACAGGGCTGTGGCAAGTGAGCGGCAGGAGTGCGCTGGGCTTTGAAAAATGGATCGAGATGGACTTCAACTACATCGATAGCTGGTCACTGGCTTTGGATTTTCGGATCCTGGCAAGAACCGTGCGCGCTGTGCTGAAAGGCACGGGAGCCGTCTAGACGTATCGGTAATCTTTTTGGAATCTCCTGCAGTCGCTTGGTTTCCCCCAGGTGATTGTCTGGTTCTTCTGGAGCTGCGTTTTGCTAACCGATCGTCTGAAACGACTAGGGAGACGCGCTGAACGATTGCGCCGGGATCCGGTCGGGCGGAATTCCGCCGCTCTCTACGGCGTGCAATTCTGCCGCAAATTATTTCCTTTGTTCACGGTGCCGTATCTGACTCGGATTCTGAAACCGGGCGGGTGGGGCAGGGTGGCTTTTGTCTTGTCGATGGCGGAAATTGTGGCGCTGGTCATCGAGTTTGGCTTCAACCTTTCCGCCACTCGTGAAATCTCCTGCCAGAGGCATCATCGCGCGAATTGCCGCGATGTAATGGGCGGCGTGCTGGGCGCACAGACTCTGCTGGCCGTGATCGGTATTGGTTTGGCCGGGGTCGTGTCGGCCCACGTCCCCCTGCTGCGGAACCAGCCGAAAATGGTGGTGGCCGGCCTGATCTATTCGGTTGCGCAGGGATGTACCCCGTTGTGGTTTTTCCAAGGGCTCGAGCGGCTGCGGCTGGCAGCGGGTCTGGAGATCGGCGCAAAGTTCGTTGCCTTGTGTGGGGTGTTCCTGCTCGTGAGGTCTCCGCAGGACGGATGGAAAGTGGTGGGGCTTCAGGCGATGGCGGCGGGTGTTTCTACCACCGCCGGAATTGCTCTGGCGATCCGGTCCTTCGGCTTCCGGTTTCCGCAGTACGCGTTGGTAAAGGACGCACTGCAGCGGGGCTGGCCCATGTTTGTCTTCCGCAGTGCGGAGAGCCTCTACGGAGCCGGCAATGTTTTCCTTCTCGGACTGTTTGCGCCCGCGGCAGTCGTAGGATATTTCGCCACCGCCGAGAAAATTACCAAAGCGATGTTTGGCCTTCTTCTTCCGATTCGCGATGCGGTCTACCCCCGCTTGAGCTATCTGGCAGCCTCTTCGGAGGAAGCCGCGGCAAAGTTGGCGCGTCCGACCATTGCCGTCATGGTCGGTTTGGGATCTCTGCTTACGACGATCCTGTTTGTCATGGCTGCGCGGTTTATCGGGCTGCTAGCCGGGGCGAACTTCGCCCCGGCGATTCCCGTGTTGCGCTTGTATTCGATTCTGCCATTACTGCTTTCGGTCACCTACTCGGTTGGCCTGCAATGGCTGATTCCTCTCGGTCGTGATGCGGTTGTGAACCGGATCATCCTCGGAGGAGGGTGTCTGAATCTGATTCTGTCGTGCCTGTTAGCTCCCCGTCTAGGCGCAATGGGCATGGCTACATCGGTATTGCTGTCGGAACTCTATGTCTGCACGAATATGGTTTGGGTCGTCTGGCGATCTACGAATCTTTGGACGTCTGGTTCTTGGGGGGCCCGCCCTACCGTGGACGTGCGCCCCGATCCGGAGGAGTGCGCGTGAAGCAAGGACCACGGCGGAGCCTTCCTGCCCGCGCAGGAGCTAAGCACGCGTTGCGTTGGCGGGCTGCGACGATCGCCCTCGGCCAGGACCCTAGGCGCCTAGGGGCTGTTCCAAGAGCGCGGAGGAGTTGAGCGATGCAGGAAAATCGCGACGATTTTACTCAAATGAAATTCGCCTGGTGGCTGCACCCGGTGGCCATTTTCGTCGGGTTAAACGGGCTGACGGCCGCCGCGGCCTTTCTGGCCGATCCTGGGACCTATCTGGACCTGTGGCGCACTCCAAAGTACTTCAACGGTTTCACGGTGCTCCTCACGGTGGCGGCCCTGGCCGTGTTCTCGGCCGGCGTGTGGTTAACTCGGGCAAACCAATCAAGCCTCTTCTCACAACCCGAGTGGCGCGGTACGATCTCGTTTTCTCGACTCCTGCTGCTTTTTAACATCAGTTTTTGGGTCTCTATCATGGCCTACGTTTTCTGGCTCGCTCGGGGAATTTCGCGCGGTCTGGGACTAGCGCTGTTGAAATCAGTTTTCACTGGCGGCGCTGAAATATACACACTCAGAGATTCTCTGCAAACGGTGCCTGGCATTACAACATTGACCCAGCTCGGCATGGCGGCTGTCGTGTTGGGCTGTCTGATCGGCTCCGGCGGCGGGTGGAGGATCGTTTGGCGAAAACTCGCGATCTTGTCGTTGCTGGCCTTGCTGCGCGCCGTACTCTACAGCGAGCGACTGGCCTTCCTTGAGCTCGCGATACCCTTCCTGGTTTTGTGGTTGGCCGAGCCTGCGTCTGGGACACGCAGCCGTGGGCTGCGGACCCTGATTCGCATCGCACCCGTTCTGGGGGCTGCGGGTGTGTACGTCGTGTTTACCAGTTTCGAGTACTTCCGCTCCTGGTCGATCTACTATAGTTCGAGGGAATCGAGTTTGCTCCTATTCGGCTTCTGGCGCCTGGTGGGATACTACGTTACTGCGTTTAACAACTCAGCATATTTGCTATCAAGTTTGCATCACTCCCTAGGTGCGCCTTATTTTAGTTTTAGCTTTCTGTGGGATTTCCCCATGTTGAATGTCCTCGTTAAGGACGTATTTAGTTGGGTGCATTTGGATTACGACGGCTATATGGGTCTGCTCGCCTTGGGTGCCAACCCGGAGTTTAATAACCCCGGAGGATTGCTGTCGCCGATTGTCGATCTGGGAGTGTTGGGAGGCTTGGCCTACTGGGCGGTCATGGGGTTGGTAACCGGCTATCTATATAATCTCTACACTCGCAAACATCCGTTGGGTATGTGCATATACCCCGTCGTCTTCCTAGCACTTACTGAAGTGCCCCGATACATCTATTGGGGCGAGGGACGCGCCTTCCCTGCTTTGGCCTATCTTCTTCTGAGCGCCACTGTGCTGCTTTCCTCCGCCACGTTTTGCCCCTGATCCGCGCCGCCTAAACCCAAATGACGTCGGAGGTGGTGGGCGGTTGGATTATCTCCAACCCGCTCATTTCGCTCCGTTGGCGCGCCCACTCCGCCGCACCACTGCGCCGCCAAACCCTTCGACCTGGCGTTCTCTCGCTCCGGCCTCCTCATTGCTTTGCAGCCGTCCGGCTCTAGAACCCTCCCCGTTCCTCTCACGAGCGGTCCTACATCCAGCAGGGAAATCTAGGGCTTGCTGGAAGGCGGGGTGGCTTTTTTTCCACCGGGGCGATGCTTCACAACTGGCAGAAGGGGGGGGCACAGACTCCTTTGCGCAGGGATCAAACGTTTGGCTACGACCACTTTGATTTGCTAGTGCCCACGCTCGCGCAGATGTAGAGTAGCTGCGCTGACAGAATCAAGGCGTGGGCGTCGCATGAGCTGCCCACCTAGAGCAGGAAGAGTCATGACTGATTCCAGACACGTCGGGCGGGGCATCATTCTTGCCGGTCGCAGCCGCTTCCCGGCCTTCAACTGTCACAGCAATGCTTCCTGCCAACAGGGCAGGAATTTTGCCTGATCCCCACCGAAGGAGTTGGAGATACCATGCGGTCACAACCTAGGCTTCTCCCGTTGGTAATCTTGCTGCTATGTTTTGTCTCGGTCTGCTCCGGAGCGACGATTACAGGAACGATCAAGAGCCTGGAGAGTGCTCCGTTTCAAGGTGCGTTCGTAGAGGCTCAGAACACGAAAACACGGATGACGTTTATCGTGCTGTCGGACAGTCGGGGGCGTTACCAGATCGCAAAGTTGCCGGCCGGGGAATACCGGTTGCAAGTCCGGGCCGTCGGTTTCCGCACCGATCCCCGGACGGGGTTGAATCTGGCCGAGGACCAGAAAGCATCCTACGATTTTGTTCTGCAGAAGGGCCTGGTCGGTTGGAACGACATCTCGTTTGAGCAAGCAAGGCAACTTTGGCCGACGGCCAAAGGGAGAGACCTGATTGTCAGGCACTGCTCGAGTTGTCACCTGTTTCAGACCCGCATGGCTTCGGTAACGCGGGACCAGGACGGATGGCGAGACAGGGTTGAATACATGCGGACAGCGATGCACTTCTCCCTAGCCGATGTTACCGATCAGGATGCCGATGATATTGCTTCGTATCTGACCGAGCTGTTTGGACCAGACTCGGTTCTTCCGAAATCTCCGGCGGACATGCCTGGATACAAGGACACGGTGCGGCCCTTTAGCAGCGAAGCGATGAATATCGTGTACGTGGAATATGAAATGCCCGCACCGAGCCGTATGCCCTTCAGCGCCGCGCCGGACAAAGATGGCTATCTGTGGATCCCCAATTTCGGAGTCGCGAACAAGATTACCCGGCTCGACCCTAGGACGGGGCAGATGCAGGATTTCTCGGTCCCTCATGTGGGCACGGCTGCGATTCATTCAGCCGTTCCGGGCCCGGACGGTTCAGTCTGGCTGGCCGAGCAGGGTTCAAACAAGATCGGACGGTGGGATCCCCAGAGCCAGAAAATTACCGAATACCAGGACCCCTATCTCCCCGGGAAAGAAGGGCTTCAAGAGGGAGGAAACAAGCACACCATCCGATTGGATCCGGCCGGGAACGTGTGGGCCAGTGGTCAGCCGCTCACCAAGTTTGATCCGCAGACAGAGAAATTCACCCGCTTCGATAGTGAAGTACCTTCCACCTACGATGTCAAACCAGATAGAAATGGGGATGTCTGGTTCACGGCGGCAAATAAGATTGGCAAAGTAGACAATAAAACCATGAAGGTCACTCAGTGGACTGTTCCCACCGGCAAGAGCTTTCCGCGTCGGATGGAAATCGCTCCCGACGGGATGATCTGGGTCGGCGAATTCAATGCGGGAAAGATGGCCCGCTTTGACCCTGCCACGCAAACATTCAAAGAGTATCCACTGCCTGGTCCGGACCCGAGCCCCTACAGCATGGGCTTCGATGCCGACGGTTATCTCTGGTATGACTCCCACCACATGGACGTGCTCGGCCGCTTTGATACCAAAACCGGCAAAGTAATCGAATATCCGGTTCCCCATTCGGAAATTGCCATGCGGGAGTTCTTCCGCGATTCGCAAGGACGGATGTGGTATGGCACCAATCCGAATAACAAAGTGGGCTACTTCTATCTTGCAGACAAGAGCCAAGGAACTGGATCGACCAGCAAGTGAAGGAATCCATCCGCCGTAGTGCCGCACCGGTATCTGTGCCTTAGAGTCAGAAGAAGCCGACCGGTCGGTGGGCAAGTGGGCCCCCGGGCAAAAAGGCATGTCTGACGCCCGCTCACTTTCGATGGAGGCTGCTAGTGGTGGAAAATTCGTTGTATCCAGGGCAGACGACGTATAGGATGCGCGACTTGAAGGATCGAAGATCGCCAATTCCGGCTAAGACGCCGATTGGTCCGCTTCGCAGGAAACCTGCCATCCTGCAGGGGGAGGGCTATGTCATTCTCGCGCCGTAGGTTTATGAAGTTGGCTGCCGCAGGCTCAACATGGGCGGTCGTGCCGCCCGGTGAAGCGGAGATGTTCCCCTTGTTTGGGGAAAGCGAGGGAACCGGTTTCCGGCCTGCTCTTCTGCCCGCGCAGAAAGAAGTATGGGACCAAGTTAAATGGATGGCCAAACTTGGGCCGAAATTCACGGGGAATAAGGCCCACACCCAATTTGTGGAGTTTCTCGCAGCCGAACTGCAGTCGCTTGGCCTGGATCTCACGCGCGATCATTACACCTTCCCCCGCTGGGAGGCCAAGCGCTGGGGCATCAGCGTCCGGCCCGCCCCCGGGGAGGCATTCAGGATTCCGGTAACCTCCTACTGGCCCTACTCTGGGCAGACACCAGCCGAAGGCGTAACAGGTGAGCTGGTGTATGGCGGCACGCATCCAACCTACCAACTGTCGGGCGTGGAAGGGAAGGTCGTTTTCGTCGATTTCGCGAACGAACCCGCAAAGTGGAGCGAGTCATACCAGCCGTGGGGCGTCCTGCCGCCCGGCACGGCCTTGCCTTCGCAGCACAACATGCTTCGCTCGGCGGTCAACAAGCTGGGCCCGTTTCAGAAAGCCGGTGCCGCGGGTGTCATTCTGGGATGGACCAACGTTTCCGACGAGAACGCGGCGGACCAGTACAGCCCCTTCGGAAGCGCCTTGCAGAATATTCCCGCGCTGTACGTGGGCCGGGAGAGTAGCGCCACGCTGAAAGCGATGGCCGGCCGCAACGCCCAAGCAACCGTGGTTCTCGAAGCCGCTATCTTCCCCGATGCACCGACCGACTCGATCCTGGCCACGCTTCCTGGAACCTCCGGCAATGAAGTGATCATCGTCAATACACACACCGATGGTAGCAACGCGCTGCAGGAGAACGGAGGCGTGGGGATTCTTGCATTGGCGAAGTATTTCTCGCGAATTCCCAAGGCCCAGCGGAAGCGAACCATGGTGTTCGTCCTGTCGACCGGACATTTCGCGAACAGCTACGTTCCTTCGATCCGTGGAGTCATCGACAAACATCCCGATCTGATTCAAAAGGCCGTGGCCGCATTAACCGTGGAGCACCTGGGCGCCCGCGAGTGGGCCGATGACGCTGCCCAGAAGAATTACAAGCCCACGGGACAGGATGAGTGGATCCTGGCCATTACCCGGCTCAAGTCAACCGGCGACATCATGCTGGAGGCTTTTCAGGGGTTGGGCAAGCGGCGCATAGCGGCGATCAATCCGGTGAAGGGCGGATTCTTTGGCGAAGGCAACGCCTTGGCTGCCGCGGGAGTTCCCACGGCGGCGTTCATGGCGGCTCCCGATTACCTGTGTGCCGCCCCCGCGAATGGGTGCATCGAAAAGTTGAGTGCGGACCTGATGCATGCCCAAATTCAAGCTCTGGCCAAAGCCCTTCACAAGATGGATGCCATGTCGGTCGCCGAGTTAAAGGGTCAGCAGGGATAGCCCGGCCGGGGGACTCTCCCCGCTACCTTGGCGCTTGCTGTTAGAATGGGCTGGAGCAGGCTGCCTACCTGATATGGTAGCGCTCCGCCAAACAGGGTGACCGCTGGCATTTCGAATTCGATAACAGATGCCGCTCGGCGTAGGAATAGGGTGATGAGGGCAGCGCGACGAGAATTCCTGAGGCTAGCGGGCGTGGGGCTGGCGGCAACCGGGCTGTATTCGTTGCGTTCGGCGGCTGAACAAGTAAAGGGCTTCGATGTAGGCGCTGCGCTCGACGTCCGAACCTTTGGTGCCGCTGGCGATGGTAGAAAACTGGACACCGAGGCCGTCAATAGAGCGATCACGGCGGCAGCCATCGGCGGAGGGAGGGTGCATTTCCCTCCGGGAACCTACCTCTGCCATTCCATCCACTTAAAAAGCAAGGTCAGTCTCTTTCTAGCCCAGGGTGCGACGATCGTGGCCGCCGATCCGCCCCCGAATCCAGACAGTAGCCCTGCCTACGATCTCGCCGAACCGAACCAGTGGGACCAATTTCAGGACTTCGGCCACAGCCATTGGCATAACAGTCTGCTTTGGGGCGAAGGAATTTCCGACTTTGATATCAGCGGACCAGGGTTGATTTGGGGTAAGGGACTCAGCAGGGGATACGGGGAGGGCCCCCGGGCCGAACAGCCGGGCGTTGGCAATAAGGCGATCAGCCTGAAGAATTGCCACAACGTTTTGCTGCGAGATATTTCAATTCTCGAAGGTGGCCATTTTGCCATTCTGGCCACCGGCGTAGACAACCTGACGCTGGACAATTTGAAAATCGACACAAACCGGGACGGCATGGACATTGACGGCTGCCGAAACGTGCGCATTTCCAATTGCAGCGTCAACTCGCCGTGGGACGACGGAATCTGTCTGAAGAGTTCCTACGGCTTGGGCGCGGCGCGCGCCACAGAGGATGTCGCGATCACCAACTGTTTTGTCAGCGGGGACTTTCAGATGGGCACTCTTCTTGATGCCAGTTTCAAGCACTTTGCCCCCGATTTCCGGGTTCCCCGAACCGGACGCATCAAGTTCGGCACAGAATCGAACGCCGGATTCAAGAACATAACGGTTTCCAACTGTATCTTCGACACCTGTCAGGGCATTGCTTTGGAGTCGGTGGACGGCGGGCTGCTTGAAGACGTCACGATCACAAATATCACGATGCGCGATATCACCAGTGCGCCGATCTTCATGCGCTTGGGATCGCGCATGCGCGGCCCCTCGGGCGTTCCCGTGGGACAGCTCAGGCGCGTACGTGTGAGCAATCTGGTCTGCTCGAATTCTGCCTCATCGCTCTGCTCCATTCTGAGCGGCATCCCGGGTCATGAGATCGAGAACATAGCGCTCAGCGAGATCTACATTCAATATCGCGGCGCTGGAACAAAGGACGACGCATCGATCGAGCTATTGGAGAAGGAAAACGCCTATCCAGAGCCGAAAATGTTTGGAACAACGCCCGCCTACGGCTTCTATGTCCGGCACGTCAAAGGGCTGGAAATGACCCATATCGAGGTGGAGTTGCTGCACCCGGACCAACGGCCTGCGTTCGTGCTCTCTGATGTGCGGAAAGCGGATTTTACAGGCATCCGGGCGCCGCGTCGTCCAGACGCGCCCGTGTTCTCCCTCAACGATGTCGAAGACTTCCATCTTCAACAGAGCACTGTGGGACGGGATATCCATCTGGATCGCGTCGTGCGGAAGAAATTCTAAGGACAGCAAGAGAATTGGCCCGGAAATGGCCGAAAATTTCAAAGCAATGGCGACCACTCAACTAGCTTCCGGACCGTTTCTAAAGTGGGAAGGCCTAAACCGATCGATCGTGGTGTTGCTGCACGGGAAGACGGCACAGCTTCTAGCAACTGCCATCGCTGGAAATCGGCAAATGCCTTCCGGCATCCTGCTCGGAAAACTAAACCGGGGGGATCACCTCACGGTGACAATCGAAGGTCACCAGCCGATTCCTCGCGCCGTATGGAAAACGACCGACTCCCCTTTCGGAGACCGTCGGCAATTGGCGGCTTTGCTTCATCGGTGGCAGTCAAAGTCCGGCCGGGAGACCGTAGTTGTTGGCTTCTATCGCAGTTGTACCGATGGCGAAAAGACGCTGAACGAGGATGATCTGTCGGTGCCTAAGATCAGCCCCACATGCACGGAATCGGTTTTCTTGCTGATGGAACCGCATCACGCACAACCCATCAATGGCCGTCTGTTCCTGATCAAAGAAGGTGTAGTGGCATGGAAGTGGGACTCCATTCCATTCGACCGACCGCACTTGCCCCGGGAACGGACCGTCGGTCAGGCTCAGATGCACGCAAGACCGGATGTGGAGAGGGAGAGAACCCTTGAGGCAAACACCGGCCCGCGTCCGGAGCCTGGACAGGAAAACACCCTAGAGCTCCGGTGGATCGCTCGGTTGGCGCTAATCGCTCTATCGCTCGCCATCGCGTTGTTGCTATGGCGGGGTCTGCGGACGCCCAGACGATCCGAGCTGGAAACCAGCTCCGCCGTCAATGCTAGGCTCGGGTTGAAACTTGAGCGCATGGGAAGTGATTGGCGGTTGAGTTGGAATTCATACGCTCCCATCTTTGTGAAAAAAGATCTACGGGGGAAGTTGCTGATCGTTGATGGCCATCAGCGAAAGATTGTGGAACTAGACTCTTCCGACCTACGAGGCGGAATGATCGTTTATTCTTCGCGAACGAACGATATGGCCATGCAGCTCCAAATCTATAGCGATGATTGGCGCGAACCCGTTAGCGAGTCGGTAAAGGTCACCGGTCCTTTTCCCCCTTCTGCGCCGCCGGCAGCACCTCTGCCAGGGTCGCGTGCCGACGGAAATGAATCCGAGACGTCGGCTCGATCAACTGACTCGACGCAGGATAGAGAAAACGATGCAGGAGCGCATGGCTTGATGGCCCCGGATCGGGTGGATGCATCAGCAAGCCGCTGATTCTGTTTCGAAATCCACAGATGTTCTGATGTCAATCCCCTGACACGCCCAACCGCCGCCCGGTTCTTTGAAAACATCTCCCTCCTGCCTAGGTCAGTTTTAGTACCCCAGTTCTAGAGGAATGGCTCTAGCTGTCTATCGAATGCGTCGCATCGCCAAAGTAGCATCGATTTGACGGCAAAAGTGCCGCGGAAGGCAAAAGAGGCCGCTTTATGGCTTTGGTCGGGTTTGCACCAGACGGCCCGCGTGGTAGAGCAATTTGGAGGATCAATTGACGCCGCACATTGTGCACGAGCTCCCGCTAGATGTCGCATTGAGTGACTCTTGTGAGGGCATGCCTTTAGGGGCGCCCGAAACTAGGGAGGTAGAAGCACTGGTGAGAACCTCCGCCGGAATACAGGTAGAACCTGTCTTCCCCGCTGCTGCGGACTCTAACTCGCCCGAGGCAGTGCAATTGATGCCTGCACCGCCCCGTCGGTCCGAGCAGTTCGCTCGCACCCTGGCCACCGCTGGCAACGTCGCCGACACTACGTCTCCCTCGGTTCTGCAATACACCGAGCCCTTCGAGTTTGCACCCGAGCCTGCTGCTGCCGACAAGGTCGCCGACACCACCTCTCCCTCGGTTCTGCAATACACCGAGCCCTTCGAGTTTGCACCCGAGCCTGCTGCTGCCGACAAGGTCGCCGACACCACCTCTCCCTCGGTTTTGCAATACACCGAGCCCTTCGAGTTTGCACCCGAACCTGCTGCTGGCAACGTTGCCGACACCACGTCTCCTTCGGTTCTGCAATACACCGAGCCCTTCGAGTTTGCCCACGAGCCTGCTGCCGCTGGCAACGTTGCCGACACTGCCTCTCCTTCGGTTCTGGAATACACCGAGCCCTTCGAGTTTGCACCCGAACCTGCTGCTGCCGACAAGGTTGCCGACACCGCCTCTTCCTCGGTTCTGGAATCGGCCGAGACAGTCGAGATCGCATCCGCTCTGGTCACCGGTAGCAGGTCCGCAGATACGAGCACACTCCCAGTTGAGCCCAAGAACGAAGAAGTGCCGCAATCTTGGCTGGCTGTCTGTCCCAAAGAAAAACTGCCCTCGCCCAGTCTTTTAGCTTTCTACGGTCTGAGCGAACAACCGTTTCAGACCAGCCCGGACCCGGAGTATCTCTATCTCAGCCAGATGCATCGCGAAGCTCTAACATCGCTCTCGCAGGGTATCCAGGATCTCCGCGGATTCATGGCTCTGATTGCGGAACCCGGCATGGGTAAAACGACCCTGCTGAACAAACTAATGGAGGAACTGCGCGATTCGGCGCGCACCGTGTTCCTGTTCCAGACCCAGTGTAATTCTCGCGAGCTACTCCGCAGCCTCTTGAGCGAGCTGGGTGTGCAACATGCCGGAATGGATGCAGTCGCAATGCACCGCGCATTGAACGAGATCCTGTTTCGGGAGATGCTCGACGGCAGGCGCTTCGTGCTGATTGTCGATGAGGCACACAATCTGCGCGCCTCCGTCCTGGAAACCATTCGCCTGCTGTCAGACTTTGAGACCAATCACAGGAAATTGATCCAAATCGTTCTGGCCGGCCAGCCACAATTGGTCGACACACTCATGCGGCCCGGCCTCGCGCAGCTGCGCCAACGCATCGCCGTCCTGACCAATCTGGAGCCGCTCAGCGCCACCGAGACGGCCCGCTACGTCGAGCACCGGCTGCGCGCGGCCGGCTCAAGCGGCGAACCTATCTTCACGCCGGAGGCTCTGGCGCTCATTGCGGAACGGAGTCATGGCACACCTCGAAGTATCAATAATCTCTGTTTCAACGCCCTGCGGATGGGCTATGCCGATGGAACCAAGACCATCGACTCAAAGATTGTGCAGACTGCGGCGGCGAAGCTGGACTTGGAAGCGCTTCGACGCCCGGAGCCGGAGCAACATGCGACCGGCGCTGGGCTTCCACCTCGCCCTGTTCCCGACCTCTCGCCCCAACTCGCTACTGCCCTTCTCGCGGCTCTAACTCGCGAGGGTCAACCACAACAGGGGAACTCCAACGGGGCCGCGTCTAGGCCCGGCGTTACATTAACCGGCAAACTGACCGAGAAAATCAGAAGCCGCAGTTGGAGTAAGGAAAACGAATGCAGGATTCAGGTTTCACTCGAGAGACAAGCTTCGTCCGACATTCCCGTTGCCGACCGCTATTACTGCTGCAGCTTTTATGTCGGCGAAGCGCAGGCGGCCAGTCTGCAAGCTGGTCAATTAATCAAAATTAGAATCGAGCTGGACTAATGCGCGGCCCTGTGCACAGAGCTGCTTCGCCGGTTGCAAACATGTCTCAGTACTTCCAGTACCTGCAATTGGGCTTGACTGAAAAAGTGCAAGTATATAAGTACATATTGGAGATGGTTCGCAGCTCCACGCCCCGCGGACCGTCGCGTGACGCCGACACAATCTCTTCTGAAGCACTCATAACGATGTATCTGACGTCTGATCCGGATGGTGCTGCATTTAAGATTGAATCTTCTTGTAGCAGAGCTCCGATGGCAGGGAAACCTAAACACCGGGAAACGCACCGTTCGGATATTTATGGAACGAGCTTGGCAAGTTTTTCCAGGACATTGACCGGCGCAGCACAACAGAGCCTATGGACGTGACACCACTTCAAGAACGCCGTCAGAGTATCCGGGTGAGGATTGGTCAGCTCGAGTACATCAAGCTGACCTCCGGCAACGGCGGCATCATGCTCGACGTCAGTCAGGATGGCCTGGGGTTCCAGGCCGTGGCGCCGCTTGAAGAGAGTGCGATTCGCTTTTGTCTATCAGCCAAACCGGCTGACGAACTCGAAGCGCTCGCCGAATTGGTGTGGTGTGACCAAACTAGGAAGCGCGGCGGCTTGCGGTTCACCTACTTGCCCGACACACTCCAGGAAGAAATCGGAAAGCTGCTCAGCCACTCGGAACTACTGCCATCGGCAATCGCGGATTCTTCCCGGCCCGCGTCTGGCGGAACCTACCGAATTCCGGCGATCCTGGAACCGCTTTGCCTGGACGGTCCCGATGGGGCGCAGGACCAAGATCCCTTCCTGAACCGCGCAAACGGCAACCAGGCCAGCCGCGATCTTGCAGCGCTGCGCGCATCGTCTTTGGAATCGCGGACGACTCGGCCGAAGCCGATGGCTCCGAGTTCAGATCAACTTGGCCGCAATCGGCTCGCAACCCTTCCCCAGGAGGGGGCGGGGACGACGCGGCCGGGTTGGACCAACGTTTCCCGCAAGCTTTCACGGCTACGGGTCGCAACAATCGCCCTTGCCCTGGCGCTCGGACTAGCGACGGGAGTGTCGTGCTTTGTCTATCGGAGAGCGATGGGTGACCTGCTGGTCCGCCTGGGGGAACGTCTTTCGGGTCCAGCGAATTGGGAGCGTGCTCCTGTCACAGCCGCACGTGCCGTCTCCCCGGAACCGGGCATGCCAGCAGATGAATCGGCAACCCGCGTGGAGCCCGACACCACCGATTCTGGAACGCCCCAAGTGTCCCGCAGTGCCGCGCTCGAAGCGATCGTCCCCAGAGACCTCCGGGCAGCATTTGCAGCAGAGGGAGGCGGTAGGAACACCGCGGCGTGGCGGACGGGGAGTTCACGCGGCGTTGCCGGAGCGACACAACGAACCTCCGCTGTTGCGGAAAATGGGAATCGAGGCGAAGAAAACTCCGCGCCTGCCCAGAGTTATTTGCCGGCTGCGGGTGCCACCGGCCCGGCATCATCGATTGCCGCCGAACCCCAAGCGGAAAGAAAATCAGACCAATCCGCGCAGAACGCGGAGGTCGCCGTTCCTTTGACTCCTCCCCCGACGCCGGCAACCTCGGGTGGCACCGGCACCAGTTCTACGGAATCTCTTGTGATGATCTATCTCACCTCCGACCCCAATGGAGCCGAGATCAACGTGGACAATTCGTTCGCGGGAAAAACTCCGATGACCTTGAAGCTTAAGCCGGGCAAGCACGCCATTCGGATGTTCATGAACGGCTACCATAATTGGTCCCAGTTCATCACGACGGAGGCTGGTTCGGAACCGCATATCGCTGCTACTTTGACAAAGTCGGATGAATGAGCCTCGGTAGGAACCGAGGGTTCTCAAGGGCCTTGGCTGCGCTGCTGCCGCTTACCCACGATGCTTGTGTCCGCAATCTGTGCACCGCGTCCCATGTGTGATGACATGGGTGATGAAATGGGTGATGAAATGGGGCCCTTGGTTTACGCGAAGCAAAGCAACACACTCGGAGTCTTCCCAACCAGCACCACTACCCGGAAAGGCCATTGCGAATCTCTCAAGTTTTCCGGTATCGTTGCGATCCCGTCCCGGCAACCTGGAGAGAACAAGCTGCCCTATTTCTGCCGGGGGCTCCGCGGGCTCGCGTAACCATCTCATTTACAGCGTCCCGCAGGATGGCACGGACCGACGCGGGTCGATCGTTCGATCGTGTTCGATCGTGGCCACCCGATACGCAACGCGCACATTTCTGTTATCCTTAGTAACAAATTGGGTGACCCGGTGTCTAAACACCTTAAGGAAACGGGCCCTTTGGGAGCGGCGCGGCATGTCTGAACTGGCACACAGCCTTTCCTGGGGACGCGATGAATCCGAGCTCGTAACGCGCCTTCAGCAAGGATCGGATGCGGCTTTTGATTGGCTCGTGACCTACTATCACGCGAGCGTATACAACTTGGTCTACGGGATTCTGTCCGATCCCTGCGACGCCGCCGACGTGGCCCAGGAGGTTTTCATCCATGCGTTCCGGGGCATTCACGGATTCCGTCGCGGAAGTTCGTTGAAGACATGGCTCTATCGCATCTCGGTGCGTCAAGCACTCAACCACCGCCGATGGTTCTGGCGGCACCATCGCAATCAGATTTCCATCGATTCCGAGCAATCCGGCAGCAACCAAATGCTTCACTTGCAAGACATGCAAGCGACCCCTTTTGAGCAATGCGTCACGAGCGAAATGCAGGCCACCGTGCGCCGCGCACTGACCGGCGTTCCCACTTTGTTCCGCAGTGCCGTGATCTTGAGAGACCTCGAAGGGCTCGCCTACGAAGAGGTTGCGGAAGTCCTGGAAGTTTCGGTGGGAACAGTGAAGTCCAGGATTCTCCGCGGACGGCGAATGCTCCGGGAGATTCTCGACCCTATGCTGCACGCACAACCGGCTCGGCCAGCTCGACAGGGTTTAGAGCCATCCGATCTGCCAGTCGCTCGACCAATTAGAGCTGCCTTCCCTAAGCTCGAGGAAGTTGGATAATGAACTGCGGCGAAGCGGGACAATATCTGCCCGGCTACCTCGATGGCGCGGTTCCTGCGCGGCAACACGCCAAGCTTCGCGAGCACCTGTCCTGTTGCAGGAGCTGCCGGGACGAGTTGGAGCGCTATCGCCTAATGGGGAGCTGTCTGGCGAATGTCGATCGAGCGATTCCCCCCGCCGATCTCGCCGTACGGATTCGCGTGCAGGCTTCGCAGCTGGATTCAGCTTGGTTGAGCCTCGGGCGCCTCGCTTCACAGGCGCGCCTGGTATTCAAGAATATTCTCGAGCCCCTCGCCGTGCCCGCCACCGGCGGCCTGTTGACGGCTCTTGCGGTGTTTGTGCTGGTGGTCCAGAACATACTGGTGGGCGTTCCCACGAGCGGGAGAGTTCCCAACGATTTGCCTCTCGACCTGGTGCAGCCCGCCCGTCTGGAAAGCCTGGCTCCCTTTCCGATGCCCGGCATCGTCGCAACCGAAGGCCATCCCGATTCGGGTGCGCTTCTGTTGGAAGCGACGGTAAATGCCCAGGGGCAGGTGGTGTTCTACAGGATTCTGTCGGGTCCCGATAATTCGGCTGTTCAGAGGCAGATCGATCAGGTGCTCCTGTTTTCGCGATTCCGCCCGGAATTGAGCTTCGGTCTGCCCATGGCGGGCGGGCGTGTCTTGTTGAGCTTTAGTGAAGTTCACGTCCACGGATAGAGCTCCGAGGTTTGCGGCAAAGGCCCGCCAAAGGTAGGAGGCGCGCGCCAGGCGTCTATGGCGCGACGGCCCCAAGCCCGATCCGAAAATGGAGACAAGGACGCGATCGATTGGTGCGATTTCTTGACTCCGCTCCATCCTGTCGTTAAAGTTTGGTTATATGCGCCGCCCGGCGGTGAAATCCCAGAAAACTTTCGAGGATTGAGGGAGCCATTCAAAAATCTCCGCCCATGCTTCGGTTGGTATTGACGCTGGCTGTCTGCGCTGGTCTCGGGCCGGCATGCGTGCGCGCCCAAGCTCAGCCCGGTGCCCCGACCAGCTATTCAGGTGTAAGCGTTGAGTCCAGCGAGCAGATTTTCTCTATCATGTGTGCGCTCGATGCCGCCGGTTTCGGCGCCGACGAAAGCACTCTGGGAGAAATGCCTGGCCGGTTGGCGCTGCGCGCGGACCTGCTGAAGCTAAAGGGTCCGGCGACCAACGCTTTGCGCGATTTCTACACCGGCCATGCGCTTGCTGATCCGGGTGAAAACCTCTCCCGCTACATCGCCTTCGCGCTGGTGGCCGGCCCGCCGCCAAAGTTCGGTTTTCAAGTAGACCGAGATTTGCTTCCTCCCGATGTGCTTTCAATTGATGGGTTTCAAGATGTCCTTGCCGATTTCTATGGGGAAGCCAATCTGGATGCTCGTTGGCGCCGCTTGAGCACGGAAGACCAAAATGCGGTGGCGCGCTACCAGGCTTCGGTCGCGCACATCGTTGAGAATTCCAATGCCTATCTTCGAGAAGTAGTGAAGCCCTCCGGCGGCCTGAGCTTCACGGTGTACGTGGAACCGCTCATCGGAAACCGAACCATTGCCAGTAACACCGGCGACCGGTACGCGCTTGTTGCGGGGAGCACATCGGAGATCCCGGCCGATGACATTCAGCACGCCTATCTGCATTTTCTGCTCGATCCGATAGCGCTCAGGAATCGTCACGTGATCGAAACCAAGCAAGCGTTGCTTAATATCGCCGCGCGGGCGCCGAATTTGCCCGTTGAATACCGCGGTGATTTTGTGGCCCTCGCCGACGAATGCTTCATCAAAGCCGTTGAGTTGCGCCTGCGCCGGCTCTCTCCGGAGCGACTGGAGGCGGCGCTTGAGGACGACGATCTCTCAGGTTACATACTGGTTCGCCCACTCGTTCTGCAGCTGAAAACATTCGAGAAGTCGGACCCGTCCATGTCCTATTATTTTGGGGACCTGATGGCAGGAGTCGATGTCGCCGTTGAGCAGAAGCGCTTCCAGGGCGTGACCTTTACCGCAACCCAGGCGGCGTCTGCGCTCAATCCGGATAAAGCGTCTACCGACGGGCAGAAGTCTGATATCGATCGTCTGCTCGATCAGGGCGACCGCGAGATTGCTGTTCAGAATGCCGCCGCCGCTCGTTCGAGTTTTGAAGAGGTCTTGAAACAGAATCCCGATCAGCCAAGAGCGATCTATGGGCTGGCGATCGCATCCGTGCTATCTGGAGACGCCCCGCGAGCCAAAGACCTGTTCGAAAAGCTGGTATCGCCGGCCCCGGAATCAGGCACCGGGCCTTCGAGCAAACCCGCGGATCCGACCTTGGTATCGTGGTCCCACATTTACTTGGGGCGAATCCATGATCTTGAAGGAGACCGAGGTTCGGCGCTCGTCGAGTATCGAGCGGCCCTTGCCGTAGAGGGAGCGCCCGAGTCGGCGCGCCTGGCCGCCCAACGGGGAGTGGATGCGGCCTACAGCGCGCAGCCAAGCCCTGCCGGCAATGCGCCGCAAGGGCGCTAGCTCGACCGGGTGGCACGAAGTCACGTTCTGAAGCGGTTCGAATCGATCGACGAATAACTAAACTCTGGAAGGGGAGAACATGAAGTTTCTTTCAACTCGCAATCCGGCGATATTTCTAGTCGCCCTTTTTGCCTTCACCGCCGCGGAGGTTTGCTATGTGCAGGCCGCTATCGCGCAACAGGCTCAGACGCCCGCCGCGCCATCGGGCACGCAAGATAAGTCCGCACCCGTGCCGCCTCCGAAGGTCAATCCCAAGGAGGAGGCCGACTACAAGGCCTTCGCGGCCGTATCGCCTTCCGACACCTCGAAGAAGATCCAGCTGGGCCAGCAGTTTCTGCAGAACTATCCCGGCACGCGCTATCAAGAGGCGGTTGGCAACCAAATGGTGAACGCCTACTACAGCAAGCAGGACTGGGACAACTTTTATTCCCTTTCCGACAAACTCATCGAGAAGGACCCCGATGACGTCGATGTGCTGACGGTGGTCGGTTGGGTGATCCCTCACCTCTACAACGCGGACGATCCCAACAAAGACAAAAAGCTCAGCAAGGCCGAGTCCTACGAGAAGCATGCCATCGAACTCCTCACGACCATCCAAAAGCCCGCCAACCTGACCGATGCGCAATTCGCCGAAGCCAAGTCGCAGAAGCTGATCGAGGCGCACAGCGGGCTGGGGCTGACTTATTTCCGCCAGCAGGATTTCGAAAACGCCACCAAAGAACTCCGGCTGGCCACCACAGATAATCCTATGCCCGACGCGACCGACCTCTACGTGCTGGGTGTCAGCTTGCAGCAATCAAGCCACAATCCTGAAGCCGCCGACGTGTTCAACAAGTGCGCGCAAATTCCCGGCGTCCTGCAGGATCGCTGCAAGCAATCGGCGAATGACGCCAAGAACGCGAAATAATATTGGAAAGCTCGCGCATGACGTTCGAGGAACGCGGACAACTCGAGGCTGTGCTGGGCCACCGTTTCGAGCATGCGGAGAGATTGGAACGGGCTCTTACGCACCGCTCCCACCGGCAGAGCGCGGCGAGCGTCGACAACGAGCGCCTGGAATTCCTGGGCGACCGTGTGCTGGGGTTGGTCGCAAGCGAGCACCTGTTTCAATCTTTCCCCGACTGGGATGCCGGACAGCTTTCCAAAGGCCTGGCCCGCCTCGTGAATACGTCCTCGGTTCACGCGGCAGCCAATCACCTCCGCTTAGGCAGCTATCTCCGTTTGGGCCCGGGCGAGGAAAAAACCGGCGGCCGTGCGAAAAAAAGGCTCCTCGCGGATGCCTACGAAGCGGTTGTCGGCGCCATCTATCTTGATGCAGGCCTTCCCACCGCAGCTGCTTTTTTGCGCCGCACGCTGATCGATCCGGCTCTGGAGCGCGAGTCCGACGGCTTGGAGCTCTCAGACTACAAGTCGGCGCTGCAAGAATGGCTGCAGCAGCGCGCACTGGGCACGGTCGCCTATCGCGTCCACAAGGAGTCGGGGCCCGATCATCAGAAGATATTCGAGGTGGAAGTGTGGCACGCGGGCCGAAAGCTATCCTCCTCTGAGGGCTTCAGCAAGAAGGAAGCCGAGCAATCGGCCGCCAAGCATGCCATGCGAGTTCTCGAAGCGGCCCACGGCGTCCCCGGATGACCCCATTGGAAGCAGGCGCCTCAACGCCGGAAGTCCTACCACAACCCGAACCTCTTGCCGTCAGGGTCGGGCGCGAGCACTCGGTTGGCAGCCTCGTCGATTTCATTGATTCGCTGCTGGTCACCGTTCTGCTTGCCTTGTTTGGAACCACGTTCATCGTCCAAGCGTTCAAGATCCCCTCCGAGTCGATGGAACCCACGCTGCTGATAGGCGATCACCTTCTTGTGAACAAGTTTGTATTCGAAGGCACCGGGGCCTGGTATGAGCACTTGCTCCCCTACCGGCCCATCCGCCACGGCGATATTGTCGTTTTCAAATTCCCGTTCGACGATCATCCGCATTACGTGAAGCGAGTCGTCGGCCTCCCCGGCGATCGTGTCCGCATTGTGAGCGACAGGGTTTTCGTCAACGGAGCCCGTGTGCCGGAACCATACGTGGTGCATGACCCGGCGACCGAGGATCCCGTCGTCGCGAATTTCCCGCCGACAGACCGCCATTTCATGCAATTCGGGCTGCGCCCCGAGTGGGCGGCTAAGATTATGGATTACGTCCGGCGCGATGAGCTCATTGTTCCCCCGGCTCACTACTTTGTGCTGGGAGATAATCGAGACCGCAGTTGGGACGGCCGCTACTGGGGTTTTGTAGGCCAGGATGCGATCATCGGGAGACCCATCTTGATTTATTGGTCGGTGGATGCCAGCTCCGGAGACTATGGGGATCGCAGCGTTTCCGGAACCATTCGGGGTATTGAGCAGACCATCGCCCATCTGCCCACTCGCACACGCTGGCACCGCATGCTGCGCGCGGTTCATTAGTCATTTCGATCCCGCAGAGTCTGTGCGACCAAATCGTTTTCCCCGTCACGGACATCCCTTTTCGCCGCTCAGGGAAGCGACTGCTCCCCCCTCCACCCATTTGTTCGGCTGTGAACACGGCCTTGCTCGCAGCCGGGTTTCCGGTTTCATCTTGCAGCAGATACGCATCGCGCATAGGCTTACACGTTGGAGGCATTCAAGTTGGCTGAGGGGCCATTGTCTGTTATCACCGACGAGTATTCCGCGGCTTCCGCAGCGGCTGGCACTGCCGATCATCTGCTAAAGCGTGGCCCGTGGAGCCGCCGGGCCAGGGGCCTGCTGCTGCTGATCGTGGGTTTGTGGCTGGCCGATGCCGGGATCTCTCTGCTCATTCACCATACGGGGCTTCAGACCAAGCTGACGGCGCGGCTGTCGGCGGCGTTTGGGCGGCAGGTCGAGGTGGGCCGCTACAATTTCAGCATCTGGACCGGACCTGCTCTGGAAGCGCAGTCGGTTATCGTTAGCGAAGATCCCCGATTCGGGCAGGAGTATTTTCTGCGAGCCGAGTCGCTGCGCGTGCGCCTGCGGTGGAAAAGTCTCCTGCGAGGGCATCTTGAGCTGGGCACCCTTTTGCTCACGCAACCCAGCCTGAACGTTGTCCGCAACATCGAAGGCGACTGGAATTTGGCCCAATGGCTTCCCCGCCCTGCTGCGCGCGCGCCGATTGGTTCGCCGGCGGCCACGCCCCCGTTTCGTTTTGAACGCATCGAAGTGGATGGCGGCCGAGTGAACTTCAAACGCGCCGACGAAAAACTCCCCTTCGCCCTTGTCGGTGTGGAGGGAACGGTGCAAGCGGATGGTCCCGGGCGCTGGCGAATGGACATTGCCGCAACGCCGTGGCGCGCTGCGATCGTTACGCAGCAGGCTGGCTTGATCCGCATCGTGGGGCACATGGGTGGCACATCTTCCCGCCTGCTGCCTGCCGTCCTGGATTCCTCGTGGACCGATGCGTCAATTTCAGACGCGTTGCGCCTGGTCCGCGGCGATGATTATGGTTTGCGTGGTGCTCTGGCCGTTGTGCTTTCGGCGCGAACCGGCGACGACGGTTGGACGTTGCGAGCACGAGCAGAGATACGCCAGATCCACCGCTGGGATCTTCCCCTGCGCCTTGATAATCCCGCCCTGAATTTGATGGCCCAGGTGAAGATCGGAGCCAGCGGCTCGCAACTCGAACTAACCGATGCGACGCTCGAAGCTCCCCGTTCGAGCGCCCATGCCGCCGGGCAGCTGCTCTGGAATCATGGGGGACGTCCTGCCAGGAATCCGCTGCCGTCCCTCCGTGTGAAGGTGTCTGATTTCAACATCGACTCAAGCGATCTTCTTGCCTGGGTTCGTGCATTTCGCCCTGGAATCGCCGATAGCATTTCGATCCATGGAGCGGCCAGTGCCAGCGGACTCGTGCTCGGTTGGCCGCCCCGTTTGGAGAACGCGAGTTTGGTTACCAATGGTGCTGATCTCAGGGCCCTCCGTCTGGGCGTACCCGTGCATTTGGCAAGGACCGAAGTTGACTTCGATCATGACCAACTTTTACTGTCGCCGGTGACGGTTTCATTCGGTCCGCCCGAGGGGCCCTGGGCCGGCTCCTTCCGGCTCGACCGGTCTGCAAAAATGCGTTCGAAGGCTGCCGCTTGGCGGCTCACGGGAAACATGGATCAGGTGCGGGACCTGCTGGCAGCCGCCAGTTCGCTCGGATGGAATCCATCGCGCGGTTGGGACCTCGCGGGACCCTTTCGATGTGATCTTCACTGGCAGGAGCCGCAGATGCCGTGGAACGGTCCTTCCTCGGGCTTCGTCGAGTTGGGCGGCCCCAACGAAGGGGCTGGCGCTTCGCTCCGCGCGGCATTCCTCAATCGCCCCGTGGAGCAAATCAAAGCGCGGGTCGACTGGAAGCCCGGCGGCCGCCACGTGGCTCTGTCATCGGTGCGGGCCTTCGGGGCGCGTTGGAATGGCACGCTCGATCGGCCTACCTCGGACGTTCCGTGGGGATTTGTCCTCTCAGCCGACCGCCTGGCCACGACAGACATCGATCTCTGGCTCAATCCCCGATGGCGCGAAAGCTTCATCGACCGCATGCTGCCATTTCTGAACACGCGCACCGCACCGGGTGCCGTCCCGGAAAATCTGCAAGCGACGGGCCGCTTGAACATCGATCAGCTGACGCTCGCTCCCGCGACGGTGCACCACGTCCGGGGAGCAGCGGCTGTTAGCGGGCGCCATTTCGAGTTCACCGATGCCGCCGGCCAGTTCTATGGCGGCAGTGTCAGCGGAATGTTCATCGCGGACTGGAAGGCCATTCCCTGGTATCAGGTGAACGCCGATTTCTCGAAGGTGGACTTGTCCTTGTTAGCCTCCGCTTCTCCCGGCACCTCCGGTCTGTTCGCCGGCTGGGCTTCGGGGCAAGTCTTTTTTACCGCCCGCGGTGCGTCCCGCGCGGACCTTGTTTCCTCGCTCGTGTGCCGGGGCTCAGCCGACGTCGATGGCCCTCAAATTCAGAACATCAATTTGCCGGACTCGCTGCGTGACGTTGTCCTGCGCCCGGGAGCAAGCCTTTTCCATGAGGCGTCGGCCGCATTCACGTGCGGTGGCGGGAAGATTCAATTTCACGATTTCGCGCTGATCGATCCGGCGCAAGAAATCGACGGCGCCGGCAGCGTCGATTTCAGCCATATCCTCGATTTCCGGCTGAGTATTGTTCGCAACGCGGCGCTGCGCGGCGAGACAGAGGCGCCGTCGCCTGACGCGGACGCAGTCCAACTGAGCGGACCTCTGCTTTCTCCAAAGCTCACGCGGATTTCATCGTCGCCGCACCGCGCCCGTTAGGCTGGGCCCCTGCGCTTGCCAGCATGCATGCGCTATACTAGCGTTTCTCGATGTGGCGAAGTTCGCATCCCGTAAGACGCGCGCCTTCCTTCCGGTTGGCGATCTGCCTCATCCTCATGATTGCTTCGGCGGCCCTTGCCGGCGCTTCGGGCCCTCGTGTTCACTTCGCGCCGAAATTCGTGGAAGGCCAAACGCTTCGCTATCAGGTTGACCTGCGAACGGTATCGACCGGCAATACCACGACTCCCATCGCAAATCCCGAGGGAGAAACAAAGATTAGCCAGACAATCAGCCTGCTTGTTCGCCTCGATGTAGTTGGCACAACCGAGATGGGGCTGCCTTCCTCCGGGCAGACTCGGCTTCGGGTCACCTACCAAAAATCGAACGCGCAGGCAGAAAGCGACGCGTTCAATCCCGACGCGCCTTCGATCGAGGACCAATATGCACAGCTGGAGGGCCGCTCCGTCGAGGTCACCGTGATGCCAGACGGGCACCTGGCTCATATCACCGGCCTAGAAGACATCTTTCCCCATCGCTCAGAAACCGATCCCATGCTCTCCTGGGTACAAGCGCTTTTGACCGGCGACCGTGTTCCTCGCAATGGCATTGCCCTGGGGCAAAAATGGAGCGACGAGCGCTCCTTAGTGGGATGGCCTCTAGCAGGGCTTTCCTGGCGGACCGAGTCGACCTACCTGCGCGACGATCCTTGCAGTCCTGCCGGTCCTGCCGACGGGCAGCCAGAACCAAACGCCGGCCGCGCCACCTGTGCCGTTCTGTTAACGCACTTTGGAATTCTGCACCGGGGCTCGGCGGAAGCCGATTCCACCCCCGAGGACTACCGCCGCAACGGGCTGCGCACCTCCGGCACCTGGACAGGCTCGGGCGAAAGCCTCGACGCCATTTCCATAGCCACGGGCCTGCTCCAGAGCTCCACACAAACCAGCACGCAGAACATGGACTATCAGATCACGCGCCCGGGCGCAGGATCGCGCATCCATCACGTAGGCCAGGTCCAAAGCCAGTCCGAAATCCGTCTCGTTTCGGCCCCCCGCCCGCCTCCCTGAAAACGCGGACGGCTCCCCGAGCCGTTTGCCAACTGCGGTATAATCGGAAGTTTGAAGCAAACCGCATTTTGCGCACCGAGGCACGCGCACCATGAAATTCAAGCTGGCTAGTGACTATGAGCCGCGTGGCGATCAGCCCGAAGCAATTTCACAGCTGGTCCGGGGTGTGACCGACGGCGACCGCCATCAGGTGCTGCTCGGCGTCACCGGCTCGGGCAAAACATTCTCGATGGCCAAGGTGATCGAGCAGATCAATCGCCCGGCCATCGTTCTGGCGCACAACAAGACCCTTGCCGCGCAACTGTTCCACGAGTTCAAATCCTTCTTTCCGCACAACGCCGTCGAATACTTCGTGAGCTACTACGATTATTACCAGCCCGAGGCCTATGTCCCCGCAAGCGACACCTTTATCGAAAAGGAATCCACCATCAACGATGAGCTAGACAAGCTGCGCATGAGCGCCACGCGCTCGCTCTTCGAACGCCGTGACGTGATCATCGTCGCCTCGGTTTCCTGCATTTACGGCATCGGCTCGCCGGAAGCTTACTACGGCATGATGCTGATGCTTGAAAAGGGCCAGTCCATCGCGCGCGAGGCCATCCTGCGCAAGCTGGTCGAGATTCAGTATGAGCGTGCCGAAGACTTGCGCCGGGGCACTTTCCGCGTCCGTGGCGACATGCTTGAAGTCTATCCTCCCTATGACGATCTGGCCGTGCGCGTCGAACTGTGGGGCAGCCGGATCGAAGCCATCCGCAAAATCGATCCGCTCACCGGAGAAATCCGCTCGCGCGACGGCGCCATCGACCGGCTGGCGATCTACCCGAAAACGCATTACGTGCTCCCGGCCGAGCAAAAAGAGCGCGCCATTCAAACCATCTACGAGGAGCTCGACTGGTGGAAGGGCGAACTCGAGCGCAAAGGAAAGATCGTCGAAGCGCAGCGCGTTGTGCAACGGACCCTGTTCGATATCGAAATGATGCGCACCATCGGTTTCTGCCACGGCATCGAAAACTATTCGCGCCATCTTTCCGGCCGGCTGCCCGGCGAAGCCCCGCCCACGCTTCTCGACTACGTGCCGGCGGATTTCCTGCTCTTCATCGACGAATCGCACCAGACGGTTCCGCAGCTCCGAGGCATGTACGCCGGGGACCGCTCGCGCAAAGAAACCCTGGTTGCATACGGCTTTCGCATGCCCTCCGCCCTCGATAACCGCCCGCTCACGTTCGAGGAGTTCGAGCATCGCATGAATCAGGTTGTCTATGTTTCCGCCACGCCAGGTCCCTACGAGCTTACCCGGTCCGGCGGCACGGTGATCGAGCAGGTGATTCGTCCCACCGGGCTTGTCGATCCCCAGGTCGAGGTGCGTCCGGTAAAGGGACAAGTAGACGATTTACTGGAAGAAATACGCCTCCGCGCGGCGCGCAACGAGCGCGTTCTGGTTACCACGCTCACCAAACGCATGGCCGAGGACCTCGCCGAATATTTCGCGGAGGTGGGCGTCCGCTGCCGCTACCTGCATTCGGAAATCGAGACGCTCGAGCGGGTGCGTATCTTGCGCGATCTGCGCCGCGGCGAATTTGACGTACTGATCGGCATCAATCTTTTGCGCGAGGGCCTGGACCTTCCCGAGGTTTCGCTCGTAGCCATCCTGGACGCGGATAAGGAGGGATTCCTGCGCAGCTCGACTTCCCTGATTCAGTCGATCGGCCGATGCGCACGGCACATCGAGGGCCGCGCCATCCTCTACGCCGACCGCATCACCGATTCGATGCGCCAGGCCATGGGTGAAACCAATCGCCGCCGCGCCAAACAGGAAGCCTACAACATCCAAAACAACATCATCCCGCAGTCGATCCAGAAATCGGTGGACATGCAGCTTGCCGCGATCGTCGAGGCCGATTACATCACGGTGCCCTCTGAAGACACCGCCCTCGGCGATATCTCCAGCGAAGCGCAATTGCTCCAGGTGATCGCCCTGCTCGAATCGCAAATGCGCGAAGCTGCCAAGAATTTCGACTTCGAGCGCGCCGCCACCCTGCGCGACAAAATCCGATCCCTCAAGCAGCACGATTGGGGCGTCATCCTCTCGACCGAATTGTCGGCCCCCCCTTCCGGTGCACCACTGCCGGCCACCTCTGCTGCCGCAACAGAAAAAGCCGCCAGGTCAGCACCCTCGCCCAGATCTCCTGTTCGCCACCGCTAGCCAGTCATCGCCTTCCCGACTCAAACGGCGCCGCGTTTGAGTTCCTCCAGCGGATAAAACGTCCCCCGCCAGTCGATTCCACCCTTCCACAACGTCACGATGGTCGAATGCGCCAGCATCCAGATAAAAATCAGCGCTCCGACCGGATAGGTCAGCGCGTAGAACAGGGAAATTCCAAATTCCCGGCACACCCCACCCATCGCCATCACCGGCAGCACGATCGCAATCAGATCAAACCAGCGCGCCCATCCATGAGTAAACGGCAGCGCCGCCACCGGAAAAATAAACGCCAGTACCAGCCCCAGAATTTGCAATGCGGCAACGCCGATACGGAATCCGGTGGTCGCGAAGAAATTCTTCGTGGTCCCCAGAATCATGTTGCCGATCCCCGCATGCCAGTGGACGCTCACGGCGTCCCCGGCCGTTGCGAGACCGGAGGCAATTCCCGCCTCTTTCACAAGCTTCCCGAGCTTCATATCGTCGACCACTTCCATTGCGAGCCGCCGGTGCGTACCTATTTTTTCGTATGCGCTGCGCCGCATCAGCTGAAACGCGCCCACACCCGCGTAGACGCGCGAGCCCGGATCGCTCACCTTCCAGGGACGAATCCCCATCAGGAACCCGAGCGAGAAGAAGGTCATGGCGATTTTCTCGCCCGCGTGGAACATCTTGGCGTGTCCGAGCAACGTCAAATGGTCCCAGCCCTTTTGGTGGACGAGCGCCAGCGCGCGTCGCAGCAAATCAGGCCGGAAGTGTACATCCGCGTCGGTAAAGACAAGCCACTCGCCCGACGATTTTTCATACGCCTGCTGCAAAGCGTGAGGCTTGCCAAGCCAGCCGGTGGGAAGCGAGTCGATGCGCATCGCCTTCAGGCGCGAGTCATTTTGTGCGGCGGCCCGCAGAATCGGTCCGGTCGCGTCGATGGAACGATCATCCACCGCCACAACTTCATACCGCGGGTAATCAAGCGCCAGAAATGTTTGCAGGGCGCCAGGAAGCTTTTCCGCTTCGTCGCGAGCGGCGACCAGAATCGAGACGGAATCGCATCGCGCATCCGGCAGGGCAGAAAAATGATCGAGCGAAGGCATGGAGCGAACTCCGCGGCCCATGGCGATTGCTTCAAGCGTCCACAAAAGAGCGACACCCCCGAGCAGCCCCACCCAAGCGATGTGCAAGAAGCGATCCCTCCTGCGCCGCGACCAAATACGTCATGCTACCACGCCTGCGCAATCCGGGAATTCCGCGCCATGGGCGAGAAATGGGCGAGATGGGCGAATTGCCCGTGACTTGGCCGGGAACCAAACAATCGCCTGGGCGAACGGCAGCGGCTCCCAGCTCCCCCGTTCGACACCGCCCCGATCGGGAATCCTACCGGGCTCCCCCAACAGTTCTCCCTGCCGCGCGAACAATGCGGCGGTTCAGCAAAATTTGCCGCAACCGAGGCCGCCTCCTGTGCTACAGTGGAATTGGTAGCCGGACTACAGAAAGCTCGGGATAGACGTTTTTCTTCTGTTCGCTTAACCTGAATTTGGTTGTGTTTTAGCTGAACTTGGCAGCAGGCAGGGGCCCTACCCACCCCGGGGCTTCGACGCTGTGAAATAGAGTCGACCTGCTTTAACGAACTCAAGCTTTGGCAACTTACTGCTTTGTCTTTAAGGTTTGGGTCTGCGTGTATCGACCCCGATCCAGATGGCTACGGGTCGCACGAGACCGGAAAGGGATCTCGATGCTCTGGACGATCTCGGTAATTCTGCTCACCCTCTGGCTTCTGGGAATTAGCACGCCGTCCACCCTGCACGGCTATATTCATATTCTTTTGGCTTTGGCGATTGCCGCCAGTCTTCTGCCGTTGCTTCGCAGCAGAAAGCAGCCTGTGGATTGAGGCGCGTCGTCGGCCGGCGCGCTCTCGCCCATCTTGGTTTCCACTCCTTTTGCCCCCTTTCGTTCGCAGGATTTGAGTCCCGCCGCCGGCGCGTTTTCGGGAATACCAGCCACCGCGGGCCTAGAAGCCTGTATGATGGTTCTCCGCAACTGGACGGCGTGAAAGGAGTTTTCTCCGTTTCGACGCACCGATGAGCAGTGCCATTCCAATAACCAGCAATCTGCCGGACGAACAGGAGCCCATCCGCGCCGAACTGTTCAGCGTGGAACGCCTCGAGCAGCACGCCGAGAGCCTGGCGGCCGCACAGACTGTCGAATCGGAGCTAACTCGGGGGCGCCCCCTCACCCCGAGGGTTCTTGAGAATGGTCGCGTCTTGCTGGAATCCTACAGGCTGCTGGCCCAGGCGATTCAGCAGGAAGATACGATCACCCCGGCCGCCGAGTGGCTGGTAGACAATTTTCACATCGTGGATGAGCAGCTGCGCGAGATCCGCGAGGACTTGCCGCCCGGCTTCTATCGAAAGCTCCCGAAGCTTTCCTCCGGGTACCTGCAAGGCTATCCCCGCGTTTTTGGCGTCGCCTGGGCCTTCGTCGCGCATACCGATAGCCGCTTCGATCCCGAAGTGCTGGGACGCTTCGTAAAGGCCTATCAACGGGTACAGCCGCTTACCATTGGCGAACTCTGGGCGGTGGCGATTACCTTGCGCATCGTGCTTGTGGAAAATCTGCGCAGACTGGCCGAGAGGATCGTGCGCAGCCGCGCCGCCCGACAGGAAGCCGACACGCTGGCAGACAGCCTACTGGGCACAAACGGGCTGCCGGCCCTGCCTCCGGCGGATTTGCTCAAGAAATTTGAAGGCCGTCTCCTGGCAGCTGCTTTCGCCGTTCAACTGCTGCAGCGGCTCCGCGATGTGAATCCCAACGTTCGCCCGGTGCTTGCGTGGCTGGATGAGCGGCTGGCGCAGCAGAAGACGACCGCCGAAGACACTGTCTGGCGCGAACACCAGCAGCAGGCGGCCATGAACGTGACCGTGCGCAACATCATCACGAGCATGCGTCTCATGTCCGCGTTCGAATGGCCCGATTTCTTTGAAGGCGTCAGCCTTGTGGACGAGGCTCTCGGCAAGGATACCAATTTCGCGGAGCTCGATTTCGCTACGCGCGACTCCTATCGCCACGCGATTGAAAGTTTGTCGCGAGGTTCCCGCCATTCGGAGGTGGAAATTGCGCAACGGGTCGTGCAGCACGTCAAACGGGCCAGGATTGACGTTCACAACCACTCCCCTTCTGCTCAGGAGCCCAGGACCGATCCCGGCTACTACCTGATTTCGCTGGGGCGCCCGGAGTTTGAGCGCGAAATCGGATATCGCCTTTCTTGGAGAAACCGCGCTCTGCGATCCTACCTGAAGACCGCCTTGCCGGGCTACCTGGGCACGATTGCCCTGGTCACCGCGACAATCATGTCCCTGCCTCTTCTGCACGAGAGCGGAGCGGGCGTGTCGGCAAAGGTCCTCTTCCTTCTCGGTCTGCTGGCGGTGTTCCCTGCTTCCGATCTCGCCATTGCGTTGGTTAACCGCGTCGTGACGGACTGGCTGGGCCCGCGCTCACTGCCCCGCCTCGATCTGCGCAAAGGCGTCCCGGAACACTTGCGCAGCATCGTCGTGATGCCGATCCTGCTGACGCACCACCGCGAAGTGGAAGAATTGGTCTCCCGGCTGGAGATTCACTATCTGTCCAATTCCGAGGGCAACCTTCATTTTGCTTTGCTCTCAGACTGGGTTGATGCGCCCACAGAGACATTGCCAGCCGACGACCGGCTCCTGACCGCAGCGATGGAGGGTATCGCGGAGCTAAATGCCCGCTACGGCCCAGCTCCGGGAGGCGGCGATCGCTTTCTGCTCTTTCACCGCCGTCGCGTCTGGAATCAAGAAGAAGCCAAATGGATGGGCTGGGAGCGCAAAAGAGGAAAGCTCCATGAGCTCAACCAGTTCCTGCGGGGCGCCACAAACACTACGTTTGTGGGAGTGAGCGAGCGAGCCCCTGACTGGCTGCTGGCCGCGCGATATGTGATCACATTGGATGCAGATACGCGGCTGCCGCCTGGGGTTACCTATCGCCTCGTGGGAACCATGGCCCATCCTTTGAACCGTCCGCAGTTTTCGCCCGCGGCGCGGCGTGTGGTGGAAGGCTACGGATTAATGCAGCCCCGCATCATGCCCACTCTTCCGACCGGCCATGGGGGATCTCTTTTTCAGGGGATTTTCTCGGGGCCAAGCGGCATGGATGCTTATGCCACCGCTGTTTCCGACGTCTATCACGACTTATTCCGCGAAGGATCATTTACCGGCAAGGGCATCTATGAAATCGACGCGTTTCAGGCGTCGCTCGCCGGCAAGGTGCCGGAGAATGCGTTACTGAGCCATGACCTATTCGAGGGGATTTTCGCTCGGACCGGATTGGTTACCGATATTGAACTCTTCGAAGAATTCCCCATGCAGTATGAAACGGCCGCCGCTCGGGCGCATCGCTGGGTCCGCGGCGACTGGCAATTGCTGCCTTGGATTTTCGGCCGTGGCCCCCAGAGCATCGCCCAAGGCAACCCCGTACGAGTCCCTGCGGTCGGGCGCTGGAAGATGCTCGATAATCTCCGCCGCAGCCTTTCGGCTCCCGCATCGTTCCTCTTGCTGGTCCTTGGATGGCTATTGCCGCCAACGTCTCCTTGGGTGTGGACGAGGTTCCTGGTCCTCACGCTGGCCATCCCCCCGCTGCTTCCTTTCCTGATCGGTCTTGATCCCCGGTTTGGAGGCATTTCCAAGCGAAGCCATTTGCGCTCGCTCATGAGTGACCTCGTTCTGGGTCTCTCGCAAGCGGGCCTGGCGCTTACCTTCCTCGCCTATCAGGCATGGCTCATGCTGGATGCCATCGTGCGGACGCTGGTGCGGCTCTATATCACGCACAGGAATATGTTGGAGTGGGTAACGGCGGCGCAAGCCAAGTACGCGGTCGACCTCGATCTGCCCAACATGTACCGGCGAATGGCGGGAGGAACCCTATTTGCAGCTGCCGCTGCCGCGGTTTTGGCGTTGGGACGCCACGCCGGGCTTGTCGCGGCTACCCCGTTTATTTTTGCGTGGGCGCTGGCACCCGCCGTGGCCCGGTGGATCAGCGTGGCTCCCAAGTCGAAAGAGGCCGTGCCGCTGTCGGCCTCCGAGGAGCAAATCCTTCGCGTAACCTCCCGTAAGACTTGGCGCTTTTTCTCGACGTTTGTATCGGCCACCGACCACGGCTTACCGCCGGACAACTTCCAAGAGGATCCAAAGCCCGTCGTAGCCCACCGGACCTCACCCACTAATATTGGCCTCTATCTGCTCTCCGTACTTGCGGCGCGCGATCTTGGCTGTATGGGAACCATCGAGGCGGTCGAACGCCTCGAAGAAACCCTCGCGACAATGAGCCGTCTTGAACTCTTCCGGGGCCACTTCTACAACTGGTATGACACCAGTAATCTGGCCCCGCTCGAACCCCGCTATATCTCCTCGGTCGACAGTGGGAACCTTGCCGGGCATTTGCTGGCGTTGTCCAACGGCTGCCGCGAACTGCTCGAGAAGCCCTTCGCCGGCGGAGAGCTGCTCTCCGGAATCCGGGATTGCATAGCGATATTGCGCGAGCCTCTCACCGGCCTCACCGATACCAGACGCACCAATATCGTCACGCGGAAGCAACTCGCCAACGCCGTGGACACGCTTGCGCATTCGCTCGAGCCCCTGCCTGCGAGTTCGGCGGCACTGGCTGCCCGGTTGGCAGATCTGAGGACGCAAACTCACACCGTGGCCGACATTGCCCACACGTTCGCGCAGGAGCGCAGCGATGCCGCCGAAACTGAATTGCGCGCCTGGGCCGATGCCACGCGAGACTGTATGGAAAGCCACTGGCGAGACGCGCAGGTGCTTGCGCCGTGGACCCGCCTTGACAACAAGGAACTTGCAGCGATGGCCAAGGGCATACACGGTTGGGCGGCCGTCGAGCCTTTCCTACAGAAGATCCCGAAACTCTCGGAGGCGTCCAGCTATTTCGCAGGCGTCCTGGTCGAGCTTACCGCGCTGCGCGAACGCCTCGTTTGCGACTCACCTTCCAATGTGGCGGCGTTAGGCCGCCTCGACCTACTGGCCGAAGCCGTCAGGAAATCGGCAACGGGCGCCGAAGCGTTGACGAACCGGCTGAAAACCATCGCCCAAACCACCGAAACCATGTTTTATGCGATGGACTTCACCTTCCTGTTTGATGGCACGCGGAAGCTTTTCTCCATCGGGTACCGAGTGTCGGACGGAACGCTCGATGCCGCCTGTTACGACTTACTGGCTTCCGAGGCTCGCCTCACAAGCTTTATCGCCATCGCCAAAGGGGACGCCGAATCATCGCATTGGTTTCGGTTGGGACGCACCCTGACCCCGGTCGACCGGGGCTCGGCCCTGATTTCCTGGTCCGGATCGATGTTTGAGTACGTGATGCCCAGTCTGGTGATGCGTGCGCCCGAGGAGGGCGTGCTGAGTGAAACGGCACGCCTGGTGGTCCGCAGGCAAATCGAATATGGCGCGGAGCGGGGCGTACCCTGGGGTGTTTCCGAATCCGCCTTTAACGCCCGCGACATCGACCTGCGGTACCAGTATTCGGCCTTCGGAGTACCCGGGCTCGGGTTAAAGCGCGGCTTGAGCGAGGATGTGGTGATCGCGCCCTACGCCACCGCGCTTGCGGCAATGGTCGATCCCGTTGCGGCAACGCAAAATATTACGCGCCTTATGGAAGCGGGAGCCAGAGGCACCTATGGACTCTACGAAGCGCTCGACTACACTGCCGCGCGTGTTCCGGAGGGTCAAAAAACAGCGGTCGTAAAAGCATACTTCGCCCACCATCAGGGCATGACGCTGGTGGCGCTCGCCAACGTGCTGACCGGCGGCGCGATGCGCACGCGGTTTCACGCCGAACCGATTGTAAAAGCGGTCGAGCTCCTTCTTCAGGAAAGAACCCCGCGGGACGTTCTGGTGGCGCGCCCCCGCGCGGAGGAAGTGACCGCGGCGCGCGTCCGCGAACTGGTTCCCCCAGCTCTGAGGAGCTTCAGCACGCCTCACGAGATCTCCCCGCGCACGCAGTTGCTCTCCAATGGCCGCTACACCGTGATGCTCACCTCGGCAGGTTCCGGTTACAGCCGTTGGCGCGACATGGCCGTCACCCGCTGGCGGGAGGACGGCACGCGCGACTGCTGGGGCAGCTACATCTACCTCCGCGATTTGCAGACCAGTCAGGTGTGGTCGGCGGGCTACCAGCCCTGCGGGGTTCAGCCGGAAACCTATGAGGCTTCCTTTTTCGAAGACCGGGCGGAGATTCACCGCCGCGATCGTGCCCTGCATACGTCTCTGGAGGTTGTCGTCTCATCCGACGATGACGCGGAATTGCGGCGCGTCTCGATCACCAACCATGGTCTCCGCACGCGTGAAATTCAAGTGACATCGTACTGCGAAATTTGCCTTACGTCGCAGGCGGCTGACGCGGCGCACCCAGCGTTCTCCAACCTGTTTGTAGAAACCGAATTCGACCCCGCATCCGGCGCGCTGCTAGCCACGCGCCGCCGGCAATCCGACAAGGAAACGACTGTGTGGCTGGCGCACGTGACCGCGGTCGAGGGTGAGATGGTGGGCGGCCTCGAGTATGAGACCGACCGGTCGCAATTGATCGGCCGTAACCGGGACACCCGTAATGCGGTTTCCATCTACGAGGGCACACCGCTCAGTCAAACGACCGGACCGGTGCTTGATCCCATCGTCAGCCTCCGGCGGACGGTACGCATCCCCCCCGGAAACACCGCCCGGGTCATCTTTTCCACCATCATCGCCTCCTCTCGCGAGCAGGTGTTGGAGCTGGCGGACAAACATCGCGATGCTACAACCTTCGAACGAACTCTCACCCTGGCCTGGACGCAGGCGCAGGTGCAGCTCCGGCATTTGGGAGTCGACCCCGACGAGGCCAATCTCTTTCAGCGGCTGGCAAACGCGATCGTCTACGCGGATGCGGCTCTGCGGCCCTCTTCGGACGCGCTCAGCCGGGAGTCGCTTGACCTGGGGGCTCTGTGGGCGCAGGGGATTTCAGGAGATCGGCCGATCGTGCTGGCCTCCATCGATGAAAGCGACGACATCGAGATCATCCGCCAGCTCCTGAGGGCCCACGAATACTGGCGGATGAAAAATCTGGCCGCCGACCTGGTGATTATCAACGAAAAGGCCCACTCCTACGCGCAAGACCTGCATAGCGCGCTCGAATCTCTGGTCAGAGGAAACCAATTGCGGGTCTCGCCGGAGCGCGGCGATTCCCTCGGCAACATTTTCCTGCTCAAAGCGGATCTGATCTCTCCGCAGTTGCGCACGATTTTGCAGGCCGTAGCGCGGGCCGTGATCTTCAGCCGCCGCGGCACTGTTTCCGAACAAGTCAGTCGTTCGCAGCGGCCCAGCACGGCCGTCGCGCCAGCAATCCCCACACGGTCCCCGGCACGCGGTAATCCCGGCCTGCCGCTCGAGCTCCAGGATCTCGCTTTTGCGAATGGATTGGGAGGTTTCGACGAAAACGGACGCGAGTATCGGATCGTCCTTGGCGAAGGTGTGCGAACGCCGCAGCCGTGGATCAACGTGATCGCCAATCCTTGTTTCGGTTTCCTGGCCTCGGAATCGGGCTCAGGCTACACCTGGTCGATAAACAGCCACGAGAATCAGCTCACGCCATGGTCCAACGATCCGGTGAGCGATCCGCCCGGTGAAGCAATCTACATCCAAGATCAAAACACCGGCGAAATATGGAGCCCCACAGCACTGCCGATCCGCGATGAAACGGCCGCCTATGTCTGCCGGCACGGGCAGGGCTACACGCGGTTTCAGCATTCGTCTCACGGAATTCAGCACGAATTGGTCCAATTCGTGCCACCGCAGGATCCCATTAAGATTTCCCGGCTCATGCTGCAGAACACATCGGGCCGCACCCGGAACCTTTCCATCGCCGCGTATGCAGAATGGGTGTTGGGGAGTTCCCGCAGCGCTTCGGCGCCCTATATCGTGACGGAATGGGATTCCAAGACGGGCGCGATTTTCGCAAGAAACACATGGGAAGGCGAATTCGCGGGGCGGATTGCCTTCGCCGACCTGAGGGCCAAACAGTCTTGCTGGACGTGTGACCGTAAGGAGTTTATCGGGCGCAACGGAACGCTGGGATATCCTGCGGCCATGGCGCGAGGCGAGCGGCTTTCCGGAAATGTCGGCGCAGGGCTTGATCCGTGCGCAGCGCTGCTGACTTCTGTCGAACTGCGTCCGGGCGGTCGAACCGAAATTGTTTTCTTCTTGGGACAGGCGGAGAGCCGCGAAAAGGCTCAGGAGTTGATCGAACGGTATCGCGCATCCAACCTGGACGACGTTCTCGCAGGAGTGATCGCGGCATGGGACGACACCCTCGGAGCGGTTCAGGTCACTACCCCCGAGCCGGCCATGGACCTGATGCTCAACCGCTGGCTGCTCTACCAAACGCTGGCGTGCCGGGTTTGGGGCCGCGCCGCGTTTTATCAAGTAAGCGGCGCCTACGGGTTCCGTGACCAGCTGCAGGATGTGTTAGCGCTGTGCGTGGCGAAGCGGGATGTCGCGCGCGAGCATCTGCTGAAGGCCGCTTCGCGGCAGTTTGTCGAAGGCGACGTCCAGCACTGGTGGCACCCGCCATCGGGCCGAGGAGTGCGAACGCGCATTTCCGATGATTTACTCTGGCTACCCTATGCCGTGGCGCGCTTCATCGAGGTCAGCGGAGACACGCCGCTGCTCGATGAAGTCATACCTTTCCTGGAAGGCGACGCGCTCGCCGACGGACAAAATGTCTCCTATTTCCAGCCGCGTGTTTCAGAAATCAGGGCGAGCGTGTTCGAGCACTGCGCGCGAGCCATCGATCGCAGCCTCGCCGTCGGCGCGCACGGGCTGCCGTTAATGGGCACCGGCGACTGGAACGACGGGATGGATCGTGTCGGCGAACACGGCCAGGGAGAAAGCGTATGGCTCGGCTGGTTTCTGCACGTCGTGCTTTCAGAGTTCGCGCAGATTGCAGATTCGCGCGGAGAGCATGCTCGCGCCGAGACCTGGCGCTTGCATGTTACGGCGCTCCACGCGGCTCTCGAACGCGAAGCCTGGGACGGCGAATGGTACCGGCGGGCTTACTTCGACGACGGCACCCCCCTTGGTTCGGCTCAAAACGAGGAGTGCAAGATCGACTCGATTGCGCAGTCATGGGGCGTCATCAGCGGCGCGGCCGAACCGGGACGCGCCCAGCGCGCGATGGCGGCCGTCGAACAGTATCTGGTATGCAAGCGGGACGGATTGATCTTGCTGCTCGCGCCGCCCTTCGACCACTCGGCGCTCGATCCGGGTTATATCAAAGGCTACGTGCCCGGCATTCGCGAAAATGGCGGGCAATACACTCACGCGGCCACTTGGGCAGTGCTCGCATTTGCGGCCCTCGGCGATGGCGATCGTGCCGGGGAATTGTTTCGCATGCTGAATCCGATCAATCACACGCGGTCAAGGGCCGATGTACAACGCTATAAGGTTGAGCCGTACGTGGTGGCCGGGGATGTCTATTCCCAACCGCCGCACGTGGCGCGGGGCGGGTGGACGTGGTATTCAGGGTCGGCGGGATGGCTCTATCGCGTGGGCCTGGAAGCGATCCTCGGCTTCCGACTGCAAGGCATGGTGCTGAGCATCGACCCTTGCGTGCCCCGCCACTGGTCGCATTTTTCCATCGTGTTCCGCTACCACTCCGCTACTTACAAAATAAAAGTAGAGAATCCATCCAACGTGTCCAAGGGGATCGCTCTCGCGCGAGTGGACGGCAAGCTCATGCCCGCCAAAGCCACAATCGGACTGGTAGATGACGGCGCGGAGCACGAAATACTAGTTGTGATGGGCTAAGGGGCAACGCTCGTCGAAGAATCCCTCGGGGGCAGGAGGACGCTACCGCGGCCTAACGGTAGCTGGCGGCCTGGAGTTCAAACATCTGGGCATAGCGCCCGCTCACGCGAACCAGATCATCGTGGTTGCCCTGCTCCGCGATCCGGCCGGCTTCGAGAACCAAAATTCGGTCCGCCATGCGCACCGTAGAGAAGCGGTGCGAAATCAGCAGCGACATTTTGCCCTTCGTCAGCTCGGCAAAGCGCTCAAACACCTCGTGTTCGGATCGTGCATCGAGCGCCGCGGTAGGCTCGTCGAGAATCAGCACTTGCGCATCGCGCAGGTACGCCCGGGCAAGCGCCATCTTCTGCCACTCGCCGCCCGACAGATCGACGGCTCCTTCGAAGCGGCAGCCGAGCGTTTGATCATAGCCCTTCGGTAACTTGCGGATCACCCTTTCCGCCAGGCTCTTATTGGCCGCAGCGCGAATGCGGAACTGGTTGGTCCGCTCCTCGATCTGGCCGACGGCTATATTCTCCGAGGCGGTCATCTCATAACGCGTGAAGTCCTGGAAGATTACACCGATCTCCTTGCGCAAATCGTCGAGATCGTATTCGCGAAGGTCCACGCCATCCAAGAGGATCTGTCCCGACGTCGGGTCGTACAAGCGGGTGAGCAGCTTGACGATGGTCGTCTTGCCCTGTCCGTTTTCGCCCACCAGCGCGATGCGCGCGGAAGGCTCCAGCTGAAAGCTCACATTGTTGAGCACCAGCCGCGGATTGCCGGGATAATGGAAGGACACATTCTTGAACTCAAATCCTCGGCTGATCGGCCGCGGCGTAGGCAGCGCGTTGGGCCTCGAGAAAATCTTCGGCTGCACGGAAAAGAATTCCAGCAGATCGCTCATGAACAGCGCCTGATCGGCAATGATCGAGAAGCTCGAAAAGAAGGCCTGGATGTTGGTGCTCGCGCCCGCGATGGCTCCCACCAAAATGGTCATCATTCCCAACGTTAGAGAGCCGGCAACGGTGCGGTAAATCACGAAAGCATACGTTCCGTAGTAGCCCACCGTGCCCAGCATCGTCAGAAGCGCGCCGAACAGCAGCTTCTTCTTTTCCAAGACAAGGTTTTGCGCATGCAGCTCATCGGAGAGTTCGCTGTAGCGATGGATCAGGAACGGGCCCAGGCCAAAAAGCTTCAATTCTTTTGCGCTTTCCCTGCTGCCGCCCAGGGTGCGCAAGTAATCCATCTGCCGCCGCGCCGTTGTCTGCTGGAAATTCAGCGAATAGCCCAGGAATGCGAAGTGTGTCTCACCAAGAAAGGCAGGAACCACGCACGCGATAAGCGCCAGAAGCAACCAGGGGGAGAACAGGAAGATGCTTGCCGCCAGGCTCGCGGCCGTAATCCCTTGCTGGAAGAATCGGCCCGCGGATTGAATCATGATCAGCCGGTCGGTGCCCTGCACTCGGGCACGATCCATCTTGTCGTAGAAAACAGGGTCCTCGTAGGAGGTGAGATCGAGTTTTGAGGCGTGGAGAACAATTCGCGTGCTGATATGCCGCGTAAACTTGTCGGCAAGAACCGCATCGAAGAAATCGAGAATGCGAACCAGAATCGTCGAAAGGGCCGCGAGCACAAATTCAGCTGCAACGAGCCACCAGAAGTAGTGCGGCAGCGCCTTCTGATGTGAGGTGTACGCATGGATGCCTTCGATGATCGTGCCGGTCACCGCAAGCATGGCCAGCGGCAGGAGCGAAGCGATCACCCGGGCTGCCAAGCCGCCCAGCACTACGCGGGGGGCCGCTTCCCATACCATCCTGAACAGCAGCGGAGCGTTATTCCGAAGAGCGTGGACCCGCTCACGCCATTTCGGACTGGGCGCGGTGGCCTTCAAATTATCCTCGACAGAATCGTCCACGATTGTCCTCTGCACAGACATCGATCCCCTGTTACCTAATCGGTTTGGTTCAAGCGGCGAGCGCAAGGGCAAGTTTGCATCACGCAACCGAGTGGCTGAAATCGCAGGCTCGCCGTCTGATACCGGCTGCAGGTCACTGCCACAGCTGGGACCGGGGATTTGCTGGCCCTAGCCCGACTCGCTGCTGCATTGCTTTGTCCGCGCACGAACGTGCACGAGTGCACGCCGAGTACCACAACCAAGTAACTTGGAATCAGTGACTTGCTACGAAGTTATTTCAGGCAGCTGTGCGTTTTTTGCGGAAATCCAGCAACTTCTATCTAGGCGCGCGCGCACTGGTCGGTTGGAACCGGTGACATAGAGCTCCCGCGAGTGGCGGGGAGGAAAAACTCGGGCGCTTTCGACGACTGTGGCAAAGCCCAGCAGAGATCCGCCACAACCTTCAAGAACAGTTTCTGATCGTGGAGAGAATCAAGCTCGGCTTGGCATTCGCGAAGCTCCGTTCGGTAAGCATCCTGCCCCACGCGCGGCCTCGTGAAGCTTTTCGCGGGCCTCGGCGATCGTGTCTCCCGCCCGCGCGCGGAGGGTTTGCACAGCTTCCCCAGCATGGGCCAAACCCAGCTCGATGTGCAGCTTACGTTCGTCGATCGCCTCCGCCGCGGTTGCGATTGCCTCTTTTGCCCTAGAGGCTATGATTTTGCGAGTTTCTTCGCGCGATTCCGGAGCGCACAAGAAACCTACCGCCAAACCCACCCCCACGCCCAAAAGGAGTGCGCCAAAACCCGAACCGCCGTCGTTGCCAGCCATGTTGATCGGCCTAGCTCAATCCCGCCAAGAACTGTCTGTACTGTCAATTCGCTACATTTCAGCGTCCGCTCAACGGCCCGACCTACCGGCCGTACACCAGGACGCGAAATGTTCCGGCGACCGGTGCAGGCTGTGGATGCGGTCGCTGGGGCGTCGGCGCCGGAGGCGGGCCAAAATCCGCCGTGTCCACAAAAACGTTGTGCGTCTTCGCATCCAGACCCATGGTCTTTGCGCCATACTCGGTTCTGACCGCGTCGACGACGCTGAACTTATCGGGTGAGTCTTCGTGGAATATGTGGATCATGCCTTCCCGCGTTGAGACGAACACAAAACCCGTCTCAGGATCGTAGGCGTCGGCATCGGCGCCCGACGAGATCGGAAACGACTGGATCACTTTTCCACTATCGGCGTCCATCACTACAAGCATCTGCGGATTGCGGCCGGCGCTAAACAGCCGCCGGTGCTCGCGGTCCATGGCGATGGCCGTAGGAGCGCTGGCAGGCGCCACCGACCAGCGGGATTTGATCTCGAGGGTGTGCGAATCAAGGGCCACTATTTCTCCCTTATCTTCCAGGTTGATGTAAACAGTTCCTTTGCCATCTGCCACCGCGAACTCAGGACCGCCCCCCAGACCGACGGTCTGCACCGTTGCGCCAGTCTTTGCATCGATGACGGTCGCGCTCTTGGCGTCTCCACTCATAGCGAAAACCCGCTTCGAAGCTGCGTCGTAGATCACGCAATCCGCGTCAGGCGCTGCTTGCACATCACCTGTCACCTTCAGCGTCTGCAAGTCGAAAATGGACACCTTCCCGTTGGCTCCATCGGTGACAAATCCCCGCCCAAACTCGCTTGCGATCGCAATCCCGTGGTCGCGCTTGAAGCCGGTGACATTGCCAATCAAGGAGCCATCATCGGCGCTGATCACCCTGACTTCAGTTCCATGCGACAAATACACGCGCCGCGCGGAAGAGTCCACATAGATGTAGTCGAAGTACTCGCCGGCGCTTCCATCGGCGGGGCTGAGGGCATATTTCCTCAGCAGGTGATAGCCGCTCTCGGGCGGGTGTGCGATCGCCGTGCTAGCCACCATTAAAGCAAGTATCATGCTGTTCCAGCCAGTTCGCCTCATTCAAACGGCTCCTTCTTGTCGGGTACTCGCAGGGTAAGCTCCATTCCCCAAACTTGTCTCAGATTCCGCGCACCAGCCTGTACCAAAACTGCGCGAATTTCAAGTTCGCGTACGTGCCCCACGTGCCCCATGCCCCCCTTTTTCTTGTCGATCGCTCTAGTTCGGCGGAGCGAGCCTAAAGGCTGACATGGACCTGATTCAAAGGGGAAACACCTCCTGCGCGCATTAGGTGCATTACACCGTGCAGCGCTGGCTATGTAGCGAATCTGCTATAATGCTGATCGCTGGTTCGCCGCTCGCAAGAGCGGCGGACGGGAGGAAAGTCCGGACTCCATCGTCGTGAACTCGCAAGAGCCGTCGACGAAGGGCAACGCGCCTGGTAACGCCAGGGGGTTGCGGACTGGGAGGCCGCGCAAGCGGCCTTTAGAGACGCAGCTACGGAAAGTGCCACAGAAAATTAGACCGCCGGTGTCGCTCGTACTGCGGCGGCAGGCCCTCGGAAAAACCGCGGGCTAGCCACTTTGAGTCCGAGTGCATTGGGCAAGGGTGAAAAGGTGGGGTAAGAGCCCACCGCCCGGATGGCGACATCCGGGGCACGGAAAACCCCGCGTGGAGCAAGGCCAAATAGGAGGAGAGGGCCGGCCCGGCCCGTATGCGTTCGCTTGAAAGAGCGGTCGCTGCTACCCTCGGGTAGGCTGCTTGAATCTCGGAGCAATCTGAGATCTAGAGGAATGATCGCCGCGTCGCGCGCATCAGCGTTTTGGTGCAAATCAAGACGCCGCACGCGGAGCACAAAATCCGGCTTATAGGCTCATCCGCCAATTAAGCTTTTTTTATCAATGGCTTGTGGATTGAATGGTCTCGATTGTGACGCCGGTGTGACGCCCTGTACGAAATCCTCTCCTTGGTTTTTCAAAGACTTGCGGACCTGTCATTTGGACACACTTGAGGCGAAAGCTAGAATTCGGCAAGGGTGTGGGTGTAACGATCAACCGTGTTTTACGAGAGTTTTCCGATCCTGACTCGCTGATTCATATACGCACCAAAGGTTCCCTGTAAGTCATTCCAAGTCGGCGCTTTTTTCATGACCGCACCAACAAGGCTGGCAAACCTACGGAACGTGCCATGCGGCAGCAATTTGTTAAGTTCGGACCAATGCGAAGAGTCTGGCCCCTCAGAGAGGGCAGTTTCCAAGCGATGAGTCAGGCGGCGTGCAGCGTCTTCATTACGGGTTCCGAGGGAGCCTCGCGCAGAATGCTTCTCCCCCCTTAACGAGATCAGCGTGGTAGCTCTTGCCGCGTTTGCGAACCGAAATCATGTCAGTTGCTTCGTCTTCTTAGATTCAATCTGCCATACGGGAAACGGCCTTCTTGCTCCTTTTCCCGGACGCCGCAAAGTCTAGCTAGCACTTTGGCCCCAATGCCGCGAAGTCCGGTCCCGGCACTGCGGGCAGCACAGCTATGCATAGGTCAGTGAACGAAAATGCGGCGACGGAGAGAACAGCCCCGAACGAGGCGGGCAGCATCGCAAGGTCGAAAGTCGAGATTTGGAGTGTGCCCATCTAGAATAATACGCAATCGCAGGTGTTTCTCCCGGAGCGATTTTGATTTCATTGGTGGAAGGCAAGAATTATTGGCTCAACAGTGGGCAATTTTTCGCGCCACTGCTTGTGAAACGCGAGATTGCCCCGAGAAAGGCAGGACGACGCACGTGATTGTCACCTAATACGACCTGCTGCGCCCCACGTCGAGCCGCACGACGTGATCGTAGACAAGCAGTGCATGGCTTGGTACATGGAGGCGAGAAGTATTCTGGGCAAGCTTGATCCCAAGACCTCAAAGGGCGCTGTTTCCGTGCGCGGAATCAGTTACGGTTGAGAAGCCTTCACTTGGAAAATCACGCAAAGCAGACAACTACGACAACAGACAACGACGTACTTGACCCCATCGACTATTCTAGGATAGTAAGCACTTCACTGAGGTTCGGATGCTATCGCGGCGAGATATTTTAGTAGGAGCAACAATGGCCATCGTGCAACCCTCGGTTTGCGGAGCCGATAATTCCCGTGCGCTGGATGCCATCAAGCAGTTGGGCCCCGGTGCTCGCGGCATTGTCATAGTTGACGATAAGACTTCTAACGTGGATCTCGATCGAATGCATCGTGGTGGGATGCGCGGGATCAGGGATCCTGACCCATTGGAGCCTGCGGTCGCGTGGCAGCTTTTTAAGGCCACAACCGACCGAATTAAAGGCCGTCGCGGTTGGCATGCCGAATTCTTTGCGCGGCTGTCGGTAATTGAAGCCATCAAAGATCAAGCGATGGCATCCCCGGTGCCAGTTTCGTGACCCCTTGGGGGGAGTCGCGCCCCTTGCCAAGGCGCTAATTGCAGCGAATCCGTTGAGAATTACATGGGTTACTGATTGGGCGCATACCGAAGGGGGGCGGCCATTCCAAGTCGACGATGGCCACGACCTCAATCTGCTTGCCACTTAGACTTCCGGCGCGGCTCAGCTGAGACAGATCCTGGTCGACAATCCGGCACGACTCTACGACTTCTGAGGTAATTGCGCTTGGCTCTGAGGATCTGCTGGCGGAGACGATTTTGGGGGCGTATGAAAAGAAAATTTGTAACGGTGACATTTATGGCAAAGCTCAGCGCTTTCGGTATCTTCGCTCTAGCGGCGCTTGTCTCTCTATTGCCCGGCAAACTCGTTAAGAAACAAGCCAGTCGAGAGGCTGACGGAGCCCGACTGCTCCGGGGGGCCATCGACATGCATTTCCACATGGACGCGCGCGATCCAGATGGGACCCACCAAGACGCCGATATCGCAACGGTGAGAGAAGCGCATTCCCGAGGCATGCGCGGGCTCTTAATCAAGAACCACTGGGAACCGACTGCCACCCTGGCTTACCTCCTTCGTCGGGAGGTACCCAATTTCGAATTATTCGGCGGCATTGTCATGAACCGGACGAACGGAGGGATGAATGCGGCGGCGGTGGAGTTCATGGCGACGCAAATTTATGGAGCAGTTGGGAAAGTGGTCTGGATGCCCGCCGGTGACTCGGAAATTGAGTCGAACCCACCATATCCAAAGAAGCCGTTCGTAGCCGTATCGCGTAACGGCGAACTGTTGCCCGAGGTGAAGGACGTTATCTCGCTGATTGCCAAGAACGACTTGATACTCGCATCAGGTCACATTGCTCCTGACGAGGCCCTGATGGTGTTCCGAGAGGGGCGCAGGCAAGGCGTGCGAAACATGATAGCGACGCATGCCATGGATTTAGCCGGCAAGATGAACATGGATCAGATGCTGGAGGTTGCAAAGCTCGGGGCGATTATCGAGTTCGACTTTCGAAATGTCCTGAGTGAGAATGGGCGGCGCGCCGACGCGATTCGCATGATCGGGCCCGAGCACTGCCTCATTTCAGAATTTTGGACAAACATGCTGCGGACGACACCGCCGCCAGTCAAAGCGCCGAGAGAATATGCAGGACTGGACGGTGCGGGGGCGTTTGCGGAGGCCATGCGTAGTCGGGGTTTTACCGACCATGATCTCGACATTATGTTCAAACAGAATCCAGCACGATTACTCGGGCTATCCGACCAATGACTTCGTAGGAGGCTTGGGGAGCCTCGGTTCCCCGAGCTAACGGAGCAGCAACACCTCCGCGCTGCCGCGCAACCTGTCCTCGAACGTTGTTTGGGAATTCCTCGACTTCTTGGCCCACATCTCGCGTTTCGCATTCAGGTCACTCCAGATCTGCTTTGGCGATGCGGCTAATACATTGGCGAAGGCCAATTTGTTATCCAAGGAAGGTGAACAGCGAACGTTGCGATACGGATGTCCGTATGATCGAAAGGACTCAGAAAATCTCTCTTTAGCTTGGTCACATCGTCCCATCACGGCAGTGAAGAAAACGTATCCACTTTGGGAATGGATTGAACGGAGTTACCATAGCGCCCGGTTCCAGCCGATATCAAAAGAAAAAGGATGGCCCCACATGCGGTCTCAAAAACATCTTCTCGTCACAGCTGCAGCGATCCTAGGCTTATTTGTGTTTGCCAAACTGATCAGGGCGCAGCAGGCACAGCAGGTTCCGCCGCTTAACGTAACGAAGATCAAGGACAACGTCTATTGGGCCCAGGGCGGGGTTGGTTCGAATGACGGCATCATTGTGGGCACGACCGGCGTCATTGTCGTGGATACGAAAACAACAGCAGACTCTGAAAAAGAAGTGATCGCTGAAATCGCTAAAATCACACCCAAAGCCGTGAATACGGCCATCATCACCCATAGCGACGGCGACCACGTCAACGGGCTTGCCGCTTTCCCGGCGGGTTTAACCATCATCGCGCAGGAGAACTGTAAAAAAGAAATGCAGGCCTCCGCCGGCGGCCGGAACCCCGCGCCCCAGGATCGCCTACCCACGAAGACTTACAACAAAACGGATAAATTGACGATCGATGGCACTCATATTCGCCTTTACCACTGGGCGCCTGGGCACACTAGCGGTGACACGGTCGTATATCTCCCTGACCAGAAAGTCGTCTTCGGCGGCGACCTGCTGGTCGCGAACCGTCCCGATACTGTGATTCACATGGAAAAGAACGGCTCCGCTGCCGGCTGGATCGAAAACGCCAAGGGCATGATCGGCCTTGATGCCGATACCTACTTGACCGGGCATGGAAATATGATGACCAAGGCCGACGTGCAGAAGAAGCTCGATCTTGTCGAGGGCAAGTACGACAAAATCAAAGCCATGGTCGCGCAAGGCAAATCGTTGGACGAAGTCAAACAGGCCCTGGGCGAAACTGATACGCCGACAGGCAACGGCCCGCGGTTCCCAAGCTTCACCGAAGTCGCATACAAGGAATTAACCGCGAAGAGCTGATGGCGCGGCTCAATGCTTATTGCCCTTTTGAAGCCTCTCCCCGAGATAGCGCCGACGCTGATGCACCGAAGACCGTTCAAAGACAATTCACGCCGGTCACCACGATCGAGCAGGAAGCCGGCCTTCCTCTATTCATCATCGGGCCAATTCTTGGAATCGGGTCGGGTGACTACGTACTGCCCGCCGGTGTGGCGCTGATTCCTGGCATACTGGCCAATCCTTCGCTGGGGCCGCCGCCTTCAAGCGACGTCCTCCGAGCAGTTCAGGTCCTGGAGGTCGGTGCGCTCATCGATGCCTACAGCCTGATTATCACGGTGGGGGCCATCGAGCATGAACTCCAACGTCGGCATCCCCGTCTCCATATCGAGCACTTCCCCTCTTAGGCGCCGGAACTCAATCCGACGAAGGCGTCTGGTCATTAGCCAAGCGGGATTTGGCCGACGGTTGCACTCACGACGTCGAGGAACTGATGGAAGACCTCATCGGTTCCATCGACAAAATCCGCAAATCGCCCCCGAAGCTTCGTGGTTGCATCAAGCAGTCGGAGCTTCCCCCTTTTTTGCGCTAGCCATTGCATTATTGAATGTGAGCTCAATAGTATCTAATTGTTGATATCCGATATCGCTTCCCGCCTACTCCTTCACATGCGCCAACGGAATCTGCGAAAACAATTGCAGATCGATCATCATATTCAGCCGCCGGTCCAACTGGAAAAACGTCGCCGCCTTCCTTCCCGGCAACACCTGGCTCACGATCGGCACATACTTCAAGCGCAGCGCCTGCGCTTGACCATCCACCTCCAGCCAGTGCCGCACATAAATCAAGGCATCTTCATCTGTCATCGTCGCCCACATCTCCGCGTACTGCTTCAACAGTGCATACTTCTGGTTGTTCACTTCCTGCAAGTCCTTCACGTAATGGTTGTAGATCGGCCAGAACTTCTCCGCCTGCGTATCCGAAAGCGACATATTCTGCCCGATTACCTGCATTTTCCTAGCCCGTAGATCTTGACGCAGCAAAGCAATGTCCTCATCCGTCACCGTCGGGCTGATGACCCTCTGCACGGTAACTCGCTGCTCCTGCGCCGCTGCCCCTAGCGTCTTCGCCTCCCCAGCAGCCATTCCCGCACCCAACGCCGTCGCCACCACCATGCCCGCAACAAACGCCCCAGCCAATCCCGCCGCTCCCGCTATTTTGCACTTCATACTCTTTCTCCTTATCTCTGAACATCGTCCGCAACATGGGTAAAAAACTGATTCCCGTCGCCGGTTTCGAGATTCTTGAATATATTGCGAACCTGCGTCAAATCCGCCGGCATTTGCATCTCCTTTGTTCTCGGGGGTTCTTTGTGAACAGGTGGGTGAACATCTACCCGATTGGGGCTCTGGGCCGCAGCCATCGTAAAAGGGGCAGTCCCGGCACTCCGGCTGTTTCGTAAAGTGTCGCGGGTGACGCTAGCGCAGTTGCCCTGTGGGAATCAACACGGATGTGCCTGGCTGGGGGACTGCCGCGGCGTCCAGAAATTCCATCTGCTCAGCAGAGACCCAATCAAGGGTCCCAGGATCGCTTGAACGGCGGGGAATGACCCTTGGGTGCACCCTGCTGGTCCGGGGGCTAGGCGGGGTTTATTGACCACCCTGCCGTGCCACTTGGCGACCGACCGAGCCAGCCAAGGCACACGATTTTCTGCATTTCGAATATCGACGAAATTAAGCCCGAAACTGCGGGGTCGCAAAGGGGATTTCAGTCGGACGCGAGCAACGGGGTTGCCAGCATGGAGTACTGACTAGACGGATATATGGGCGGTTAGCCGACTTCCAGGAGTTTGGGAGAGACAGGACGAAATTGCACGCGCCTCTCAGTCCCGCGTGATAACGAAATGTGTCGCGACATTCGTACCTGACCAGGGATCAGGGGTAACCCTCAAGCCTTGGTGCTCCATGCTTCCATTCCGGGGCCAAGACGAAATGATCGCGGTTCGGCATTTGCACTTTCGGGAGACTGTGTTCGTCCATGACCTCGTCCTCTTTGATAATGCCGTTCTTGTAGAGGATAAAGGCGGTCAGAGCGTAGACCTCATTGGGTTTTAGTGTGCCCTCTTTCGTGAGTGGCATGGCGCGGTTGATGTAATCCCAAATCGTGGTAGCGTACGGGGAGTGGAAGGCCATCAAGTTCGAATCGTTCACGCAAGGCGGCAGGCAGGGATTTTGGGACTTGGTCTTCCCATCGCTCCGGATCAAAGTAGGAGCTGGGCCCCCTGAACCTGTTTCTCCGTGACACCCAAAGCAAGCCCTGCGAACAAAGACTCCGGCGCCTTCCACGGCGGTGCCGTGTCCTGGTGGGAGCGCCTGTCCATCGGGTCCGATGGTAATATCCCACTTGCTGACTTCCTCGGGAGTGGGAGTTCTGCCCACACCATAGGTGGGCGATTGTGCCTTGCTGATCTGGCTCAAGCCCAGAATCATCAACAGCAGGAACAGCCTACGCGAGTCCATTATGGACGGTCCCATCGCTGGCCACTTTCCAGGGGAAAATACTATTGTCCAGGCCCTTTATCTGGAGCTGCGCGTCATTTGGCACATTCCAGTATTTTGCGATCTCGGCCCGCGTGGGTTGCACAGTTCCCAATTGGTCTGTGCAGCGTGACATGATCACGGTCTCCGTCCCATCCCACTTCCAGGGCAAGGCAAAGCGCGTATGCGCCATGGGATATGCCGGGGTTCGAAGCTCCGCGGGTTTCCAGCTCTGCCCACCGTCGACCGAGACTTCCACGGTTCGAACAGCACCCGCTCCCGACCACGCCAAGCCAGTGATTTCATAGAATCCGGGGCCGGGCAGCTTTTGTTCACCGGAAGGGAAAGTAATGACCGATTTCGGCCCAATCTGGTGATTCAATGCAGCGACTTTCGAATCGGAGGCAAGATGTCCGTAATCGTTGTAGGTCATGTAGTTCTTTTCGACCAGTTTGATTCGCCGCAACCACTTGACGTTAACCATCCCTTCAAAACCCGGCACGATCAATCGGAGCGGGAAACCCTGCTGGGGACGCACGGGCTCGCCGTTTTGCGCGTAGCATACCAGACAATCGTCCATGCCCTTTGCAATGGGAAGGCTCACCGCGCCTTTTACGGTCTCCGCCCCTTCCGCGATGAAGAAGGACGCACCATTCTGGACGCCGGCTTCTTTGAGTAGCAGAGAAAGGGGCACCCCGGTCCATTCGGAGCAACTGGTCAGCCCGTGGCTTTGCTGCACGGTTTTATCCGTGGCTTTGGCATGATTTCCGCTGCACTCCAGGAAATGAGGCCGGGTCACAA
>JBEKBP010000023.1:0-80309 GCA_050015335.1 Candidatus Acidiferrales bacterium | reverse complement strand
TTGTACTCTGCGATGGCGTCAACCAGCTTGATGCGCTTGGATGGTGTCTCGGGCATGAATGACTTCACTGCCACGCCTGCGGCTTTTGCCTTGAGCGTCGCTTCCTTCTTGCGTGCCATCGTGACTGCTTCCGCTGCATCGCATCCGACCCACCGGAAGCGCCGCTGGCCATCTTCCGTGAAGCGAATGTAGTAGGAGCCTTCAACCTTCTGTTCGATGCCGCCGACCAGTGCCACGCCCGGCTTGATTCGTCCGTTGCTGTTGACGACCGCTGGCAGGTAAGGGTGTTTGCCATCCAGTTTTGCTCGAATCATCACCTTGACCGTGTTCACGCCTGCTTCTCCTTCCAGATAATACTCAGCGGTCAGGAAAAACAAGCGGGTCATTTTCCGCAAACGGTAACAGACGTGGTAACAAAACCTGCTTCCGTTATGGATTCCTCAGTTTTACTGGGAAATTTGTGGGCTTTTTAATTCTGGCGGAGAGGGTGGGATTCGAACCCACGGTTGAGTTTCCCCAACACACGCTTTCCAAGCGTGCTCCTTAAACCGCTCGGACACCTCTCCGTATTTCGCTTGTAGGAAGCCTAACAAATTGACGGCGCAGCAGCAAACAAGCGAATCCGGTTGGCGGGATGGGCGCCTGCAGGGAACAATTTGGCTGGTTGTCTGCTACACTTTCCTGGCCCTTCCGGGATGGTGCAATTGGTAGCACGTGGGCCTTTGGAGCCTAAAATCTTGGTTCGAGTCCAAGTCCCGGAACCATGTTTACGATGGATCTGCAGGCCACGAAATTGACGATGGCGTCCGTTAAGGAACAGCGGCAGAAATCGATGTATCTGAAATCTGCGGCCCTGGCGCTGATTGTTGCGATCATCGAGGCTGTTATGGCGGGCTTCCGCACGCCGGGGGACAGCTTTTCGCTGCCAGAATTCGCCTTTGCTTTGATCCTCACCTATACCATCGCGTTCGGCGTTTTTTCAAAAGACGGGCAACGATGAGCCGCGCGGCTGGTTGGGTGGGTTGCCCGGACGGATTTCTTCTGCATAGGGCATTCCGTCAGAGCATTCCAGTTTGATTTCGCGCAAACCACCCTTGGACACAACAGCTGACTCCCTAATGGAAAAGGCAAACGGCAAAGTGATCACGGTCGGAGTGACGGGTGCCAGCGGCGCTGTGTATGCCCAGGCCGTTCTGCGGTTGCTCGATTCGGATCCGCGAGTCGAGCGCGTATTCTTTGTCGCAACCGATGCGGCGTTGCGCCTGCTGTCGATGGAATTGGGCATCGTTGCCGCGGAAGGAAGAAAGTTACCATCGCTGCTTGTGGGAGCACCCGCCAAGAAAATTGAATATCTGCCGAACAAGGACATCGGCGCGAGCATTGCTTCAGGAAGTGCCATCGTGGACGGCATGTTGATAATCCCCTGCTCTGCAGGGGCGCTTGGCTCCATCGCGGTTGGCATTGCCAACGATCTTCTGACGCGCGCCGCCGATGTGTGCCTGAAAGAGCGCCGCCCGCTTGTCCTTTGCCTGCGCGAGACGCCGCTCAATCGAGTGCATCTTGAAAACATGCTTCGTGTTCACGACGCAGGCGCAACCGTTATGCCGGCCATGCCCGCTTTTTATTATGGCCCGAACAGTGTCGGCGATATCGTCGAACAATTTGTCTATCGCGTGCTTGCGCAGCTTGGATTGCCTCAAGAGAAGCAATATCACTGGCAGGGCGGGCCGGCTGGCAGGCGCGAAACGTAGGCATCGAGAGCCTATTCGTATTTCTTTTTCACATGACCAAAGGCCGAATTCGCATCGTACTGGAAATGATCAAGTTCGAGCACTCCGTATTTGCGCTGCCATTCGCGCTTGTGGGCGCACTGCTCGCGGCCCGCGCCGAGGGCGGATTCCCGACGGTGCGGCAGATTGCTTGGATCGTTGCGGCGATGTTAGGCGCGCGCTCGGCGGCCATGACGATGAACCGCATCGCGGATGTTGAATTCGACCGCCGCAACCCGCGCACGGCGAGTCGCGCCCTGCCTGCCGGCGAACTCTCCATAGGCTTTGCCTGGATGTTTATGGCTATTTCCTCCGCGGTGCTCGTCTTGGCGGCCTGGCAACTCAACACGCTGGCCCTGGAGCTCTCTCCTCTAGTGCTGGCGATCCTGTTTTTCTATTCATACACGAAGCGCTTCACCTCATGGGCTCACTTCGTTCTGGGATTCTGCCTGGGCATTTCGCCGGCAGCGGCCTGGATTGCCATTCGCGGTTCGCTCGACGGGCGAATGCTGATCCTCTGCGCGGCCGTTACGCTCTGGGTCGGTGGATTCGATGTGCTCTACGCCTGCCAGGACGTGGAATTCGACAAGACCGCGGGACTGTTTTCAATCCCGAGGAAACTCGGGATCGCCAAGGCTCTGGAAATCGCGCGAGCGATGCACGTCTTAATGGTGCTTCTGCTCGGATGGCTCGCTTGGAGTTTCCATCTTATTTGGCCCGCGTGGGTGGGAATCGGGGTTGTGGCGGCGCTACTTGCCTACGAGCATTCTCTTCTGAAGCCGAACGACCTGAGCAAAATGAATGCTGCGTTTTTCACCGTGAATGGCTATATTAGTGTATTGTTCTTGCTCTTCTGGGGCGCGGCCGCATTGGCGATGCAGCAGTAGTCTTGTCCCGGGCGGCGCTTCTTTCACCGCCATTTGCCGGTGGGCATTTAATCGACGATGACGGGATTCCAAATCACCGATCCTCGGCTTGCGCCAATCGCGCGAAAGGTTCTCGCGGGCGAACGCCTGAACGCTGACGATGGCCTGACCCTCTTTGAGTCGCACGACCTTCTGGCTCTGGGCTGGCTCGCGAATCATGTCCGGGAGAAGCGCCACGGAAAGGTCTGCTATTTCAACGTCAACCGACATATCAATCCAACCAATGTTTGCGTAGCGCACTGCAAGCTGTGCGCCTTCGGGCGCTCCCCGGATTCGCCCGGAGCGTACACGTTCGCCCTGGAGGAAATCTGGGCGCGCGCCGCGCAAGGCGTGGCGGAGGGCGCGACGGAGTTTCACATCGTCGGCGGCCTGCACCCCGATCTTCCCTTCGACTACTATCTGGACCTGATCCGCGGCCTAAAGGATCGCTTTCCGCTGGTGCACTTGAAAGCCTTTACGATGGTGGAGGTGCATTACTACGCGCGGCTTTCGAAGCTTTCGATTCGCGATACCTTGCTCAAAATGAAAGAAGCGGGAGTGGGGTCGCTGCCTGGCGGCGGGGCCGAGGTCTTTCATCCTCGCGTGCGCAGAATAATCTGCGACCACAAGGTGAGCGGGCGCATGTGGCTCCAAATCGCACGCACGGCGCATGAAGTGGGCCTTCGCTCAAACGCGACGATGCTTTTCGGCCACGTGGAGACCCTCGAGGAGCGTGTCGATCATCTGATGCAACTCCGCGAATCGCAGGATCAGACCCACGGGTTCGTGGCTTTCATTCCGCTGGAGTTTCATCCCGCGAACACGGCGCTAGCGGATGTGCCAAAGCCCACGGGATTCGATGATCTGAAGACGATCGCCGTGTCACGCCTGCTGCTCGATAATTTCGACCACATCAAGGCTTACTGGATCATGCTCACGCCCCGGATCGCCCAGATCGCGCTGCGCTTTGGAGCGAACGACCTGGATGGCACGGTGGTCGAGGAGAAAATCTACCACGATGCCGGCGCCACCACTCCCGAAGGTCTCACTCGCACGGAATTGGAACGCTTGATTCGTGCCGCTGGCTGCGTCCCGGTCGAGCGCGACACGCTTTACAATCCGATCGACCGTACCAAGATGGCCATTCCCGGCACAACGGCCCGCGCTGGGCGTTCCGACGGTTTCGTCCCCGAAACATCTCTGAGTCTGAACGTCTAAATTAAATTTAGTTCCCGGGTGTGGCTTCATCGCTCAAAAATTGAACCGGTAACCGACGATCATTTTCGCGATGAGGTGGTCGGTGGCGCGCGTGAGCCCGACGCCAAGTCCGAAATTGATCTCCCACTGCGGCGCAATGTTCAAATCGATGGCGGGAAAGATCTGATGCTGTTGTTCGGGAACGGAGAGGAATCCGGTAACGGGGCCGGTCGAGCCGTAATACTCGAGCCCCCCAGCGATTTTCGGGGTGAAGTCGTAGCTGAATTTGAAATTAGGGGCAAATACGACGCCTTGGTGCACGCTCTCCCCGTGAAAGGAACGGTCGAGGGTGGGATTCAGTGACCAATACCAGCGGCCCACTTTCTGGTCGATGATCGGACGGATTTCCCACGTCCATGTATCCACGGAGTACTGCCGGCGAACGTAGCCCAGTTCATCGGAAATGCTGACGCCGACCGGCCAGTGCCATCTTTCCGGTACCGCAAATCGTGGGCGGATGTGATCGCCGACCCATTGCCACCCCTGGCCTTGCGTAATGGAAGTGAAAATATAGAAGCCGCATTCGAAATAGTCGGTAAACCCGTGCGTGATCTCCACCGTCTCATGCTCCGCATGGTTTGTGGGATACAAGCCGTCCAGCGTCGTCTTTGAGCCGTCGATCGTAAAATTACTGTGTAACTCGACCATCGTGTGCCCGGGATCAACCAATTCATACCCGTACACCTGAATTTCATAGTTATCCTGCGCCGCTGCGGGCGTGGCGAAAATGACAAGGGATGCCGCCGCGTAAAGCAAAATTAGGCCATGGAACCTCTTCATCCCCAAGGATCTCCCTTCGATCAAGCCAGCCGAAATCACGCGCGCAGCCTCAAGAGCAAACTCGAGCCATCGAAGAATTCGAACGCCCTCTACGCGTGCGGATGAGCCTTATCATACACAGCCATCAACTGATGGATGCTCGCTTGCGTATAGCGTTGCGTCGTGGAAAGCGATACATGCCCTAACAGATCCTGGATCGCCCGGAGGTCGGCACCGCCTGCGAGCAGGTGGGTCGCGAAAGCGTGCCGCAGCGAGTGCGGATGCAGGTTCCAGTCCACATTGCACAGCCTCGAATATTTTCTAACCACGACGTGCACCGACCGCACGGTTAACCTTCCGCCGCGATAGTTCACAAACACGGCCTCTGGATCGCATTTCATTCGCGGGCGTGCAATGATCCCCGCCCTGACCGGCCAATAAGCAGCAAGGGCGGCTTGCGCCTTGCTCCCAAACGGCACAACGCGCTCCTTGCGCCCTTTGCCGAGCACGCGGACCATTTGCCCGGCCTTGTCGATGTTTCCTACGCTCAAACCAACCAATTCGCTTACCCGCAAGCCGGAGCCATACAGCAGTTCGAGAATCGCGCGGTCGCGCTTCAAGACAAGCGTTTCATCCAATTCCGACTGCGCCGTCGGCTTACGCTTCCTTTCCCCTTTGGAGGGCAGCAAGCCGTTCGCAAAAGAGTCGAGAAAATCATTCAATTCTTCCGCGGTCAAGATGTGCGGCACGCGTTTCGGGAGCTTGGGCGTGCTCACCAAACGGGCGGGATTTTGCTTGGTGATATGTTCCCGGACGCAGAATTTGAAAAAGCTTCGCAGCGCCGCGAGCTTTCGCGCGATGGACGTCTTTTCTAGGCCCCGATCGTAAAGCCAGCTGATGAACTCGCGGACGATCTTGTGATCCACCTGATCAATCGTCAGAGTGGACTCGCCGGGAGGCGTCAGAAAATCGCGGAACTGTTCGATATCACAGCGGTAATCGCCGATGGTGGCGGGTGAGGCGTTCCGCTCATAGCGCAGATAATGCATGAATTGTTCAATTGCCGGTTGCATGGAATCCTGTCTTTAAGCGCAGAATTATAAACCGGTGCTGTACAAACGAACCCGTAAATCCACAATTGTTTCCTTCCGCACGGAGGGGGACATGCCCATGCTTACTTCAGCACTTGAAACAGACTGCTGTAATTGTCGGTCCACAGCGCTTGTTCGCGGCCGGGCAGCAGGATGGCGCCAGATTTCTCAATGTCGCGCTGGCCGTAGAACCCTTGCCGATTCCCTATTAAAATCCAGGACGCGGCATACACCCCTTGGGGATGGTCATCGTTGTTATTGATGGCCACCGCCTCCTTGTTCAGCGCTGCTGCAGCCGCCTGGACCACTGGGGTCAAGTCGAGATACTGGTTCGAGACGTGGATCGCCAGCACGCCGTCGGCTTTCAGCCTCCGGAAATAGAGCGCAAAGGCCTCGCGGGTCAGCAAATGCACGGGGATCGAGTCGCTCGAAAAGGCATCCACAACCAGGGCGTCGAACTCCGGTGACGTCTCGCGGTCGAGTGACAAACGCGCATCTCCCAACGCGAGTTCGATCCGGGCGGGCGAATCGCTCAAAAATGTGAACTCCTCTTTCGCAATTTGGACGTCGAGCGGATTAATCTCATAGAATTTGTAAGTGTCACCGGGTCTCCCATATGCCGCGAGAGTGCCTGCACCAAGCCCAATCACTCCCACCCGCAGCGCCCCCCGCCTGGCGATTGACCGCAGGGCAATTCCGGCGCCCGAGTTCGCCGCGTAATATGTAGTAGGCGTCCGGCGCAGCGCTGGCGATAGGAACTGCAAGCCATGATCGATGGTCCCGTTCATCAATCTGCGATAGGAGGTTTGGTAGGGGCTGAGGTAGAGCGGGGTATGGGGAGAGGTCCGACCTATCGTTGCCGTTGCGCCGCCAGGGTCTGCGACGTTTCCCGCCTCAGCGCCCCGATGGTCGATGACGCGTAGAACACCGTAGAAGTTTCTTTCCGCCCGGCGTGATTCTTCTTTCTGCTCGCGAACCGTCATCGTCAAACTCACCAGGAGCGCCATCACCAACCCGGCCACCACGACCCCTGCCAGTTGCCACTGTTTCCGGTCCAATACCCCGCTCGGGTCGCGATACTGCACTACCAGCACAAGAACTGCGCACAGTCCCAGGGCACATTGCAGCTCGTAGTAGCCGGAAAACACGTGGGGCGCCACCAGCGCCACAAGCATGGCCCCCATCGCCCCTCCCCATGAAATCATTAAGTAAAACGAAGTGAGGTGTGCCGCCTCGGGCTTCCGCCGCGCCAGTTCCCCATGGCAGAACATGCAGCAGACCCACAGGCCCACACAGTAAACGGGAATGAGAACCTTCATCGGCAGAATCGCGAACGAGGGATCAAGGGCGTACGCCATGCCTCCGAGCGCGACTCCCACGAGCCGCAGGAAGAAACTGCGCCGGTACCAGGTCCAGCGATCGAAGCACAAAATAAAACTCAAGAGGTAGAGGCTCAGCGGGATTACCCATAGAAACGGCACAGAGGCGATGTTCTGAGAAATATGATTCGTCACGGCGAGCAGTAGCGCTGATCCGCATGCCGCAAGAGCCACCCACAACGTTTGAGTTTTCCAGCCGGGCCGGCCGGCAACATCGGAATAGGGCGGTTTCTTGACGAGCCCGCCGGCTCGCAGCGCCAAAACGCCGCAGTAGGTGACCACGGTCGCATAAGCCACCGACCATCCGACCGCTTGGTGCGTGCTCGTGAGCTTTGGTTCCACGAGCACTGGGTAGCTAACCAGCGCCAGCATCGACCCGGCATTCGACAGCGCGTAGAAACGATATGGTTCCGCACCCGCCCGGCTTTGCGTGTACCACGCCTGAAGCAGCGGGCTTGTTGAGGAAAGGACAAGATAGGGGAGTCCTACCGTCGCCGCCAGCACCGCCAGAATGTGCCACGTCGGCGCTTCCGACCCCGCTGGTTTGAACGAACTCTTGGGGAGAATTGGCAGCGCGACCAGGCTCAAGGCCAAAAGCACCGCGTGAATGCGTCCCTGCATCGGCGGGCTTACTCGCGAGGTCAGCAGGTGCGCGTAGAAATACCCAAGCAGCAGCACCACCTGGAAGAAAACAAGGCACACCGTCCACACGGCGGCCACGCCTCCAAACCATGGCAGAATGATCTTTGTGATCAGCGGCTGTACTTGGAACAGGAGAAAGGCGCTCAACAAGGTCGCCAGGCCGTAATAGATGAGCGCTTCCTTTTCGGGTATTGGCCCACTGCCGCGACGACTCTTTGAAATCGCGCCATCTTCGCGCCGAGTCTCGGTTCGCACTTCGTTTGCGGTTGTTTCCATCGCCTCGCATCAGGTTAACAGCATGCTCCGCCGTTGCAAATCGCCTGAAAGCCAGGCGGCGAGGATTTGCAGAAAGCGGCTACCGGTTCGTCAGCTGCATCGAGATGCTCGCGTAGCGCAAGGGAACGTAGGTGGCATCCCAGGCTTGGTGAAGCTGACTTTCCGCATATGCGTCGGCGGCGTCTCTGTTTTGAAATTCAATGGCGTAGGCGGCGTTGAAGTCCCGAGGCTCTAGACGATCTGCTTGCAGCCAAACGTTCTTGATGCCCGGTATTTTTTCGGCCATCTCTTTCACACCCGCAAGAACCCGCTGTTTGTCAGCGGCGGAAACGCCCGGGTTCCACTTGATTTCGACGACGTGAAGAACGGTTTTTGGCTGTCCGAACCTGTTTTGACCGGCCACATAACCGCTCGCGAAAAGGCAGAGCGAAACCGCCGCTGCTGCGAAAATTCCCACGGATTTGCTAAAAGGGATACGCATGAATCCTCCTCTATGCACGGTTAAGACTTGAGTGTAAGCAACAGGGCGTTCCCGCGCAATCGCCGGGCGGGACGGTCTCCACTCGTGGGCGCGTAGCCCGAAATGCAGCCCTAAATGCAGGTTGACCTCCCGCTTTTAAGTCCAGTAGCATCCGAGCGATGAGAAAGGCGTTTGTCGCAGCCGATCGGAGCCCGAATTGAATTGTCCCCAGTGCGGGACCTTGCTGCCAGAAGACGCGCGATTTTGTGATTCGTGCGGGAAGCCGCTGGCAGCATCCTCGGGAGCCCCGCAGAATCCGTCTTCTGCGGCATGGGTACGGCCAACCCAGGCCCGCGCTGCCTATGCGGGTTTCTGGCTGCGCCTGGCTGCCTATCTTATCGACAATGTCCTGCTGGGGGCGGTTCTCGGAAACATCCTTCTGAGGCCCTTGATGGGCAGGCCGGGCGGCATCCCGGCCGACGATCCTTGGTTTATGTTTACCAATACGAGCCCACAGGTAACGGCCTTGATGCTTCTGTTTTTAATGGGCAATTGGGTATACTTCGCCTCACTGGAAAGCTCGCCTTGGCGAGCCACGCTCGGGAAAAAAGCCCTGGGCCTCATGGTGGTCGATCTGGCAGGCAACCGGATTTCCTTTCCTCGCGCGTCAGGACGGTTTTTTGCAAAGATTATTTCATCCATGACGTTCCTGATCGGATTTTTGATGGCGGGGTTTACGGCAAAAAAGCAGGCGCTGCACGATATGCTGGCTGGGTGCCTGGTAACGCGAAGAATATAGGATTTCTGCCACCCTGGAAATCAGCGAGGAGCGCTTCATGTACTGCACAAGATGTGGCAATGTTGTGTCCGAAGGCGCGGCCTACTGCAGGACATGCGGAAACGCGGTGGCGATCGTGTCGCCGGGGAGCCCGGCCGAAGGTGTATCCATCAGTCCATCGCTCACGGCGCCCTATGCGGGCTTTTGGCTGCGCGCCGTGGCTTACCTGATCGATAGCACTATCCTAACGATTGCATTTGGCGCCATCGTTGCCATATGCGTCGCCTCTTTCGGGGTTCACTTCTTTCGCGGTTTTGCGCCCAGCATGTATGACGGGGCTAAGGTAAGCTATGACGTTACCTACTCGTGGCATCCCATGTTTCCCGCAGCCGTGCTGGCCGTCGTTTTCCTGTTGCTACCGATAGCGATGGTGGTGACCTGGCTCTATTTCGCCTTAATGGAAGCTTCGGTTCACCAGGGCACTCTAGGGAAGATTGTGCTGGGCCTGTTCGTGACGGATTTGCAGGGACGCCGCATCAGCTTCGGACGTGCCACTGGCCGCTTTTTCTCGAAGATCATCACAGGACTAGTCCCCTTGTTTATCGGCTATATGATGGCGGGCTTTACGGAGAAGCGGCAGGCGCTCCACGACATGATCGCAGGCTGCTTGGTACTGAAGAAGGTCTAGAAGACTACACGCCCCAGCCGTAGCGCTCATGGTGAACGAGCACGTCATGCAACTCGCTGCGGATCTGCTCGGTAAGCTCGGAACCGCGCACGGCACGCTCGCCAGGCTCGGCAATATCGGAGGTTCGGTATCCGTGATCGAGTGCCCGGTCGATCGCCGTCTCGATCCACTGAGCTTCGATTTCCAGCCCGAAGGATTCCCGCAGCATGAGCGTCGCCGATAAAATAGCCCCCAGGGGGCAGGCCACGTCCTTCCCCGCAAGCGTAGGCGCGGAGCCATGGATCGGCTCGTAGAGCGCCGGCTGGTTCGGGCCGCCTCGGCTCATCGACGGTATCAAGCCTATTGACCCGGCCAGGGCCGCCGCTTCATCGCTCAGGATGTCGCCGAACAGGTTCGAGGTAAGGATCACGTCGAATTGTGCCGGCCGCAGCACGATCTGCATGGCGGCGTTGTCGACATACATGTGTTCAAGCGCAACACTCGGGTAGTCTTTCGCGAGGTTGGAAACGGTCCTCCGCCACAGCGTCGAGGTGGCCAGTACATTGGCCTTGTCCACGCTGGTCAACCGCCGACTGCGGCCGGCGGCGCGTTCAAACGCATAGCGCGCCACGCGCTCGATTTCCGCAACCGAGTAGTTGGCCACGTCGCTTGCGCGCGCCTTGCCTTTTTCGCCGTCAATTTTGTGCTCGCCGAAATAGACGTCTCCGGCCAGCTCGCGGACCATCTCGAAATCGCAATCCACCAGCCGCTCGGGGCGCAGAGGTGAAATCCCTCGCAGAGCCGGGCGCAACCGGGTAGGGCGCAGGTTGATGTAGAGCCCGAGTTCCTGCCTGAGCCCGAGAAGACCCGACTCGGGACGCGTTCCCAATGGCAACGATTCCCACTTAGGTCCGCCGATTGCACCTAGCAGAATCGCATCGGCCGAGCGGCATCCGGCAAGCGTTTCCGTAGGAAGGGGCGAGCCACACCGATCGATCGCATCCCCGCCAAAGGGCAGTTCCCGGAATTGGAACTTGTGATTGAAAGTGGCCGCGCAGTCACCGAGGATTTGGATGGCAGCGCGCGTCACCTCCGGCCCAATTCCATCGCCGGGCAGCACGGCTATGGTCTTCCGCAATTCGGTCATCGCAGATTTTCCAATTTCTTCGTTTGAATTCAGTGCGCAGCCACGGGATTGGCCGCTAGGTTCGCGTGGTTGCGCCGGACCTGGTGAATGATCGAGAGCAGGTCGCGGTCGGTTACTTCCTTTTCCGCGTCCGCCATCTCAATCGCCATTGTATAGCAGGAGGCGAGTTCCGCGTCGGTAGTTTGATAGCCCAGTTCGTCGAGCCGGGCGCGCAACGCATTTCGTCCGGAATGCTTCCCCAGTACGAGCCGCCGCGCGGGCACGCCGACTTTCTCGGGAAGGATGATTTCGTAGGTCAGAGGATTTTTCAGGATTCCGTCTTGGTGGATGCCCGCTTCGTGCGCGAACGCGTTCGCGCCTACGACCGCCTTGTTGGGCGGTACGGGCACACCGGTAATCGAGGAGAGTAAACGGCTGGTCGGATAAATGTGTTCGAGAACGATGCCGGTGGTCGCGCCGAAACGGCTCTGCCGCACGTGCAGGGCCACGGCGATTTCTTCCAGAGACGCATTTCCGGCGCGTTCGCCGATTCCATTGATGGTGCATTCGATCTGCCGCGCGCCGCCGGCGATTGCCGCAAGAGAGTTCGCTACGGCAAGGCCCAGGTCGTTGTGGCAGTGTGCGCTCAATTCCACGTTTGGGTACCGGGAGAGATGGGCGCGGACGCGGCGGAAAATCTCGCCGTATTCCTCCGGAGTCGAATAACCCACGGTATCCGGCAAATTGATGACGTTTGCGCCTGCTTCGGCTGCCACGAGGACCGCCTCGCACAGAAAATCGATATCCGAGCGGCTCGCGTCTTCGGCCGAGAACTCGACATTCTCGCACTGCGCCGCGCCAAAACCGACCATCTTCGCAATCTGATCGAGGGCTTCCGCGCGGGAAATCCGCAGTTTATGCTTCAAATGCAAATCCGAGGTGGCCAGAAAGAGGTGCAGCCGCGGCTTGGCAGCCGGTTCGAGCCCGCGCAACGCCGCATCTACGTCGTCCTGGCGGGCGCGAGCCAGCGCCGCCACGCGGCAATGCTTCAATTCCGCCGCTACGGCACGCACCGCTTCCAGATCGCCCGGAGATGCAATGGGGAAGCCCGCCTCGACCACGTCCACGCCCAGTTCTTCGATTTGCCGGGCCAGCCGGAGCTTTTCTTCGCGGTTCATCGAAAAACCGGGAGATTGCTCGCCGTCGCGCAGCGTCGTATCGAAGATGTGGATCCTGTCCATAAGGACTCCTTTGACACTCCCAGTAGACCCCGGTTTCCATATAGAGTCTAATTTATAATTGTTGCACGGGGAATAAATCTCCCTTATATATGTTCGCGCCGTTACGGGAGAAGAACTCGTGGATCTTGCATCTCTTCAGGTGTTTCAGGCGGTTGTGCGGGAGAAAAGCTTCTCCCGCGCCGCGGAAAAGCTGTTCCGCACGCAACCCGCCATCAGCATCTCGATCCGCAAACTCGAGGAGTGGGTCGGCCAGCCGCTTTTCGTCCGCGGCTCCGGTGCCCGCACGCTGACCGATGCCGGCGCGCTTCTTCAGGAATATGCCGACCGCATGCTGAATCTACGGGAGGAGATCCGCAAATCCATGCGGGAGCTGCGGGGTCTCGAGCGCGGGCAGGTTTCTGTGGGCGTCAACGAAAGCTCCATTCACGCCCTGCTTCCGGCCCTCGCGCGGTACCGCGAGGTTCACGCCGGCATTCACATTCGCGTGCACCGCGTGTTTTCACGGGATGTGCCGCGCGAAGTCCTCAGCCATCATCTCGACATCGGAGTCATTTCGTACATTCCGGAAGAAACCGAGCTGTCGGCCGTCGAATTCTATCGCGACAACCTCACAGTAGTCGTCTGGCCGGGCCACCGTCTAGCCAAGCGACGCGAAGTCGATATCACCGACCTCGGCGAGGAGACATTCATCGGGCATATCGTCGAGTCACCGCATCGCCAGCGCGTCGTTCAGTTGTTTGCGCGCCACCATGTCCCCCTGCGAATGGATATCGAAATGCCGACAATCGAAAGCATCAAGCTCTTTGTTGAGATGAAGAAAGGGGTCGCGATCGTGCCTCGCATGTGTGTCGGCCCGGAAATCGAGAGGGGCGTGCTGCGGGAATTGCCCCTGCGCCAGATGCGCATTCAAAGGCGGCTGTATCTGGTCTATCGCCAGGACCGGCCGCTCACGGCGGCGGCGCAGGCGATGGTTGACATCCTGCTGGGCAAATCGAGGAGCAAGCCTACCGGCGCCAAGCGATCTTCCACGCCCTCTTGACGCCTTTTCGCCTGACATGCCTCCACTCGGAACAAGCTTGACGCTCTCTGAGTGAGGCATCCCTACCCGGAACGCCGATTCTCCCGGCGGAGGCCCCTAACGGTTTCGCCCGAACGTATAGCCGATCGCTGCGCTGTATTCGGGCACCCAATTGCTCCCGAACTGAAAGAAATTATTTACCCAGTGGGCATCCACCTGGGGGCGGATAAAAATTCCGCCCTTCACATAAAACCGAGCGCCTGCGGAGAAATGCAATTGAAAATGGTTGGAGCTCTCGACATAGTAATCGGAGCTAGAGCAGCCTCCAAAGGAGTCGCAATAGCTTTGATTCTCATAGAACCTTAGATTGGCTCCTCCCAGGCCGGCTTGAAACTCCGGAACGATCATCCCCGCATTGGATACGGGCTCGTAAATGGCATTGAAGTCATAAAACAAGGGACGATAGTTGAGCCCCGCATAGTTGCTTTGGCTCCGGAAGGCTGTTTCAAATCCCACTCCCAGATGTGGCCGGAACATGACGTCTCCGCCGAGTGTTTCGAACAGGCCGGCCATTTTCGGGGTATTAAACACCGTCCCGTTTCCAAACGTATCCACCGGTTGTCCGTTAGAACTGTCGACCGCCGTTCCCAACCCAAAATAAACACTCGCGCTTTGTGCCTGGGCGAGCTGAACGGACCCTTTCATCAGGACGAGTAGAAGAGCGATGCAGATTCGGTATTTCAAGGCTGATCTCCTTCTGTATAAAAATTGGACGTATTCAAAACGGCTTCTCTGGCCATATCTTCAATTGCAATTGCCGGTCGGAGAGCTCCCCGGTTCCACCAAGGTTACTCCGGTGCAGCTGAATGGTTGCCCCAGCTACCAGCCCAGGACCACAATTCCACACATACAATAGAGTCCCGGGGGGGCCACCTGGGTTGCACCGAAACAAGGCCTGCCTGTCTTTGAGCGAACCCGAAGCCGAGGGAGTAGTTGCTCGGGTATTTACCTCAGAAGAGGCGGTTAGAAACGCCTACACCGCCCTGTGCAATGCCGCAGCCCTAACTGGATGGGGGACTTTTTTAAACTGGCTGTTCCGCAGCGGCCTGCAAGGCGTCTCCGATCAGACACACTGATTTCCATTCTTCGAGAAACACCGCCCCGATACTGCGATAGAACTCGATCGCCGGAGTGTTCCAATCGAGAACTTCCCATCTCAGGCAGAAGTATTTCTCATTCCAAGCAATCCCTGCCACGTAGTCGAGCAAGGCCTTGCCAATGCCTCTCTTCCGGAAAGCAGGACGCACGAAAACATCATCCAGGAATAACCCGGCGCGCCCCTGAAAGGTGGAATAGAACTCAAAAAACAGCACATAGCCGGCCACTTCTCCGCCCCATTCCGCGATGATCGCGCGAAATTTCGGATGAGGGCCAAAACCATCACGCGCGATATCCTCCTCGGTCACCACGGCTTCATGGCTTACCCGATCGTATTCCGCGAGTTCGTGAACTAAAGTGTTCAGAAGTGATACGTCGTGGATGGTGGCCGGGCGGATCGAAAGCATTGGCAAATCCCTTCCTTCATGATTCGATCGCCCATTATAGGCCATCGCAGGGAACCATGTCGCCGCCAAAGGGGAACCCGCCAGCCCCCGGGCGGTCAGATTCTGGCCGCAATCCTGGCAATCCTGGAATCCTGGTTGGAATCCTGGTCAAATCCCTTTCTGCACCGGGCATTCTCTGATAGCATGGGTGTTTACGATATCTGAACATTCAATCGTCTTGGAGTATCGCAGATGGCACTCGCTTGTGAACTTTGCGGCAAAAAGCCGAGTTATGGAAATACGATCAGCCACGCCCACAACGTCACCCGTCGCCGCTGGAATCCTAACCTCCGCCGTGTGAAGGCGCTGATCAACGGCGCGCGAAAGAAAGTCCGCGTCTGCACTTCCTGTATCCGCTCCGGCCGCATAACAAAGGCCGCTTAATACGGGTCTTCGTGCCAAGGAGTTCCGGTTGAAGCGGAGACTTGTCGCTATTGCCGCAATTGCCGCGTGCGCCTTCGCTGCATCGTGCAAGAAAGAGCTCGCTCCGGTGCCCGATGTCTGGGCTGTCGTGAATGGCAAGCAGATCATGCGGACCGACGTCGAAAAGGCTTTCCGTTCGCGTGTGAATGCCGATGCCCCTGATCCCTCGCAGGAAGAAGCCCTCTCCCTCAAGTTGAACATCCTGGATGAACTCGTGAACAGCGAGATCCTGCTTGAGCGGGCGGCCAAGATGAACCTGGTCGCCAGCGATGCCGAAGTAGAGGACAAGTTCACCGAATCGAAGAGTCCCTACACAGAGGAAGAATTTCAGAAGAAGCTCAGGGACACGGGGCTTACCGTGGATGATCTCAAGAGCGAGATTCGGCGGCAGGTATCGATCGAAAAGCTGCTCAACCGCGAGATTCTCGCAAAGATATCCATCACCGACCAGGACGTTGCAAACTTTTACAATCAGAACCGCGCCCAATTCAACGTTGCCGAGCCCCAGTACCGCATCGCCCAGATCGTGGTTACCCCCCACCCCGATCCCTCCGTGCATAATCGCAAGAACGACAAAGCTACCACCGAAACCGAAGCCCGCCAGAAAGCCGCTATCCTCCAGCAGAAATTGAACGCCGGCGCCGACTTTTCGCAGCTGGCCATGGATTATTCCGAGGATACGAGTGCTTCGACCGGAGGCGATCTCGGTTTCATTCCCGAGTCGGCCTTGAACCAATCGGATCCTGTGCTGAAAAAAACGGTGCTGGGGATGAGGCCTGGTGAGTCCACGCCGCCGATCCCAGTCAAAGGGGGCGGCTATCGCATCCTGAAGCTCATCGGGAAAGAGGCGGCCGGACAGCGCGAGTTGTCCGACCCTCAGGTGCAGCAGGGCATTCGCGATACGCTTCGCAACCGCAAGGAACAACTCCTCCGTTCCGCTTATCTGACCGAACTTCGAAACGAAGCGAACGTGACGAATTATATGGCGCGCCAGGTTCTCGAATCCGCGGGCAAACTCCCCAACTAGCCTATGTTGGAAGGAATGCTCGGGAATTAAATGATTGTAGCGAGCACTTCGCCGGCGTTGACGGTCTGCCCTTCTGCCACAAGCAGACGCTCCACGCTGCCGGTTTTAGGGGACTTCACTTCGTTCTGCATTTTCATTGCCTCCACCACGGCGATTCCGTGCCCCGCTTCGATGGGGTCACCCATTTTGACGAGAACCCGTACGATTTTTCCCGGCATTGGCGCGACCACCTGCTGGCGTCCCAGCGATTCAGTCCAGGCTTGGTCACCGCGCCTCCAGCGCCGAGGGTCGCGCACCGCCGCCGCGTATTCTCTCCCGTCGACGTGAACCCGAAGCTCGCCGTCAGCCTCCTCGATGCGCACTTCAAAAGCTTCTCCGCCCATCAAGATGGAAAATAGGCCCGGCGCGATCTCGACGGCGTCGGCTAGGAGCCCACGCCCATCGACTGCGCATCGGAACCGCCCCGGGGCGTCAACACCAGCCAACTCGACTTCTCGTGCTTTCCCGTCGAGTTCGATATGCAGCTTCATGGCGCGGTCATGTGCAGTTTGCTGGTAATCACGATCGCTCCGGTTCGCGGTCCACGTGTTCGCGCCGTCCGGCAAGCTTCCAGCGCGACTCCGGCGCATCCGCGCTCGTTTTTGTGTTGTGCGTCGCGGCCGTCCGCCTCATCTGGCACAGCGCGGCAGCCAGTATTGCCGCGTCCTCCGTCATGGTCTTCTGGGACGATTTGCTGGGCCCCTCGGTCGAACGCGGTCGGCGGAGAAAATCATCGAGCCAGCCCGTATCGATGTCACCTTCCTGGAAATCCCGCGATTCCAGTATCCCGCGAAAGAGCGAGACGTTTGTCTTGACGCCGCTCGCATAGTATTCATCGAGCGCCCGGCGCAGTCGCGCAATTGCCTCTGCCCGGTCGCCGCCCCACGCGATCAGCTTTTCCAGCAGCGGATCGTATTCGTTCGGCACGGTCCATCCGGTATACACGCCGTCGTCCACGCGCACGCCCGGGCCCGCAGGCACGCGACGGTCGCGAATTCTTCCCGGCGACGGAAGGAAACTATTGTCCGGGTCTTCGGCGTAAATGCGGCATTCGATGGCGTGTCCGCGAATGGCGATGTCCTCTTGCTGGAATGGCAACGGCTCGCCCGCGGCGATTCGAACTTGCAGCTTGACCAGATCGAGTGAAGTAACGATCTCGGTCACGGGGTGCTCTACCTGCAGGCGCGTATTCATCTCAAGAAAGTAGAATCGGCGGTCCGGGTCCACAAGAAATTCGACGGTACCCGCATTCGTGTAACCCCCCGCCCGCGCGAGCTTCACCGCGGCCTCGCCCATCGCCCGCCGCAAATCTTCGGTCATGATCGGCGAAGGGGCCTCCTCAATCACTTTCTGATACCTTCGCTGCACCGAGCATTCCCTCTCGCCCAGATACACCATGTGATTGTGATGATCTCCAAGAACTTGAATCTCGATATGCCGTGGATGCGGCAGATATCTCTCAAGGTAAAGGCGTCCATCGCCAAACGCGTTTTCCGCTTCCGACGTCGCATCGCGCCAGGCGCCGGGAAGTTCCGCTTCGCGTTCCACAAGCCGCATCCCTTTGCCGCCGCCGCCGGCCACCGCTTTCAAAACCACGGGGAACCCGGTTTCTCGTGCAGTCGCAAGGGCCAGACGAAGAGTCTCAAGGGGATCGAGGGCGCCGGGCACGGTCGGGACACCTGCCCGCCGCGCGAGGCGGCGTGCCTCCGTTTTCGATCCAAGCCGAGCCATCGCCGCAGCAGAAGGGCCGATAAAAACGATTCCCGCAGTTTCACAGGCGCGGGCAAACTCCTGATTTTCCGCAAGGAAGCCGTAGCCGGGATGCACCGCATCGCATCCTGCGAAGTGCGCCACATCCAGAATTTTTTCGATGACCAGATAGCTCTCGCGCGACGGCGCCGGTCCCAGCCGGTGCGCCTCATCGGCCAGCCGGACGTGCAGTGAGGCGCGGTCCGCGTCGCTATACACCGCGGCCGCGCGTATATTGAGTTCGCGGCAAGCACGCAAAATGCGCACGGCGATTTCGCCGCGGTTCGCGATTAGCATCTTTCGGAACATTCAGCTACCCTAACGGCTTCCGCCGTCAGAAATGGTAGCAGATCGATCCGCTGGGAAACGGGTGAATTCGCTGGTTCCGGAGTTGGCAAGTTGCCATCGGGCAGTTATGATTGCCGGCGGAAGACCGAGGAGATTGCAACCAACATGGATTCGGCCCAGCAGGACCTCTGGAAGAAAGCCGCCGCGGAGGCGGCCGCCAGCCTGGTCGAGGATGGCATGGTTCTCGGCCTCGGCACCGGTACCACCGCCGCCGTGTTCGTCACGGCATTGGGAGCGCGCGTTTCCAAAGAAGGCTTGCGGGTTTCCGGGATCTCCACCTCAGAGCACACGGCGGAACTGGCTCGCTCTTTGGGAATCCCCCTGGTGACATTTGCCGAGCATATCCAGCTCGACCTTACCGTGGACGGCGCCGACGAAGTCGAACTGAGCACGCTGTTTCTGGTCAAGGGCCATGGCGGAGCGCTGCTACGAGAGAAGATCGTCGCTGCAGCCAGCAAGCGCATGGTGGTCATCGCGGATGAGACGAAGCTGGTGACGCATCTTGGCAAGCACCCGGTGCCGGTCGAAGTGGTGCAATTCGGATGGCAGGTGACCGAAAACAGGCTGAAGCAACTCGGGGCGAAAACGTCTCTACGTCTTGCGGCTGCCGGCAAGCCCCTCATTACAGATAACGGCAACTACATTATCGACTGCGCGTTTGGCGTGATGGATAAACCGAAGGAAGCCGCGCATCACCTCGACCATGTGGTAGGCGCGGTCGAGCACGGACTTTTTCTGGGATTTGCGTCGCAGGTGCTGGTGGGCGGGCCCGGAGGAGTGAAAACCCTGCAGCGCGCAGCCGCCGCTCAGTAGCAGGCGTGAGCCTCAGCACGGCGACGCGAACTTCCGAGCCCGTCGGTATTTCAGTTTTTCGCGGCCCAGGCGTGCGGGTAAACCGCGTCCAGTGCGCCCCAGAGCGCCTTCAGGCTGCGCTCGGCGGCGCAGAGAACACCAAACGAGTCGGCATCCTTTTCGCTGGCGAGCCAGTTGCGCCATGAGGCGCGATGGCGCACATCTGCTTCCTGGTGGACAGCAAAGTAGGCCAGCGCCCGTGGTTCGGTGATGCCGTAGAAGCGCTGTAGTCCGGAAATTTTCTGCGTCGCGATTTCCGGAACCTGCGCTTCGTACGCATAGAAGCACGCGACGGCTTGCGCCATTGTCCCTTGCGACACAATCTCATCGTATGAGTCGAGAAGCGCGGCGATTCCCGGGAAGGGCCGGGCGCTATCGAGCGCCGCCTCACTGACGCCGAGAGACTCCGCAAACTGGCGCCAGAGCAGCGGGTGCGGCGCCGCCGGATTGAGCTCCTCGCTGATATTCTCGTCGATGATTTCGGTGAGCTTGCCGCTGCTGCGGGCGGAAAGCTGCTTCAAATTCTCAGGGAAAGCGCGGACATGCTGATAATACTGCTCCGCATACACCTGGAGGGATTCCATCGGTAGGCAGCCTTCGGTCCATGCCCGATAGAAGGGGTGTTTGAGAAGGTGGTGTTGTTCAATCAGAGTATCGAGCATCTCCAGCACAGTTTTAGACTTTGCGGTCTTGGGCATGCGATTCTAAATCTCCTCAGTTATGATGGCGTGGGGATAAATCGACCGAATGCTACTTGAAATCTGCGCCAAATTCCAGTTCTAGTACGTTAAAATGTCAACAAATGTGATTTTGAGGTCCAATTCACAGCGGGATGTTCCCGTGCTTCTTGCGCGGATTGGCATCGCGCTTGTTCTCAAGTGACCGGAGGGCCGTGATCAGCTTCGCACGCGTCTGTGCCGGTTCGATCACGGCGTCGATGTAACCGCGCTCGGCCGCAACGTACGGATTCGCGAAGCGCTCGCGGAAATCGTCGATTTTTTCCCGGCGAAGGTCCTCGCGGTGGGCTTCTGCGGCGCGATCGATTTCGCGCCTGTAAACGATATTGACAGCCCCCTCCGGGCCCATTACAGCAATCTCGGCCGTGGGCCAGGCGTAATTGATGTCTGTGCGGATGTGCTTCGAGGACATCACGCAGTAGGCGCCCCCGTAGGCTTTCCGCGTGATGACCGTGACTTTAGGAACGGTCGCCTCCGCGAAGGCAAACAGCAGCTTGGCGCCGTGCCTGATGATGCCTCCCCATTCCTGCTGAGTGCCGGGGAGGAAGCCTGGAACGTCCTCGAAGGTGACCAGCGGGATATTGAAGGCGTCGCAGAAGCGCACGAAGCGCGCGCCTTTCACCGACGCGTTGATATCAAGAACACCGGCAAGAAACGCTGGCTGGTTTGCCACGATCCCCACCGTATGCCCATCGAGCCTTGCAAATCCCACGGCGAGATTTTTTGCGAAATGCTCGTGGACTTCGAAGAATTCCGCGCCATCGACGACGCCACGGATCACGTCAAGCATGTCGTAAGGCTTTTGCGGGTCTTCGGGCACGAGCGAGTTGAGGGAAGCATGGGCGCGGTCCCAGGGATCGCTCGAAGCGCGGCGGGGCGGATCGTCGAGATTGTTGGAGGGAATGTAGCCCACAAGCTCACGAATCATCGCCAGGCATTCGGCATCGCCCGCCGCCACGAAATGGGCGATGCCGCTTTTGGTGTTGTGGGTCATGGCGCCGCCGAGCTCCTGCATGGATACTTCCTCGTGCGTCACGGTTTTGATCACGTCCGGGCCGGTGACAAACATGTAGGAGGTATCGCGGGTCATGAAGACGAAATCGGTGATTGCCGGCGAGTAGACGGCGCCGCCCGCGCACGGGCCGAGGATCGCGCTAATCTGCGGTATCACACCGCTGGCAAGCGTATTGCGCAGGAAAATATCCGCGTAGCCTGCAAGCGACGCCACTCCCTCCTGAATGCGCGCGCCGCCGGAATCATTGAGTCCAATCACGGGCGCGCCGACCCGCATCGCCAAGTCCATGATCTTGGTGATCTTTGAAGCGTTGGCTTCCGAAAGCGAGCCGCCAAAGACCGTGAAATCCTGTGCGAAGACGTAGACGAGGCGGCCATCGATGCGCCCGTAGCCCGTGACGAAGCCGTCGCCTGCGGGGCGCTGTGCGTCCAGGCCGAAATCGTGAGATCGGTGGCGGACAAACCTGTCGATTTCCTCGAAGGTCCCGTCGTCGAGCAACAGGTCGATCCGTTGGCGGGCGCTCAGCTTTCCTTCCTTGCGCTGGCGCGCATAGCGCTCGGGACCGCCGCCGGATTCCGCTTCCGCATTGCGCTGGCGGAGTTCGGCGAGGCGATCTGCCGGGTTGCGGTGAGCGGTCATGGGCGGCTGGGAGTGGGAAACAAGCCGTGCCTGGCAAGAGGCTTTGCTCGGAAGGGCAACGGCCATGGGTATGCAGAATTGCGCAGGCCCATGTGGGGGCGGGCGCGTCTTTCTGGGGCGAAAAGGCGTGCATCGAAGTGTCGCGTGAGCGACACATCGATGGTTTGTTTACTGCGAGTTACCTGTGATTCCTTTGGTCTGAGACTGTCGGGTGCGGGAGCAACCTTGGGGGCTGCTTCGGTGTACTCAAAACTGCCGGGCCCAGGCTGCGCGGGATCATTGCGGGCGTCCCTGGGTTGACACTTCCAGCTCATCCCGGCCTCCGATCCCGTACCCAAACTGCGACGGACCACCCTAGCAATGATGGAGGAGAAGTTTCAAGCAGTAGTTGTCGTTGTTTATTCAACGATGCCCACGGCTCAATCGAAGCGCTTTTGGGGTACTTCCCAGGGACGGTGACTGACCGGGTGCTGTAAGCAATGCCCTTGCCCGATGCCTTATCGATTTCCCCAGCCGTCTGCGGTGTATGCGTCTTGGTTGCCAAATGCGAAATAGAACGCTTCAAGTTCTCCGCCGGCGGCATTGACTAGGTCCTGGACCATCTTGCGGAGCCGGGTGCCCCCCATCCTCTCGGAGGCCTTCGACGCCCTCGGTCGCATAGGAAGGTGGTTGGCCATGTGGATCCGGCTTCATGCGGCTGAAGAAAGGCCGGGAACACAGTGGGTCCGAAGGCGTTTCGGTGTGATCCCGCCAGACCGGGCGTTCCAGTTGGGGACGCTTGGCTCGCGCCTCGTAGTCTCCTCGCACCCGGGACACGACCAACCTCCTCCAGCGAGAACCGGCGCAGGAGGCGAGTGCCTTTTTCGACCCGTCCGCCATTCGGCTGACTCGCCATCTGACTTCTGAACGACTAGACTTACGTTTGCATGCTGGACGTTCTCAAGCAGCTTTTTGAACAACGCTTCCATTCACCGGTCACGAGGGTTCAGCCGCTGCAGGGACAACTGGGCGGGTCGGGGCGCAAGCTCGTACGGCTGGTAAACGAGGGATTCCGCGCCGTTGGCGTGCTATACGACGTGCGCGAAGAAAACGTCGCTTTCCTTGAATTTTCCAGGCATTTTCGCGGGCATGGCCTGCCGGTACCGGAAATTTACGCCGAGGATTTGAGCCAAGGCGCCTATCTGGAGGAAGACCTCGGGGACACGACCGTTTTCGAATTTCTATCGAACAATCGCGCCGGGGAAAACATTGCTCCCGAAGCGGTTGAGGTGTATCGCAAAGTTGTGGGCGTGCTGCCGCGCTTTCAGATCGAAGCGGGCCGAGATTTGAACTATAGGGTCTGCTATCCGCGCGCCGTGTTCGATGGGCAATCGATCGCGTGGGATCTCAATTACTTCAAGTATTATTTTCTCAGAGTGGCCGGCGTTTCCTTCAACGAGCAATCGCTTGAGGACGACTTCAGCCGTTTGACGCAATTCCTGTTGACCGCCGACCTCGACTACTTCCTGTACCGGGATTTTCAATCGCGCAACATCATGTTGCGCGACGGCCAGCCATTTTTCCTGGACTATCAAGGTGGCCGCAAAGGCGCGCTGCAATACGACATCGCTTCTCTCCTATACGACGCCAAGGCCGATCTGCCGCCGGAACTGCGCCAGCAATTGCTCGACCTCTATATCGCCCGGCTTGCCGATTTCACTGCGCTAAAGCGCGACGTGTTCCTGCGCCATTACTATGCCTATGTCTACGTTCGGATCATGCAGGCGCTGGGCGCTTACGGGTTCCGCGGCTTCTATGAACGCAAGGCTCATTTTCTGCAAAGCGTGCCCTACGCGCTGAAAAACCTGCGCTGGCTGCTGCAGCACGCCGAATTGCCCATCGCGCTGCCCGCTCTGATGGCCGCATTTGCGAGCATGACAAAGTCGGAGAAATTACAGAATTTGGCCTCCCGGGAAGAAAATCCCAAGGAAAGACTCGTCATTCGAATTTTCAGTTTTTCATTTCGCCAGGGCGTGCCGAACGACGAGACCGGACATGGCGGCGGATTCGTGTTCGATGCACGCAGCATACCGAATCCTGGCCGGGAAGAAAAGTTCAAGGCGCTTACGGGCAAAGACGAGCCGGTGATCGATTATCTCAACCAGCAGGAGAGCGCGCATCAGTTCTTGGCCAACGTGCTGTCGCTGGTAGATGCCAGCGTAAACGCTTACCAAGGCCGCGGCTTCACGAGCCTGACGGTGTCGTTTGGCTGCACCGGAGGGCAGCATCGCTCGGTTTATTTCGCGGAGCAGCTGGCGAAACGGTTGCGCGGCAGGAAGGGCGTGGAAGTAGCCGTGCGGCATCTGGGGCTGGAGAATATGAACCGATGAAGGCGATGGTCCTGGCGGCCGGCCTCGGCACGCGCTTGCGGCCGCTCACAGACGATCGTCCCAAAGCGCTGGTGGAGGTTGCCGGCCGCACGATGCTTGAGATCACCCTCGCGCGCTTGCGGGCCTTCGATATTTGGCACGTGATCATCAATGTGCATCACTATGCCGACATGATTCTCGAATACCTAAAAGCGAATGATCACTTTGGCATGCACATCGAAGTTTCTCGCGAGGAGGTCTTGCTCGACACCGGCGGAGGATTGAAAAAAGCCGCGCCCTTCTTTCTCGAGGATTCCATCGATTCCCCAAGCCCCTTCATTTTGCACAATGTCGACGTCGTCAGCACGATCGATCTCCGGCGCATGGCGCAATTTCACACGGAAAATCAGGCTCTTGCCACGCTGGCCGTGCAGGACCGGGAGACGTCCCGATACCTTCTTTTCGACGAGAAGCTCCAGTTCTGTGGCCGCCGACCGGGGCGCGACCAGAACAAAGAAATTGTCCGCTCTTCGGGGCAGGTTCAGCCGCTCGCGTTTTCCGGCATCCACGTTGTTTCCCCTCGCATTTTTGCCGCGATGACCGAAGAAGGTGTCTTTTCGATCATCGCCTCCTACTTGCGTCTGGCCGCCGAAGGCGAAAGAATCCTTGCCTTTCGGGCCGATGAATATTATTGGCGCGATTTAGGCAGGCCGGACCAGGTGATACAAGCCTCTCAGGATGTGAAACAGGGAGTTCTTCTGCAATAACCTGACGCGGGTCGTCCCGCCAGCTGCGCCGGACTCCTAGGGGCCCGTAAGGTAGATCGAATCATCGGAAGCATCCGCGGAATGGCCCCCTCCTAGCCTTTGCAGACTCACGCGACTAGCTAACCTGCGCCCGAAATGATGCCGAAGGCCGGCTGTTTGTCTCTTGGCGCAAACAATTGCACGATCAAATCGATTGTGGCGTCGAGCAGAGTCGTAGGGTGCCAGCCGATGTAGTTCCAGATTTTCTTGATCGAAGGGACCCGGCGCAGCATGTTTTCAATCCCCTTGGTACGCCTGATCGTAGGGGATCTGGCAAATTGCGGGGTTGTTCTTGACTCGCCGCTCGACCAGCTGGGCAAGACGACCGATCGTGATTTCCTCGGTGCTGCCGATGTTAAAGACCTCGCCGACCGCCTCGGGATGGGCCACCCGCTTGAGCGATGCTCCTACCAGGTCACCGACGCGGCAGAAGCAGCGCGACTGTTTTCCGTCGCCCAACACCGGAATGGGCTTTCCGGCCACTGGCCGCCGCTGGTTCATGAGATTGGACCTCCGCCGGGCAGCATCGATGTTTCATTCGAACCAGTTGGCATTTGCGCACCGCGATTGACAGCGTGCTGCATTGTGCGCAAAGGTTCATGGAGACGGAAAAACGGTTTGCGGTTCGTGCTTCGAGTGGGGATAATTAAATCTTGCGGGAGCAACCGTTGGGGTGAGTCACGGGGTTCTGTAGACGAGAAATCCGTCTCCGCCGGACTGTAGGGCCTTTTCCCTGTTAACCATGGATCAAGCAAACATTGTAATTATAGGCGGGGGCGTTGTGGGAGCCGCGATTGCGCGCGCCCTATCCGCCCAGTGGGGTGACGTGTTTTTGCTCGAGGCCTTGCCGAAGCTGGGGATGGGCGCGAGTTCGCGCAACAGCGGGGTGATTCATTCAGGCATTTATTACCCACCGGGATCGCTCAAGGCGAAACACTGCGTACGTGGCAACCAGCTGACCTATGAGTTCTGCGCGGCCCACGGCGTGCCGCACCGGAATATCGGGAAAATCGTTGTGGCGTCGTCGCCTGCCGAATCTGTGACGCTGGCCGCCCTTATGAACAATGGCTGTGCGAATGGCGTGAAAGGCCTCCGTATCATCAATCGCGCGGAGATCCGCGAGCGTGAGCCGCACGTCGAGGGATATGAGGCGATCGATGTGCCCTCCACCGGCATTGTTTCAAGCGAGGACCTGGTCAAGGCCTACGCAAGAATTGCGGCCGATCGCGGCGCACACATTGTGACAAACGCACGAGTAGAACGCCTCGAGCCCTTGCGCGAAGGGATTCACGTGGTGAGTTCGGTCGGAGAAATCGAGGCCCGATGTCTGATCAACAGCGCCGGCCTTTTCGCGGACGAAGTGGCCGCCATGCTTGGATCGCAAATGGCGCAGCATCGGATCTATCCAGTCCGTGGAGAATATTGCGAGGTCGTGCGGGCGAAGCAGGATTTGATTCGCGGGCTTGTTTATCCGCTCCCGCATACCGATGGTTTGAGCCTGGGGATGCATCTCACCAAGACCATCGCCGGAACGACGCTGATAGGGCCTACCGCACGGTATATCCAGGACAAAAGCGATTACGAACGCGACCGCGAACCAGTGGAAGACTTTGCGACGGGAGCCAAAGCCCTCTTGCCCGAGATCGAGGCTTCCGACCTGGTTCTGGCGTATTCCGGCATTCGGGCTAAATTGGTGCCCCCGCCGAATTCATCAGGCAAGAAGGCCCAGCCCGCGGGCATGGCCGATTTCATTATCCAGCGCGATCCGGAATTTCCCCGCGTCGTCCAACTGATCGGCATTGAATCTCCTGGATTGACCTCTGCTGCCTCGATCGCCGAACACGTTCGTGATTTGGTAGCGGAAGTCCTGGTCTAAGCTGGCCGACCTTGCTGCCTGAGCGGCACCTTTTCAGTGAGGATCAACAAACCATGCGGCACGCCGCTCGGGGTCCCGCCTGTTGTGAATTCTTCACGGAAAACGAGAGATAGCTGCGGCGCAGATGGCCCGCGCAAGTTCAACATTTAGAATACGCAACTGCATAGAAGCTCGCAGGGTGGGGGGGTGGAAACCGCGGGATGCGCGGCCCTTGGCATTGCGCGGCGGATATACCACAATAGGATTTCGGCGCCTTTCGAGTCCTAAAATCGTTTACCGGGAGATCCCATTGAAGATTTCGGTTATCGGATCAGGTTATGTGGGTTTGGTGACGGGAGGTTGTCTCGCGGGACTAGGTCATGAAGTGGTATGCACCGACAATGATGTCTCCAAAATCAAGATTCTCGACAATGGGGGCCTCCCTATTTATGAACCAGGGTTGGAAAAGGTGATTGCCAAGGCCCGAACCGAGAAGAAACTGAGCTTCAGCGCGAACCCTGCCGATGCCGCTACTCGCGGGGATGCCATCTTTATCTGTGTGGGAACTCCGCCGTTGCCGAACGGCGATGCAGACCTCAGCGCGATTGACCATGTCGCGCGAATGATCGCGACCGAAGCGCGCAGCCCCAAGATCGTGGTCGAGAAAAGCACGGTGCCGGCCCGAACCGGGCAGGAGTTAAAGCGCGCGCTGGGCGTCTATGGACGGAAATCGAATGTGACCTTCAGCGTAGCCTCCAATCCCGAATTCCTACGGGAGGGCACCGCGGTCGAGGACTTCCTGCATCCCGACCGAATCGTGGTCGGAGTGGAAGATGAAGGCGCGGAACGGCAGTTGAAGGAGATCTATCGTCCCGTCCTGGAGCAGAATTTCAAGTGTCCCGTGCATTCCTCCGGGTGTCCCGACGTGGCGAAACCGGCGTGGCTGGTAACGACGATCAACAGCGCTGAGCTGATCAAGCACGCGTCCAATTCGTTTCTCGCGCTAAAGATTTCCTACGCCAATATGGTCGCAGCCCTGGCCGAACGGCTGGGGGCGGACATCGAAGAAGTGATGCGCGCCGTGGGAATGGATCCGCGAATCGGCCAGAGTTTCCTGCGCAGCGGGTTGGGCTTCGGAGGCTTCTGCCTGCCGAAGGATTTGCAGGCCTTCGTGCACCTGGCGGAGCGTTCCGGCGTCGACTTCACCATGCTTCGGGAAGCCGAGAAAATCAACAAGAAGCAGATCGACCGCTTCTGTGAGAAAATTCGCCAGGCTCTTTGGGTGATTCGGGGCAAGCAGGTGGGCGTTCTGGGTCTGGCTTTTAAGGCCAACACGGACGATATTCGCTTTGCGCCGGCCATCGATCTAATCAACCAATTGCTCGGGGAAGGGGCGCGCGTGCGCGCCTACGATCCAGAAGCCATGGACCGGGCGCGGGCCGTTCTGCCTCACATTGAATATGCGAAATCCCCTTATGAGGCCGCGCAGGATTCCGAAGCACTGCTCATCGCCACCGAATGGGACGAATTCAAGAAGCTCGATTGGGATCGCGTCCGCGACTCCATGTCCAGGCCATTAATCCTGGACGGGCGGAATATCCTGTCTCCCAAGGAGATGAAGGCGCGAGGTTTTGAATATCGCTGCTTCGGCCGGCCAGATTAGCCGGCGCGCTTTCCACGATAAGATTTCGGCTTCGGGGCCGATCCCTCCCGCCGGTCGGTCCAACATCGCTCCCCGAACAAAGGCCCGCCCAGTGACGAAACAAGCTTCCGCCAGGCGGCGGTGTAGCCCTGCCTGTTATAGTTGGACTGTTGCTGCAAGAGCCTTTGTTCAGAGAGTCTGAATCAATTGATGGGTGTGCGCAAACCGGGTACTGTCGCAGTCGTTCTGCTGGCCTGCTGGCTCCTGTTGTCCCGTTCGCTTCAAATCGGCGCCCGACCTCAGCGCCCCTCTCGCAGCGGGATTGTTTCGGCCGGCCCGAATGATGGAACTTTCCTAGTCCTTGCGGACATTCATTTCGATCCCTTTACGGGAACTGATCCGCGCGGGGTAGAAGCGCTTGCGTCCAATCCGGTCGAGAAATGGCGAACTATTCTGCAAGCCTCCGCCGGCCACGAGGTCTCACGCGATGGCGCAGACTCCAACTATGCTCTCCTGGTCTCGGCAATAGACGCGGCTCGCAACTCCGGCGTGCCCTATGATTACATCCTGGTCACGGGAGACTATCTTGGTCATCATTTTAGGAAGAAGTACCGCGAATTCAGGCCGGACGGTCAGGGTTATCAGGCCTTCGTGATCAAAACCATGATCTTCGTAAATCGCCTGCTTCAGCAATCCTTTCCAAGGATTCCGATTTTCGGAGCGCTCGGCAATAACGATTCAACCGACGGCGATTATGCCGCGCCCGGGAAACCTCTTCTGGTGGCCCTGTCGAAGGAATGGCGAACCGTTGCCGAAAAATCCGACGCCACGCGGGATTTTACTTCCGGCGGTTACTACGCCGCGAGGCATCCCACGGTGCCCAGCCAGGAGCTCATCGTGCTGAACACTTCATTCTGGTCGCGGCACTATACCGATGATGCCTCCTCGGGCGATGCAGATGGCGGTCCGGCGGAGATGAGCTGGCTGGCGTCGAAACTTGAGGAAGTTCGCGCGCAGGGCCGTACCGCCGCACTGATCATGCACATACCGCCGGGGGTTGACGCCTACGCGTCCTCGAAGGAGGGCGCCTGCCGCACACCCACTCTGTTTTGGAACAGGATTTACCTAGATTCCTTCCTCGCCATCATCGGTTCTCATAAGCAATCTCTTCGTGACAGCTATGCTGGCCATACGCACATCAACGATTTCCGCGTTCTCACCGATGCCGGAGGCCTGCATTATTTTCAAACGAACATCGCTCCGTCAGTCAGCCCCGATCACCATAATCCGGAATTTGAAATTGGCGTATATGACAAGCAAAACGGCGCGTTTGTCGATTACGCCGTTCTGTACTTGAAGAGTTCGCCTGAAACCGACTCTTCCGCGAAGCCCGACTGGGAACCAGCCTATGATTTCCGCCAGGCATCGTCCCTGCCGAGCTACAGCCCCGCGAGCCTTCAGACAATCTCTGTTTTGATCCGTTCGAATGACGCGATACGTTCCAAGCTTCTGGATCTTTTCGCTACGCACATGTCCCCGGTGTTCTCTGTTTCGGCCAGAGACTGGCTGCCCTATTCATGCGCGCAGACCGAAATCACACCGAGCGCCTTCACCGCGTGTAGTTGCCCCGCGGGATTTGCCGGCCACTGAACCAGTGAGTTGTCCTCTTTCGGTTCTCATAGCCTAGTTACCCATTAACACATCGACTGAATTTGACGGTTATGGGAGGAAACGGCTTGCCGTATTCTGAATGCTCGAAGACAAAACAAAGAGGAATTCATGTCAAACACGTCAACCGCCAGCGATCTGGGCCGGCCTCTCCGTCGTAGTTCCCGGCTGAACGCAACCGTCCCGATCACGGTGATGGGAGTCGATTCCTATCGTGGCCCGTATCGCGAGGAAGTCTCCACGGTCGCCGTAAGTTGTCACGGCTGCAGATATGAGTCCAGGCACGACGTGCTTACAAACTCCTGGGTAATGCTTGAACTCAGCGGCAAGGGCGCAGAGACCCTCTCCGCACGGGGTCTCGTGAAATGGGTCAAGCGGCCTCCGGATGCGGCCGGCACCTACGAGACGGCTATCGAACTCGAGGATCCTGGAAATATTTGGGGCATTGATTCGCCGCCGCAGGACTGGCTGACGTTCTGCGAATCACGCTTGCAGCAACCCGCGCCCGCAAAGTCGAAGCCGTTTGCGGTTCCCAAGCCGGAGCCTGTTGCCAAGGCCCCTGCTCCGGAAAAATCCGGCAATGGTGCCGGAATTGTGTCTCCTGTCACCAAGCCCTCTCCGGTGCTCGACCGGCCTGTAGGGCAATTGGTTGGTGACTTTCACCAGCAGATGGAAAGAATCCTTTTTGAGGCGGCAGGCGCCGCCGTCCGGGAAAAGGCCACCTCCACGCTCGATGAAGTTCGCCACGAACTCCGCGAAGACGCCAAGGCCGTGCTCACCGAACTCGCTTCCTCGCAGACGGGGCCCTGGATCGATCAGTCGCTCAAGCAATTGAACAGAGTTACCCAGGAAAGCGCCAGGACGCTTCACGCGGCTTGGACCAAGCGGCTGGATTCCGACATTCGCCGGGCTCTCGACCGGGTCGAGGAACGCAGCAAGGAGCTCGATCACCTCGCGCAAAGCCTTTCCGCCAATGCCCTGGACCGCTTGCAACGAGGATTGGAATCATCCCGCGAAGAAGGCGTGGATCGCATCGTCTCCCGGCTCAAGGAGCAGTCGGCTCCGGTAATCGATCGCGCCAAGGAAACGATGGCCGGTTTGGCCAAGCAGCGCGAAGAACTGGAGACCGTCCTGGACCAGGCGCTGGTTAAGGCAACGGGCAGAATCGAAGAGGTTTGCACCGGTTTCGAAAAACAGTTCGAAATGATCATTCGCGAACGCCTCGACGCCGCCCACGAAGAGCTTCAGGGGGCTCTGCAATCTTCCATGAGCGCTGCGCTTCATACTTTCGGCTCTTCGGTGCAGCAACAGGAAGCCGAGGTCCAGGCTCGATTGCAGAGAGCTTTGGAGCCCGTGGAAGCTGCTTTCGGCGACATGAAGGCGAAGGCCGCGGAGACATCTCGCCAGTTCTCCCACGAATTGGAGAATCACAGCAGGGCGCATCTGGAAATGGTCGGCCACGCGATTTCCGAAGTAGCCAAAGGTATTGGAAAACTGCCGAAAGAATAAGCTTGGCCCGCGGCTTGGGGCTTGGGATAGCAGATGGCAAGTCAAATTGCATGGCCTGAAGCGCCGCGCGCACTAAAGGCCAGCCAATGCTGCTTCAACGGTTGCACTGACAGCGTCGCAACCCAGCTGGAAACCCGCCCCCTGTGCCTCGATCATTTTCTCTCCGTTTCGGTTCAGGAGATGGATGCACGCAGCGCCTGCCTGAAGGCAAACCCCGTCGACACGGCAATCGTTGCAGGCTTGAGGAATTTTTTAGCTGATTGTGTGCGACAGGCTGAAACGCTGGCCGACGGCGGCGAGTTCGCTACCGGTGCCTACGGCGACCGCCTGGCGGGGATCGTTCGCCGCAGTTCACAGCTGAGCCGGTCGCTGCGGCGCAGCCCGCGAGTGCCGTCCTCGGTTCCGGTTTGGCTACGCCGAGAAGATCCGCGCCATACCTGGGAGGAAGAAACCTGGACTTCCACCGTGAGCCGCCACGGTGCCGGTTTTGTCTGCCGCCATTCGGTCGAGGTTAACGGACACGTGGTGTTGTGCCGCCGGGATAAAGGCAAACGGGTGGAAGCACGCGTAGTCTACTCGCGGTTCGACGCAGAAGGCATGCGCCATATCGGGGTTGAGCTCCTCGGGCGCGACGATTTCTGGGACGCTGCGGAACCGGATCCTTCCGACCTCACAAACCATCCGGGGCAATAGCAGCCTCAAGCCATGGCGCTGCGAAGCCTTCCATAGGTTGTGGAGAGCTCTTCGGGCTCCACGCGAGTTTCTCCCACAACCGTCATGAAGTTGGCATCGCCGGCCCAGCGCGGAAGAACATGCAAGTGGAAGTGCCCCACGATTCCCGCTCCCGCAGCACGGCCCAGATTCATCCCGATGTTGTATCCTTCCGGGTGATATGTCTTTTCCAACGCCGTTTGGGCGCGCTGGGCCAGGCGCATCATTTCGGAGAGAGTCTCAGCAGGGGCGGAGGAAAGTTCGGCCATGTGCGCGTAAGGAACAACCATCACGTGGCCACTGGTGTAAGGATACCGATTCAGAATGATGAAGTTCTTCTCGCCTCGAAAAACCACCAGCGTGGCGGCGTCATCGTTTGCTGCGATCGCGTCGCAAAATACGCAGCCATCACCTTTCTTTTCGCTGGCGATATAACGATAGCGCCAGGGCGACCACAAATAATCCATCCTGCTTAGACCTGCGTGCCTGGTTCGTGAGAACCTGCGGGAGCCTCTGGCAGCCGCGAGCTATTGATGAAATCCTTCAGCTCCTTGCTCGGCTTGAAGAAGGGGATTTTCTTGGGCGGGACTTCTACCTTGGCCCCGGTCTTGGGGTTGCGCCCTGTGCGCCCACGGCGCTGCCTCGTGCGAAAGCTTCCGAAGCCACGGATCTCGATCTTGTCGTCGGATTGCAGCGCCGCGATGATGCTCTCGAAGATCGTCTCGACGACGGCCTCGGACTCCTTCCGCGACAGATCAGTGACGCGCTCAACCTCTCCCACCAGATCGGCCTTGGTCATCGTCTGGTCTTTATTGTGTGCTTGTTCGCCGGCTGCCTCTGCCATGGGATGAGTGCCTCCTCAAGATCGATCAATACGTAATGAAGTGACGGGCTGTATGCGCCGGAGCCGGAGACCGAGACGCCACAACCTCTTTGATATCATCAATCTAACGTAAGGTAAAGATTATTCCAGCCGGGGAGGTGAATTCGGAAAAGCCCCGTCCGGTCGCGGAAACTGGCTATGACGACTGCCGCTTGGCCATAATGGCATCGCCAATCGTCGCCGTCGGCGACGACTTCGACGACCGGAACGTATCTATCTCCTGGCGTTCCGCCTGCTTTTGCGCCGCGCGATAGCTCAAACTGATCTTGTGCTCTTCCGGTTCCAGGCGGATAATCTTGAAGTCGTATTCCTGGCCGCCCGCGAGCACGGATGTGACACGCGCCCCACGGGGTGGCTTTTCTTTTTCCCGCTCGCCCTTCGGCCGCCGTTCTTCGATTTCCGACACATGGCAGAGACCTTCGATGCCGTCGGCCAGCTCAACAAAGGCACCAAAATCGGTTGTTCTGGTTACCTTGCCCTTCACCACTTCACCGGCCTTGTGCGCCCCAAACCAATTGGCCCAGATGTCGTTGACTTGCTTGATTCCGAGGGAAAGACGGCGGTTTTGCGAATCCACCTTGAGCACGCGGGCCTGGACGGTGTCGCCCTTCTTGAATTTCTCGCTGGGATGCTTGATACGTTCGGTCCAGCTGACGTCGCTGATGTGGATCAAGCCTTCCATTCCCTCTTCGATTTCCACGAATGCTCCAAAATCGGCCAAGTTGCGGATGCGTCCGGTGATCACCATGCCGACAGGATACTTTTCCGCCGCTGCTTCCCAGGGGTCTGGCAACGTTTGTTTCAGCCCAAGAGAAATGCGGCGTTGGTCGGTCTTGAGTTCGAGCACCACCACATCGACATCGTCCCCGACCTTCACAATCTTCGAAGGATGCTTGGTGCGCTTGGACCAGCTCATTTCGCTTACGTGAACCAGGCCTTCGACCCCCGGCTCAATCTGTACGAAAGCCCCGTAGTCGGTAACGCCAACGACTTTTCCCTGAATTCGTGTTCCCAGCGGCAGCCGCTCGGGAACGGTGGCCCATGGATCGGGAAGCAGCTGCTTTCTGCCTAGGGAGATTCGCTGCTTGTCCTTGTCGAATTTGAGGACTTGCACCTCAATCTCGTCGCCGGCCTTCACGAGTGTGGAAGGATGGGGGACGCGCCCCCAAACCAGATCGCTGACGTGGAGTAAGCCGTCCATTCCGCCCAAGTCCACGAACACCCCATAATCGGTAATGTTCTTTACATGGCCCGTTACCACGCTGCCTTCGGTGAGCATGGATGCGAGCGTGTCGCGCTTGGCCTTTTGCTCTTCCTCGAGGATGGCGCGGTGGCTCACCACGATGTTGCCGCGCTTCCGGTTCAGTTTCAGGATGCGAACTTCAATCTCCCGGTTGTTCCATCCCTCCAGGTCGTGTACCGGCCGCAGTTCGATCTGCGACGCGGGCAGGAACGCCCGCACGCCAATATCGACGACCAAGCCACCCTTAATTCTCTCCAGAATCTTGCCTTTGAGATTCGTGTGTTCCCGGTAGGATTTCTCGATGCGCTCCCAGACCCGGCGGCGGTGCGCACGCACGTGCGACAACAGGACATATCCATCCCGCTGTTCATGCAGACGCTCGACTTCGATCGTCTGCCCTGCGCCGAATTCAATCGGAGCGCCTGAATCGAGAAACTCCTGCGCCGGGACCAGCCCTTCGAATTTCCCACCGACATCGACCACAACGCCCGCCTCGGTAACAGCCAGCACACGCCCCTCGAAAATGTCACCCTCTGCGGCAGCTGTTTCAGGCGTGGGGAATTGATCGAGGAGTTGATCCATCGTTTCATTTGTTTCGGCAGGCTCCGGTGTTTCAATCGATTCGGTGGATACAGAGGGGTGCGCAACGTGTCCTTCGGTGGCGGGCGCACTGATCCCCGCGGCGGAGACACCCCTTGAGGTACCAGCCGCGGGAGGCTCGGCGATCACGGTGGACTCAGGGGCACGCGCCACAGCGGTGGCAGCGCCGGAACTTTGTGGCTCAGCAGCTACCGCCGACGCTGCAAACTGTAAGTTTTCTGGTGAGGGCTCTGCCATAGCTGCTTCGGAGTCAGGGGGTTGTGGTTTCTCGTCGTGTTCGGGTGACATGGAAAAGCGGCCTCCGTAGCAATTGCTACCCTACTTGCCGAAAGTTCGACCTCGGTTACTCCACCCAATCGGGGGTTAGAGCGTTGAAGGGGATAAGCATCAGCGCCCGACGCTGTATCGCAGGAAATGATACGCGTCCGGTTTGCAGGTTGTCAATGGACTGGCCCTCTGTGCCCCTCTGTGCCAGCCGTCTCAAAACGAGTCCCGCGGTGCAGCTCTGCTCGGCGGAAGACAGAAAGCGCGAAGATTCCAACGCGTGCATTCCAGTTTTAATCTGTTACCATACGGCTCCCCCATTGCACCGTGGAGCGCAAATTTGAGCGAGATGTCCCATGAATCTGCCTATCCGGGCATCCGCATCCTGCCGCGGAGCCGCAACTGGTGGGCATGGCTTAAGGGTTCAGCGGCCGAATGCATCCACTTACAGCATGAGACGGAGTGGGTTGCCACGCTGCTGCCCGATATTCTCTACCTGCGAGGAAGGCGGGTGGTCCGCCGCGATCCTGCGCGGCCAGAAATCGTCTTATGCCGCAGGTGCCTGACCGACACAGTAGCACCCGAACTCCGCCAATATCCCGGACGTGTCGTTGCCTTTCAGCCGGACGCCGAGATTTTTACACAGTATTTCTTTGTGGCCGGGCTGGATTTTGAGGCGGCGGGGCTTGCACCGGATGTGGCGGCCGCCATCGAAAATCGGCTGGCGCAGGGGTTCGGCACCTGTATACGATGTCTGCAAACGGCAACGTGGCTCTGGTTTCCGCAAGATCAAGTGGCGAGCCTCGATGAGGTGGAAAAGATCGCTGAAGCCGCCGGCGAGCCTTTCTGCGCCGAACACGGAGCCCGCCAACTAGTCGAGGCATTCGAAGGGATTCCAGAAGCGAATCTCTTCTACGTGAATTTGCCTTACGGCGATGCAGGCGCGTACCTCTGGATATGAGTATGGAACTGGAAGAGATCGTGCGGAGGTACCTGGCAGCCGCCGGCGCATTCGGAAAACAGTTTCCGCTCGATTCCCTCGGGCTTTCGAAAGAAACGATCGAAGATGTTTTCAGCGGCTTTGATGAGGACTATCACATCAGCCGCTTCTTCCATCTCACCTGCGAGGGCGGAGCAACTCTTCAAACCATCTACCGGATCAACGGCTTCCCCCAGACGCACGTTTCCATCGATGCCGAGATTCAATCGATCCTGTGAGCTTTCCTATCGAAGCGGCGGGTGAAAGTCGAATTCGGGGTCCACGTCCACGGGTATGTCGGAGGCCTTCGCGAGAGCCGCGGAAAGCTCCGCCGGCATCACCGCATATTTCTTGAACCAGCGCTCCGTGCGCGCCCGGTCGCCGGTCGCTTCCTGCTCTAGCAGCTCCTTGGCCAGCGAGCCGATCGCGCCCGGCATGCGGTCAAAGCGGATTTCATAGAGCGCGCTGCCGGGATCGCGGCGGATCGCACCCTGCTCGGTGAGGTAATTGAATTCCATCATCTCGGCGGCGCCATGCGCTTCGGCGATTCCAAAGCGCACCGTGCGAAAGATTCCCGCGACGTAGGAGGCGTACACGGCGTTCTGTTTTTCCTTCGGAAATTCGCCGTGGTCGATCAGCCATTTCAGGCCGAATTCGCCGACGACGTCGGCCTTGGCCTCTTCCAGCCCCGAGTATTGCGGCCCGATCGCCTCGCGAATATCTGTTTTCCTCGCCGCCGTGTGCGCAAACGCCGGGCCCAGTCCGTGCGAGATTTCATGCATGAGCGTGTCGGTCAGATAGCCGTCGCCGCTCGCCAGCGCAGCCTGGTCCGGCTTCATCACGCGCTTCGCCAGCGGCAGGATGATGTAGTTCACGCGCGCGTCCATGAAATTCTTCCAGAACATTTTCTTGGAGCCCTTTTGCTCGTGGATGCGCGGATCGTTCGGAAGATTGTCGGCCACCGCTTGGTATCCGTGCAGCAGATCGCCCGCGCGGTATGGAGAATCCACTACTTCCATGGGTGATTGCTTGCCCCGCTTCGAAGGCAAGTCGCTGCGGGAAAGAGGGAGCGATTCCTGTAAATCTGGGACGTATTTCTGAAAGACTGCGAGTTTCTTGCTTTCCTGGTCGTTGCGGATCATCACGGAAGCGCCGTAGGAGGTTTTCACGCCCAGCAGTGAGTCGAGATAGGTTTCATAGGGCGCGAAGATGATGTCGAATTTTGGGTTTTGCAGATCGAGCCAGGCGATGTCGCTCGCGAAGTAGTCGTCGGTGAACAAGGCATCGGCGCGAAGCCGCAGGAACTTCGCAAAGGCCGGGTCTTCGCTCAACGCAGCCGCCTCACGGAGATCCTTCGCCATCGGTTCCAGGAATTCGCGGTAGGCAACATGGTAGGGAATGGCTTCGAGCGTGCCGCCCTTCCAGCCGACGATCGTCTGCGGATTGTAGAGCGCGGCCTTTTGCGCGGGATGTGCGGCCACATACCCGTCGAACCGCGCCCGCGTCATGTCTTCGGGAAAAAATCCGCGCCCCGGCGGCATGGGCTGCGTGCCCACGAACGGCTTTTCGTCGTCGATTAGATCAAAACGGCTGCCATTGATTTTCAAATAGCGCCGGAGAACTTCGTCCTGCGGATTCTTGCTTCCCCCCAGCGAAAGATAAAGCTTCCGTCCCTCGGGGTCGCTCTGCCGCCAGTATATGCAGTCCAGCAGCCCGGCCGCGTCGACAAGTTTGTCAATCATCTGGCGTTCGCGCGAAGTGAGCCCCTGCGAGTGGAAGGACATCTTCACCCTACGGAACCTTGAGACGCGCTGCGCCAAATCCGGGGCCACCGTAGGATTGGCAGTGGAACTGCCTGCGGAGCCGACCGCCTTGCTGAAGGCAACGGGCGCTTGCCGCAAGGTGCTGGCCGAGGCCAGCGCGGCAACAAACACGGCCAAGATCAGCGCAATCGAGGGTCCTCTATGCGATGTATAACCGAACCGGGATCGTGGCCTAACAGAGGGATTGCCAAGCTTCGTCATCCGGTCATCTTATCCACTCGGTTCCCGAACGCAAGGGGGTAGAACTGGGGGAGGACAGTATCCGGAAGGAGGCGACCTAACCCCTCTGAATCATCGCATTAGGCAACAGCAGATCGCCTTACTTGACGGGCATCGAGGAACGCTGGAGCCGCTCATCGAGCGCGCGATGCTCCTGGCGCAGGGGCTCAGGAAGACGGTTGCCAAACTCCTCAAAAAATCTACCGACGGCCCGCGATTCCGCCGCCCAGGCGCTCGGATCGACTTGTAGAAGTTCGTTGAGAGTGTCCGGCGAAATAGAAAGTCCGTCGAGAAGCAGCGACTTTGGCATCGGCACATGGCCGATGGGGGTCTCCTTTGCTTCGGCTCGGCCTTCGATTCGATCCAGCATCCACTTCAGCACGCGGACGTTTTCTCCATAGCCGGGCCACAGGAATTTTCCGTCGGCGCCCCGCCGGAACCAGTTGACGTGGAAAATCCGCGGCGGATTTCTCAGCTTCGGGCCCATCGCGAGCCAGTGGGCGAAATAGTCGGCCATGTTGTACCCGCAGAAAGGAAGCATGGCCATGGGGTCGCGACGAGTGACGCCCACGGCGCCGGTCGCGGCGGCGGTGGTTTCCGAAGCCATCGTCGCGCCCACGAACACGCCGTGCTGCCAGTTCTGCGATTCATATACGAGCGGAGCGAGCCGCGCGCGGCGGCCGCCAAAAATAATCGCGGAGATCGGCACGCCCTCAGGATCATTCAAGCGCGGCGAGATCGAGGGCGATTGGTTTGCCGGAACGGTATAGCGCGAATTCGGATGCGCGGCCGGTCCGGAGTTCCCGTTCAACGGCTCGCCTTTCCACGTCGTAAGACCCTGCGGAGCCGCGCCGTCGATTCCTTCCCACCATGGCTCACCTGAAGGCGTCAGAGCCACATTCGTGAAAATCGTGTTCTTGTGCAGCGCGCCCATGATGTTCGGATTGGTTTTCTCGTTTGTTCCGGGAGCAACGCCGAAGAAGCCCGCCTCCGGATTGATAGCGCGCAGCGTTCCATCGGCGCCGACGTGCATCCACGCGATATCATCACCAATCGTCCACACCCGGTAGCCTTGTTTCTCCAGCGTGGACACCATCATTGCAAGGTTCGTCTTGCCGCAGGCACTCGGAAACGCCGCCGCCATGTAGGTGACTTTCCCCGAAGGATCCTCGAGGCCCAGAATCAGCATATGCTCGGCCATCCAGCCCTGGCCGCGCGCCATCCAGCTCGCAATTCGCAGCGCGAAGCACTTCTTTCCAAGCAGGGCGTTTCCGCCATAGCCTGAGCCGACGCTCCAGATCAGTCTTTCTTCGGGAAAATGAAGGATGAACCGGCGATCGGGGTTCAAATCCCCCAGCGAGTGAAGGCCGGGAACAAAATCATCAAAGCTTCCCAGCCGATCGAGCGCCACCTTGCCCATGCGCGACATGATGCGCATGCTCGCGACCACGTACGCGCTATCGGTGATCTCCACGCCTATTTTGCTGTAGGGCGAAGGGGCCGGGCCGAGGATATAAGGCACCACGAACATCGTGCGGCCCTTCATCGCGCCGTCGAAAAGCGGGCGAAGCTTAGCCTTTCCTTCTTCGGGGGACATCCAGTTGTTCGTCGGTCCCGCGTCGGCCTTTTGCCGCGTGCAGATGAACGTCAGCCCCTCGGTCCGGGCCACGTCATTGGGATTGCTTCGGTGAAGGTAGCAGCTCGCATACGTCCTTTCATTGAGCGGCAGGAAAGTACCATCGCGCAACATTTCGCCGGCAAGTCGCTCATTCTCTTCCTGCGAGCCATCGCACCAGACGATTTTCGCGGGTTTGGTAAGGCGTGCTGTTTCTTCGACCCAGCTTTCCAATGGTGTGGACACCGATCCTCCTAGGATGTTGTGCGCGACGGGAAGCGCCCCCGGCGTCCAAAGGACTGAACGCGGCGCGAAAGGCAAATCTAAAATGTATCTGAAAATTTTAGGCCACGGACGAAGGAAATGCAAGGTGCGCTATGGTCCCATGTGATGTGCAACACCAAGCTTTCCTTGACGATTTGCAGCCCGCGCACCCGGCTACTTCGGGTATGGGTGACCAGCCAGAATCGTGAAAGCCCGGTAGGTCTGCTCGGCCAGAACCACGCGCGCAAATTCGTGAGGCATGGTGAGCGTCGAGAGCGAGACTTTCAGCGTCGCAGCGCCCCGAAGGGCCGGCGGAAAACCCGCGGCGTCCCCGCAAAGGAAGACAATCTCGCGCGTACCACGGTCGCGAAGGTCGCCCAGCCAGCGGGCGAATTGCAGGGACGTGAATTGCTTGCCCGCGGCGTCGAGGAGCACGACCGCTGAGCCCGGCTCCATTTTCAGTTTGCAAAGACGAGCCGGCGTGGCATCACGCAATTCGTGGATTTCCGCCTCGGCGTAGCGTTGAATGCGGCGGAGGTAATCGTCGAACAGAGCGCGGGCCTGTTCGCGGCGGGTCTTGCCAATCATGATGAAGCGAATTTTCATGGATCGATCTAGCTGCCGCACCCGTAAAAGGCCGAGAACCCCCGGAAAGATGTGCCTTACATCAGGCCGTAGCGTTTGCGCTTTTCGAGAAGCGTCTTGCGGCTGATGCCAAGGATTTCGGCGGCGCGTGCGATCTTATAGTGTGTTTGATCGAGCGTCGCCTTGATGGCTTCACGTTCGAGATCTTCGAGCGACCTCAGCGAGCCTGTGGCGTGCGCATTCCCCGCGCCTTGAAGAATCTGTGGAAAGTCTTCGGCGCTGAGGGCCGTTCCCTTTGCGAATATCAGCGCATGTTCGATCGCGTTCTTGAGCTCCCGCACGTTGCCGGGCCACCGATAGGACTCAAGAAGCCTCAGCGCAGCCGGATCAAGAGAAGCACCGGGCCGGCCGTGAATGGGCCCCAGCCGCGCGAGAAAATGCGCGGCCAGCGGAGCAATGTCTGCGCGTCGCTCGCGCAATGGAGCAATAGCGATGGCGAGCACATTCAGCCGGAAGAAAAGATCCTCCCGAAAACGGCCGCCGGCCACCGCTTTCGTGAGGTCAGCGTTGGTGAGCGCCATCACCCGGGCGTCCATATGAAGCGTTTCGGTGCCGCCCAGCCGCTGGAAGGTGCGTTCCTCGAGGACGCGCAGCAGTTTTGCCTGCAACCCCGGAGCGAGCGCGGCCACTTCGTCGAGAACAATTGTGCCACCCTGCGCCATCTCGAGGCGCCCCGGCTTGCGGGCGAAGGCGCCGGTGAAGGCTCCGCGCTCGTGTCCAAAAAGCTCCGATTCCACTAGTTCCGACGGAAGGCTGGCACAATCGATTTTCAAATAAGGCGCGTCTCGGCGAGGGCCGTGATCGTGAGTCCAACGAGCAAGCTGGTCTTTTCCCGTGCCGCTTTCGCCGGTAATCAAAAGTGTCGTGGCGGTTTCGGCGAGTCTCTGCGCAGTTTCAAGAATCTGCAGCGAACCGGGATCGGCGGCCGCCCACGCAATTGCTGCGCCCTTTGTTGCGTTCATTGTCGCGTGCTGCTGCGCTCGGATTCGCCGGGACCGTTCGGCGGACTGCCGGGCGCAGGAAAATCGATGCGTTCGGCTGTCCGCCACAGCCGCTCGAGATCGTAGTATTCGCGGGCGCGTTCGCTGAAGATGTGCGCGACAAAATAGCCATAATCGAGCAGAACCCACTCCGCGCTGCTTTTCCCCTCGCGATGCGCAAGGTGGATGCCCTCGCGACCGAGGCGCTCTTCGATCGCGTCACTGATGGCCTTAATCTGCGGCTGGTTGTTTCCCGAGCAGAGCAAAAAGGATTCGGCGAACGCGCCCGCGCCGGAAAGATTCAGAACGGTAATATCGACCGCCTGCTTGTCCTGAGCCGCTTCGACGGCCCAGCGGATTTCGGGGCGAACAGGATCGGGAGTCACCGGTAGAGGGCCTGTCGCAGAATGTATTCCTCCACGCGCGGCGGCACAAGGCCGTGGATATTTTTTTGTTCGTCGAGCCGGCTGCGAATTTCGGTGGAAGAGACGTGGCTCGATACCGTGTTGAGCATATAAATGGACGATTTGCGCAGGGCGATCTTGTTGGGATTCGCGGCCTCGTCGGCACCGAGCTTTTCGGGGGGGATGACCAGGCGCAGCACGTCCAGCTTGAACCCAGGCCGGCTCGCAATGATGAAATCGCAACAATCGAGCAGAGCCTCATAGCTCTTCCACGTGGGAAGTTCGAGGAATTGGTCGGCGCCCACAATAAAGTAGAGGTGATCGTCGGTGTGCTCGCGGCGAAAGCGCCGCACCGTGTCGATGGTATAGAAAATGCGCGGCGTCGCCCCGTCCATATCGGCCTCGGCCACCGACGGCACAAATGTCGCATGGTCTGCACAGGCAAGCGCCACCATCGCATAGCGATGCAGAAATGGTGTGAGCGCCATCTTCGTCTTATGCGGAGGCCGTGACGACGGAACGAAATGAATCGCGTCCAGATGGAAACGCCGCTGGGCGGCCTGCGCGACGGCGATGTGCCCCACATGGATCGGGTCGAAGGTGCCGCCAAAAAGCGCGACGGCACGGCGATGCTCGCCGCTTGCCGTCTTGGTAGTCGGGTGAGACGTCAACGCTCCTCCCGATGAGGCGCGGCGGGATGATCTTCTTCGTTCAGATTTTCTTCCAGATGATCGCGGTGCTCTTCGGGCAAGTGACGATTGCCGGGCAGAACCGATGGTCCTGCATCCGTAACAACGGCAGGCTTGGGGATATGGTCCAGCGCATTGGCCATTGCGCGGACGAGTCCGACAATGCCTTCCCCCGTTGCGGAGGACACAGCGTAAAACTCAAGCCCGCGACGCTCGGCGAATTTGCGAAGCTCTTCGAGGTGCTCGCGGTTGACGGTGGCATCGAGCTTGGTCGCGACCACGATCATGGGCTTTTCCGCCAGCGCCGGACTGAACGCCGCCAGCTCGTGTTCGATGATTTCAAAATCGTGGATCGGGTCGCGCTCGTTGGCATCGCTCGTATCGATCAGGTGCGCGATCAGCCGCGTTCGCTCCACGTGCTTTAGGAAGCGGACGCCGAGGCCGGCGCCTTCGTGCGCGCCCTCGATTAGGCCGGGAACGTCGGCGACCACGAACGTGCGACCGTTGCCCGGAGCAGCGTCGGGATCGGCGGAGACCACCCCCAGGTGAGGCTCCAGCGTGGTGAAGGGATAGGCCGCAATTTTCGGCTTGGCCGCGGAAATGCGAGAGATCAGCGTCGATTTGCCGGCATTCGGAAAGCCCACGAGCCCCACGTCGGCAAGCAACTTCAGTTCAAGGCGCAGGTGACGCTCTTCGCCGGGGCTGCCGTCTTCATGTTCTGTCGGCGCCTGGTGCCAAGGCCTTACAAACCGCGGATTGCCGTTGCCGCGCCCTCCGCGTCCGCCGCGGGCAGCACGAAAGCGCTGGCCCGGCCCGGTGAAATCAAAAAGTTGTTCGCCCGTATCCGCGTCGAAAACCATCGTGCCGATCGGGACCGCCAGAATCGTGTCCACTCCGCTGCGGCCGTGGCAATTGGAGCCCTCGCCGTGGCGCCCGCGCTCGCCGCGAAACTCACGATTGTAGCGGTAGCGCAGCAGCGTGTTGTCGTTCGGATTCGCCTCGAGATAAATAGCGCCGCCGTGTCCGCCGTCGCCGCCCGAAGGCCCCCCTCGCGGAACGTATTTCTCCCTGCGGAAGGCCATGCAGCCATTTCCGCCGTCGCCACCAGTTACCTTGATTTTCGCTTCGTCAGCAAACACGGGCCGCTCGTTCGCGCAGGGGACTACTGAAAAGGATACGACATGGATGGGTAGAAAAACAAAAATACACGACGCCCAGGCGATGCGTCATGGGAGTGAGGAAATCAGTCTGCGGCTGCTGCGGCAGACTTTTTCTCATCCGCCGCGGCCGAGGCTTCTTCCACGGTGACGACGCTGACAAATTTGCCGCGCCCGCCGCGGTCTTCAAAGCGCACCACGCCGTGAATAAGCGCAAACAGCGAATCGTCTTTCGCTCGCGCTACATTCTTGCCGGCCTTATAGCGCGTGCCGCGCTGCCGGATTAGAATGCTGCCGCCCGAAACCACCTGGCCGCCGAAGCGCTTCACGCCGAGCCTCTGGCCGTGCGAATCGCGCCCATTTACCGAAGAACCGCCGCCCTTTTTGTGTGCCATTTCAAACGCCTCTAGGAAAGCTGGATGTCGCCGACTTGTACGGCGGTGTAGCCCTGGCGGTGGCCGCGCTGAATGTTGTATTGGCCTCCCGTCTTATACTTCAAGGTTCTCAGTTTCGGGCCGCGAAGATGCCGAAGGATCTTTCCGGTCACTTTGGCCTTGGCGGCTTGCTCGCCGCCGAGAACTTTCTTTTCGTCGGTGCGAACCGACAGGACACTGTCAAAGATCACCGTGCCCCCGACCTTGCCTTCGAGCCGTTCGACCTCGATGGTTTGACCCGGCTCGACGCGGTACTGCTTACCCCCAGTGCGAATTACGGCGTACATGCAATCTCCTAGCGTAATTGGGAAACGCCCATTATACGGGCTGTCCGCGATTCCGTCAACGAACTCCGAACGAAAGAAAGGTGGTGTCCCCATTGGAAAGACGGCCCGTCGCAAAACACGCGAAGGCCCAAGAACGTGTGACGCGCAGTCGCAAGCGATGGGCGTACAGGATCCAATCGAGTTAGGGCAAAATCGACGGTTCCAGGTCGAAATTCAGACTAGATTGCCATCGAACGCCACGGCCGTTTCTTGAATCGGTCGGAACCGGCGCGGCGCGCTAAGTCATCGGCGCTGATCTGCGCCTGGCGCCTCACAGCCACTTCGTTCACTCCGCTTACCACTCCGTCCCGCATCACGAACTTTCCATCGATCATGACGGTCGAGACCTCATGCCCCAGCGCCGAATACACGATGGCAGAAACGGGGTGATGGATCGGGGTCATGAAAGCATTGTCGTAGTCGACGACGACCAGGTCCGCCTTTTTCCCGATTTCGATCGATCCAATCTCTGCTTCCAAACCCACGGCTTTCGCTCCGTCAATGGTAGCCATTTCAAGAACCTTTTCGGCTGTAATCACCGTGGCATCCTGATGAAAGCCCTTTTGCATGAGCGCTGCGAACTTCATTGCCTGAAAGAGGCTGTGATTGTTGCTGCTCGCCGGGCCATCGGAAGCGAGGCCCACAGTGACACCCGCAAGCAGCATCTCGGGAATCGGTGGACATCCGGATGCCAGATAGAGATTACTGCAGGGATTGTGGGCCACCTTCGTGCCGTGGTGCAGAAGAATGCGAATATCGTGAGATTTACAATGCACACAGTGGGCCGCGAGAACGTCGGGACCGAGAAACCCGATCTCGCTGAGGAATTCCGTGTCGGTTAGCCCGTAGCGCGAGGCGGACGTTTCCAGTTCGAAGGTCGTCTCCGCCACGTGCGTCGTGATCAGCGCATGTTGCTCGTCGGCAAGCTTTCGGGTCAACCGGTAGCCCTTTTCGTCCACCGCCCAAATCATATTGGGGGCAACACCCACCTGAACTCTCGCGCCTGGCTTGTTGTAGAGCTGCATCTGTTCGCGAGCATCTCCCATGGCATGCTCCGGTTCTTCGATCAGTTCGCGCGGAACGCCATATTCTTCGCCCAGAGAAACGAAGCCGCGGCAGGCGAAACCGCGCATCCCGGTCTGATCAAAAGCCGAAACAACCGCCGGGATCATGCCCCGCCGTGTGTGGACATACATGAAATCGACAAGCGTGGTTACTCCCGAGCGAATCGATTCGACGCACCCGTGAAGTGCCGCGACGTGCGCGTCTTCGGGCGTTAGGTGCACGCCGCTCGGTCCGGTCATGCACGTGAACCACTTCTTTAGGACCATATCGTCGCCGAGGCCCTTCAGTAGCGTTTGGAAAAGATGCGTGTGGGTGTTCACCATGCCCGGCATGACGATTCGACCCCTGCAGTCCACGGTTTCCGCCATGCGGAAGCGGCGCTGCAGGTCCTGGCGCGTGCCCACTGCCACGATCCGATCTTTCTCGACGCATACGCTGGCAGCTTCCAGCACCTCACGCCGCCCATTCATCGTAATCAGCCAGGCATCCGCAAAAATGAAACTCATCGCGACTCTCCCGGTCGTTCAGGAATTGACTCATCGAACTTTACCTCAGGAAGCCGCCGCAAAGCTGGAGGATTTTGTGTCGGAGTCGTACATCAGTGAGGGCGAATCTGGCGTACGTCCGGAACGCCCAACGGCTGGGAGCCACCCGGCTGGACGGTTGCCGGCTATTCAGTCTTTTGCCTTCGTCCCACGCCTCGATGCACCCGGCGCAGGACAATGCTGCATTCGCGGGGCGGGCTCTCTTGAGCCCGCAAGGCGCTTGCATCGCAAGCTGCTCTAACTCGTCCCTCCCGGTTGGCGACATCATCACGCGTGATGTCGGCAACCGTCCGCGTCCCGCAGTTGCCCATCACAGGCTTTAACTCGCCTTGAAGAATTTCGAGCACACGATCGACAGCCTGGCCGAATGCTCCCAGCCCCCATAACAGGGGGCGTCCGATTCCAACCGCCGTGGCCCTCCTCCCGAGCGCCAGCGCTTTGAAGACGTCGGTGCCGCGACGAACGCCGCGGTCAAGGAACACGGGAATGCGGCCGTTGACTTCCGCGACCACTTCCGGAAGCGCCTCAATGGTCGCGCGCAAAGTTTCTGGGGCCCGGCCGCCGTGGTTTGAAACAATTATGCCGTCAATGCCGTGCTCCCAACAGAGCCGCGCGTCTTCTCTTGTGTCCAATTCCCTCGATAAGAAACCTCCCTTTCCAGAATTGCCGGATTCACTCGACGAAGTCCCAATCGCCGGCACCTCATAGTGCATTTCTGTTGAGCCAGGAGAGGAGCCGTTGCCGGGCGTGGCATCTGTCCGCTGCACGAGCAGGCGTGGATTGCGCTGGCGTTCTTCTTGCTGGCGCTTGTTCTGGCACGGGAAGTGGGCGGACCAATCGTTGCCAGTGAATTCGGATTTCCGGGAACCGCTCTGCTCGGAGTATCCCGGTGCCTGGTTCGAGTTCGTGCTCCTCGGCCCGATGATGTTCGGGGAAACCGTCAGAACTCGGCGTGAAAGCGGAGACCTGTGACGGTGACCGGACCGCGCACCTGGTTATAGCCCGGATTGTTGATGTGCTGAAGGTCGAAGGAAGCGAAGAACCCGCGCCAGAGGTGCGTGGTGTAGAATCCCTCGAGGATTTTTTCGGGACCGTAGGTGAGGCCGCCGTCGCCCAGCAGGAAGCCCAGGCCGCCGAGAGCAAGATATAGCTGGTGGGCGGCTACGATCCCGTTTGCGACGAAGGCGACCCCAGCTCGATCGTTGTGCCGATGCCACCAACCGCCCGTTGCAAAGCCACCGAGTTCGAAAGTGCGGTCGTCTTCGGTATAGGCGAAAGACTCGTTGTGGCCGTCGCTCCAGCCCAAGCGGCCGAAAACGCCCACCTGTGAAGTGATTTCCTGCTCGAAGTTCAAGCCCCAGCCGTACTTGTGGCGTCCCTGGCGCCGTGTCGCGATGATATCGGGAGTCGGTGTCTGGTGATCCAGAAAGTCGATGACCGCCTCGCGGTAATTGCCCATGTCGGCGTGGTTGAGATAGCCCAGCAGCCGGACCGTACCCGCGCGATGCGCGATCACCTCGCCGCGGGCTTCCAGCTCGAGATTCTCCGCGCGCGCACGGAATAAATCCGCATCAAGATTGATGCCGTTGGCAACCTTCGGCATCAACACCTCTCCGAATCGAGCCGAGAACCAGTGGTCATGGTATTCCAGGATGGCGCCATCGGTATAGCCTCTGGTATTGGCCGCGTAGTCATAGGCCCCGTTATTGTCCACGGTCCAGTTGAGAAATTGCAGATGGCTGTCGGACCCAAAGGAATTTAGATCGAAGAAATCGACCACGTCGAATTTTCCGATGCGGAACTCGATGCGCCGTGCCGGCAGCGAGGCGGCGAGATGGAACTCGTCGCGATCCGCTTTGACGCGCTCCTGAGACAGCGGGATGATCTGCCGCAACATGAGCCGCGCCAGATAAGGAGCCTTTGAAAGCGCTATGCCCTGCACTGTCCGCACAGAATCGAGGTCGGTGTAGCCAGCGAGGCCGAGCGCGCTCCCGATGCCGCCCCCGGTCGCATCCTCCATGTCGGCAAACACCTCCGTTGTATGCGTGAGTTCGTAGCCAGTATAAAGCGTCAGAATGTGCGTCGTGGCGCTCTGAGCCTCTGACGTGAGGCTGTTTGCTCCGCTATATTGCGCCGGGAACAACGGATGCCACTGGAAAACGATATTGGCCTGGCCCGAGACCCAATACCGGCTCGACTGCGAATGGGGAAAGACGGTGAGCGGGGTGGCATCACCACCCGAGTCCAGATCGGATGGCGCGATCGCGCTCGATTCGGGGACGCTCTGTTCGGTTGGCGCGGTATCCGGCGGTGCCGTAGCGGCCGTTGGGTCTGGCGGCGAGGTCTGCGCGAAAGCTAAGCACGGCGCGGTAGCGCACACGATCAGGACGCAGAGAATTTGCGCGCCGAGTTGAGCGATGAAACGCAGAATGCCTCTTTCGGAAAAACAGGGATCGCCAGCGATTTCCGGCAAACCCAACGTAAGCTATGCAGTGGCTGCGCCAGGTTACGGGAGCGTTAAAAAGCCCTGGAGGAATCATGAGCAGTTGGGACGCACCATCTCGCACTTTCCACAAATTCGGGCCGCGCCAGCAGCGGTGGACGCAGACTGCGGGGGGCAAGGCCTTGATATCATACCCCCCTATAGTAGTCAAATGAAAAGGGTCCATCTTTGAGAGACAAGCTCAATCGGGGGGCGTGAACCAAAGAAGTCGGCCGGGCAGCTTCGAAAGCGTCGTGCGAGCCTTGCGTAAACGGGCAGTCATGAAATATCCTCCACCCCGTGCGTGGTAATGGAAGCGCGCACCAAAACCTGGCGCGCACCTTGACTGCGCGCTGCCTTGGGCTGGTTAACAGGAGGCTCCCATGTCGGAGGAGCGGCAAGACCGCGGGAAGCATTCAACGGAGGGAATCGATCTGAGACATGTCCTACCCTGGGCTGCCGGAATGCTCGCTATCATCGCACTGGCGATGACTCTATGCGAGATTGCGGCTCCCGATCGTGCCGCTGCGGCAGCAGCCTACACTCTGACCCGGGTTGCATTCGGCATGCAACTCAAAACGCCGGATGGCCGGGTCGTCTTTGAATATCTGACGACGAAGCCGGACAACATTGGCCTCACATCGCCAAGCGTGGCTTGCTTTCATCCCGTGAATACGCCCTCCGGCCAATGCATCACCAGCATTGCGCCCGATGACCACCCGCACCATCGCGGCATCTTCTTCGGCTGGCACGATAGCGCCTTTTACGAGCCGCAGGTTCGACCGAATCCATCCCCGACATCTTCCATGCGCGCAGCCACCGTTCGCAGAGCAGATTTCTGGGGCTGGGGGGTGTTCGCTCCGCGCGACGGCCGCGTCGTTCAGAATCGGGAAATCACACTCGTGAATGCTGACGCAACCCACGCCGAGCTGTCGATTCACAACGATTTGCTGGTTGAGAACCGGAAGATGGGCGAAGAGAATGACACGGTTGCGGTGACCGAACGCGAGGGCGTCTTCGTTCTGGATCTCACCTATACGATTGCTCCCACTGTGGAATACCGGCTCAATCAGAATGCTTTTGGCGGTTTCGACGTGCAATGCCGCAAGGATGGCGACTCCTACTATTCAAATGAGGAGGGGAAAGTCACGCTGCGCGACGCGCAATATGCGTATCCGGAACTCGACTGGCCGAGTGAACCGTGGTACGACTACACGATTCAATTGGCCGGCAGCGGGAAAACTCTTGGCGTCGCCGTAATCGATCATCCGAAGAATCCGCCGACGCTCTGGCACAATTCGCGCACTCTGTGGATGCTGAACCCCTCGATTACGGCTGTGGGACCGGTGACCATCCGGCCCGAAAGTCCGCTGACGCTGCGTTACCGCGTTGTAGTTCACGATGGGCCGCCCCCGGTTGACGTGCTGAAAAGACTCTCGGCGGAGTGGCGTGCCAACTGAGAGAGGCTTTTCAACAAATAACGCGCGCTGCGGGCTATATCAATCGCCCAGAGCCGAACCAAAGTGAATGAAGGCGCCGCCAGCGCAAAGTGGAAATGTGCAAATGCAAGCTTCCAGGGCTGCCTTGACCGTCTTGCTCGCGTCTATTAGACTAACTGTTTCGCCTAGGTCCGCGATTCGCGCTTGTGGCGCGACTTGGTGGTCGGGAAGCGCACCCGGCTGGAATCGGAACCGTTGCGCTCCCTTGGTACGACAATGAGATGTATCGATCGCGCGGCTTTTACGGTGATACGCGCCAGGGTAAACTGGAGAAAGATCGTTGCCTAAACGTACGTATCAACCTCATGTCCGCGCCCGCCATAAAAAGCATGGATTTCGCTCACGCATGAAAACTCAGGGCGGAAGAAAAGTCCTTGCTGGACGACGAAGAAAAGGCCGGCATAGCCTCACGCGCGTCTGACTCTCCGCGACTTGATTTTCCCCGCGCGTGCCGTTTGGTTCGCCGCAGCGACTACGACGCGGTGTATCGGGCTGGCCGCCGCAAGTCGAGCCGCGAGTTTACGATCTTTCTTCGCCCGAATGGCCTCGGCGTCAGCCGCTTCGGCTGGAGCATCAAAAAGGCATTAGGCACTGCCGTGCGGCGCAACCGCATCCGGCGAAGGCTTCGGGAAATTGTTCGGTTGCACCGACAGGAGATTATTCCAGGATGGGACATTGTGGTTCATCCACGCAGCTCGGCCGCCACGGCGAGTTTTTCGGCGCTAGCCGGGGAGTTGTTACGTTTGATTCCTCGGAGGGGCGCTCCGGGGCCGCCAGTCGAGGGGAGTTAGCGACGTGTGGAAGATCGTCAGCCGCCCGTCGTATTTTGCTCGCATTTCTTCGGATATATAAAGTTCTTCTGGCGCCTTTCTTAGGGGGGGCCTGCAAGTATTACCCTTCCTGCTCGAATTACGCATACGAGGCCATTAATCGTCATGGAGCCCGGCGTGGCGTCGTGCTCGCGTTAAGGCGCCTGGGGCGCTGCCGCCCGTTCATGCGGGGTGGGTATGACCCGGTCCCGGATCTGTATGAGACGATCTCGGACGGGTCAGGTAAGGCCAACGGGGAGCCTGTTCGATGAACGAGTTGTCGGACCAGGTTCGCGGCATTATCTTCGTTATTTTGGTTCTGCTGGTGATCGGCGTGTGGTCTCATTTTTATAGTCCTCCCCCTTCGCCCATTCAGAAATCCTCCCAAACGGTATCGCCACAGGGTGGTTCGGTTCCTCCGGCTGCCACGCCGTCCGCCTGGCAGGGCGCAGCCTCTTCCTCGCAGGCTCCGATTGAAATTGAAGCTGTGCAGGCCTTCGCGGAAAGGACTTTAGCGATTGAAAGCACGCTTTACCGCGTCGAGATTTCGAATCGCGGCGGTGTGGTGAAAAGCTGGAAGCTTAAGAAATACTTCGACGATCAGCGCCCGCCGCGCCCCCTCGATTTGGTGAATCCCGATGGATCGCAGCAGCTTGGCTGGCCGCTCTCGCTGATGCTGTCTGATGCGCAGCTGGAGTCGCAGGCCAATACTGCCCTTTACGAGGTAACGCCCTCTTCTGACCAGATCAGCGCTCCATCGGAAGTCACGCTTCACTGGAGTGATGGCCATCTCGCTGTGACAAAGAAGCTCACTTTCACACAGGACTACGAGATGGCCATTGAGGTTTTAGTTTCTCTCGATGGCAAGCCCATTCCCGCTGCACTCGCGTGGCGCGGCGGATTTGGCGATAAGGCTGTTTACAAGGCCTCGCAACTGGTAACGGTCTTCTCGAAATCAAACGGCAAGTTGAGTCTGCTGCAATATAAAAAGCTTGGCGTTTCAGGCAACCAAGCCCAGCCGCTCGAGCAGGCCGGCCCCATGGAGTTCCTCGGTATCGAGGATCAATTTTTCACCGCTACTTTTCTCCCTGCAGGAACCGATCTCTCCCTTTGGCACTGGACCCAGGACCACAGGACTACTGTCGACGATAAGCCGAGCACAGAACCCGAAGCAGAAATGGCCGCGGGGGCGACGATGGCTGGGCCGCTCCACATGCGGGCCTACATCGGCCCCAAGGATCTGGCGCTGCTCAGCAGAGTGAAGCCGTCGCTTGAAGAACAGGTCAACTTTGGCTGGACGGGTGTCGTCGCCAAGCCGCTGCTCTTCATACTCCAGTGGATTCACCGCACCATACCGAACTGGGGCTGGACGATCGTGATTCTCACGCTGCTGATCAATTTCGCTTTGTTCCCGCTGAAGCTGAAAAGTCAGCGTTCCATGCAGCGGATGGCGAAAGTGGCCCCTGAAATCCGCTCGATCCAGGACCGTTATAAGAAATACTCCATGAGCGATCCGCGCAAGCGCCAGATGAACGAAGAAGTGATGGCGATTTACCAGAGGGAGGGCATCAATCCGGTTGGCGGGTGCTTGCCAATGCTGCCGCAGCTGCCGATCTGGTGGGCCCTGTGGCGCGTACTGAACGGCGCCATCGAGCTGCGTCACGCACCTTTTATGTTCTGGATCCATGACCTCTCCGCCAAGGATCCCTATTACATCCTGCCGGTCGCCATGGCGATCATGATGTATTTCTCGACGAAGATGACGCCCCAGACGACCGTAGACCCGTCGCAACAAAAAATGATGTCGCTGATGCCTTTGATGATGGCGGCCTTCTTCTTTAATCTTTCAAGCGGCCTGAACCTGTATATGTTTACAAGCAATTTGATCGGCGTTGGGCAGCAATATTATTTGAATCGGACAAAACCGCTGCCGACGCCTAAGCCCAAATTTAAGAAGAAAAAGGAATGAGGGAAGAACGGTTTTCCGCCCCCAGGCGGCCAGCGGCGAGGGAATTTTCCCAGGACGCTCCGAAGTTGGACACGGCGCGCGCGACCGAGGAAATGAAGCGGTTTCTCGACCTGGCGATTCGCGAGATGGGCCTCGTACTGGAGTACGATATTTCATCGCCCACAGGTGCTGGAGGGCCGGAAGTTGTCTTCGCATTTCACGGCGTGGATGAGGCGCTGCTCCTTGAACACAACGCGGAGCTTCTTCTTGCCCTTGAACACATTGCCCACCGCTGGCTGCGGCTCGATCCGCGCATGCACGATCGCGTGCGTTTCGATTGCGGCGATTATCGCGCCACCCGACTCGAAGAACTGAAACTCTCAGCGCGCGTTGCCGCGCAACGGGTGCGCGAAACCGGCGAGCCTTTTCACTTCAATCCCATGTCTTCCCGGGAACGGCGCATCGTGCATCTCGAACTCCATGGAGCACAGGGTGTCCGAACGGTGAGTGAGGGGGCCGGCGACCGGCGTCAGCTGGTTGTTTATCCCGCGCAAAAGAACGATCCGGGTGAGCGGCCGCGCTAGATATCGATCGTGACGCCTTGTTTGCCCACATTGACGCACTGTGTTGTGCCAACCGAGTCCCTCCGGCCCGCCGCTTCGTGGATATGGCCGCAAAAAAGATACGCGGGCTGTTCCCGCTCCACCCATTCGCGTACTGCCGCGCTGCCCGCATGTTTGCCAGGGGCGTATTCGTCAAGCTTTGTGCCCGCTGGCGGGCAATGCACCACCAGATAGAGCGGCTTGATTCCGCTCACCGCCGACAGAGCCTCCGCAATCTCCGGTTCGGAATATTCACCGGGTGTGTTGAAGGGGGTGATGTTGCTGTAGCCCAGGCCAGCCCACTGCACCACGCCGGTGCTTGATTCAAGCGGCCGGACCTGCCGATGGAAATCAACAAAGCCCAACCGCTCGGAAAGTTCGCGCGTGGATTTGTGCGTTTCGTGGTTTCCAGGAAGCACCCAGAGCCGTTCACCGAGCGGCTTAAGAACCTGGCCGCAGCGCTCCAATCCTTTGCCAAAGGTGGCCAGATCGCCGGCATCAATGTAGATATCCGCCGGCTGCGCAACGATTCGCGCGAGCGCATCCAGATCACCATGGATGTCGCTGAAAATTAGCACCTTCATGGATTCCCCAGCGCAGGTGACACCTGCCTTCGCCTCATCAGCTCCATGAACATTCCGTTCTGCAACCAACCTTCGGCGGCGACGGCTCCAGCATCATCGAAAATCACGCGGTACGAGAATGGCTGTGGCGCGCGCCGGTTCCCGTTTGTGAAGCGGTGTTCGCTGAAGTCCACAACATGATCTCGATTCATGACCGAGGAATGGATCGTGGGAAAGCGCGCGAATTGCCAGTAAAGCCGCACCTCAGGAAGCTGCAGCGCGCGCGCTATGAAGGCATCGGGAGGGGAATCGGCCACATAGGAAAAGGGGGGATACTCCGCGTGTCGCAAGTCGAAGCGAGACTGATACACCCCGTCCGGAGTGCGGATGAGGTCTCCCCAATCCAGCAAGGAGGGCGGAATGGGGAGCGCACCTAGGCGAACGACAGCGATATGATTCCGCTCAGCGAAACTGTGCACGCGGGTCATCGCCGCATGATGCGCCGCGGCGCACAGAAACACGTAGGCGAGTGTCGCGCAAATTCCCGCCTGGCACCATCTCGACCGCCGGATTTGAAATCCCCAGCCGTTCACTCCCGGCAGAAAAAACAGCGCCGCAAGCAAACTACTCGCCAGCGCAACGATCCACAGGTGAAAGGGATATCCTGTAAGAGACGCGATGGCCCAGATCAACAATGAGGCCGCGCTCGAAAGCGCCCACATTTTCTTCGCCCGCGACCCGCCGAGCGCCTGCTCGCGCGCTTGGTTGTCGTAGATCCACGCCACAACCTGCGGCAACAAAACACTGGCGCTCAACACAAAATCGATGATGAACATCAGATCCCAGGCCACGCGCTTTTGGGAGAAGGGCGTCCACATCCGCGTGCCGAAAGACGTTGTGCCGTCAAGCAGGATGTGGCTCGCAATTCCCACGCCGTAGATGACCGTGAGCATTCCCCACGAAGGTGTTTCGATGCCGCGACGCCGCCCCACGTAGCGCGTCAGCCACGCAAGGAGCGCTGCGAAAAGAGGGAGGGCCACGAAGGAGTGCGTGATTCCCCGGTGGTAGTTGACGATGGCCATCGGGTCGCGCGAGGCAATCTCGGCAACGAGATCGATGTCGGGGAATAGGGCACCGAGAGTCGCCGCGAAGGTTGCGACGCGTCCTTGCCGGTCTGAAAAGAAGCCCTTCCCGAGAAGTGCTCCAGTGATGCCGTGCGTTAGGGGGTCCATTCAGATTTGGAAAAAGGGAAGTTTACACGATTCCTTCGGGGTCAAGCGATCCAGATTAAGGGAGATTCCTTCGCAACCACCGCGCCAATCATTCGCGCGGGAATCTTTCGCTTCTGCAACGCGGCGAGTGCTTGGGGGGCCCGTTCGGGCGCGAGCGCCGCCAGAAGGCCTCCGGAGGTCTGCGGGTCATAGAGCAAGGCGCGCATGTGTTCCGGCACGCTGGCGTCAAAACCAACGCAGCCGTTCAGAAACGCGCGGTTGTTCGCCAGGCCGGCAGAAAAAAATCGGTTGCGCGCGGCATCCACGGCGCCCGCAAGATACCCAATCGCGGTGTGGTCGATCCGCATCGAAACGCCGCTGCCAATACTCATTTCGCGAGCATGTCCCAGCAGTCCAAATCCAGTTACATCGGTGACGGCGTGCACGCAGCCGCTACCGTCTTCGGCAGCTTCGATTTCACGCAAAGCCTCGGCTGCCTCACGATTGAGGCAGGTCATCGAAGCCGTCGAAGCCGCAACCGAGGTTTCATCGGCGCTGCCGCTTTTGAGCGCACTGGAGATAACGCCGGTGCCTAGCGGTTTTGTAAGGAGCAGGCTATCTCCTCGGCGCGCACCGATATTGCGCCATACGGTGGCTGGATGGATCAGACCGGTCACCGCATATCCAAATTTCAGTTCTTCGTCCCGAATCGAATGACCGCCCAGCACGGTGCAATTCGCCTCGGACATCTTAGAGAGACCGCCGCGCATAATCTGTTCTAGAATTTCCGTGGGGCTTGAAGACGGAAATGCAACGATCGTGAGAGCCGAAATAGGGCGTCCCCCCATCGCGTAGACATCGCTCAGGGAATTTGCGGCGGCTACCTGGCCAAAAAGAAACGGATCGTCGACGATCGGTGTAAAGAAATCGACCGTCTGCACCAAGGCTAAGCCGTCTGAGATGCGATAGATGGCGGCGTCGTCGTTGGTGTCAAACCCGACGATCACGTTCGGGTCGGATACCTCCGGGAGCCGCTTCAGCACCGATTCAAGGATGCTCGGGCTCAGCTTCGCAGCGCACCCGGCTGACCTCGCCATGGTGGTCAAACGCACCGATTCTGTCAAAACAGCTGCCCCTCCCCAGATTGTTGCACCGGATTATAACCTATGGATGCTGATGAAGCGGCGGAACCAGGAATCAGTTGGAACTGGCCGCCGAGCGCATAGCGATGACAATCGTTCTGACATCGTCACCCGGGGGAACGACGTGGCACTGGCCTTCAAACACCGCTCCCGGTTCCACGATTATACAGGGAGAATAGACATCCCCGGTTATGATGCCGGTTGGCTGGATCTGAACTCTTCTTGTTGCCCGGAGCGTGCCGTCGAATCGACCGGATACGATGACCTGATTACCGACAATCTCACCTTCGACGGCGGCCTTTTCTCCAAGGATCAGCGTTTGTTGAGAGACGAGGGTGCCCTTCATTTCGGAATTAATGCGGAAGGTTCCCTGGGTTTCCAATCTTCCGTCAACCTTTACTCCCTGCTCAAGAAAGCCAGTCCATTCGCCTGATTCTTCGTGTTTGTGATCGAACCAACCCCAAGGCATTACACCCCCCTTGATGACGCTTCATTCTCTCATCAGCTGATCGTAGAGACGAGCAAGATCACTATCATTATAGTACTCAAAGATCAACTGACCCGCTCCGCCAGGCTTCACGGAGTGGAGCAGGACTCGCGTTCCGAACCTTCTCTGGAGGTCCTCCAAGGCGGCTTTCGTATTGGGATCGGCACTGCGTGAGGTGGGAACAGGGGCCACGCGCGGGCCTCGTGCCGCAAGGCGCTCGACCTGCCGCACAGTCATGCCGCCCTTGGCTACGCGCCGCGCAACATCGAGGCGGGCCGCAGCGTCTGGCAGGGCCAGGAGCGCTCGGCCATGCCCAGCCGTGAGCAATCCCGCCGCGAGCATGTCCTGGATCGGCTGCTCGAGTTTGAGCAGGCGTACAGCGTTGGCAATAGTCGCGCGATCTTTCCCGGTTTTTTCAGCCACCTGCTCCTGCGTCAGATGGAAATCGTCGGTCAGCTTTTGAAAGGCGTGCGCCTGCTCGATGGGATTGAGGTCCTCGCGCTGGAGATTTTCGACCAGCGTCATCTCGAGCGCGGTTTCTTCGGTCACGTCGCGGACAACGATCGGTACGCGGCTCATCTGCGCTCGTTGTGCCGCTCTCCAACGGCGCTCGCCCGCAATCAGCTGATAGCGACCAGCTATTCTTCGCACCACGAGTGGTTGCACGATTCCGCTGACCCGGATGGATTGGGCGAGCTCGTTTAGGGCTTCCTCGCGGAAATAAGTCCTAGGTTGGTAGGGGCTGGGATCGATTAAGTCGATGTCGGCGTGCAGGAGCCCTTCACTCAGAAGAGATGCCGGTGCGAGCGCTGTCGCTACCGCTGTCCCCGCTCCCGGCGCGGTCGCCCCTGGTGCCGCTACTGCCTGTCCCTGCGGCGGCTGCGGCTGCTGCTGGGCCCCCTCCGGCTCCCGTATCAGCGCGCTCAATCCCCTGCCCAACGCGTTTCTGGGCATTCGCAATTACCTCCTTGGCTAATTGAATATAACTTTCCGCACCTTTACTATGTATGTCGTAGAACATTACTGGCATCCCGTGGCTTGGAGCCTCCGCGAGTCGCACATTTCTTGGTATGACGGTCTCAAATACCTGCGCTCCAAAGAAGCTTCTAAGATCAGCCGCAACTTGCTTGGATAGCGTTGTTCGGTCATCGTACATCGTCAAAAGGATGCCCTCGATGCCCAATGCCGGATTAATGGTGCGGCGCAGCCGCATCAGCGTGTCGAGGAGTTCTGATACGCCTTCTAGGGCCAGATATTCACACTGAATGGGAACCAAGACAGCGTCACTTGCGGCAAGGGCGTTAAGAGTTAGGAGGTCTAGAGAAGGGGGGCAATCGATCAGTATGTAAGAGTACTTGTCGCGCACCTCTCGGATGGCTTCCCTAAGACGATATTCACGATTCTCCATGGAGACAAGCTCGACGGCTGCACCAACCAGGTTTTTGTCAGACGGAATCAGATCTAGCCCATCGACCTGTGCGTCAATCGTTATTCTATCGATGGGTTCATCCAGGATGAGCGCCTGATACAGGGTGTGTCGTGCCGGATCTTTCGGAAATCCCAACGAGCTCGTGGTGTTTCCTTGGGGATCGCAATCGATGATGAGGGTGCGCTGCTCGGATGCAGCTAGCGAGGCCCCTAAGTTTACTGTTGTGGTCGTCTTTCCGACGCCACCCTTCTGATTCGCAATCGAGATGATGCGTGCCAAAATTTCTCCGCGTGAGCGGAGAATGTAACAGAATGTTTTCGATGCTTGCAAGTTGTTTCACGTGGAACAAATATAACGAACGGATCACGTTTTGTTCCACGTGAAACATTTCAAGGGATGGTTCCAGATATCAGATAGCGGTGGTCTGAATTTGGTATACGCAGCGGAATAGACCATTCCCAGTCACGAGAATAATTTCTTGCAATTTTACTTGCATCGTCGCACCCGACCCAGAGGACGAGTTTTCCAGCAATATTCATATTTCCCTTCGCGAAAGAGAGAATATCCTCCCATCTACCAACCGCCCTGCTCGAAATGCGATCAAATTTCGATCGACCCAGGTCAGACGCATAGCCATCCATTCGACCGTGCCATACTTGAACACCATTTTCGACGCCCATCTGCCGCACGATCTCTTGCAGGAATACACACTTCCTCCTATTCGACTCGAGCATCGTCAATTCGATCGATGGGCATACCAAGTACAAGGGCAGCCCCGGGAACCCGGCGCCGGAGCCAACGTCGGCGAGCCGACCATCGGTAATAAGCCCGGATGTAAAGGCAAAGATACTTTCTCCGAAATGAAACCGTACAATCTCAATAGGCTCGGTTACTGCCGTCAACGAGATCATCGCATTCCATCGCAGAAGGGTGTGGATATACAGATGAATCCTGGAACACAGCTCCTCGCTCGCTGCAAGACCATACGCTGAAAGCTCCTTGGCAATCCGGTCGGTTGAAATCGTTTCCATTACTATTTATGTAGTTTGTATGAAACTCTTTTGCATTTCCGTCTGAAACCTTCGCGGGGCGAGAATGCCTGCGGCCATATCTGCCGCAAAGTGTGAAATCATCGGTGGGAGCAAGCTGCCGGTCCACCACCGTATGGTCGAAAAGCAAAGCCCCACGACGAATGTGGACAGAATTCCGCGCCATCCTTGATAGAGGTGCGCAACGGCGAACAGTGCGCTTGGGGCCGCAATGGCCAGGACAGCAAAGTGGCCCCACTGTTTGAAAACCGTCTGGACGAAGCCGCGGTAGATCAACTCCTCGCAAACTGCGACAGTGGCCACGACCACAGAGAAGGCCACGCGCTCGGCAGCGTCCTGGGGGAAGATTCGAGTGGCTAGTTGGGCCATGGTGCCGTGGATCGCGTGAGGAGGCGAGGCCAATTGCCCGAGGGTCAGCAGTTGGTTTGTCAAAATTAGGCCAGCAAAAACTACAGTCACCACGATGACCAGCCAGATATGAGGAACTGCCAAGCCAAGCTGCGCCCCTCGAATTCCGTGAACGTGCGCGCGCCACAGAATTATTGCCGCTGCGACCCATTGTGACAACACGGTGGAGGCGTACAATCGGAGCCGGTCGCGCTTGCTTGTCTGTTCTGTGGCCAGCAGGCGCTGCATGCGGCGCCTTCCCACAAACGGCACAACAGCAGCGAGAAAAACTAGAATGACGGCGAAATCCCAAGGCATCGCCTCCGATCAAATCACTTTCGCAGCCCATCGGCAAGCGAAAGTGCGGCCCACCTTGGCATCATGGCCCACCTTGGCATCATGGCCCACCTTGGCATCATGGCCCACCTTGGCATCATGGCGCACCATGGCATCATGGCGCACCATGGCATCATGGCGCACCATGGCATCATGGCGCACCATGTTGACAGAAACCAAGGTGGGGCCTTATCGTTCTTGATTCCTATTGCCGGAGCCTTATGAAGATTCTCGTAATCGGAAGCGGCGGCCGCGAGCATGCAATGGTCTGGAAGCTGAGGCAAAGTCCCTCGGTCGAAAAGGTCTGGTGCGCGCCCGGGAATGGGGGAATCGCCCAGCATGCCGAATGCTTGCCGCTCGATCTGAAAGACGTCCGGTCGGCTGCCGATCTTGCGAGATCGCTTGGAGCCGACCTTACAATCGTCGGCCCGGAGCTGCCGCTGGCGCTTGGCATCGTGAATGAGTTTTCGCGGCGCGGTTTGGCGATTCTGGGCCCTACGCGTGAAGCGGCGCAGCTTGAGGGCAGCAAGATTTTTTCGAAGCAGTTTATGGAACGCCATCACATTCCGACCGCCTCCGTCTACGGCATCTGCGATTCGCCTGCCGATGCGCACAAGGCTCTTGACAAGGCGAATTGGCCGGTTGTCATCAAGGCGGACGGTCTCTGCGCCGGCAAAGGCGTGCTGGTCACGTCTTCGCGCGACCAGGCCGCTCAATTTATAACCCGCGTGATGGACAAGCGCGAGTTTGGCGATGCCGGCAAGCGCGTCCTGATAGAAGAAGGGCTCTGCGGACAGGAGCTCTCCTATATTGTCTTGACCGACGGTGAGCATTTTATGGCGATGGCCCCGACCCGAGATCACAAGCGTGCGTTCGATCATGACGAGGGCCCCAATACGGGCGGGATGGGCGCGTATTCGACCGATGGCATTCTCACGGTCGGGCTGGAGAAGACGATCGTCGACACGATCGTTCGTCCTACGCTCGACGGTCTCAAGAAGGATGGACTTCCATACTGCGGTTTTCTCTACTTCGGATTGATGCTCACCGCGCAAGGGCCCAAAATTCTTGAATACAATTGTCGCCTCGGGGACCCTGAAACCGAGGTGATTTTGCTCCGGGCTGACTTTGATTTCGCTCAGGCATGCCTCCAGGTAATTCAAGGTAACTTGAATGCTTTCAGACCGAAATGGGCTCCGGGGGCCGGCGTCTGCGTCGTGATTGCGTCGGAAGGCTACCCAGCCAATCCCACAATCGGTCGCCTGATCCTTGGGCTGAACACAGCTGCCACGAACACGAGCGGGGTCGTATTCCACGCGGGAACGCGGGCAGAGAGCGGTTTGTACTACTCAAGTGGTGGAAGAGTTCTGGTCGTCGCGGCTAGTGGCGCGGATCTGGAACAAGCGCGGAAAAGGGCTTATGAGTCCGTCCGTTCCATACGATGTGAAGGGTGCTTCTACCGCACAGATATCGGCGTCGCTCAACAGCAAGGGGTGCTTCACCACGCCACGGTAAGGTCGTTGGGGTAAAATCCATTGGGGAGAGGTTGAGTTGAGCACATCTGCGGCAAACCAGGTACTGGTCGGAATATTGATCGGTTCCGATACCGATTATCCGGTCATGAGCGAGGCAGCAACGACGCTCGATAAATTTGGCATCGTGTATGAGATGGAAGTTGTTTCAGCGCATCGCACGCCGGCGCGTGCCCACCAGTACGCTACAGCCGCTGCCAGCCGCGGGCTAAAAGTATTGATCGCGGCGGCTGGTGTCGCGGCTCACCTGGCGGGCGTAATCGCGGCCAACACCACGCTTCCAGTAATCGGTGTTCCCATGGGTGCCGGCGGCCTCAACGGTCTTGACGCACTGTTAGCCACCGTCCAAATGCCGGGAGGAATTCCCGTCGCGACGATGGCCATTGGAAAGGCCGGCGCGGTCAATGCGGCCATATTTGCGGCGGAGATTTTGGGGGCCTTCGACCCGGCCATTGCGCGCAAGCTGATTGCGCACAAGGAGGATCTGGCCCGCGCGGTAACCGAGAAAAATCAGCGATTGCAAGAGCAGCTGGCGGCGAAGCATCCGATAAAGGTTTAGGAAAACGGGTCATCTAGAACCGGTTGAATCGCGCCCAACCGATCGATATCGTGAAATCCGATGTCACGAGGCCGGGGCGAACGCCCATCCGATAGCTAAGCAAAAGCGAGCGATAACACGGGTGCTGGCTTCGATGTCAGGCCGCGATCCGGGCTGAAGTCGTTTGCGGCAAAAGAATCGCAGAATCAGTGTTTGAACAGAGACGGTGCATCGGCGGGGCGTTCGCCTTGTGGCGCCGCTCGTGATTGTTCCACTTGGGGAGGCACGGGTTCGGCAGAGGGTGGAAGTATCCACGCGAAGCCCTTTTCAATCCCGATCATCGCCATGGTTTGCCGGGACTTCGGGCCCGCAATCGCTGCGAGCGCGGCACGAAGGAACTGCGTGGCGTCCGCCGCATACAGTTTTGTGCTTTCACCCTGCAGGAGCCCGGTCGCTACGAGCGCCATCTGCGGATCCGAATTGCGGATCTTCTCCAGCCGTGGATCTTTTTGCCGCAGCAATTCCAGCAGCGACGGTGGCGCGGTCTCGGGCGGGTAATCGAATTCGACGAGCGTCCGGGGCTTCCCCTTCTCCGGCGGCCAGAATTGCAAGTAGGAGGGGGGCAGAACACGCGTATCCCAGTAATCGCTTTTTTCCTCTTGTTGTTTCATCCCATATGTTAGCTGCCATACTTCGGGGCCGTAGCCGCCCAGATAATCTGCAACGATCAATTCCGCAAGCGGCTCATTGGCTGGGAGGTCCACCCTGGCATGCAGGCCCTTGACGATGTCATTCAACCGCCGCTGCAATCCTTGGCCCGTGGCTTCGATGTCGGCGGCCTCATCCCCTCCCTGGGATGGCGCCAGATGCGGCGCGATGCTCACATGGTAGGCTTTTAGATGGGGCAGCTCTCTGTCGAGCCGCGCTACGTCCTGCTGCGAAGAGGGTGAAAACCAGTCGATCGCTCCCAGGATGATCCCTACGCGGGAAGTTTCGATTTCAACCGGAGCCGGCGGTCGGGTTTGCGCTTCGATGGGGTTTTCGATCGAACCAATGAGGATCGCGTCCTTGACGACCGCAATCACGACGCGCCCTGCTGCCAGGTTCGCCACGAGCTCCTGGCCGGTTTTTTGAGAGGCCTCTTGCGCGACCGTATAGTGTGCGAAAATCCAGCCGGCAGCAAGCAGATGCGCGGCAATAAGCCCGAAACCTCCTGCGCCATGGAGCCGTCTTCCCGTCACGGGTTTACCATATCACACCGCCCCCGCTTCGCCAGGTAAGTGCATCCCGGCGCCATCTTTAGTAAAATACGGCGCACCAGACAGAACCATTCTAGCGGATCGTTACAACCGCAGCTTCAAAAGGAGCGGATCTGAGATCTCCCAACAGCATTCGTCACAATGGCAAGCGCCTATCCGATATTCTGGAGTCGCATTGCAAGTTTATACGAGGAGACGAAACAGGAACGCGCGCTGACCTGAGCGGGGCTGATCTCTCGCGAGCGAATCTGGAGAAGTCCAACCTTGCCTACGTGAATTTTCACGGGGCCAATCTGGAGGGTGCGAGCCTCCGGGAAGCCCGGCTTTCATCGGCTGATCTCGAAAAGTGCCGGTTATGCCGCGCGGACTTGCGGAAAGCCGATCTCACGGAGGCAAATCTGGCAGGGGCCGATTTGACCGAAGCCCAGGTAGGCGGGGCCGAACTCTTTCGGGCCAATCTCCGCCATGCCGTGCTTCGCCGCGCGGATTTCGGAGCTACGAACTTCCGGGATGCCGATATTACCGGGGCTGATTTTCAGGGCGCTGGCATGAGGACGGCGATCTTGCGGGAAACGAAACTGGAAGGCGTCGATCTTTCGGGTCTGGATCTTTCGACCGCGCTGCTCCCGCGAGGCTACGCGCCGCCCAAGTCCACCAAGAATTAGCCCGGCCGACAGCAGCTCTCGTGTCGGGCCGGATGTAAGCCGTCCCCTAGGCGCATAGGCTTTTGCTCGCATCGGGGCCTGGAAGCGAGAAACCAATGCCCGAGTCGCACTGGATTGAAGTAGAAGACTATAGGAGCCCTCAAGGCTGGACGCACCCTGATCAGGGCTCCGCGCGTGCGCGCGACTATTGCGCGGCCCTGGAACGCGGCGGAATTCTTTTTTTCCCTCGGCCGCCTTTTGATTTCCCGGAAGCAGACGGTGAGTTTCTGCTCTCGCAGCACTGGGCCGAGTTGCGCATGCACAAGAACGTTTCCTACCGGCCGGCCGACGGCCTGCTGCGGGGTGTTTCCGGAAACAGCGCCACGACCGATCGCATTCATTCCGCTCTGCGGACCTACAGCACGCAAGTGATCGAGTTCGCTTCGAAGTTCCTTTCGCCTTACGCGAATCGGTGGATTCTGGATTTTGCGAGTTTTCGTCCCTTCGAGGAGGATGGCCGGGACTTGCCTCTTCACAAGCGCAACGATCTGCTTCACGTGGATGCTTTTCCCAGCCGTCCCACGCGCGGCGGACGGATTCTGCGCGTATTTACGAATTTGAACCCGGCGAAGCCGCGGGTCTGGCAGACCACTGGGCCTTTTGAATCCTTCGCGCGCCAGTTCGCGGAGGACGCCGGCCTTCGCAGGATTGCCGAAAATGACTCGGTTCTCACTCGCTTGGTCCAGGATTGGGGACGCAAGCTGGGTGTCCGCGGCATGGGAAGAACTCCCTATGACGTTTTCATGCTGCGGTTTCACGATTTTCTGAAGGAAAATTCACGCTTTCAGGCCGGTTGTCCGAAGGATCGCCTCGAATTTCCGCCGCGTGCTACGTGGATGGTTTTCACCGACGGAGTCGCACACGCCGTCCTGTCGGGACAATACGCGCTGGAGCAGACGTTTCTCATACCGGCCAGCGCGCTGGTGGCCCCCGAGCAGGCCCCGTATCGCATCCTCGAAAACATCGCCGGCCGCTCGCTTGTCCACTCGTGCAAAAAGCGGGGTTACTTGCCGGGTGAATAGTCGGCGGGATTGGCTCCGTATGTCAGGCTGCGGGGAGGGCTCGGGCGCCGCCGCGTCTCGATACCCAGGCGTTTGATTTTCTGATTCAGCGTGGAAAGAGGAATCTGGAATCGCTCGGCGGCTTCTGTCTGGTTCCAATGCGTGCGTTCCAGCATGTCCATGATAATGCGGCGTTCCACCTCTTCCAGGATTTCAAACAGCGAGGGAGTTGTGGCCGTCTGACGCTCTCCGGATTCTCCCGGCAGCGGAGGCAGAAAATCGGATAAGTGTACCCGTACGCCCTTGGCAATCTCGCGCGTTCGCACGCTCTCTGGCAATAAATCACCATCCATAATGTCGTGTGTCGAAAGCACGACGGCGCGTTCCACGGCGTTTTCGAGTTCGCGCACGTTTCCCGGCCAGTCATAATCCATCAGCAGTTTCATCGCCTCGTATGTGAATGCGCGCGCCGGCTTGCCGTTTTCTTTCGAGAACTGATCGAGAAAGCGGGTGACCAGCAGTGGAATATCTTCCTTGCGTTCGCGCAACGGCGGCAATTGAACGGAGATGACATTGAGGCGATGAAACAAATCCTCCCGAAAGCGGCCTTCGCTCACGAGTTTCTTGAGAGCTTCGTTCGAAGCGGCTAGGATGCGGACGTCAACCTTGATCGTTTCCGTGCTTCCGAGGCGCATGAACTCGCGTTCCTGGATGACGCGCAGAAGCTTGGCCTGCGTTTCCGGGCTGATCGTGGATATCTCGTCGAAGAAAATTGTGCCCTGATCGGCGACCTCGAACAAACCTTTCTTCGATGCGATCGCGCTCGTAAATGCACCCTTCACGTGTCCAAAGAGCTGTGATTCGAGAAGATCGACGGGGATCGAGCCCGTATTGATCGGAATGAACGCTTTATCCGCGCGGGTGGATGCCGAATGGATGGCTTTGGCGATCAGCTCCTTTCCCGTGCCGCTTTCGCCATAAATCAGAACGGTCGACCGTGACGGCGCCACCTGCGTTACCAGGTCGAATACCTTGAGCATCTTTTCGCTCTTCCCCACGATGTTCGGGAAGTTGTAGCGTTGCTTGAGAGCGCGCTTGAGCTGGACATTCTCTTCGCGAAGCCGTCGGCCCTCGATGGCCAGCGAGATTTGAGAGATCAGTTCGTCGTTCGACCACGGCTTGGTGATGTAGTCCTGCGCCCCGCTTTTGAACGCCGCGCGCGCCATATCGATGGATCCGAACGCGGTGATCAGGATCACGGAAATCTGCGGATCGCGCCGCCGGATTTCGGGCAGCATCTCGATGCCGTTTCGATCCGGGAGACTCACGTCCAGGAGCATCAAGTCGAAAGGATGATCTTCCAGCTGCTCAAGACCTGCCGCGCCGGTTTCGGCCAGGGTCACTTCGAAGCTTTCCGAGGTGAGCAGGGCTTCGAGGCCGTCGCGGATTTCGGCTTCGTCGTCTACGACGAGAATGGAACCTTTAGACATGCACTGCTTTTTTGGCGGCAGGAAATTCCAGCCGGAACGAAGTGCCTTTGCCGGGGGTCGAGCGCACATCCACCTTTCCCGCGTGCTCCTTGATAATACCGTAGCTTACCGAGAGGCCAAGCCCGGTGCCCTTGCCGGTGGACTTCGTCGTGAAGAAGGGATCAAAAATGCGATGAAGATGCTCAGGCGGGATTCCCGATCCTGTGTCTGTGACTTCGACCTCGATCGAGCCATTATAGGCCGCCGTGCGCACCTCGATCATGCCCCCCCCGGGCATCGCATCGCGCGCGTTAAGGAACAGATTGAGAAAGACTTGCTGCAGGCGTGTGGTCGACCCCAACACGGGCGGCAATTTCGACGCATAATTTTTGAGTACATTCACCCGCGCCGTCTTGAAGGGGTGCTGCACGAGGGTAAGCGTTTCCTCGAGCACGGAGTTCAGATCGACTTCCACTGCTTCGGCGGACCCGGTGCGCGAGAAATTCAGCAGATTGTTGACGATCTCACTGGCCCGGAATGTCTGCTTCACGATTCGCTCGATGGTCTTTTGCTTCGGGTCGTCGATGGGAATCTGCTTGCCGAGCATCTGAATGTAATTGGAGATCACCGCGAGCGGTGTGTTTACTTCGTGGGCGACGCCCGCCGCGAGCAAGCCCAGAGACGTGAGCTTCTCGTTTTGCAGCATCTGGTCTTCCATGCGGACGCGCTGGGTGATGTCGTCGAGTAAAATCAACCGGCCCAGGTGTGCGCCGTCCTTGCCCAAAAGCGGCGCGATCGAAGCGTTGATCACCGATTCCCGGCCGCTGCGTGTTTTCATCCGGAACTTGTAGATTCCCGAAACGTGGTCGGCCTTGGCGCGGGATGCAATTTCAACAGCGAGATCGGACGGAATAACCTCCTCGAGCTTTCGGCCGAGAGCCTCGGTGCGCGAAATCTCGAGCAGCTCTTCAATCTGCGGGTTCCACGATTCAATCCGATTCTCCAGGTCCGTGGTGAGTATGCCGATCTTGAGAGATTCGACGATATTTTCGCTGAAATCCTTTAACCGCTCGATCTGTAGCGCCTTCTGTTCGAGCGATTCGTAGAGGCGCGCATTTTCAATGGCAATGGCCACATAACCAGCAATGGTAGAGAGCAGTTCCAAATCGTCGCTGGAAAGATAATCGCCGTCCACGGTCTTCCCTAGGCCGAGCATGGCAACTGTCCGGTCCCGAAAGCGGCAAGCGATGAAATAATTGAGGTCCAGCTTTTCGAGTGTCTGGCGAACCGCTTCGGTCTCTTCGGTTGCCGATCTGGCCGACTCGAAGAACATCACCCCGCGTTCAAAAGAGGGGCGCGCCGGATCGAGGAAACTCAAATCGAGGGAACTGTTCGCTTGTAGCCCCATCGATCTGGAGAGCAGAAAGTGCCCCGGCTCGCTGCTATCTTCGAGAAAAACAGCCAGGCGGTCCACCAGCAAGGTTTGCGAGATTCGATCCAGCGCAGAGCTCAGCAGCGGTTCCAATCGCACCTCATTGGTGAGCGCGCGGCCGAATTCGATCAGCGTGCGCCGGTAATCGAGCCGGTCGCGATAGAAGAAATGATCCAAGCGGGCCTGCACCCATTCGCGCAGGGGTTGGAACAGAAACGCCGCTACGACCACGGCGAGGATCGCTCCGGCAGGTCCGGAAGGCCAAGCCTCATGCGATAATTCGCCAATCAACGCTATGGCCGCGAAATATACCGCCACCGTGCCGGCGGTGGCGAAGGTATACGCCAAGCCCCGCTTGAAGATAATGTCCACATCCATCAGGCGGTAGCGAATGATGGCATATCCAAACGAGAGCGGGATGAGCACCAGCGAAAAGACCGAGAGCTTCATCCACGGCTGTGGCACCGCCGTTACCAGGCGCGGCACTACGTAGAGCAGAAAGAAGGGCAAAATCCCCGAGAACGTTCCCGCCGTCACCCACTTCAGTTGCTGCTTGAGCACACCGCTCGACGCACGTAGGTAGCTCGCCAGAAAAATGGCTGCGGCGAGAAGGAAGTAGACGCCCACGTAAAATAGATCGAGGGTAGCCAGAAAGTCGCGGCTGCTCATCGACGGAAGGAAGTCGAGCATCGCGGTAGCTACAAATATGTGCAGTGCGAGTAAAGCCGCCGGGACGCCGTAAACACCCAGCAGTGGGGGCCAAAACCTGGCGCGGCGCTCGGGGAAGACGAGCGCGAAGTGAACGAGCAGCGCGGGCTGCAGCAACAGCGCCGCGACGTTGCTCCAGTACACCGTCCAGTCAAACGAATTCAATTTTCCCGAGTAATGAAAGCTGTAGAGAACAAACGACGCCAGGCAGAAAATGTAGAAATGGATGGCCCGCGGCGCATTCCAACGCCGGACGAAAATGAACAATCCGATAAAAAGATAGAGCAGCGCCGTTAGGCGAAGGTAATTTTCGATGGAGGAAGGATTCGCCAGAGGTTCGGTGACCAGGGGAATTTGAAGCACGCCACCATTGCGCCGAATTCCGTAGCGGACGTCTGACCAAGGTCCCACCCGCCACAACACTCGAGTGGCATCGGTCGCCCGGTGAATGGCAACGCCGCGGATCGAGGCGAGATAATCGCCCTGCCGAATCCCCGCGCGGTCAGCCGGCGATCCTGGGACAACATGCCAGGCAGTGACACCGCCATTGATATCGACCCAGGTGACTCCGTCGTCTGGAACGATGAACCGAGACCGCTGCTGAAAGTTCAGCGCGGCAAAAACAACTGCCGCCACTGTCAGCAGGGCAAGAACCACGGCCCCGAGTCGTATGCGCAGACTGTTGTTCATCCAGGGAACTCTACCTCGGAGCGTTCAACACATCTTAGCACGTTCGCTTCCAGTTAATTGTCGATCCATCTATTTGTAACCACCTTTTTCTTGAATGGCTTACAGATAGAGGGGGCGCCCACGATACCTACCCTCCACTTTGTGGAAGCCCCATTTCTGATTTCAATAGAATGAAGACGGGCGCTTCTAGAACTGGAAGCTTAGGCCGCCCCGGAAATATCGGTAGGAAGGAACGAGAATGACCCTGCCACTGCTTGTCGATATGGGGACGTATCCCTGTGCCAGCAGATTCCCTGCGTCGGCCTCAATTTCCATGTGTCCAGCGAAAAGTCCCGGAAGGGGCTGATGGAGTTGCAGGCTGAGGTAAGGGTCAATGTGGTTGAAGGATTCGCCGTAGATATCTTGTTGCGAGACGGTTGGCCCGCTGATCCATTTATATCCGGCTGTGAGCCGGGTGCCCAGGGCGGGTATGGTCATCGACGCGCGAGTCGCCAGGCTGTGCCGCGATTCGGTAGAGAGTTGGGAGCGCATAGGACCAGCAGAGGGTTTGCCGTCCGGAGCAAGCGCGCCGCCGTAGGCGTAGACCAGGATCGTGTCGATGTCGTCTGAAATCTTCTGCTCGTAGGATACCCGCGCTCCCGAGGAGCGGGAGGCACCCCCGTCATAAGCAAAAGCCTGCGAAAAGTAGTCCTGCAGAAAATCGGGGGCGTTCGAGGCTCCGCCGATCCCCATCACTGACGTGTGGCTTGACGCGTCGTGAAAAAAGGCTGCGCTCAGGTGCGCCTTTTCTCCCAACCGATGTTCGAGCGCTATCTCTTCGTGCAGATCGTCTTCGGTGAGCGGTCGCCCACGCCGCAAAAGCACTGTTGGAAAAGCATCGAGAGCTCTTAGCGCCGAACCTGTTTCTGTCGAGGCGAAGTCTCCGCTTCCCCAGGGGCTGGCCGCCAACATGGCTGCCAGCTGCCATCCCTGCGCCAACTGCACATCCACCTCGCCTCGGGGCCTTAACGAGGTTGCCGTCTTCCCGAGGAACCCCACGGCCAAGATCTCTCCTCCGTAGCGGACCGAAACCCGGTCGCTCAGAGCTAGTTGGTCGTCGTGTGACATCCGCAGGCCTCGAAACATTGGACCACTCGGCCCTAGGTGCGACTGCCGGACCATCAGGGTCGTAACCGGACCCTCGCCTGCTTTGCCCGAAGGCAGCCATTCGCTCGCGAAGCTCTCAGCCCCGGCACCTCCCTCGTAGCTGAATTGGCCTGCCATCACGAGGTTGGCCTTCTCCCCCATGCCCATGTCGTATGCGAATGCAGTGGCCGGGGAATCGGCCTCCGCACCGATAGAGCCGGGATGATCTCCTCCGGAGGAAAGCAGCACTTGGCCCCGGTTCGCGGGAGCGGTTCCAGGAATTTCCTGCGCCTGCTGGCCCAACACGACCACTCGCGGATCCTGCCACTGAAGCACAGAACGGGTTGCCGCAGATGAGCGCAGCACCCAGGTCCAGTCATCTTTGTCGGCGCGCTGGTTCGGTTGCTGCCGTAATTTCTCAAACGAAGCAAAGACCGAACCCAAAACAACTTCAAGAAGGGTCGTCCGCTGATTGGTCACCTCAATATGCTGTTCCATCGCGGGAAGGAATCCAGCCAGCGTGACCTTGATCGAATAGGGACCGGCAGGAAGCGCAGAGGTCGAGAAGCGGCCGCGTTCGTTGGTCAGCAGTTCGAGCTGAGAATCGCTGAAAAGGTGCTCGGCGGTGATCACGACGCTCGCCCCCATCTGGGCGGTGCCGGAGGGATCAAGAACGACACCCGAGATCCTGCCAGAGCTCGAAGCAGCAGGGAGAGCAGAGGCACACATGCAGCATCCGAGGGCCCATCCAAGGATCATTCGGAGCTTCAAACTCTATCCCTCCGCTACTTCGCCCTTGCCGGTAACGGATTCACCGTGAAATCCTCGGTCGGAGTAATTGTCTGCTTCGCGAGGTTATCCGTAACGGCCACTTCCAACTTGTACTTCCCGGGTTCCAACGAGCCTAGGGTAATCATATTCTCAAGCGTCATTTCCTCGCCATGCTCGGGAAGTTGATTCGGGGGAAGGTCGAATTTCAGCATGGGGGCCGTCTCAGTGCCCGTCCCGGAAGCCTTCTCTCCAAGCTTTGTTACGCGATACTGGACCGACGCATCTGCTTTATGAGTCTTGTCGTCTACTTTCAGATTATAAATTTGCAGGAAGACACCCATACTGTCAGACGGTATGAACGTCTTGTCCAGTTTGGGGCGTACCTTCATATCGCCCAGCACGAACTGTCCCAGGCCAATGTCTTTCATGGAAACCCGCTGAATCTGGTCTGCCAGGATGAGCGAACTCGAACTTAAATGGTCATCATCAAAGCGCGGGACCACAAGCCGCGTGTTGACTACTCCCACGTTACCATTGTTTGTGTCTTTGAGGACGATGTCCAGCCGATAGAGGTTTGGCCGCAGCGGAACCGCTTTCTGATAGATGGCCGAGCCGGCCAGAGACTTCTGCAAATCCGCCACCACGATACCTGTCGTTACCGTGTCTTCGAAGGTCTGCACGATGCGGCCACTCAGGGTCGAAACGCGGGCGAAAAGATTTATCGTCGACGTATCGACGCCATCTTTTTCCTGAAAGCTCATCTGCCGCCGGGGAATCTGAATGGTGATGGGGACCAATACCGTATCGGAGGTGATGCGCATGAAGTCAAAGCGGTACTCGAACTTCACCTGATCGCGCACCAGCCGCGAAGTGACCACCGCTTCCAGATCTTTGAACTTCACCGGAGGCGGTCTGAAAATATCGGCGTACTTCTGCAGCCGGGTAAACTCGTTCATGCTCTCGGAAACCGATTGTGCATTTCCGCCCAGAGGCAGGGCGTCATGGGTCCCATCGGTGTTTGAGAACCGATCCGCTTTGCTCGCCATTCCCATCTCTTCGGCCATCGTCAATCCGGCGCCGGGAACGTATAGCAGCGCGTCCTTCTCGCTAGGATCCATGGTCAAGTGATACTCACCGGTCGAGGTCGGATCGACGAATTCCAGTTCGACGTCTTCGCCCATCCCTTCAAGATAGCGGTAGCGCCAATCTTCAAAGGGATATGTCGTGGTCTCCCCGCCTCCTTCTGTCGACGGCCGCTGGTAAGACCCCCCGGTCGGATGCGAATCGACCTCATCGGGAGGTCCCCACATGATGTAGATTCTGCCCCGATCGGTTTTCCATCCGGGTATTCCAGATGCGTAGTGCTCATTGGCATACGCGATGCGGCGGTAATGTTCTTCTTTGTAAGTGTTCTCTGCGGAGTCGGGATCAGGATTCCGCCGCTGCCAGAATTGCTCGATGAACTGTTCGCGCTCTTCGTTTGTAGCCAGGTGGAGGAAAGCGTTCTTCTCTTCGGGCGTGATGATGTAGACGACGTCTTCGTTGAGCCACCTCTTGTATTGCGAGTCGAGTTCTCGTTCGAGGTCCTTGTTTTTTCGCTGCTGTTCTTTCGCGATTTTCTTTGAGGACTGCTGCTGATCACCGTCGCCGGGTTGCTCTTGCTGGGAATGGGCAATTCCGGCCAAAGTCAACCCTCCCATTACGACACCGAGAAGGCACATCTTGGTGAAAGAAAGGCGCATAGTCACAGCTTGGCCCCGTATAGACTCAAATCTTAACCCTGGCCGACGGTACAGGTCAATGACAGTTTAGACAACCAGACACCCGCCCCCGTCCGCCTTTGCCCCATTTTGATCCCCAGAAGCGCCTCGAGGTTGCCTCGGCCCCGACAGCCTCGCCCTATTTGCGACACACCGTCCCGCGAGGCCAAAGTGCCGGTGCTATTCCCTTAAGACCGGCATCGAACTAAAATGCTCGCTGCCGCCGGGTATCATATAATCTTTACTAGCTCCCGCCGGTTGGTTTCTCCACGAGAGCGGCTGGTGGTGCAGGTATAACTGCATTGATTGACCGTGGGCGTAGCGTGCTTGCCACGCCTGAGAAACATGCTGTCTGGCGCCGGCGAATTGAAGGAAACCGGATTTGCCCGGATGGGTGCCCATTCTTGGATAATCTGACGCGATGAAAACGTGGCAAAAGGTGGCGACCGCAGCGGGATGGATCGCTGTCATTGGCGGCGGAACATGGTTTGTATTGCACGAATTGAATAAAGGCGTCCTAACAGTTCAAACCGGGCCCGTGATTCGTCAGAACCTGACTTCGATCGTGACCGCCTCGGGCGAGATTCGGCCTAAGAACTATACGAACGTCCTCGGTGAGGGCATCGGGAAAATCACCGATATCACGGTCAAAGAAGGCGACCGCGTCAATAAGGGCGACGTGCTCCTGCACCTTGAAAATATTCAACCCGGCGCCGATGTTGAAGGGCAGGCGGCCAACGTCCAGGCGGCAGAATCTGGGATGAAGGTTGCCGGTGCCAACCTGGATTCGGCGGTGGCCACGCAGGCGCAGCGCCAAGCCGACCTCGAGAAGCAAAAGCTTGACTGGCAACGCACGCAGCAGCTCTACAAAGAGCAGCTGATCTCCCGGCAGGACTATGACACGGGCAAAGCGGCCTACGATGGCGCCGTGGCTGCCTTGAACGCGAGCCAGGCGCAAGTTGCTCAGGCCCGCGCCGCGCGAGAGCAAGCGAATTCAAGCATGGAGCAGACGCAGGCCCAACTGACGCACATGAAGGATGTGCTACGCAAGACCACCTACACCGCTCCCATTTCAGGGGTCGTCAGCTATATCGACGTGCGCGTTGGCGAGAACGTCGTGCCGGGCATCCAGAACGCGCAGGGCAGTTTTCTGATGACGATTTCCGACATGAGCGTGGTTACCGCTGAGGTGAAAGTCGATGAAACCGACATCACCAATGTCCGCAAGGGCGAGTCGGCCGACGTTACCATTGACGCCGTTTCCGGCAAGGTCTTCCAGGGCCACGTGACCGAAGTAGGTGAACTGGCTATCCTGCGTACCTCTGGGCAAGCCGCCATGACCGAAACCACCGCCAATACCCAGGAAGCACGCGACTTCAAAGTGGTGGTCACGATCGAGGATCCGCCGCCGTCCCTGAGACCGGGTCTGTCGGCCACCGCAAAAATTCAAACCGCGCACAAAGACAACGTGCTCACGGTTCCCATTCAGGCCCTTGCGGTGCGCTCTCAGAAAGTCATCGAGGAAGCGCAGCAGGATCGCGAGAATAATGTCACGCTGGCGGCTTCCAATGATGGCGCCCCAAACACACAAACCGATATTCAGGGTGTGTTCGTTGTGCGCGACAAAAGGGCCGTTTTCGTGCCCATCCAGACCGGCATTACCGGCGTCACCGATATCGAGGTCAGCAGTGGCTTGCAAGAGGGCGACCAGATCATCACAGGGAGCTACAAGGCACTGCGCAGCCTGCGCCCTGGGGGTAGGGTGAAGGTCGATAATTCGCCGCCGAAGCAGGACGACACATCGAGCGGTTAGTGGCCTTGGTTGCTTGGCCCAGGGCTAGGTGTCTTCTCAACGATCGCCCGGTGAATCCGCGTGCGATGAGACTGATTGAGGTTTCAGGAGAACCGTGGATGTCGCTTCAAGTGGCCGTGCCCCAGACGTTCCGGCAGGAACTGGTCGATACGGGCGTGGTTATCCAGACGGTCGACCTATGGAAGACATACGAAATGGGCTTGGAGGAATTGCACGCTCTGCGCGGCATAAGCATCGAGATTCGCAAGGGCGAATATGTTGCGATCATGGGCCCTTCCGGATCCGGAAAATCCACCCTGATGAACCTCATCGGGTGCCTGGACACCCCGACCAAAGGGAGCTACTGGCTTGCGGGCCGACTGGTGAGCCAGCTCAATGACGATGCGTTAGCCCGCATCCGCAATAGGGAGATCGGATTCGTGTTCCAGACGTTCAATTTGCTGCCGCGCGCGACGGCTCTGCATAACGTCGAGCTGCCCTTGATCTACAACGGCACGCCTGCCGCCGAACGTCTGGAGCGCGCGAAGCAGGTTCTCGCGCAGGTCGATCTCTCCGAGCGGATGATGCATAAACCCAACGAGCTCTCGGGCGGCCAGAGGCAGCGCGTCGCGATCGCTCGCGCGCTCGTGAATCATCCGTCCATCCTTCTTGCCGATGAGCCCACCGGAAACCTCGATTCGGCAACCGGCGATGAAATCATGGGACTGTTTGCCCATCTGCACCAGAAGGGCAACACGATCATTCTGGTCACCCACGAGCCCGATATCGCGCTGCACGCCCATCGCGTCATTCGCCTGCGCGACGGAAAAATCGAGCACGACGAGCGCACTCGTTAGTTCCTCCCCTTCTCAGGTTCGAAGAGGGCAATGCTGCCCTGTCTTTCGCGATGATCGGCTAAGGCGAAAGGATATTTTTCGCAAGAAAGAGCAGATTCGCGGGGCGCTCGGCCATGCGTCGCATGAACCAGGGAAACCAGAACGAGCCGTAAGAGACCAGAACACTGACGCGATATCCTTCGCGAGCCAAGCGCTGCTGTTCCGCGCGTTGAATGCCGTAGAGCATCGCAAATTCGATCTGGCTTTTCCGGATTCCCTGCGACGCGGCCCACCGGCCTATGCGCGCGATCAATCGCAGGTCGTGCGTCGCGAGGGCGGCGCGAACACCGGCGCCGCGAGCCTCTGGACTCAACAGGCGCTGCGCGAGACGAAAATAGCTTTCGTCCACATCGGATTTTTGGGGATACGCGATTTCCGAAGGTTCGTTGTAGGCGCCTTTCACGAGGCGAACGGTCGCACCTACGGCGATCAGCGAGCCGAGATCCTTCTCCGTGCGATAGAGATAGGCCTGAACGCAGACACCGGCATTTGCAAAAGTCTTCTGCGCGCGCCGGTACAGCGCAAGCGTCACATCGATATACGGACTCTGCTCCATGTCGATCCACACGACCCTGCCGGGCGTGCTTTCCCGTGAATGCCGGATCAGCTTTTCGAGATTCGTGTAGCAGAACTCACCATCCAGATCGAGACCGAGCTGGGTGAGCTTCACGGAAATCTCCCCTGGAAGTGCTGCCGTTCGAATGCGGTCGAGCGCCAGCAGGTAATGTTTGGTGACTTCTTCGGCTTCGGCGTGATCCTCGACGTTTTCTCCCAGGTGAGTGAGCAGGGTATCGATGCGGCGCTCCGCGAGGCGGCTTGCGGCTGCCAGAGCGTCGTCGAGACTTTCGCCGGGAAGGAATCGATCGACGGAGCGGCGGAAGAAGCGATAGCGCGGCGCGCGTTCACGGAGCCAGGAATTCTCCGAGGCCTTCAGCAGCACGCTCCGCATCAAGCTCATCAGCGATTCTCCCTCTGACTGCAGTTATTGCGACGGCGAAGTGAGAGCCTGGAGGTAGCGATGATAGAATTCCACTCCGCCGTAGTAGGAGCCCACCCCCACGCGCTCGTCACGACCGTGTGCGCGCACGTCGCCAAAATCGATGGCGATGCCGGAAATTCCGTAGGTTGGCAAGCCAGCGGAGTTGGTATAGACGCCGTCGGAGGCGCCTGTTGCCATGGTCGGAATCACGGGCGCACCAGGCCACATCGACGCGGCGATCTGCTCGAGTGGCTTCATCACATCCGGGCGCAGCGTGACTGGCGGAGAGTCGTGCCGGACCGGAGCGGAATCGGAAATCTCCCCGCTGTCGGCGACGTAACGAACCTGGATGGCGGGATCGGCAAGAATTTTGATCAAGTCGAGCCGCACTTCTTCGCGGGTGTGCCCCGGCAGGATGCGGCAGTTCACGATCGCGCGCGCCATCTGCGGAAGCGCGTTGTTGGCGTGGCCGGCATTAAGGCGCGTGGTAACACAGGTGGTGCGCATCGTGGCGTTGTAGAGCGGATTGGCGGAAAGACGCGCGATCGCCTCTGCGTTGGGAGGCTTTTTCACAATGGAGCGCATGTCGGCCCCGGTGCGGAGGCTCTCGGTGGCCGCGGTGTGCTCGAAGAAGGCGCGCGTCACCTCGTTCAGTTCAAACGGGAACTTGTAATGCTCCAGGCGCGCCAGGCCGTCGGTCAGGTGGTAGATGGCATTGTTGGGCACCGGAAGAGAACTGTGACCCCCCGCGTTGGTTACCTCCAGCTGAAAATCGGCGTAGAGTTTTTCGGTTGCGTCCACTGTGACGATCACGGGCTTGCCGTCGCGGGTGTAAACGCCACCACCATCGGCATTGAGCACGTATTCGGCATCGATCAGGTCGCGGTGATTCTTGAGCAGCCAGTCGACGCCGTTAGATTGGCCGCCCTCTTCATCGGCGGTGAGCGCGAGGATGATGTCGCGATCCGGCTGATAGTTTTCCTGTCGGAAGCGAAGCAGCGTCGTGACAAAGATGGCGTCACCACTTTTCATGTCCTGGGTGCCGCGGCCATAGAAGTAGTCGTCCTTTTCGATGAACTCGAACGGGTCGGCGGACCAGTCCTCGCGCCGGGCTTCGACCACGTCCAGGTGTCCGAGGAGCAGGATGGGCCTGTGCTGGCCGGTACCATGCAGACGCACTACCATGTTGCCTTTGCGCTCATTGGGGCCGAGCACAACCACATCGCTTGCGGGAAACCCGCCGTCTTTAAGACGCTGGGCCATGCCTTCGGCGGCGGGCGTGGTGCTGCCGACCGAGTCGGTGGTGTTGATCTCGATGAGCTGCTTGAAAATGTCGCGGGAAAGCTGGCGGGTAGGGTCGCCAGGTTCGCCCATTTGTGCGTTGAGCGGCAGGGAGGTGAGGAGCGCCAAAGCGAAAAAAAGCGCCGCAAAGGGCGCGCGCAAAGCTTCACAGCACTGTCGAGTCAGTGGCACCGTCGTCCTTTTTTCGCAATCCGTAGATGTTCCTCCGTTCGCCCTTGTGTGTCAGAGTGCGGGAGGGCGAAAAATGACACCAAAATCGAGCAGTGGGGGTGGATGCCGAGATTTGCGGGTGGCTTGGTCTAGCCCGTCGCATCGCGAAACCCATCCTTACCTCCTTTTACTCTGGCGCGCCAAACGTTCGACCAACCACCGTAGCAATCATGGCGGAGGTGTTTCAAGCGGTTGTTGTCATGGTGTCTTGGCAACTGGAGCAGCAGGAGGAGCCCCTTTAGGAAAATGGTGTTCCCCGGGATCAGCCGATCCGCGTCGCCAACAGGCTCGGTCATGGGGGTTTGAGCTGCTGCCAAACGGCGCCCAGGGGATGGTTTGAGTTGACGATGGAGCCCGAGAGTCCTTTCTTGGTTTGTGAACTGTTGGCGGCTGCCGAAGATGGAAAAGCCACCCAAAAGAACACGAGCTCTCCGCGGACGGCTTACTGATTCCAAGCGGCGTCAAAAGGGCGGTGGGGAGAAAGGAGTGGCCGACGGGGGCTCGAGCAGGAAGATGGCATAGCGGTAGATGGCAAGGCGCGTCGACGCGCTCATCTGGCTGCGCCCGACGATATCGCCAAAGGCGGCGTGCAGCGGGTGCTCTGTGTCTTCCGGTAGCGCGTCAAGAAGCTCGCCGAAATGATTCTTGGCCAGCGTGACGGGGTCTGTGTCGCCGGGCGGGGTGGACCCCGGAGCAGGCGCAGTGGAGGGGGCTGGGTCAGCCGAGGCGGCCTTGGGGGAAGCCGCTGGAATCGCACCCTTTGCACCAGGATCGGATGATTTGGAGTGCTTCTCATACGTTTGATAGAACCCGTAGCGGAACTGCTTTTCATAGAGCTGGGCGTAGGCGGTTTTGAGGGCGTCAGCCGGCGGTTCGGTGGCTGCCAGAGCTTTCAACGTGAAGGTATCGAGGGCTTGCTGCAAATCGTGGAGACTCCCAAGCGCTCCCATCGGCGCACCCGCCGCGGATCTGGCGAGCGACGCGGCGAGACGGTCGGTGCGGGTGTCGTAACATTTCCCATACGCCGCGATCGCTCGCAGCTTTTTCTGTTCTGTGGAGGCTGCGTCCTTGGCATTCTCGCCGAATTGCGACACCCAGTCGGCGGAGCTCAAAGCGAGAATTTGAATACAGGTCATCCCCAGCTGGTCGCGGCTGGACGAGGCGGCGCGGGGCTTTGGCGCCGTGGTCTGGGCCAAGACTCCGGGCGAAATGCACAGCGCGATGGCCGCCAACAAGAACTGTTTCATGCAGGGGATGCTATCGCAAGTCGGGAGATTTTCTTAGCGGGAAAGCCCGGCAGAAAATTGTCGCGGTCCTTAGGCTTGCCGGCCTCGCGCCTGTAAGGAAGGGCAGCACTTGTCGGAAGCGACTTGGGAGGCGTGCGAAAGGGTTGGGCACTGGTCGTTGCTCGGCTGAGTCGCAACGCTTTTGCCGGGCGCCCACTAGCCTAGCTAAAGGCTGTTGCAAAACCCCAGGCCTAACCCCTTGATTACCACGAGCAGAGGGAGAGGAAGCGTGGCAGATCTCAAGCCACGGCCACGGAACCTATTGGCTTTGCGAAATCCTGAGAAAAAGTAAGAAAATCTTCGAATTGTCGCAACGAGCGGTGGCAGAAAAGAAAGCTGCCGGTCATCGGAAGTCTGCTGAAGGTAGAAGCGCAAGCCAGCCAACTGCGTCATTTTCTGCCTGTAGTGGAAAAGGTGATCGCGCAAACCAAAGAGC
>JBEKBP010000022.1:0-82058 GCA_050015335.1 Candidatus Acidiferrales bacterium | reverse complement strand
CTACCTTGCATCAAACCTTGCAGTTGTGATGTGAAATGGAGTGCAAAACAGTGACACGGAGTGACAAGCAAACCGTTTTGAATCAGTGTAAGTGGTGCGTTTCGGTACTCAAATTCTTTTCCAGAATCTGATGTACTGCCAATTGTACGACCTCCCAACACGTTTAATACGTCTCTAGCAGTTGTGACATCCTTGTCTTCGACGAGGAGGACAAAGAGATGAGCACACAAACACTTAGCATCGAATCCGCGAAGGACCGCACTAAGCGAGACAAGGGCACAGGCAGTCTTATTCCTCCTATTCCGGGCGTGACATCATTCTGGTCTGCGCAAGTCTTATGACAAAAATGGCAAAGCCATGAAGCGCAGTCTGAGGGTCCGTGGTGCACTGAAATCGAGCGCAGACCCGAAGTCGGTGGATTCGTGGACAAACATCACCGCCGCCAAAGAACGCCTCAAGAGACTTGTCAAATAGACGGAGGCAGGAAACATAGCGGTGGGCTCAGACCCCACGCAAATGCGTTTACGCCGACCTGCGAGAATTGTACATCAGCACGTACAAAGAAAAGAAGCGAAAATCTCTGACCCCAATCTGTCACTAAGGCAACAGCAACCATCGTGTACGGTCCAAATTCTGTCTTGTTGCAGGCACGAGGCACTGTCAGAACTCCACGGGTTGAGGTTGAGCAAAGCTGGCGGGTGTGCAGTCTATCGGTAAACCATCGGGCAATATTTTTCCGAAGAGCCATCCAAAAGGAGCTCTGCAAATCCGTCGATAAGCTCACGCCCCTTGGTTCGGGTTAGCTACCAAGCGGTAGGAATCGTAGGGCTTCCAACCACAGCACGATTTCCTCTGTCTCCCTGGCCAGTCGCAAGCGCATCTGTCGGGCGTGATGCACCAGCCGACCCACCGTGTAGAAGATCAGAAATCGCAGTCGCTTCGGGCGGGCCCGCAATAAATCTGCGGGCAGCGCTAAACGCTTCAGCGCCGTCAGCACATTGTAGGCGATCACCGGCAGCCGCAACCAAGCGGCGTTGGCCCCAACAACTTCTTCTCGTGGCATGCGGAGTCGCCCCGATGGTAATAACTGGTCACCGTTTTGGGCGCCGACGCGAATGCCGCTTTGGCCACCGTCCACGGAGCCATCTGCGGCAAATCCGTTGACGTAAAACAACTTCGCCGCCGGCCGCCATACCGCCTCGCAGGCGGGTCTGGACAAAGGCGACCGATCATGGCAGGGTAGAACCGCTTGCTTGGGTCTACCCCGATGAGGGTGCCCGTTGCGGGACCTTGGTCGTTGCAAGCGGTCTGAGGTCCATCCTTTCCCACCTTGGGCGGCTACCTTACACCTGATGAATGATGGATGGAAACTGTGCCTGCGGCACAGGATGATCGATCTTCTTCTACTCTTTCCTGCTCGACGCTTCAAAAAAAACGAATTCAGACGATCGTTAACATGCGGAAACGAGCCATAATACTGAGGAGGCTTGTTTAGCCTAAAATTTCCAGCTTTGCCGCACATTGCGGAATCGCCATGGAGGCGTCATGAAGTTGAGGGTGCGCGGTAAATTTTTGGCCGTTGGCTGCTTGATGGCTGTTTGTAGTTTTGTTTCGCGCGCGGCCACAATCGACGGTACGGTGAAAGGGCCGGACGGCGCGGCGTTTATGGGCGCGTTCGTGCAGGCGCAGAATACGCAGAACCGCATCGCGTACATCGCACTTTCCGACAGCATGGGGCGCTACCGTATCGACAGAGTTCCCGCCGGCGAGTATCGCGTGAGCATACGGGCCGTGGGATTCCGCGCCGACGCGGTTTCCGGCGTGAAGCTCACCGCCAGCCAGAACGGCTCGCTCGACTTTGCCCTACAGAAGGGCATGGTGCGCTGGAACGATCTCTCGATTGCGCAGGCGAGCAAACTGTGGCCCGCGTCTCCTGGGAAAGACAAGATTTTCAGCACCTGCTTTACATGCCACGGATTTCAGACGCGCATGGCGTCTGTGACGCGTGACGCGGACGGTTGGGCGGATCGCGTGAACTTCATGCGCGCGGCGATGAAGTTTGGCCTCGATGGTTCGGTCAGCGACGAACAGGCCAACATGATCGCGACATATCTCACCCAGCTTTACGGCCCCGATTCCGTGCTGCCGAAATCCCCAGCGGACATGCCTGAATATAAGGACACGGTGCGGCCTTTTTCGAGCGATGCGATGAATATCCACTTCGTCGAGTACGAGATGCCGGGGCCGAGCCGCATGCCTTTCAGCGCCTACCCTGGGAAAGAAGGCTATCTCTGGATTCCCGAGTTTGGCGTCGCCAACAAGCTGGGCCGCCTCGATCCAAAGACGGGCGTCGTCGAAGAATACCCGGTCCCGAACGTAGGCACGGCCGGGATTCACTCAGCGGCCGAGGCGCCGGATGGAACGGTGTGGATGGCCGAGCAGGGCTCCAACAAGCTTGCCATGTGGGATCCCAAGACGCAGAAAATGACCGAATATCAGGATCGCATGCTTGCCGGAAAGAAGGCCTACGCGGCGGGATCGAAGCACACCGTACGATTTGAAGCCGACGGCACTCCGTGGTTCAGCGGCGATCCCTTCGGCAAGTTCGACCGCAAGACGGGCGAGTTCACCGACGTGGCAGAGGTGCCGTCCTCCTACGACGTGAAGCCGTACAAGGACGGCAACGTGTGGTTCACGAAGCTGAGCGTCCCTTACGGCTTCGGCAAAATCGACACCAAGACAATGAAAGTGTCGATGTGGTTTCCGCCCGATAAGAATGCCTTCCCGCGGCGGCTGGAGATTGATGCGGACGGAATCGTGTGGTCGGGTGAATTCCGTGGCGGCAAAATGCTGCGATTTGACCCGAAAACGGAAGAGATTAAGGAATATCCTCTGCCCGGTCCGCAGCCGACGCCCTACCCAATCGGCATCGACCCGCAAGGCTACATCTGGTATGCGTCCTACAACATGGATGTCCTGGGGCGCTTCGATCCGAAGACGGGGAACACCGTCGAGTATCCGTTCCCGCACTCGGAAAACACGATTCGTGAGTTCATGCTCGATTCCGAGGGGCGCATGTGGTACGGCACGCCGTCAAATAACAGGGTGGGATACTTTTATCTGATGCCGCAATAGCCTGCGCTCCAGCTGGTCATTGCAGACCAACCCAATCTTGGCAGCAGGTTGGGATCGAAACGGCGGCTGCAATGGGGAAGAATCGAACGGACCGATTCAGTGGCACCGGAAGTAGAAGAACATAATATTTGAGCAAAGCGAGTGTAGTGTCCCCTATATAACTTTACAGACTAGCGCCTTGTTTCCCCCCTGAGCCGGGTGGATGCGGGTTTGATCTGCTCCATCCTGACCCGCGCGCGATCGATCTTTTTGATGATGCCCTCGACGGTGGCGCTCCAGATGAACGCCTTGGGGTCGCACAGCGCCGTTCATGCTCTTGCAGTAGCCGACGCCGCGCTTGCCGCGCAGCACGCAGTCGTGAAGCTGTTCCGATTCCCATTTGAAGCGGTTGTCTTTGGGCCCGTGCGCGCGCTTTCGCGTGGCCTCGTAAAGCCTTTTGTATTCGTCCAGCGAAAACCAGGCCCGGTGCGAGACTTTCGGCGAGGATCTGTACGGCTCGGAAAGATCGGGAAGGTGGTCGAGCCATCTGATGGCGAAGGCCGTTTTCAAGGTCTGGCGGAGCGTCACGATCTCCCTGATGCATGGTGCTGTGGGCTGGCGGCTCTCCGCGCACTGCCCTGCGCTTCTTCGTGGCGGTGAATGCACCTTGCCAGCGGTGATTTCGAAAAGGCCCATGCTGACGCTTCGCGGAAGGTCTTTTCCGTTTTGATTTCGCCATTGCGGAGTTTTCCGCGAAACTAAAGGTACCAATCTTGGGCGATCTCTTTCGTTTTGGAGAGGCTGCCTTCCTTTGTGCTGGTGCGACGGTTCTTTCCGGCGAAATAGCTGGAGCACTGCCAGTGGCTGCTGTTCGGACGTTTGTAGACGTGAAATTTGCCGCCGAGGATGTCGTACTGTTCGGCCATCGAACGCCGACCTCCGGTCCGGACTCTTTTCAAAACGCAAAATATCAAAGAGTTGAGTAACAGTATTTGAGGAGGCGATATTGTCAATAACTTATTCTATTGTATGAAGTTACTGTACTTTTAGGAATCCATATGGAGGACTTCTAGTCCTTTGGCAAGCGGAACGCGATGTACTCGCCTGTAAAGGTTCCGCCGCTGATGGCCAGGACGACGTACTGCCTGCCGTTGAGCATGTAGGTCATCGGCGAACCGCTTTGCGGGGCCGGCATGTAGATGGCTCCCACTTCCTTGCCGGTGGCCTTGTCGTAGGCGTGGAGCATTCCACCCTTCCCATGCCCAGGGATCGTGGCGACCAGAGGATCGCCGGAGATCACCAGCGTCTTGGTGACGAGCGTTCCGGCGTGGAACGGCTGGCCGGTGGGCGGAATTGTAAGTCCCTTGAGCACCGGGCTATTGGTTACCTCGTCGGGCGTGGTGCCGTGGGGGACCCGCCACACGAATTCGCCTGTGTCTAAATTGATCGCGGTGATCGTGCCGTAGGGCGGTTTGATCAGCGGCAGGCCCTTAATGTCCAATTCCTCGCGGCCGATATGTCCCTCCACCCAGTCCATGTCCGAAGCTCCCGGCTGGGGTTTGAAGAGGCTCATCACCATGAGGCATGCGTTGCAGGACTGGACATAGAAGATGTGCGTCTCTGGATCGTAGGAGCCACCCGGCCAGTTCGTGCCGCCGGCGGTGGTACCCAAGGTGAGCGTGCCCAGCTGGTTGTCCGCATGCACCACGGGCGGGGTGAACATCGGGCCAATTTTGTAGCGCTCGGTGACCTGCAGAGCCTGGTTGCGAAGATCGGGGGTGAAGTCAATGAAATCGTCAGTCGTGATGCCGTTGCGCGCGTAGGCTTTTGGCTTGGTGGGTATCGGCTGCGTGGGTGAATACCATTCGCCCGGCACCGTGCCCTTTTCCACCGGCTTCTCTTCGATGGGCCAGATGGGCTTGCCGGTCACGCGGTCAAACACATAGAGAATTCCTTGCTTGGTCGGCTGCGCGACCGCTTTGATTGTGCGGCCATCGACGGTGATGTCGGTGAGCACGGGCGCCGAGGAAATGTCCATATCCCACATGCCATGGTGCACGAGCTGATAGAACCACTTTCGTTGGCCGGTCTTCAGGTCGACTGCAACAAGGGATTCGCCGAACAGTCCGTTTCCAGGACGATGGCCGGCGTAGTAGTCGCCCGTCGGCTCTTCTACTGGAAGATAGGCGATACCCAGGTCTTCATCGACCGAAATTTGCGTCCAAACGCCGGTGTTGCCATTGGTCGCCCATGAGCCATGGAGCCAGGTGTCGTTGCCAAATTCTCCGGGTCTGGGGATTGTCCGGAAGGTCCAGATGAGCTTGCCGGTCCGTACATCGAAGGCGCGGACCAACCCCTTCGTGTTGTTGTGAGTCACCGGAACCGAACCTTCCTTGAACGACGATCCCACCAGCACTTCGTCTTTCGCGACAATGGGCGTTGCGTGCAGCCCGATCTCTCCCTTTACCAGATCGATCTGCTGGCCCGTGCCAAACTGCGCGCCCACTTTGAGATCCACAACGCCATTTTCGCCGAAGCCTTTGACGGGGACGCCCGTCTTCGCGTCGAGAGCAATCAGCCGGTAGCCCGGGGTGATGTAGAGGACCCGCGATTCGTCGCCGCCCGCCCAGTACGCCAAGCCGCGCCCGGAAAGCTTGCGCGGGGCTTGTTCACCGCGCTCGCCTTCGTTTTCGCTGTGCATCCAGAGAACTTCGCCCGTGGCGGCATCGAGCGCCACGACCGCGCGGCGGGTGCCGCCGGTCGCATAGAGTACTCCGCCAACTTCCAGAGGAGTTCCTTCCAGTTTGTACTCCGGGCGCGGACCAAGACTGTCGGTTTTGAAAGTCCAGGCGACTTCCAGCTTGTTGAAGTTGGAAGCGTCGATCTGATCGAGAGGTCGGTAGCGCGTGCTGGCCAGATCGCCCCCGTAGGTCGGCCATTCGGACCTATTGCCGCCCGATTGTGCTTTGACCTTTGGCGGCAGGGCCGCAAGTACGAACAGGAGGCCCAGCGCTACCACCGCGCAAACATCCGCCCGTCCGCGCGCCATGCGACTGCTGATTTGACGACGTTGTGCTCGTAGGTTCTCAGCCATTTGACCCCCTTTTTCCAGGGCAGGATTATGTTCGACCGAAGCTACGGCTGAAGCTCCAGGATGCGCGCCGGGTTGGTCTTGGCCATGAGGTTGATGTCCTCTACCGAGATTCCTTGCTTGTGCAGAGCCACCATGAAATCAAGCAACCCCTGGGGATGAAACTCGTTGCGCCCCATCCCGCCGAAATCGGTGCCGAGGACGCAGAACTTCGGGCCGATCTTGCGAATCCCGTCGGCGTACGCTTCGATGGAGAGCTGGGGATGCGGCGGCAGAACGCTGTTATACGTGAATTCGATATAGGCGCCTTCGCGGGTGGCCTCTTGCATTTCCGCGGTGGTCATGTGAGTGAATATGCCCATGGGGTTTGTCACGACGATGTGGGTCACGCCGCGATCGTGTGCTTCCTTGACAAGCATCACCGCTTCTTGCTCCGAGACGTGCCCGGTCTGCATGACCAATTGATGATTTTTCGCAATGAAGTCGATTACCTCCAGCACGGAGGGGAGCAGATGGCCGTCCTTGGAAACCGGGACGGTGGGCCCATCGATTTTAAGATAATTCACAAAGGCCTCGGCGTCGACCGTGGGAAACCATACGACTCTGCCGTAGCCGCCCTTCATCATGGACATGCGCTTTACGGCCTCGAGATTGATGCCGCCGACCGCCTTGTCCAGGACGATGCCGCCGAATACCTCCAGGCCTGGAACTTCCTTCCGGACCATGTAGGCGAGCGCCGCCGTCGATTCCCAGTGATTCTTGAGCACAATCCCTCGCATGCCGGCTTCCTTGGCGAGTTTGGCCATGTCGTCGGCGTCGATCGAGCGCTCCATGCTGTCGGGCGAGGTATGCGCGCGGAAATCGATAGCGCCTTTCAAATTGATATCCGATTGCGCGTGCGCCGGCACTAGCAGCAGAAACAGACCGATCCACGCCCACCTCCATTGCGTGGGTAGAGTGCGCGGTGGGGATGCTGGCTTGCGCGCCGAAGCGGCCGATTCGAAAAATGGCTTCATCAGAATTCTCCTCCAAGCCTTCCACGCGGGGGCTAACCGTTCTTGGCCCGCAGATAGTAACACAAGACGCAAGCCCATCAAGTTTCTGACATCGCCTCGATTCGGAAAGGGGCGCGAACACTGCGGGGCATTCCGGTGAATTTATCTTGTGTGTCTTGTCAACCCGTGAGCGTTGCCGCTAAAGTGCTTGGAGGCATGCCGAATAACGAATTAGGCGAGGGTTCTGCGCCCGGTGGCGGTGGTTTCCCGAAAGGCGTCCGGATGACGAGCGAGGAGCAAAGGCTTCAGGCCAGCGTGGAGCGCGAAGTCCACTGGAAGCGCTGGGGGCCATACCTTTCCGAGCGACAGTGGGGCACGGTACGCGAGGACTACAGCGCGAACGGCGATGTGTGGAACTATTTTCCACACGACCACGCGCGCTCGCGGGCGTATCGCTGGGGCGAAGACGGAATCGGAGGAATCTGCGACCGCCATCAGCACATCTGCTTCGCCCTCGCCCTGTGGAACGAGAAAGATTCCATTTTGAAGGAGCGCCTCTTCGGCCTTACGAATCTGGAGGGCAATCATGGCGAGGACGTGAAGGAGTATTACTACTACCTGGATGCGACTCCAACGAGTTCCTATCTGAAATTTCTCTACAAGTATCCGCACACTGCCTTTCCCTATGCGCAACTCGTCGAAGAGAATCAGAAGCGCACGCGGCAGGATCCTGAATATGAGCTGATGGACACCGGAGTGTTCGCTGAAAGCCGCTATTTCGACGTTTTCGTGGAGTATGCCAAGACCACTAGTGAAGATATCGCGATCCGGATTACGGTATGGAATCGTGGTCCCGAGCCTGCAGCCCTGCACCTGCTGCCGACGCTGTGGTTTCGCAATCGGTGGGACTGGGGCGACCCCTACGATATGCCGCGAACCGTTCGCATGGACGGTCCTGCCGGAACGTCGCTCATCGAAGGGAGCGATTATCATTACGGCAAGCGCTGGCTGCTCTTGGAGGGCTCCCCTGAATTGCTTTTTACCGAGAATGAGACCAACAACGAGCGGCTTTACCAGACGCCCAACCGCACGCCCTATGTGAAGGATGCCTTTCACCGCTACGTCGTCAACGCTGAACGCGCGGCCGTGAACCCCGAGCACAAAGGAACGAAGGCGGCCGCTCATTACCTCTCGCAGGTACCTCCTGGCCAGAGTTGGACGTTGCGCTGTCGGCTGTTGGACCGCAATCCTGCGGAGAATCCCCAGACATCGGCGAAAACATTTTTCGGCGCGGAATTCGAGGATATTTTCGCCAAACGCCTGCAAGAAGCCGATGAATTCTATGCGCAGCGCGCCGGCGCTTGTTTGACCGAGGATGCCCGTCTCGTGCAACGGCAGGCGTTTGCGGGGCTGCTCTGGGGCAAACAAAGCTACCACTACGAAGTGCAGCGCTGGCTCGATGGCGATTCGACGCAGCCGAAGCCCGATCCCAACCGGCGCTTTGGGCGAAATCACGATTGGCCGAGTTTGTACAATTCGGATGTGATCTCCATGCCCGACAAGTGGGAGTATCCCTGGTACGCGGCCTGGGACTTGGCCTTTCATTGCGTGGCCATGGCCTTGATCGACCCCGACTACGCCAAGGATCAGCTGATCCTTTTTCTGCGGGAGTGGTACATGCATTCGAACGGCGAATTGCCCGCCTATGAGTGGAATCTTTCGGACGTGAATCCTCCCGTGCACGCCTGGGCGGCGTGGCGCGTCTATAAAATCTCAGCACGCATCCAGGGCAAGGCGGACCGCAAGTTTTTGGTGCGCGTGTTTCACAAGCTGCTGATCAATTTTACGTGGTGGGTGAATCGGAAGGACGTTGAAGGGAAGAACGTTTTTCAGGGCGGCTTTCTTGGGCTCGATAATATCGGCGTGTTCGACCGCTCGACGCCCCTCGGTCTCGGGGCCTTCATCGAGCAATCCGACGCCACAAGCTGGATGGCCATGTATTGCCTGGACATGCTGTCGATTGCGATCGAACTGGCGCGCGACGATAACGCCTACGAAGACGTGGCCAGCAAATTCTTCGAGCATTTCGTCAACATTGCCCGAGCCATGAACGACATGGGCGGCGAGGGAATCGGCCTGTGGAACGAACAGGATGGCTTTTACTACGACGTGCTGCACACGCCGGAGGCGCAGCACATTCCCATGCGGGTGCGCTCGATGGTCGGGCTAATTCCTCTGTTCGCCGCGGAAAGTTTCGAGCCGGAAGATTATGGGAAGCTCGCCGGATTCTGCACGCGAATGCAGTGGTTTCTCGAGCACAATCCGGATGTGCGCGACCACATCGACATGAGCCAGAAGACCGAACACGGGGCGCGACTGCTGCTCACCATCGCCAACCGGAAGAAGCTCGAGCGGATTTACCGCTATCTGCTGGACGAGAATGAGTTTCTGTCGCCGCATGGTGTGCGGGCGCTTTCGAAATTCCATGCCGCGAATCCGTTCATGCTGCACGTGGACGGGCAGACGCACTCGGTGGATTACGAACCGGGCGAATCGACAAGCGGGATGTTTGGCGGAAACTCCAATTGGCGGGGGCCGGTATGGTTCCCGATGAACATCTTGCTGATCGAGTCGATGCAGCGCATTCATTACTATTACGGCGATGAGTTCAAGGTGGAATGCCCGGCGGGCTCAGGGAATCCGATGACGCTGTCGGAGGCGGCGCGTGAAATGTCGCACCGCTTGAGCCACATTTTTCTGCGGCGCGACGGCAAGCGTCCGGTCTATGGCGACGTGTCCGTCTTTCAGAACGATCCGCACTGGCGCGATCTGATTCTCTTTTACGAATATTTCCATGGAGAAACGGGCGCGGGACTCGGCGCGAGCCACCAGACCGGCTGGACGGCGCTCGTCGCGAAATTGATCGAGCAGAGCGGGGAATAGGGAGCAGACGGGGGTGGGGGCCCATCGCGAGGAACTGCGAAAGTATGCCGCCTGCGCCGGTTGTCCATTACCGCATCCTGCCGGCCGCCCAGCATCTTGCAAGGAGTGTGTCGAACCAGGGGAGGATGAGGAACCGCTGCGGAGATTCGGATGCATTCCAACTGCGACGGAACTGCACAAATCCTTAAGTCCAGCGCTGGCGTTCACGCAATGAGGTGATGTGCGCGACGTGGTGGCGGCCGTGCCATCGGTAGAGCTCGAGGTTCTGATCGAGCCGCATCAGGCCCATCTCGGGATGGCGGAGGGTGCGCGTCCACTCGGAAGGCTTCAGCGAGCGCAGCAGTGCGATCCAGCGCGTATGCAGATTTTCGAGCAGTGCGAGCGAGGGCTCGACGGGAGAGGTTGTTGCGTCCGACAGTTCGGCCCAGCGCGCCTCATCGTAGGGCTTGATGGTGGGCTCGTCTTCGGTGAGCGCAAGGCGGAAACGCATGCACGAGTTCATGTGGCTGTCGGAGACGTGATGCACCCGTCCAGCCCCCCGGACGATACGGAGTATCGAGCTGCTCGGCTCCCAATCCGGACACAGCGGCTCTCAGGGAAGCTGGGGTTTCCGCGAGTGCTTCGATATGCGACTCGCGCTCCTGTTCGGTCAACCACTCTGGGCGCTGAAAACCGCCCGATCGGATACCGCAGGTCCGCTTCCACGAATCACCCCGTGTAGAGAAAGTTCTCGGTTGCCTACGGCTCGGTCGTTTTGGCGAGCGGGACGCTCGCCTTCGCAGTTTCATACAGCGGCGAAAGCTCGCGCAGCCGCTTCACCGTTTCAATCACGCGCCCGGCCACGTAGTCCACTTCCTCATCGGTGCTGAAGCGCCCGAGGCCGAAGCGGATGGAGCTGTGCGCCAGATCCTCGCTAACTCCGAGAGCCTTGAGCACGTAACTCGGCTCGATTGCCGCGGAGGTGCAGGCCGATCCGCTCGACACGGCCACGTCGTTGATGCCCATCAGCAGCGACTCTCCTTCGACATAAGCGAAACTGATATTTAGATTGTTCGGAAGCCGGTGTGACAGGGAGCCGTTGATCGCGGTGTTGTCGAGACCGCTCTCGAGAGTTTCTTTTAATTTGTCGCGCAGCCAGCCGAGGCGAGGGCTCTCCGTGGCCATTTCTTTCTGGCAAATCTCGCACGCCTTGCCCAGCCCGACGACACCCGGAACGTTGAGCGTGCCGGACCGCATGCCGCGCTCGTGGCCGCCGCCATCGATCATCGGGGCGATCTGCACGCGAGGGTGCTTGCGGCGCACGTAGAGCGCGCCGACGCCCTTGGGTCCATAGAGTTTGTGGGCGGAAATTGAGAGAAGGTCGATGCCGTCCTTCTGCACGTCCACGGGAATTTTGCCGACAGCCTGCACAGCATCCACGTGGAAGAGCACGTTATTCTTCTTGGCGATCTGCCCGATTTGTTCGATGGGCTGGATCACGCCGATTTCGTTGTTGGCGTACATGATCGAGACCAGGATCGTCTTTGGCGTGATTGCGCTTGCGAGATCGTCGAGATCGATCAAGCCCTCGCGGTCCACGGGCAGATAGGTGATATCGCATCCGTATTTTTCAAGACGCTTGCATGAGTCAAGGACCGCTTTGTGCTCGGTCACCTGCGTGATGATGTGATTGCCCTTGGCGCGGTGCATTTCCGCGGCGCCTTTGATCGCCAGGTTGTCGGACTCGGTCGCGCCACTAGTGAAAACGATCTCCTTGGGATGGGCGTTGATCAGCCGCGCGATCTGTCCGCGCGCGTTTTCGACCGCCTCTTCTGCCCGCCAGCCGAATTCGTGGTTGCGGCTTGCGGCATTGCCAAATTTCTCCGTGAAGTAGGGCAGCATCGCCTCGAGCACCCGCTGATCGACCGGCGTGGTGGCGTGATTGTCGAAGTAAACGGGCAGCTTGACGGCCATGGCGATTCCTCAACTGCTTCGCACAACTCATTTTAGCCCCCGCCAGCAAGCGCGTCCAGCGGGCCCGAGCGTTTCTTATGAGCGTTTCTTATGGGCGAGGTGGCTCTTTTTCCGCACCCGATTGACTGGACCGAGCAGTTGCACGTGCACGGTTTCCGAAGACCTCCCTGCTAAAGCATCCAGCTGCCAAAGGGCCCGGCTCAGCAGCTTGAAGCGGGCTTTGCTCCCCGCAGCGCACGCACAATCCTTGTGCTAAAGTATGCTCCCGGCCAATGACAACCCCGAAAAACATCGGGCGCTACGAGATCATCGAAGAATTGGGCCACGGCGCGATGGGCACCGTTTATCGCGCGAAAGACCCGGCCATGGATCGTGTGGTCGCGCTCAAAACGATCATCGCTGTAGCGCTTGTCAGCCAGCAGGGAAGTGAATTCCGAGAACGCTTCTACCGCGAGGCGAGAGCGGCGGGAAAGCTGGCGCACCCCGGAATCGTGCCGGTTTTTGACGTGGGCGAGCACGAAGGCCTGCCCTTCCTCGTAATGGAGTTCATCGAGGGACGCACTCTGGAGGACGCGGCCAAATCCGGCGAGCGGCTGACCCTCGAGCGCGTCTGCGAAATCGGACAGCAGACCGCCGAGGCACTGGGCTACGCGCACCGCAACGGCGTGGTGCATCGCGATATCAAGCCCGCCAACATTCTGCTTACCTCCGCTGCAACCTACGGCATCGAGCGGCCGAAGATCACCGATTTCGGCGTCGCGAAGGTGTCGGCGGGATCGAACACCATATCTGGGCAACTGCTTGGAACACCTGCGTTTATGCCGCCCGAGCAGTTCACTGGTGCCACGGTGGATGGCCGAGCCGACATTTTTTCGCTCGGCGTGATTCTGTATTGGCTGGCCACCGGAGAGCAGCCCTTCCCGGGCGAGACGCTGACAGCCGTCTCCTACAAGGTTGTGCACACCGAACCCGTACCGCCCGCGAAGCTGAATCCTTCGATCCCTCCGGTTCTTGAGGGCGTCATCCTGAAGTGCCTGGCCAAAGCCCCCGCCGCGAGATACCAAACCGGCGAAGAGCTGGCGCGGGACCTGGCGGACTTGCGTGCAGGAACCAACGCGGCTTCTTTGCAGCGAACCGCGATGCGGTTGCCGCTGCCAGGAGAAACGGATGCGACGCTCGATGCCCATGGCAGAACCGCCCCCCAGAACGCTTCCGTCACACCACCGCCACAGGTGGCCGCAGCGCCCGCAGCAGGAAACAAGGGCATTCGACTCATTCCCGCGGCAGTGCTGTTGATCACGCTGCTTGCTGGAGGCTGGTACGTTTTGCGGGGCAGGCACTCCTCGGCAGCAAACGAGTCGTCCGCTGTGTCTGTTCCCGCAGTCGCCGCGACATCGCCAAGTTCTGAGGCCCCAGTGCCTTCGCGTGCTGCTGCTTCGGTACCCGTGAAACCAGTCAACGGCGAGTCGTCGAAGCAACCAAGTGGAACTGCGGCGGGAAGCCCGGCGAAGTTATCCACGGCCAGTTCTGGCGCACCGCCGGGCAAAGCGACCGCGGTTTCTGATGAGCCGGCGGCAGGGACGGTGGATTTTGACCCGAAATCGCTCGATTCGAATGCCAACGCCAAGCTCAGGATCGATCCGCCTCGCGTGCCGGGCAGCGTGGAGTTTACCGTCGAGATGAACGGCAAAAAGTACTACCAATGGAGCGGCTCGGGAAACAAGTCGGAATACCAGAACCTCTTTGTGCCGCCGGGCGTGCACGAGTTCCGCGTCGTTGGCCGCACCGACGACGCAAAGGTAGCCTCGAACATTGTGAGCACGGAGTTCAGGGCCAAGAAGCGCAAGACTCTCAAGATCGAATTGCGAAATCAGAGCAAGGCTGCCAGGGGTACAGACCTACCACTGCTATCGGCAGACAGCCAAATCTTCGTCACCCTGAAATAATTGCAATTGCCGCCGTTGCAGTCCTGGACAAGCTACCGTGGGCGAGGGCGACTCGGACAGCGACGCCGGCGTGGTTTGTCACGACAACCGCGTGGGCGTCGACAAGGCGTCCTAATGGGGCTCGCTCTGGTCGCTCTGGTAAATTCGTTGTGTCCAGGGCAGGAGAGGTGTAGGATCCACGCGGCAGAGGGCCAAATCGGAAATTCCGGCTAAACCCTCTATGTGCGCTGCTCTGGCGACAAATTCCTTGTGAGGGCAGAAGAGATGTGTCGTGCCCGACCTGGAGCTCCAAGTCGGAAATTCCCGTTGAAATAGAAACTTGGCCTCCAAGCACTTGGATGAACCTGACAAACTTAAAGGAGATGCTTGTATGGATGGACCGCGTAAGTTTCAGGTCGCTGCCTTCCTGTTGGTAGTCCTCAGCGGACTTTCTGCCTGCTCGTCAAAATCAGAACAATCGGCTGCACCACCCAGCCAACCATCGAGTGCGGCTACGGCCCCTGCTGCTCCCCAGGCTAGTCAGCCTTCCGCCCCGGTGCCTGCATCTGCTGCATTGCCGGCGCCGTCTGCCGCGGAGCAATCGAGCGTTATCCAGACTCAGGACACAAACGTGGAGGGAGTGGTGGGCGAACTCACTGAGTGCCAGCGCTCCCAGGGAGTCCTCACCGTCAAAGTAAGATTCCGCAACACCTCGAGTAAACCGGGGTCTCTCACATTTACCCATTGGAACGCGAGCGGTCAGGACAATCCAAAGTTTTACGTCGTATCGGGAGATAAGAAATACTTCATGCTTGCAGATTCCGATGGCACAGTTTTGTCGAGCAATAGTACTGGCAACGGAGTAGCGGCCGACTTGGACGCCGGGAAAACCTATCTATGGTGGGCGAAGTATCCCGCACCTTCGGCTGAAGCAAAGAAGATCAATTTCATGACGCCGCTCACGGCCCCGTTTGAAGACGTTCCCATCACCGATAAATAAGGCGCTGAGGGCTGGTTCACACTGGGGGAAGCATGGCGGCACCGCGGAGTCTGAAAGTACTCTTGTTGTTTCTCGTCGTCCCTAGCTTCGCATGGGCCCAGAAGTATCCCGATCCAGATTCGCCGGCCGTGCAAGCGGCGGCAGTCGCGGCGCTCCCTCACGCCAAGATTCTGAACATCGTCGGAATCACGCTCGGCATCGAAGGCGTGCTGAAGGATCTCGGTGCGAAGATTGTCGGCCAACAAATTAAAATCGAGTTGGCGGCGGATGTCCTATTCGATTTCGACAAGTTCAACTTGCGCCCCGAAGCCACCGATACTTTGCAGAAAGTCGGGCAAGTCGTGAAAAGTTATCCCAATTCCCCTCTTCTCATCGAAGGACACACCGACAGCAAAGGCGATCACGCCTACAACATCAAGCTCTCGGAGAACCGCGCGCTTTCGGTGAAAAATTGGCTTGTTCAAAATGCCGCAACTCAGGCCGGCCTAATTACCACGCGAGGATGGGCGGAAACCAAGCCCGTGGCTCCGAACATCAATTCCAATGGCAGTGACAATCCCGAGGGAAGACAGAAGAATCGCCGCGTGGAATTGACGCTGACCGCAAGCAAGCCTCTGTAATGTGGTGTTGCCGCGAGGAACCCGTGGTTGGCATGGGAAATGAGATCGCGGGTGAATCCGTGCGGATGAAAAAACACTGGTGGCCCGGGCAACGCGGAATTGTCTATGCGATCGGCGGGGCTGTGGCAGCGGCGATTGCCGCTCCGGTGATGGTAGGACTGGCGCTGAAGGCTCTGGGGTTATTGCACGGCGGCTCGCTGCATGCTTGGTTGCAAGACGTTGGGCACAATTTGCCGCCGATCGGAGCGGCGGGCGGAGCCGGAGCTGGCGCCGGTGCTGGGGGGGAACCGACCCCGCCAATCAATCCTAAGGATCCCGATCCCTGCGCGGGGGAAAGGCGAGCGGTGCTCGCCGATCAAGGGACCGTGGATATGTACAACGGCCAGCTCCAGACATACTCCCAACAGATTAATGCGCTTGGCGCTCCCGCGGAGCGATTACTGGACCAAGCAGCCGAGCAAGCGGAAGCAGCGCAATCGGAAGTCGAGCAACAATTTGCACTGACGGCGATTACCAAGCTCATCGGAATTGCGATGGCGCAGATGGGAAGTGCATCACTCGCGCCGGAATTATTGGGGGGAAGTGAGGCAGCAGAAGGCGTCGAGGCGGTGAACAAGACGATCGAAGGAGTTTCCAATCCGCTCAGCCAGGTGCCCGGACAAAACGTCGCCGAGACCGGAAACTTCGTGAAGGAGATGTACCAGTATTTCCAGGTTGCACAGGGGAATCTCGAAGCGTTGGAAGAACTCTGCAAGGAAAATCCCATGCCGGAGGCGCACGCGTTTCTAGAGACGATGACCGAGCTGAACCAACTTGTCACGCAAGGGTACGCGCTTGTGAATGCGCTCAATCAGGTTCAGGACAAGCTGAACGACGCAAAAGACAAACTGGATCAGGACCAGCAAGCGCTCGCCGATTGCGAAGCGAGCAATGGGGGAGGCGATTCGGGTGCAGGCGTCAATTGAACAAAGTGAAAAAAGATTCCCCGATTCGAGAGCGGGAGGAATGTGGCCGATAGCGCGGCAGTGGTACGTCCGAATCGTCCCGCGAGCATAACCATCGCGGGGCGCCAAATTCCATTCCGCGTATGCCTCTTTTGGGCCGGGGTGGCTTTTTGGATTGGAAATATGTGGGTGCAGACAGGGTCTGCGGCAATGGTGGCGCTGTGGGCGTCGTTTGCATTTCTGGTCGAGATGGTCGTCCTCACCAGCGCGACGCGGACGATTCGTCTTTCTCAGGTTGCAAAGTTCTGCTGTTTGGGCGGGGCGATGATGAGCGTCGTGTGGCTGATGGATTATGGATTCACGATGTTCCAGCCGAATTTCGGCATCTCACGGGAGTTTTTTACTCCGTTCGTCGAGGAGACAATGAAGATTGCGCCTGTCGCCGTTTATGTGTGGCTCCAGCGACAGACGCGCGCGCGAAGCCTGGGTGCCAGTGATGTTTTCCTGATGGCGGCGGCAAGCGGCGCAGGGTTCGGACTGGTGGAAGACGCTTATGTACAGCATCGATTCGGCGCGTGGCATCCGGCTACATTGATGCCGACGACGGCGGTGATGGGCGCCTCGATGACTGCGGGGCATCAAATCTGGGCGGCCCTTGCGGGGGCAAGTTTGGGTCTGGCGCTGCTGTGGAGGCCGCGCAAACCCTTCGCGTTTGTTCTTGGCCTGAGCGGAATCGTGTGCTCGATGATCGACCACTTCCGCAATAATTTTGGAGTGGGCCGAAGCGGAGCCGTCGTGACCTTGCTCAATTGGGTGGGAGGGCGGGGATGGTTTGTGATTTATCTTTTCGTGATTGGCGTGATCGCTGTTCTGGGAAGCGATCTGTATGCCGGGCATGAAATGCTGACATCTCATCCGCAACTAAAGTTGCGGGGAGGAAAACCGCCCGAGGGCTTTGGTCAGGGCGATGGGATCAAAGGGCTGTGGGCGTTTCTTATGGCGCGGCGATCCCTTGCGTATGTTCTGTTCCGCTGGCAACGGGCTTCCGGGCCCACCAAGGAAAATTTGGCAGGGCTTGCCGCGGCTATGGAGCGACGACTGAACAAGCCAGGTGTGTCTGGAATCGCACCGCGGAAGCCATCCGCTGCCGCGGCGAGTTAGAAAGGATGCGTTGTGCCACGCCAAAATTCCATCGGCCTCCTGAAACGAAAGCTGTCCCCGGCCATAATTCAATCCGCGGGTGAATGAAACACATTTTTCTCGCGACTGGGCGATCGGGAATCTTCCAAACGCGTATCTACAGTTTGACTCTCGAATTCTAGAGCTTATTTGCCGGAGGCTAGAGGCCATCTGGCCATCGACAAGCTCGACGTTCCGACAAACCAGCAACTTTCTGCAACCCAGGCGCAACCGAGCGAGAACGAAGAACAGGAAGCGACGCTCGCGCAAGTCGCTGATTTTATTGATGCCGGCGGAGAGAATCGAACTCTCGGCCTAGGGATTATGAGACCCTCGCTCTACCACTGAGCTACGCCGGCGTGACAATCGTTGATGCTAAGGTTTTACTCGGCAGGGTGTCAAGCGCCGGGCCGGCATGCCGGCCTGCAGTTCCCTACCAATAGAAAGCGCTCAAGCCCCTCTCGCAGTGCAGGTTTCTACAGCTCATCGGTTCGTGGTACTGCAATCGCAATCACGTCGTGTCAGCTTGGACCAGTGACGCAGCGTTCGGGGTAGGGACCCGGATCGGATTCGCTTTTGCTGCTGTTTGCGGAGGCCGTCTGTGCCGAAATGTGCGTTCAAGTCCATGAAGTGAGGCTTGGACCACGACCTAGTCCCAGTCGGAGCTTCCAAGGCCAACGAAGCCCCGTCTCGTGGGGGGGAGGGGTAGCAGGGCGTCGCGAGACGGAGCCTTTTACGGCAATCGAAGGACAAGGTGTACCCTAAGATGAATATATATTTAAGTTATATTAAATAGAGATGCATGGTATTGTCTTTCTCAGAATGACACGGAAGTGAGGCCATGATTGGAATCGTTGTGGTAGTGCTGTTTGTGGCTGCGGTGTTTGTGGGGATGACGTGGTTGATGGACTAAGGCTACTCATTTTCACAAATGTTGATGGTTTGCTTCACGGGATCGGTTTGAGTTCTGGTTTGATGCCATCCGGCATCGGGTAACGGTCGACGTTGAGCAGCATCGAAACCAAGCAGTAGTAACCCATTACGGCAGTCAAATCAACGGCGCCCGGCTCGCCAAATTTATCCACCACGCCTCTAAACGACGCATTGTCTACCTGTCTGGTTCTAAGAAGTTCGTCCGCGAAGTTGTAGATGACCTGCTCGTCCGGCTGCATCGATGTCGGCCGTTTGCCCTCGGAGATTGCGTCAATTACCGCGGGGCTCAAACCGGCATCCAGGGCGCTCTCGTGGTGAGACCACCAGTCATATTGTGCGTTCCAGAAACGCGCAGTCATCAGGATCGCCATTTCGTTGAGCCGGTTCGGAAGCACCGAATGGAATCGTAGCTGGGCGCCAAGTTTCTGCGCTGCGTCTCCCATTTCGGGGCTGCGCAGAAGAGCATTGAAAGGCCCGTTCATGATTCCTTGCGCTCGCCTCCCATCATATTGTCGACCATGGCCTTCTGCGCGCGAGTGAGCTCGGTATAGGTCAGGGGCCTGAAGCGGTCGCCGCGGAGGTGTAGCTCTGGAGCGGTGGGAGTCTGAGCGAGAGCGAAGGACGACAGCACAATTACGCCCACGGCCACAAATTTGAAGGGCATGATGTTCTCCACCTGGTTTTCATCGACCTACCGCGCAGAGGCTAGCCCAGCCGCTTTCCACGTGTCAAGCCAGCGGAGCTCAGCCAGCGGGGCTCTGTTAGCTCTGTTGGATCGAAGCGTTCTTTTGCGCCTCTCGACCCTGCACCAATCCGGCTGATACCATAGAGTTCGCAAGCTTTCCCGGGAACTCTCACGGCTTATGAAAACGCTCCTCGAACGGCAGGTGCTTGAGACAATTGGCGGCGCGCGCATGCTGAGTCCCGGGGATCGCGTGGCCGTCGCCGTTTCGGCAGGCGCGGATTCCGTGGCGCTGCTGCGGCTGCTGGCGGGCCTTCGAGACGAACTGGGAATCACTCTGCTTGTTGCGCATTTCGATCATTCGCTGCGGGGAATGGAATCGGAAGGTGACGCGCAATTTGTGGCGGCGTTGTCCCGCGAACACAGCTTCGAATATATCTGCGACCGGGATGACGTGGCCACTGCCGCCGCGCGACAGGGCTTGAACCTGGAGGACGCGGCAAGGCGCCTGCGCTATGCCTTCTTTCAGCGCATCGTCGCACAGGGCCGCGCCACCCGGGTGGCTGTTGCTCACACGGCTGACGATCAAGCCGAGACGGTGCTGGCGCGACTGTTTCGTGGAACCGGTCCCGCCGGACTCGCCGGAATCCATCCGGTTCTTGGATCGATCATTCGACCGCTGCTGGCCATCCGACGGGAACAGCTACGTGAGTATCTCCAGGGGCTTGGCCAATTCTGGCGCGAAGATCTCACAAATTTCGATCTGAGCCGCCAGCGCGCGCAGCTCCGCGCGCAGCTCCTGCCCTTAATTGAAAGGGATTTTTCGCCGAAGATCGTCCGCCATTTGAGCGAACTCGCGCGCTTGGCCCGCGAGGAACGGGAATTCTGGGACGTTCTGGTCGAGGACCGTTTTCGCGCTCTTGTTTGCCAAGAGGGAAGGCAAGTCACGGTTCAAATTGATGGCCTGATGTTGCCGCAAGGTCTTGTTTCGGTCGCTTCTGCCAGTCCATCGGGACGATCCGGCCCGGTAATGCGGACGCTTACCGAGCGCTTGATCCGGCGTCTATATGAAGCAGTGCGCGGCAACTGTCAGGATTTGTCGGCAAGACACGTCGAACAGGTTATCCATCTTGCTACCGAGTGCGCGAGCGGCAGCAGAATCGAGCTGCCCGCCGGCGTGGTCGCCGAGCGGAATTTTGGGAGCCTTGTTTTTTCAAGGACAGCCCGGGCGGCCCGCAGAACAGAGGTCGCGGAAACCGCGCCCCCGCCGCTCGCGTATCACTATGTGGCGAGCGTTCCTAGAGACGGAGTAACGGCTATTTCCGTCCCGGAACTACGCGCCCGGTTCCTCCTGAAAGTGATTGACTGGTCTTCCACGGAGCGCGACACTAAGCTGGAAGATACCTTAGATATCGATTTGCTCAGCAATACGCTAACCTTACGGAACTGGCAGCCGGGGGATGCATATAGGCCTCGTGGTCATCGCCAAGAGCGAAAGTTGAAGCAACTGTTTCTTGCGCGGCGTGTTCCTAGATGCGAGCGAGCGCATTGGCCGGTGATTGAATGTGGCGGGAGCATCGTTTGGGCTCGGGGCATGCCCCTGGCGAGCGACTTTTGCGCGGGGGAAGGGACAAGGGTCGGGCTTCGGATCGAAGAGGATCGCCTGTAAGATTGCTCGAGAGAGTCTATAAGTCGGTGCCTTGAAAAATCTGAATACGCTGGATTCCCGAGAGCATCTAAACAACCACACAGGCCGACTGAGCTTGGGTTTGCATCTATCAGGGGTGAGGTAAGACGTGAATTCAACCGTACGAACCGTTTTGTTTTGGCTGCTGATGATTCTTCTGGCCGTGGTGTTGTGGAAGATGGCGTCGACGGGCGGACCGTCGGCTCACGAGGATGAACCCAGCTATACCAATTTCCTCGCGAAGGTGCAGAGCGGCAACGTCAAGGATGTCACGATTTATCTCTCGCCGAACAGCGCCGAGCTCCAGGGCGAATACCGCGACGGCAGCAAGTTCCGCGGCGTGACGCTCGCCAACACAGCGATTCCGGATGTGACCAAGGCTTTCCAGGACCAGCACGTTCTCTACAACTATAAAGAGGTGAAGGACGCCAACTGGGTGAGCCTGCTGTTTAATTTTGGTCCGCTGATCCTCCTGGTCTTCTTCTGGATCTTCATGATGAAGCAAATGCAGGCGGGTGGTAACAAGGCCCTGAGCTTTGGAAAGTCCCGCGCGCGCCTGCTCACCGCACAGCAGAAGAAAGCCACCTTCAAGGATGTAGCAGGAATCGATGAGGCGAAAGAAGAGCTCTACGAGATCATCGACTTCCTCAAGGACCCCCAGAAATTCCAGAAGCTCGGCGGACGCATTCCCAAGGGGGTGCTGCTCGTGGGACCTCCGGGAACCGGCAAGACGCTGCTCGCTCGGGCGATTGCGGGCGAGGCCAACGTGCCGTTCTTCTCGATTTCTGGTTCGGACTTTGTCGAAATGTTTGTTGGCGTGGGCGCCAGCCGTGTGCGCGATCTGTTTGAGCAGGGCAAGAAGAATGCTCCCTGTATCATTTTCATCGATGAAATTGATGCGGTTGGGCGTCACCGTGGCGCTGGCCTCGGAGGCGGCCACGATGAGCGCGAACAAACCCTGAACGCCCTGCTGGTGGAAATGGACGGCTTCGAATCAAACGAAGGCGTCATTCTGATTGCGGCTACAAACCGGCCCGACGTTCTTGATCCAGCTCTTCTCCGTCCGGGTCGATTCGACCGGCGCGTGGTAGTGCCGCGGCCGGATGTGCGAGGGCGCGAGGAAATCCTCCGCGTTCACACGCGAAAAGTCCCCGTTGCCGACGATGTGGATCTCTCGGTCATCGCTCGCGGTACGCCTGGATTTTCGGGCGCGGATGTCGCCAATCTGGTGAACGAAGCCGCGCTCTGGGCTGCCCGGCAGAACCGCAAATTTGTTGCCATGGCGGATTTCGAGATGTCCAAAGACAAAGTGCTCATGGGCGTCGAGCGCAGGTCCATGATCCTGTCCGACGAGGAAAAGAGAAATACTGCCTACCACGAAGCAGGCCACGCCCTGGTGGCTGCTATGACTCCCGGGGCCGACCCGCTCCATAAAGTCACGATTATTCCTCGCGGCATGGCGCTGGGCGTCACGATGCAACTTCCCATTGACGACAAACACACCTACACCAAGGAGTTCCTGGAGTCGCAGCTTGCCGTGCTGATGGGTGGACGCGCCGCCGAGGAAATCTTCCTCAACCACATCACCACCGGCGCCGGCAACGACATCGAACGCGCCACCGAAATTGCGCGCCAGATGGTTTGCGAGTGGGGCATGAGCCCGCTTGGCCCGCTGACCTTCGGCAAGAAGGAAGAGCAGATTTTCCTCGGCCGTGAAATCGCCCAACATCGCGACTATTCCGAAGATACGGCGATCAAGATCGACGGGGAAGTCCGCAATATCATCAATTCCGGCTACACGCGCGCCCGGAATATCCTCGAGACTTATCGCGAGGCGCTCGAACGGGTCGCGCAAGGGCTTCTCGACCGGGAAGTTCTCGACGCGAGCGAGTTGAAGCTTTTGATCGAAGGTAAGCCGCTTCCGGAGAAGATTCCACCTCCTCCGCCGGCGGCGCCTCCCGTGCCAGCCAAGGAGCCGCAGCTGACTCTGCGTCCTGAACCCCGGCCGATTCCTGGCTTGGCGAAGGGCGAAAAGCCTGCGACGGCCTGATTTCTTCACTGGTTCGCACGGATGCATCTACCAGGGCGCTTCGAATGAAGCGCCCTTTTTACTGAGAGCGCGTCTCCGCGCGGGACCGGCTCCCGAACAGGGGATGGGAGGTAGAATAGGCGCATGGCGAAGAAGCTTCCTGAGACGTTCACCACCGAGTGCCCGTGCTGCCGGGCGAACCTTACGGTCGACCGGGAGCTGGGGGTGGTTTTGTCGCACGTCGCGCCGGTCAGGCCGCCTTCCATCGACCTTGACGACACGGCGCGGCTGCTCCGAGAGCACGAAGACTCTGTGGAGGCGAAGTTCCGGGCATCGGTCGAGGCCGAGAGAACCAAGGAAGACGTCCTTTCGCGCAAATTTGCCGAGGGCCTCAAAAAGGCCAAAGACGGACCGATCGAAAGGCCTCTTCGCGATTTCGACCTCGACTAAATTGCCATGCGACCTAGCGTTGGTTGCTTGCTGGTTGCAAGCAAAGTGGCGCGGGCCAGCCGGCTCCGTGCCTTTCTGTGCACTGTTTCTCTGACACTTCTGCTGGTTGTGAGCAGTGGTGCCGCATCGCCCGCCCTGTCTGCGCAGACCCATCAGAAGGCAAAGCTCCCACGCCCGCGCGTCCTCGATAGTGGAATCGTCTGGGCGCGCGATCCGGCGACCGGCGAAGTGCATGCCATTTCGTCGGCTAGCGACGGCGCCGCATACGGAAGCAAACAAGCGTCAGCGTCCGCCATTCAAGTCGTCACGCAGATGGTTGCGGTCACCTGCAGCGTCGCGACCGCCGAAGGGGAAGCTGTTCCCGGCCTCGGCAGAGATGATTTCCGCGTTTTCGATAACGGCGCCGCGCAGAAAATATCGTATTTTGACGCCTCCAGCGAACCGGCCAGCGTCGCGCTTGTGATCGACGCAAGCCCCAGTGTCTTGCGCGATTCGGAACAGATTAAGAAGGCGGCGGATACCCTCGTGGGAGCTCTCGCGCCGCTCGATCAGGCTGCTGTGATCGATTTCTCGGCGCATACCTACCTACAGCTTCCGTTTTCAGACGTTCGCGAGCTTATCCGGCGGGCCGTAGCCCGCGTCGATCCGCGCGAGTTACTTGACGACACCGGGGGCTCCCATATCTACGAAGCGGTGTATCTCGCGGCTCATGATTTGTTCCCCGGACGCAAGGGCCGCAAATCGATCGTGTTGCTGACCGACGGCCAGGATAGCGGCCTGGGGCTAACCCTCGATCCTGCGAGCACCGCGTCGCAAGCCGGAGCGGCAGGGAATCGCCTGACTTTCGACGATGTGGCGGAAGTTCTTTCTAGGGAAGATATCCAAGTCTTCGCGGTTTCGTCGGAAAATCGTCCCAAGGTGATGACGCCGGAGTGGCTCGCAAACCATAAGAATGAGACGCTGGCCTCACGGTCGGTTCGCGACCTCGGAATTCCCACCTACACGCTGTACCTGGCCGAGCTTGTCCGCCGCGCGGGCGGGCAATTGTACTTCCTGCGCGAAACGCCGACGATGGCTGATACGTTTCGCCAGATCGCGGCGAAAATTCGCGCCGAGTATACCCTGGGCTACTATCCCTTGACAGACCCAGGTGCACCCGGCGCGGCGTCCAATCAATCCGGACGCCATGAATTGCGCGTGGAAGTAGCAGGGCAAACAGGCGCGCTCGTCAGCCATCGCGTCGCATATTACGTTCCCGCAGCCAGATAATCTCATACCACCCGAGGCTGGCGTTTTCGACGTATTGCCCTTAGTCTTTTCAGCGAATCATGGTTCAATAGCGAGCCATGTTTCGCCGAAAGATGTACCGCCTTCGGTTGCCCTCACGGACCATCGTGCTCGGCAGCAAGACGCTCGTGATGGGGGTGCTCAACGTCACGCCCGACAGCTTTTCCGACGGCGGACTTTTTCACGATGTGGACGCCGCAGTTGCCCGGGCGCTCGAAATGGAAAGCGCGGGCGCAGATATCATCGATATCGGCGGCGAGTCAACGCGGCCCGGTTCAGAAGGGGTTTCGGCGGCAGAACAGCTTCGCAGGATTCTGCCGGTTCTGGGAAAACTTCGTGGGCAATTGAATTCCCCGATTTCCGTAGATACGAGCAGCGCGCAAGTGGCCGAGGCAGCGATGGCCGCTGGCGCGGAAATGTTGAACGACGTCACGGCATTGCGTGCCGATCCGAGGATTGCCAAGGCGGCGGCGCGCTGCGGTGTTCCTGTCATCCTGATGCATATGCATGGCGAGCCTCGCACGATGCAGAAGGAGCCTTTTGCACGAAACGTGGTGAGTGACGTGCTCAGCGGATTGTGCCGCGCGGTAAAACGGGCGACGCGGGCGGGCATTGCGAAGTCCCAGATTGTCCTTGATCCCGGCATCGGTTTCGGTAAGAGTTACGCACAGGATTACGAACTGATTGCGCGATTGCCGGAAATGTCCCGGCTCGGCTTCCCCTTGCTCGTCGGCACCTCCCGGAAGAAATTCATCGGGCGCGTGCTCGGCGGGCGTCCCGTGACACAGCGGCTCTATGGGACGGCTGCCACGGTTACGGCGAGCATCCTGGGAGGCGCTCACATCGTCCGCGTGCACGATGTGGCGGAAATGGTTCAGGTGACTCGCATCTCCGACGCAGTACTGTGTCCGTCATTGGTCGCTAAACTTCCGAGGTCAGCATGAGCGTTGCCAACGCCATTCCAACTCCCGCCGATCGGGCCAACTCGCGAAACGCTTTTCTCGCTGGGTTATTCGCTTGGACTTTCGATTCTTTCGATTTTTTCATTCTTACCTACGTGCTGGCGCAGGTGGCCCAGGATTTCCACCAGCCGATTAAAAACATGGCGTTCACCCTCACCGCGAGCCTGATCATGCGCCCGGTCGGGGCATTTCTCTTTGGCCTGATGGGCGACCGCTACGGGCGCCGCGTCCCCTTGATGATCGACATTATCTTTTACTCGGCAATGGAGGTGGCTTCCGGGCTCGCCCCGAGCTATCGGGTCTTTCTCCTACTGCGCCTGCTCTACGGCGTAGGGATGGGCGGAGCCTGGGGCCTGGGTGCTTCGCTCGCGATGGAATCGGTGGCTTCCGAGCGGCGCGGCCTGCTTTCTGGAATTCTGCAGGAAGGCTATGCCCTCGGCAATTTGCTCGCGGCCATCGCTTTCTGGACGGTGTTTCCGCACTGGGGCTGGCGTCCGATGTTCTTCATCGGCGTGATTCCGGCCTTGCTTACGCTGTTTATCCTGTCAAACGTCAGGGAAAGCCAGGCATGGAAGGCCGCCGCCGCGAAGAAAAAGGATTGGGGCAGCTACTTTCGCGATGTTTTCTTGAACTGGAAGCGCTTTCTCTACCTTGTGTTGTTAATGGCGATGATGAATTTCATGTCGCACGGCACCCAGGATCTCTATCCCACATTTCTCCAGCAGCAGCGCCATTACGATCCGCGCCTGACGGCCATCGTGAGCGTGATCTCCATGCTCGGAGCCATACTCGGGGGGGCCGTTGTGGGGCGCTACTCGGATCGTGTGGGACGCCGCCGGGCCATGGTCACCGCCGCCAGCGGCGGGCTTTTGATCATTCCGCTCTGGATTTTCTCGCCCGGAATCGCCCTGATTTCGCTGGGCGCTTTTCTGATGCAGTTCATGGTGCAGGGCGTATGGGGCGTGATTCCCGCTCATATCAATGAACTCTCGCCGGACCGCATGCGGGCGTTTCTGCCGGGCTTTGCCTACCAGGTGGGTGTTCTGATTGCAGCTACTGCGCCTTACATCCAGGCATCCCTGGTTCACCGTTTCACCTACGCCCAGGTGATGGGAACGTTTGCCGCGATCGTGGTGAGCGTCGCGATGATCGTGATTGGCTTCGGGCCAGAGGCCCATCGCGTGGAGTTTGGACGGGATGCCAGCTAGTCCACCGCCGGCTCTCCGGCGCGGTGAATGCCACGCTCATCGAGCGAAGCAATCTCCCCTTTACGCGGATTTGCCTTATGAGCCGGGGCGCGGCACCCCTCGAGTTTATTTCAGTCAGATTAAAAGTGCGAAAGCGGTTCTGCCGGTGTCCTTGAAAACGGGTAAGATTGCCTTAGAGAGGGAGGATTTATGAGCGCTGCTTCAACAGCACCGTCGGCTTCGATCGTAGATGCCATCAAGGAAAGGGCCCGCCGCCTCAGCGTTCTTTCCATGATGGAAACCACCGCCGCTGGTTCAGGCCATCCCACATCCTGCATGTCGGCGGCGGAGCTGGTCGCCGGAACATTTTTTTACGCCATGAAGTTCGACCCAAACAATCCCAACTCGCCCGACTCCGATCGCTTCGTGCTCTCGAAGGGCCATGCCGCACCCATACTGTATGCGGCGCTCGCGGAGGCCGGTGTGTTTCCTCTTTCGCGCGTGATGACGCTTCGGCAATTTTCCAGCGAACTCGAAGGCCATCCGACGCCGCGCATTCCCGGAGTGGATGCGGCCACCGGCTCACTGGGCCAAGGCCTTTCGGTGGGCGCGGGGCTGGCCATTGCGGCGCGAATGGATCAGAAAGCAACGCGGGTCTACGTGCTGCTGGGCGACGGCGAAATGGCCGAGGGCCAGGTGTGGGAAGCGGCGGAATTTGCGGGCCACTACAAGCTCGATAACGTCACGGTGCTGGCCGACGTGAACGCGCTCGGCCAGAGTGAGCCCACCATGTATCAGCACGACATGGAGGTGTACCGGAAGAAATTCGAGGCGCAGGGTTTCGCCACCGAAGTCATCGACGGCCACGACGTACATGCGGTTCTCACCGCGCTCGACCGCGCCAAGGCCACCAAGGGCCGCCCCCAAGCCATCATCGCCCGCACGATTAAAGGGCATGGCGTTGATTTCGTTGCCGGCAAGCCGCACTGGCACGGGAAAGCCCTCTCGAAGGAGGAACTGGCGAAAGCGCTCCAGCAGATCGGCCCGGCGGTCCAGGTTGCTCCTGATCCGGGTAAATCATACGCGCGGACGTCCCTGCCGCAGCCGCTCGATTTCCCCGCTCCTGCTCCTCCCGATTATGCGGAGGGGAAGCCCGTCGCCACCCGGGAAGCGTATGGTTACGCCCTCAAGCGTCTTGGCGCCGTGAACCCCCGCATTGTGGCAATTTCGGGCGACGTTAAAAACTCCACCTTCTCCGAGATTTTTGCCGATGCATTTCCCGACCACTTCTACCAGGGCTACATTGCCGAGCAGAATCTGGTGAGCGTGGGCGTGGGACTTGCCGCCTTCGGCAAGGTGCCGTTCCTTGACACGTTCGCGTGCTTCCTGGCGCGCGCGTATGACGAGGTGCGCATGGCCGCGATCAGTCGCAGCAATATCAACTTGTGCGGTTCGCATTGCGGCGTCTCCATCGGCGAAGACGGCCCCTCGCAGATGGCCCTCGAAGATATCGCGATTTTCCGCGCGGTTCACAACTCGGCGGTCTTCTATCCGAGCGATGCGGTTTCCGCCGAACGCCTCACCGAGACGATGGCGCGCCGTCCCGGAATCAATTACCTGCGCACTTCTCGACCGAAAACTCCGATCCTCTACTCCAAGGACGAAAAATTCCCGGTGCCCGGTTTCAAGGTGCTGCGCCAAAGCGCGCAGGATAAGGCGACCGTGATTGGTGCGGGCATCACACTGCATGAGGCGCTTGAGGCCGCCGATGAGCTGAGGGGGCAGGGGACTGCAATTCGCGTGATCGATCTCTACTGCGTGAAGCCGATCGACGGGAAAGCCCTCGCCGAGCAGATTGCGGCGACTGACGGCCGCCTGGTGACCGTGGAGGATCATTGGCCTGAGGGCGGCATCGGCGAAGCCGTGCTATCGGCTCTCGCGAAAGCAGGCGTGGCGCCCACGAAATCCCGGCTCCTCGCGGTGACCGAGATGCCCCATTCGGGCAAGCCGGAAGAGCTGATCGACGCATTCGGCATTTCCTCAAAGCACATCGCCCAGGCGGTGCGCGAAATCGTCTAGACCCCCCGGCCGCGGTTTTCCGGGTGCCCGACCCTTTTGTTTTGGAAAGGTGAGGGGTTTCGACGTTCCCCGGCAGTCCTTTGACACGGAACCAGCTGCGCGAAAGGCACCAACGCTCAAGGGCGGAGCGTCGGGCGCCCGCAAATGCAAAATGCGGGCTTCTGAGAGGTTGGAGGGCGTCTCTTAGGATAAATTGTTCAATAGCTGGCTGACCGAGAATGCTCGAGAGGCTCTGATCGAGGCGCCCAACAGCCTGCGCGGCTCGTTGTTGTAGCTCAGGGAATAGTCGGTTCCCTGAAACAGCCTTTTCGCGAAGGCCTGAAATTCAGAATCGGCCGCTTGGCGCGTCTCTGCGTTGTTCGGAGCGAGGATGCGGTCGTTGATGAAAACTTCGAGCTCCTGCCCGTCGAACCGCAGTTTCCCGCCCAGCCGAGGATCGGCCTCCAGCCGCTGAAACGACCTAAGCGCCGCGTGCGCCGCTTGCCGCAAGCGATCCTGGTTTGATCCGTCCGCGCCGGCCTTGCGGTTGTAACGGACACCCAGCCGGTCGTCGGTGTTGTCGACGCTGTAATCGGCTTGCAGGCCGATGAGCATCACGCCCGGCCCAGCGGGGACGTGGCGATAGTCGGCGACATCGAGCAAAAGCTCTTCAAATACCTGCTCCTGAATCCAGCCGTGAAAGATCGGAATCAGCGGCTCGAGGTCGGCCTCGGCGGGGTTCTTTACCAGAAGTTTCACATTCACGTGCTGTAGGGTCATGGACGGGACGATTCCTGAGTCACACGCTCACCGGCGTGCTGAGTTTGTTGTTGCAGCTGTGAGAGGCGTCGATGAAAAGCTGCGCCTCGTCGATCAGATAGCGCGTCGAATCGGGCGTGTACGGCTTCCCGGCATTCTGATGCGCATCGAATAAGTAGTTGGCAAATTTCCCCCCGGCAAAGGGATCCCAGAATTTCTGCGTATCGTAGTAGCGTGTGCGGAATTCGGAGACGATTTGATCCGCGTCCTCTGAAATATCGGGTTTGCTCATTTTCACCAGGGCCTTTGCGGCGTGCAGCATGGCGCCGTAAGCTGTTTTTCCTGCCTTCTCGATCTGGCCACTTTCAAACGCGATCTGCGCCTCGAAAACTTCCCGCTCGGCCGCCGTCAGCTCAAAATCGATGGGAGTCACAACCTCGCCGGCGCACTCGCCGACGCCGTGGTCGCTCAGGCTGTATTCACGGGGATCGCCCCAGTCGCTCAGGAAAGAACGGTCCGACGTAGGCGGCTTCGTGAGATCGGCGAGCATATTTTTCATTTCCACTTTGCCCGTGCGCTTCACGAAATCCTTGAAGGTTTCCCCCACCGTGCGGCCCGCGAGGTAGCCTTCGGTTAGCCGCGTCACGACTTTCGGGATATTTTTCGAAGGAACCGCCGCCACGGGCAAGCCGTAGGATCCCCCGTTATGCTCCCACTCGCCTCCTAGCACCACCTGGAAGTGAGGCACGGCATAGCCTGCAACTTTCCGGCTCACGCCATAGAATCCGAGGTCTGCCACGTGATGCTGACCGCAGCTGTTGTAGCAGCCGCTGATCTTGATGTGAAGACTCGCGACCGCCTGGTCGAATTGGGCGCCGGTTTCCGCCATCTCCTTGCGCAGCTCCGCGGCCAGCCCGCGCGAAGACGAAATTCCCAGCTTGCAGGTGTCGGTTCCAGGGCAGGTGACGATATCGACGATCGTGCCCGCGCCCGGCGCCGCCAGGCTCACGGCGGCCAGCGACTTGTAGAGTTCCGGCAGGTCGCTTTGGCTCACCCAGCGAATCACGAAATTCTGCTCCACCGTTGTGCGCACCGTCTCTTTTGTAAAGCGGCGAACAATGTCGGCCAACGATCGCAACTGGTTGGCGGTGATATCACCCAGGGGAAGCGCAATCGTGACGACCGCATAGCCCTTCTGCTTTTGCGGGCGCGTGTTGGTCTTCCGCCATTTCAGGAACGCTTCGGATAGGGCCGCCGGCCACTCGCCGGGTGTCTTGAGCGGCGCTTCTTCGAATTGTTCCGCAGCGGCTAGGAAATCGGTCCAGCGCGGATCGTGCGGCAGAATTTTCCGCTCTTCGAGAACGAGTTCCTTGAATTTCTCGATACCCAGATCGTGTACCAGGAATTTGATTCGCGCGCGGTTGCGATTCTTCTTTTCGCCCAGCCGGGCATAGACGCGGGCAACCGCCTGCGTCAGCGGCAACATCTCCTCGACCGGCACAAAGGAGTCGAATAGTTTTGCTTGATAGGGAACCGCGCCGAGCCCGCCGCCGACGTAGATCGCAAACCCGCGCCTTTCCTTGCCGTCCGCGACCCTTATGGTAGCGATAAACCCAAGATCATGCAGATTCGTAAGTCCACAAGCATGCTGCGCGCAGCCGCTGAACGCGGGCTTGAACTTCCGTCCGAAGTTCTGGCAGTCGGGATGCCCCAGCAGGAATTTCGCGAGCGCGCGGGAATAGGGAGTCACGTCGAACACTTCGTCGGAGCAAACGCCCGCATAAGGGCAGGCTGTCACGTTGCGCACCGAATTGCCGCAGGCCTCGCGCGTGGTGATGCCGACAGCCGCCAGGCGCCGCATCAGCGCCGGGGTATCTTCGATGTGAATGTAGTGCAGCTGAAAATCTTGCCGCGTGGTCACATGGCCGATGCCGTCGGAATATTCTTCGGCTAATTCCGCCATCGCCTCAAGCTGCTGCGCATTCATTCCGCCACCGGGAATCTTGATGCGCTGCATGCCGGGCGCATCCCACATGGTCACGGGACCTTTGGTCAGTTCTCCCGAGGGATAGGCAATCTGCTGCACCTTCGTGCCGTCGTGGCGCTGGCCGTTGTCATAGCGCTGGCCGTAGGTTCCCCGGCGCAGGCGCGTCTCAGCAAAGACGCGCTCGTCGAGCTTGCCCTGCTTCCGCAGCGCGATCTCGGATTCGAAGATGTCAACTTCGCGCTCCATGCCCTCCGGAAGCTTTCCCGAGAGATCCTCTTTCCACAGCGAATTGGAAACCTTCATGGATTGACCTCAATAAAAAAGCCCATCGCCGAACTCGCGTTCGCCGGTGGGCTCGAATTACGTCTAATCAGCTTAGGATTAGGGTTATTCTCCACACGCCGGCAGCACGGCGATTCTACAACAGCGGCAGGTGCCGTGACAGATAGAGCGTGGCGTGTGAAGTCTCTCGACCATATTCAAAAAGTCGACTCGCGGTGAATAGAAATATACACACCGAGTATACATCACCAGGCCCCAGCACCGCACCCCAAGACCCAGAAAAAGCGTGAAGAGCCCGGACGGGCCGCCAAGGTTGTGCTATGGTTTCCGAACCCCGCGGACCCGTGAAACGAAGTGAGCGTCTCGCGAATCTGACTTCCAAGGATATCTCCAGTGGCTGAAAAAATGGTGATGGTGGGCGTGATCCCGGAAATTGTCGTGCTCGACCCGGGCGAGCAGGCCGTGTGGTATTCCAACGCGGGAAGCATCAAGATCGAATTCGATCCGCAACGCTGTCCCTTTTCCTCGAATGTGCTGCAGGCGCCCGCCGGAATGCGCTTGGCGAGCGGTCCCGCGCGGCCTGGACTCAATCCCGGTTCCTACAAGTATCGGCTCTTCCTGAACGATCTCTCCGTTGCCCAAGGAGAAGTGCTGGTTCGCGGGAAGTGAGTCGCTGCCGGATAGAGATTGCTTGCAAATGGGGAATCGTCTGGCATATATGGGGTAGGCCTGAGTCCCTAAGCTAGATTCCGATGTAGCGGTCGGCCGCATGCCAACGGGATGGGCTCGTGCCGCGGCGCCAGAGAGAATCTGAGCAGACAGAGGTGAGGATTTTATGTCGACCGAGGAAAACAAGAGCATGCCGCACCGTCGTCTCGCGATGACCTTGGGGATTGCCTCAACGGTCCTATGCCTTTCAGTCCCGTCTTCGGCTCAGACACCCGCGCGCGGGACGATCGCCGGAACCGTGTCCTCGGATCAAGGCACCGTCATTGGCTTCCGCGTTGCCGCCCACAATTTGGACCGCAGGCTCTGGTACACGGTCTTTACCAGCAAAGGGCGCTTTAGAGTGCCGCAAGCTCTACCCGGACACTACGAGGTTATGGTGAACGAGCCCGACTATGATTCCCCGACCGTGACCGTGCAGCTGGGACCTGGCGAAAGCAAAACGGCCAATCTCCCACTGAAGCATCAGGGGGATGCGGCATGGAAAGCGGCCAACGGAGACGGCAATTTGGATCACCAGAACAGCCTGGCGCGCGCGCGTCTTTCAGTTGAGGAAGGCAATCTGCGCCCCGGCAACGGGAAGGTCCTCTATGTTAGTAATCTGGAGCAGATGTTTCCTCCCGGGCCGGGCTTGGGCTTGCTGAGGGAGAACTGTACCGGCTGCCACGGCGAAGGTTTTGGTTCCAAGCACTACACCAAGGAAGGTTTCATCCAGGGCATCGAACGCGCGACCGAAACAGGCCCCGGTTACAACGAATACGCCATCGCCCTGGGCAGGACTCCCATTAACAGGAACCAAAAAGAAATGATGGCCGAATATCTGGTGAAGAACTTCGGACCCGGATTGCCCGACCGGGTGCTCCGGGTCGACCCTCTGGTCCCGGATGAGAGCATTGTTTCGAAACAGATTTACGTCTCCTACGATGTTCCCGACGATCTCCCTTTTGCCCCAGGCGAAGATGAACTGGGAGCTGACATTGTCGATGGGGTAGCTCCCCAGGAGCCTACTCCGTATGCCGTCCACCATCTGCAGGAAGTCTTCATTTCGCCGGTGGACGGGGACGTGTGGATTAGCTGTGGCAGCTGTAATTCCCTGCTTCGACTGAACCCCACCGCTTACGATTCATCGGAGCGGTGGAAGAATTATCCCATCAAAGGGAAGAACCACGTGCAACCGAGCGGCATCGGCATCGATAAACTGGGCCGCGTGTATTGGCCGGAACTAAGAGGCGGGATGCTCGGTGAGTTGGATCCGGCGACCGGGACGCAAATCCGGCATCGCCTCCCACAGCAGGTCGGCGCAATACATGAGGCTGTGATCGACAAGGACGGAAACGTCGGCTTCGGGCTGATCTGGGGAGCCGAGTTTGGCAGGATGGATGCCAAGACCCACACGATTCACATGTATCCCACGCCGACGCCCGACAATGGTATCTACGGGTTGGTGTTCGACCAGCACGGCAACATGTGGGGAGCCGGCTGGGAAAAGGGCACCATCAACAAGTGGGACGTCGACACGGAAGCGGTGAAGGAATATAAAGTGCCGAATTCTTGGGGAATGCTCCGCCGCATTAGCGTGGATGGGAAAGGGATCGTGTGGGCCGGGGAATATAACACCGGGATTCTGGCCCGATTCGATCCGGCCACAGAGAAGCTCACCGAGTACAAAATCCCCTTGAATGGGGCCAACCCTTACGATACGTGGCCGGACAAATTCGGCAATATTTGGATCGGCGACCAGCCTCACAGCGCGTTGATCAAGTTTGATCCCGACACCACCAAATTCACTTTCTATCCGATGCCTCAGCCGCACCAGAGCGTGCCCAAATTCCAGGTGGCCGACGACAATACGATCTGGTTTGGAACCAGGGGCAAGAAGATCGCCGTCGCGGTGCACTTCTATCCCGACGGCTATACAGCCAACGCTCCACCAATGCCTTGATCGTGAAGATCGCTTGCAGCCAGAATCAGCAAGGAATCGCCCGCGCCAAACGGACGGGAGACCGAACTACGACCCGCTGCCCGCGCTGCCCGAGAGGATCTTGCTAGCCAGGTCCGCTCTGGGTACAATCATCGCGAAAACCGCCGCTCGGAGGGATGGAATCATGGTCGCAATGAGGAAGAACTGGGGAGCCAGGATAGCAATCACGGTTAGTTTTTTTGGCCTATTGGGTTTGTCCGCTCTTTTAATATTTCCCCCGCTCAAGGCGCAGAATTCCCGTTTCCACGATGCGCCGGCTGCGGCTCACGAATCGAAGAACCCGTATGCGGGCCAGAGACCCGCTGCAGAAGCCGGAGCGAAGCTCTACGCGGCCAACTGCGCCGCTTGCCACGGGCAGAGCGGGCAGGGGACAGGCAATATTCCGGCGCTGGCCGACGGCCCGGCCGGGTCGGCAAATGACGGCGAGCTCTTCTGGTTCATCACCAATGGTGACCTGAACAATGGCATGCCCTCCTGGAAGCAGCTGTCTGACCAGGAGCGCTGGCAGTTGGTCACGCTCATCAAGTCGGGCTCATGGTCGCTGGTTCCGAGCGCCGCGAGTTCTGCGGGTCCCGCGCCTGGGGCCATCACCGCGCCGTCGCCGAACCCTCCCTTCACCGACTTCCGCTATGAGAAGCCGGGGACTGTCCGCAAAATCACTGTTGAAGATCTCCCCGCGCCCTACGCGACAAGCTCTTCCACAAATCGCGCTAAGTTGACGCCGCGGCCCGCCGACGTGTGGCCCCAAGCGCCCGCAGGTTTTAAGGTGGACTTGTTCGCAACCGGCTTGAATAATCCGCGCACCATTCGTACCGCTCCGAACGGGGACGCCTTCCTTGCCGAAAGCGAGGCCGGCGACATCAGGGTCTTCCGCGGCATTGGCTCGGATTCAAAGCCCCAGCAGGCCGATGTTTTCGCAAGCGGCCTCAAACGGCCCTATGGGATCGCCTTCTATCCTCCTGGTAACGATCCGAAATGGGTTTACATCGGTGATACCGATGCGGTTCTGCGCTTTCCTTACCAGAACGGCGACATGAAAGCCCGCGGCGCAGCCGAGCATATCGTCGATCTCCCCGCCGGAGGCGGCCATTGGACGCGGAGTGTGCAGTTCTCCAACGACGGCAAGCGCATGTTCGTCTCTGTCGGCTCAGGGTCGAATGTGGACGATCCGGATACCCATCCAGGGGAGAAGAACCGGGCGGACATTCTCTCCTTCAATCCGGACGGTTCAGACTTGAAGGTCTATGCCTATGGTATCCGCAACTCTGGCGGGGGAATCGCCGTCGATCCCAAGACCGGAGTTCTCTGGTGCTCTACGAACGAGCGCGACGCCTTGGGCGACAATCTCGTCCCCGATTACATCACTCACGTGCAGGAGGGCGGTTTCTATGGCTGGCCGTGGTGGTACATGGGAGGCCATCAGGACCCGCGCCTCACGGGTACCCACCCAGAGCTGAAGGATAAAGTGATCACCCCGGACGTCGTCTTGCAGCCCCACAATGCGTCCCTGGGGATCTCATTTTATGAGGGTAAGCAATTTCCGAAGCAATTCGATGGCGATATTTTTGCCGCCGAGCACGGCTCCTGGAATAAGTCAGTGCGCGTCGGCTACGAGGTCATTCGCATTCCGCGCCACCAGACGGGCAAAGCTTCTGGCGAATATGAAGATTTCCTTACCGGCTTTGTGCTCCCCGATGGGCAGGTCTGGGGACGACCGGTGAGCGTCGAGGTTGCACAGGATGGATCTCTGCTGGTAAGCGACGACGGGTCGAACTCGATCTGGCGGGTCAGTTATACCGGGAAGTAGCGTGACCTGATCGAGGGCTGTCCAACGTGCGGCCGGAAAATGGGCGCGCGCCAAAGACAGCCCTCTATATGTGCGCTAGGAATGCAGATCCGTTGCCCTGGTCGGATTAGTCGCCGGCTGCTGCAGCGTGAGCCAGTCGCCCTTCGGTCAGCGAATCAGCGAGCACGCGTCGCACCGATGCCAGCGTGGATGACGGAACGACCTTCTCCCGCGCCACTGCGAGTTCGGCAATCTTACGCGGCAGGTCCTTCCGCCGATCGAGAGAAAGGCCCACTTCGTTCAGCAAATCGCCCGCCAGATTGGGATCATCGGTGCGTTCGACACCCCAGAAGCGCAGCCTCTCCTCATTCTTCTGCAACAACTGCAGCGATTCTTCGAGTTTCTTCATGGCCGAGTTAAAAGACGACGCAAGGAAATAGACCGGCAAGGTCCAGCCATCCCTGCTGAAGACCGCCCGGACGCGGACGTCATATTTCCCACTTTGGTTCTTTTCAATCGCGCAAAGATAACGGTTGGCGGAAGTATTGCTCTTCGCAGGAACACTGCTCTTGGATCTCTCGTTACCAGTGATGATCCCGAACGCCGCGCTGTGAGACGCTCGGTGCCGTTCTCTGCCTGCCAGAGAACCGACTTGCATACTGCTTGAATTAGATCTTTTTGCCGGCATTGAAGTCCTCCTTTGGACAAAACGCGTTGTTGCCAGTTATCCGGCTGGTGAGGGGAATCCCGCCTCTTGAATCATCCCCCGCTGGCGACGGGGCAGGCTCTGCGGATGACCTTATTTTACCCAACTGGCTGAAGGAGCGGCAAGGAAAGACTTTTTAAATTATAATATATTTACAATCAATGACTTACGGTCCATTTGGTGGCGCGGGACGAACTCAACTCGGCCGGAATCCTAGGTGGATGACGTGAGGCGCTTGACCGCTTCGTCGTTGATGGTGAGCTTCCCTTCGGCCTTCAAACGGTCGACCAGCGCTGCGTGGAAGGCGGCGAACGCCGCTTCCTGCTTGGATTGCACCAACTGGTGCTCAATATCCTTGGATTGTTTTGCGAAGTCAGCGGGATCGGGCTGGTCATGCTCGGCAATCTTGTACACGAGCCAGTTGGTTCCCATTTGAGTAGCCTTGCTGCCTTGTCCAACCGACATTTTGAAGGCAGCATCCAGCTGCTGCCCCGTGCCGACCTCGGGTACCGAGCCATTCCTTGCAAACGCATCGGAGGTCTTTACATCCAGGCTGAGCGATTTTGCAGCTTTATCAAAAGCTTGGCCGCCCGCGACGAGCTTGGCCAGATCGTCGGCCTTGGCCTTTGCGGCGTCCAGGGACTTTTCCTGCTGGTAGTCGACCAGGACATTATCGTGGACCTCGGCGAGCGTTCCCTGATGGGCCGGGATAATGTCTTTCACGGTCAGGATAGCGTAACCAGAATCGAGCCGTAAAGGCTCGCTCAATTCGCCCGGCCTTAGCTCGAAGAGAGCCTCATGCAAATCGGGCGTGTTTCCAAGCTTCCCCACGGGTTCGGTGGTCGAGACCGGACCCGTCTCTCCCACCTCCAGATTGAATTTCTTGGCCAAATCTTCGAGCGGCTGCCGGTCTGACTGCCGCACAGCGCCAGCCATCTGGTTGGAAATGTCACTGGCCCGGGTATTGACCCTCTCATCGAGGACCAGGGGCAGGATGGTATCGCGGACTTCCTCGAAGCTCTTCGTGTGCGCCGTTTCTCTGTCGAGCACCTTGATGATGTGAAAGCCGTACTCTGTCTTTACCAGATCGGAGACCGACCCTTTGGGCAAGCTGAAGGCAACCTGTTGAAATGCCGGAACCGTCTGACCCTCGACAATCCAGCCCAGTTCACCGCCCTTTGGTTTGGAGGCGTCGTCTTCGGAATATTTCTTCGCCAGATCCTCGAAATTGCCGCCCTTCCTGACTTGCTGGAGGACGTCTTCGGCCTTCTGGCGGATTTCGGCGATTTCGGCGTCGGTCTTCCCTACGGTCTTGAACAGAATATGCTCCGCGTGGGAGCGATTCTGAACCTTATAGTCGTCGATATTCTGGTTGTAGTAATTGCGCAGCACGTCGTCGCTTACCTGAGTGCTGGCGCGGAGTTTGGCCAGGTCGAGCAGGGCATAGCGGGCCGAGCGCTTCTCCGGAATCTGGTATTTTGAGGAATTCTTTGCGAAATAGGCGGCTAGCTCCGCGTCAGACGGATGGATGGATGACGCCAGGTCGGTCGGCTTGATTAGGGCGTACTCGATTTTGATCTTTTCGTTGCGACGCCGAAATTCCTTCATCACATCGTCGGTACCCACCGAGATGCCCGATGTGATGATCGAGCGGAATTTCTGTGTAAGCATCTCGTCGTGCAGGGCCTTCTCGAACTGTTCCACCGACATTCCCGTGCCGGACTGGACGGCGTTGGTATAGGCATCTTTCTGCCAGACTCCGCCAGCCCACGCATTGGGCAGAATTTCCTTGATCCGTTCCGACTCTTCCTCCGGGGTCACACTAATACCGAGGCGGCTTGCTTCCACATTGAGAGCGTTCTGGAAGACCATCTGGTCGAGTAACTGGCGCGCGTAGAGCCCCTTCAGCATCGCAGGTACCGACTGGTTCTGCGTCATTTGGTTCAGTTGTCGCTGGACTTCGGTGAGGCTGATGTCCTGGCCCGCGACCGAAGCAATCGTGTCCGGATTGGAGGTGCCGACGGCGCCGCCGACGAGCCCCGGAACCAGCGTCACCACCATGCTTACGCAGATGATCACCAGGATCACGGTCATAGTGATCTTGATCCAGCGATTTCGGTCCAGATCGCGCTGCTGAATGCTCTTCAACATAGTTGGTGGCTAACCTTCCTGCTCAAACAATTACACGATTATAGAAGAGTTTTGCCGCGCGTCCAAACCCGTTTGTGCGTTTGTGTGCGTTTGTAGGCGTTTGTTGGGGCCGCTTCTGGCCCCGGTATTGGGGGGCAACTCCAGCGGGTGTGGAAGGATGTAGTTGTCCGGGGGAGGGGAGTGACGAGCCTGCCAACCCTTCGAAAAATCTCCCGGGGCGGGCACCCGTTCGTTCAAAGGATGCGCCACCGCGCTTGCTGGAAGATTAGTGGGGCTTCTTTTTGTGTGAAACCTTCAGGATAATCTCGATGTCTCGGCTGGAGTTGAAGCTGGAAACCGTGCGCGTGGCCGAAATCAGATCGTCGTGTTCGGCATGGAGTTCGTAGTCCACGTTGGGATCTAGCCCGCTGAAGCGGTAATTGCCGCCTTCGTCGGCGATATAGGTCTTCACCGATTGCGTCCTGATATTCACCAGGTAAACGATGGCGGAAGGAACCGGATTCTCGCTGCCATCCACGGCGATGCCGTGAACGGTGCGAAGCTGTGGTTCCCCTCTATTGGTCTGTGCCATCGCAGCCGCGGCGGCCAAAAGGGCCAGCGCCGCAAGCAGAAACAAATTCAAGCTCCATCGGCTCTTCAATTTTCCCCTCGAACTTGCCTGCGAACTCACTTTTTGCTCCGGACACTTTAGACGGACCGGCCGAAAAGGAGTTATTCGGCTTCTTCCGGTTCCTCTTCCTCCTCGGCGCTGGACTCCTCCTCCGAGTCTTCCTCATCCTCCTCTTCCTCTTCGTCCTCGTCGTCGGAGATAACGATAAGGTGAACGGGATGAGTCTGTGTCACTTCGAGTTCAGCATCGCATTCGGCACAGCTTAGGATTTCGCCTTCTTCGACTTCGTCCTCATCCAAATCAATTTCGGCATCGCATTCCGGGCATCTTGTCACGGTCGATCTCTCCTTCCTGAGCCAACGTTTACCGGAAAGCGTATTATATAACGCCTGCGTCAAAGTTTTCTTTCGGGGATCGCGTAAAAGTGCGAAATCGCCGTGAATATCCGGAACGGCCCGTGGTGGGAGTGGGCGGTGTAGTGATTTCGGGCGACCGCGCGCTTCTGGTCCGGCGTGGGAGGCCTCCCCTGGAGGGGGAATGGTCGATCCCTGGCGGAATGCTCGAGCTGGGTGAAACCTTGATGGAAGGAGTGGAACGGGAACTGGCCGAGGAAACCGGTATGGAAGTTCGCGTGGCCGGCCTCATTGAGGTATTTGAAAGGATTTCGCTCGACGCGGCCGGGCGCGCGCAGTACCACTTTGTGGTGCTCGACTATCTTTGCGAAGCTGTTCACGGGGAAGGCCGCGCGGGAAGTGACGCTATCGAGATCGCGTGGGCCACCGATGCGCAGCTCGCGCAGTATTCGCTCACGCCCGCGGCAACTCGCGTGATACGGAAGGCGTTTGAGATGAGCCGGCAACGGGAAGGCCGAGTGGCTCCTGCGGATTGAAGAAAATTCTCTGCGGCAGCGCTCTCGGCCTAGCTTGCGGCGGCCTCGGGCAACCTTCCAAAGCGGCGCTCGCGCCCTCGAAAGTCCTCGAGCGCGGACGCCAGATCGGAAGCCTCGAATTCAGGCCACATTCGGGGAGTGAAAAACAATTCGGCATAGGCCGATTCCCACAGCATGAAATCGCTCAAGCGCCGGTCGCCGCCGGTGCGAATTAACAGATCCACGTCCGGGGCGGGCGCATCTCCATGAGTCACCTGCCCGAGCCGCTTGGCGAATTCGCGCTCGGACACCTCCAGGCTCGAAAGCATCCAGCAGGCCGCGCGCAGGATGGCCTCGCGCGAGGAATAATCGATGGCGATGCGCAGGTCGAGCAAGCGGCCACTGGCAGTCAGGCGTTCGACGGAATCGATGGCGCTCACCAGCGAGGCTGGAATTCGGTCGCGACGCCCAATCACACGCAAGCGGATTCCCGCGGAGGCGCAAGCAGACGCCTCATTGCGAAAGAAATCCTCGAGCAGGCCGAGCAGCGACGCCACCTCGCTCGCGGGCCGCTCCCAATTGTTGGAAGAAAACGCGTAGAGCGTGAGCGTCCCGATGCCCAGCGAAGACGCCGACCGCACCACGCGCCGGACAGCCTCGACGCCCGCGCGGTGCCCTTCCGAACGCGCCAGACCCCGAGAGGCCGCCCAGCGACCATTTCCGTCAAGCAGTATGGCAACGTGGAGCTTCGGATTCGGAACGATTCGCAAGGCACTTTTGAACATGGCTTCCTTTGAAACCTTCCCTTCGATATGTGTCGACAGTATCCTTACTAACCCTCACGCGTCGCGCGAATCAGGGCTTCCATATGGTCCAGGTACTTCTCGAGCGCTCGACGGCCAGAGGGCGAGAGACGATATTCAGTCTTTGGCAAACGTCCCGCGAAGGATTTTGTGCAGCCGATATATCCGGCGTCTTCGAGCTTTCGCGCATGGACGCTCAGATTGCCGTCGGTTATCCGAAGCAGCTCTTTGAGTTCACTGAAAGCCAAGGAGGCATTCACAGCGAGCGCGCTGATGATAGCAAGCCGCGTCCGCTCATGAATCAAACGGTCCAGGTTCGAGGCAGCCACGTCGCGCGGCTTGAAACTCGCCTCCCGTTTTGCCTTCTCGTCCCGCGAGGAGCGGAACGCTCCGGATTTAGCCGCCATATTTCCTCGCAATCACCGCGCCGAAAACAATGTGAAGCCCTCCAAACCCGGACGCCAAAAGTGCGTTTCCCCAACTCGGCGGGCAGAAAAGTGTCACAGCGCCCAGCACCATGAAACAAAGTCCCATCAAGGGCACGATCCGTATCGAAAAGGCGCCTCCGGTGACGACTCCGGTTCCGTAGAGCAGCAACCAGACACCCGCGATCACTCCGGTGGCGTTCATGCGGATGAGCAGAAGCGTCAGCAACGCTCCGGCAAACAACGGCGGCGCAAAACTATATACAAACCGGCGGCCCGGCCCGGAAAACAGGGACGTCCCGGCCTCGCGGGCTTTGGAAACCATCGTCCAGCCCGCAATCGAAATAGCCACGACCGCCTCCGCCACCCACGTAATCAGCCATGGCAGCGGGGACTCTTGCTGCGAGGCGATCACTGCCGCACCGATCGCGGTAATCCCCATGGCAATGACACCCCAACCGGGAAGGGCCGTGAACGATCCGGCGCGTTCCATTGTTTCGCGGATAAAGCGCAGATTGTCCCGTGCGCGGGCGTCCAGGGCGACAGGGCCGGTGGGGCGGTGTTCGAAGCTCTCGCGCGGCATCGTTTAAGCCTAGCATGGTCCCAACAGTCGTCAAGTACTTTGTGGAATAGAGTTAACTATTCGTTACTTGTATAAAGAAAACCTCCCGGCGCCGGAGCCGGTTCACCTTCCGCCCCGGGATAAACCGCTTGTGCTATTCTTTGGGGCGCTGGGAATGAATCCGACCGACAACGGAGGAATTTCATCGATGCGACAAATGAGCGTGGCGGTTTTGTCTATGGTGCTGCTGCCCGGCGCCGTGCTGGCGCAGACCGAGTCCAACCCTGTTTCCAATGCGGTGCGTGCTTCATTGGCGCGCCAGACAAAGAATGTCATTGCGGCGGCCCAGGCCATGCCTGCCGATAAGTACGGCTCGCGTCCGACGCCGGAGCAGATGACATTTGGGCACCTGATTCTCCATATCGTCGGAGAAGATACGCTGCTGTGCTCCAAAATCAGCGGCATGCCTGCTCCCACCATGGACAAGGTGGCCGACACCGATCCCAAGGACCAGATCCTGGCTGTGTTGCAAACCTCGGTCGACTTCTGCGCGCAAGCCATGGCGAGAGTAGATGACTCCAATCTCGGAGAACAGCTCCCCCTGTTTGGAGGCCGCATGGCATCGCGAGCGCAGGCGATGGTCAATCTCGCGGCGGATCTCTCCGATCACTACAGCCTGGCTGCCACCGAACTACGGATGGCCGGTGTAACTCCCCCTTCGGCGATAAGGAAGTAGCGCGCGCGGGCCCCGGATCGACTCATCGGGGAGTTGATCCGGGGGCGTCGGATCGCCAGCCATGGAGTCCGATGAGGGGTACAAAACGGCAGGGGAACAACGATTCCTGGATGATGTTTCCTTCCCTCTTGGTGACGCGGAGTAATTCCTGGTGATCGGTGGGCCCTACCGGTATTACCAGGCGGCCGCCTTCGGACAATTGATCGATGAGCGGAGGGGGAATCGATGGTGCGCCCGCAGCAACCAATATCGCTTGATAAGGTGCGCCAGCAGGCCACCCAAGCGAACCGTCGCCGTGCTCGATCCGGACGCTGGTGAAGCCAAGACGCAGCAGGCGCTCGCGAGCGGCGACAGCCAGTGCTGGTTGAGTCTCCACGGCGATCACTTCCTGCGCCAATTTAGAGAGCACGGCGGCTTGATATCCGCAGCCCGCGCCGACTTCCAGCACGCGCCCTTGCCCGTCGAGCAAAAGTGCCTCGGCCATTGCGGCAACCATGTAGGGCTGCGATATGGTTTGTCCTTCTCCGATTGGCAAAGGTGAATCGGTATACGCTGCGGTGGCATGTTCCGGCGGAACGAAAAGATGGCGAGGAATTGTTTCCATCGCCTCGATTACTCGGGGGGAGCGTATGCCGCGACGGCGGATCTGTCGAGCAACCATCTCCCGGCGCTCCGCTTCAAAACCCGGGTTGGCCGTTGCCGAACCGTTTCCATTGCCGATCGTCACGCGAAAACCTCGGCGGAAACATTGACAGCTGGACGCCCCAGCACGCAGGCTCGGTTATCTGCTCGCATCGTGATCAGACCATTTCGATCGACTTACTGACCCTCAACCTAGCACATGGTATGCACCCCTGACACCAGGCGAAATCCATCCGTGACGCTTGGCTCGGCTTCCGTTATGATGAGACCTAGAATCCCCAGCGCCAGCCATTAAGGAGATTTGAATGAGATTTTTAAAGGGAATCTTGGCCGCTGCAGTATGCCTGGCCGGCCCGGCACTGGCGGAAACGCCCGCCGCAGGAACGCCACAGGCGGCTCCCCAGCATCAACCGGGCACGCTGCCGGCGTCACGTCTTACGAGCCCGGCAGGTACCTCGCCAGACCAGCCTCCTACCCTGGAAAAACCGGACCCGGCGAAGGAAGCGGCCATCCGCCACCTGATGGACATCACGCAAACTTCCAAGCTGGGCGATAGCATCACCAGTGCTATCACCGCGCAGGTCCGCCAGGTCATGGGCCGCAGCATTCAGAATCCGCAAGAGCTCCAAAAGTTCATGGATTCGTTTACCCAGAAGTTCAATGCCGAGGCTCCTTCGAGCGCCGTAACCGACGCTGAAATTCCCGTTTATTCCCATTACTTTTCGATGGAAGACATCCAAGCGCTCATTAAATTCTATGAATCGCCGCTGGGGCAGCACGTTGTGAAAACCCTGCCGCAGGTCGCACAACAAACGCAACAGGCCGGCGTGCAAATGGACCAGAAGGCTGCTCTCGATGTGCTGCGGAGCATGTCCACCGACTACCCTGAATTGAAGCAGTTGCTTCCGCCCGAACCTGGGGCGCCAACGCCTGGGGCAGGACCGGGCGCTGGAGCATCGTCTGCGCCTTCACCCGCCGCGCCAGTTGTGCCGCCTGCGCCTCCTGCGCCGCCTGTGAAATAGGGCTTCGGTTCGGAAAAGTGAGCCGAGGAGGGCCGATCCAGATACAATCCTGTGCCGATGACTCCCGCGGATTGGTCCCCGGTCTGGATATCGCTGGCGACGAGCGCCACCGCGACTCTGTTCACGCTCGTTGCCGGGTTGTCGGCGGCCATGTGGCGAGCGCGCCGCTCCGGCCCGGTGATGGCACTGGTGGACGGAATCTTTCTCCTGCCGCTTGTCCTGCCGCCAACCGTCGTGGGATTCTTTCTGCTGTTGCTTTTCGGCCATAACGGCCCGGTTGGCAGGATCTTGCTTCATTTCGGCACGACGATCGTATTTTCCTGGCCTGCTACCGTGATCGCGGCTGCCGTCGTCGCATTCCCCTTGATGTACCTCACGGCGCGCGCCGCGCTGGAGCAAGTCGATCCGCAATTCCTGCAGGCAGCTCGAACGCTCGGAGCTTCCGAATGGCGCGTTTTCCGCGAGGTCGCGCTTCCTCTCGCGTGGCCCGGGGTGATCGCCGGAACGATTCTCTCCTTCGCGCGGGCGTTGGGGGAATTCGGGGCCACCCTCATGCTCGCCGGCAATATTCCCGGCCGGACGGCCACGATACCCATTGCGATTTACTTCGCGGTGGAATCAGACGACATTCGCACGGCGATGGCGTGGTGCCTCATCGATGTGCTGATTTCTTTGGCGCTCCTGGGCGGCCTTTATTACTGGACCAATGCGCAGGGGCGGGGACGAGCGCGATTGGCGCGGCGCTGACGTGCCTCTCGAGGTCCAAATCGCGAAGAACCTCCCGGATTTTAGCCTGGAGGTGTCGTTCTCATCTGGTGACGGCCCGCTAGGCATTCTTGGTTCTTCGGGCGCAGGCAAGTCGATGCTTCTCCGTTGTATTGCGGGTCTTGATCGTCCTGATCGAGGCCGCATCGTGCTCAACGGCCGCGCGCTGCTTGACACCGAGAAACGTATCCAGCTTCCGGCGCGCGAGCGGCGTGTGGGAATGCTCTTCCAACACTATGCGCTGTTTCCTCATCGAACGCTGGGCGAAAACATTGCCTTCGGCATCGGTCGCCTTTCGCCGGGGGAGCAAGCACGCCGTGTCGCGGGGCTGCTTCAGCGGACACACATCGCGGGGCTCGAACACCGATATCCGCGGGAAGTTTCCGGAGGGGAGCAGCAGCGCGCGGCGCTCGCGCGCGCCCTGGCCATCGAGCCGGAAGCGTTATTGCTCGATGAGCCCCTCTCCGCTCTGGACACACACTTGCGAAGCCAAATGGAAGCACAGCTTCAAGAGACGTTTGCGGCCTACCCGCGTCCGGCGCTGCTGGTGACGCACAACATCGAGGAAGCATACCGCCTGGGCGAGCAATTGCTCGTGCTGTCGCGCGGCCGGGTGGCTGCTTTTGGACCGAAGGATGAGCTATTTCGCGCTCCTCCCACGCTGGAAGTGGCGCGGCTCACGGGCTGCAAGAATTTCTCAAGAGTGCGTCCTGTTTCAGCAGACGCGGTCGAGGCCCTGGATTGGAATTGCACGCTGCGCGTCTCGCACGCGGGACAGCGCCCACCCGCGCACGCCGGCATCCGCGCCCATCATATCGAAATCGCCGATTCTTCCTTCACCACGGGCGGGGAAAAAGAAAATGTCTTCCCTTGCTGGCTGGCGCGCTCTTCAGAAACGCCTTTTCGAGTGACCCTATACCTGTTGCTCCATCGGCCTGCCGGCGAGTCTTCCGGAACGTCGGGCGAATACTCTCTGCAGGCCGAAGTCTCGCGGGAAAAGTGGCTGCTCTTTCGCGACAAGCCCTTGCCGTGGCAGGTGTGGCTTTCGCCCGATTCGTTATTCCTGATGCCCGATTGATTCGGATGCATGGTTCGCGGCAGGCATGCAGACAGGCAGGATCGCCGAAGCCGCCTATCTAAAGTGTCTTACCCATTTGATGTCGAGGCCGTTGGTCCCGTTGATGTCGCGGAGAAACACAACGGAAAGATCGCGCTTCACGGCGTATTCGACCTGGATGAGTTGATACTGGTTCGAAGTAGCGGCATTGGTCGAGTACGTGATGGTGAGTTTATTCTTCACCTGCTGTTCGATGGTGATCCGAGCAGCCGCGTTGGATTCAGTGGCCGTGCCTGCGACGAACGGGTCCACACGGAACTGACTGACGCCAAACAAATGCTCGATCCTCCCTCCGAGCCCGCTTGAAATCGCCTCCGAAAGCAGTGCGGTAGCTCCATAGTTCTGCGAAGCCGACTGCGAGCGCAACGCACTCGACTCGCCCGGGCTACCCAGAGCGAGCAGGGCGATGATGTCGCTATCCGGCAGCGGCGGGTCGGAGCGATAGTTCAGCGTGAGGCGGCTCACCGGCCCGGAGAAATCGATGGTTACCTGGTACTGGCTGATCGTCGATGTGGCCTCCACGTTCAGGATCGGGTCCAAGCGGAACGGATTTGAAAAGTTGATGTCGCCCCTGGTCAGTTGATAGGTGTTGCCACGGAAAGGCATTTGGCCCCCGAGCAGATGAATGTGCCCGAGCAGCACAGGGCGGCCCCAGGTTCCCCGCAGCCGGACGTTTCCGTCCATCTCGATCTGCGCTCCGCTCCATTCGATTCTCGCTCCCACCGCCGTTTGCCCTTCCACGTCAAAGGCGAGATTCTGCAGGAAAGGGGAGGCATTGGTTGGTCCCGTTTCTGTTTCCGTCGACGCTGCAAAGAACGACGCGAGATCGACGCCCTGTGCGAACAACAAACGCTGCACCTGGACGTGCCCGCTGAGCAGGGCAGCGGTCGTCGTCCCCGAAAGCTGAATGTTTCCGCCCACCAGCCAGCTCATTCCAGCCGGGTATCGGACGCGCACGACCGGCGTGGTGGCGCTCACGTCGTAGCGCAGCGGGCCTTCCCCGTAGGTCACGCTGCCGCCGAGCAGCAACTGGCCTCCGCCCGATTCCGCCTTGACGTGATCGAACACGAGCCGGGTCTTGTCGAACAGGAGATCGCCATTCACTTTGCTCAGGCCGATCGGAAAATCCCCATAGGTGGCGGCGGCGTCGCGCACGCTCGCGCGTCCTGTTACACGCGGCCGCGACATCGTCCCTTCGACCGATATGTTGGTCTCGGCGCGGCCTCGTCCCTGAAGGTCGGGCAACAGCCCTTTGACCAACTGGAGATTCACGCCACCCGTGAGCGTGAAACGGAGCGGCCTGTCACGGTCGAATCGCGCGGAACCCGCCAGCTGGAAATCGGTGTCCGCCCCGTGAATATGGGCCTGCACGATGCGCACTTCGTTCCGGTGATAGGTGACCCGGATGTCCTGGTCGTTGGCCAGTTGCACGAGTTCGTAGTCGAAAGAAATCCGGGTGATGTCGGTGTTTACTTCGATTGTGTCGAGATCCCGCTCGGCGCCGGAAAGGGTAAAGATCCCGTCCGCGCTGCTATGGCCGGTGAGTTGTCTCAGGTGCAGGGCGGCGGCGATGAGCGGGTCGAGGTCGAATTGTTCCACGGTCAGACGGCCGGAAATTGCCCTGGCTCCCGACAAAACCATACTGACCTCACCGGCCAGCTTCCCGTGGGCCAGCTCAGAGGCCAGTGTCAGACGTGCCCTTTGGCCATCGGAGGACAATTTGCCGTTAAAGTTTCCCTGCACTTCGTTTCCCAACCTTAAATTCACAACTCGCAAACTGGCTTCGCCGACAGGCGCTCGCACCGGACCGCTGCCCCGAAACGTGAAATCGAGTGTCCCGCCAATCGGAAGGGACGCCGTTTGGATGGGGGGCACCTCTTCAAGAGAAACGCCCGTTCCCGTTACATCGAAGACCGCTTTCTGTTCCCGGGGATGGTAGAGAAGGTCTCCGGCTATGCGTTGCGATCCTTTGCTCAGTTCAGCATGGGACAGGCGAATCTCATCGGATTCCGCGTGGAGCTGCGCGGTGAGCCGGTCGAAACGAAATTTCCCGCTTTGAATGTCGTCCAAAATAAGGCCCGAGTCGAATACGGGCGCCGCCCGCGTGCCGCCGCCATGTAGGCTGCCGGTCAAAAAGCCTTTCACCGGGTAGTGTGTGTCGAACATTTCCTGTAAATCTTCGCTGGGGGCGTGGTTGACCCGGGCCATGAGCGACCACGGGCTTCCGGGCACAAAATCCCAATCCTTGTCGAGCTGGAGAGCAAGGTCAACGTCGGCGGATGTGCCGCCGCGCCGCACGGTGGTATTGGTCAGGTGGAAGTCATCGGGAGAATACTCCATGTTTCCGGCGATATCGTCCCAATAAAGCTTGCCGTAGTGCGCGTCGATGGCGTGCATCTGGCCAATAAAGGTCGGTCCTATGAGAGGTCCGAGAATCCGGCCGCTCCAGTTGACTTTTCCCGTGATGGTTTGTCGAGAAGCGCCGGGGCCGCGAATCGCATTGATGAAATCGTCCCACTGGGCCAGATCGTCGGAGCGGAATTTCACCTCCAGCGCGGAGTCCGCCGCGCCGAGAAATCCGTCCATATTGAGCTGCATCTTCGGTGTGGCAATTGCACCATTTGACAGGGTCACCGCATTGCGGGGCATGGAATAGTCGTAATCGATCCGCGCGGTGACTGGAATTCTCCCGGGAGCCGCCGTTGACCAAGGCGACCAGCGCGTTTGACCCGCGGACCGGAAATGCTTGAAGTTGTTGTCCCAGGTATTCACCGAATCCACATCGAGCGCGCCATCCCAGTGCAACGGGTTCACCGGGAGGTTTTCGTTATCCACGGCGTTGAGCGCGGCGGCTAAGCTCGCACCGCGGAAGCGAGTTTCGGTGCGGAACACGAGGCCGTGAAAGTCCATCGCGAGCGTTCCCTCCAAGCTGCCGCCCAGGGCGCGCACTTGCAGGTCCGGCACGGTAAGCGCGCTTTTCGCAATTTCGTAATCGCCCCAAGTTTCAAGGCCGCTCGCGTGGAACCATTGGTAAGGCATGCGGATGTCGTGCCCCTTGTAGTAGCCGTTTCCCGTCCATTCTCCCGAAACTTTTGGATAGGAAGCCGGCACGTACCGCGCTTGCCCGGAGAAATCGGCAATCCCATCGGGCGTCGTGGGTGCGCGAAAAATCCTGCGGACATCGGCCAACGAAAGCCGTCCCCGGTAGTGGAGGGTCCAAGCGAGGTCATCGAAGCTTGCCAGTTCAGCGCGCAGATCGAACTCTGAATGGGGCAGCTTGCATACAAGGTCGTCGAGGTCAAAGGAATTGCGATGGAGGGTGAACTTGGTGAAAAGATCGAACCGAAAGGGCAGGTTGCTCTTTTCCGCGAACCGCACCTGTTGCCAGCGCAGATCGCCGACATAGGATGCCAAGTTCCCTGCGGCAGGCACATAATGCAGGTCGAATTCCAAGTCCTGCCCCATCAAATTGAGCGGGACCTGCCGGTCGTTCAGAAGCGCGCCCCCGTGGTGCAATTCCAGCCGCCCGATGCGCAGGCTGAACAGGGTTTCTCGCCAATCGCGGTTGCTCGGAGGACGTTGGGGGGAAGGGACGTTGCTCCCGCCATCCTTTTCGACTCGTACGAACAGCTGCGGCCGCTCGACAATCAGTTCGTCCAAAACGATCTGCCGCCGGAAGAAAGACAGGATGTGCAAGCCCACGTCGACTTGGTCTGCGTGGAGCAGGGGAGGCTCATTGGCGGCTTCACGCCCATGGAGCGTCAGCCCCTGGATTTCGGCTCTCAGGTGCCAAATATCCAGGTGGAACTCATACATTTCGACGCGCGTGCCGGTTCTGTCTTGCACCAGCTGGACGAGCGCGCGGCGAATCCATTGCTGCGCGAGACTGGTCCCGAGAAAGATGCCGGTGGCGACGCCGGCCGCAAGCAACACGAGCAGCGCGCCCGCGATCCAGAATGTGGAGCGTCTACTCAAGGTTTGGCCTCGGGCGCTATCACGTCAATCTGCAGGCGTGTGCGCGTGTCGTCCAGCCATGCGGTGGCGCGGTCGTTGATCGCTCGCACAATCAACACCTCTCGAATGTTGTCGTCCACATCGTCGAGCGCCGGCACGGGCTGCCCACGCTTCTTAAGCGGATCCGCGAAATCGTTTTTATAGTAGTCCTCAATTTGGGAATCGGTAACCTGGGCCGCAGGGCGAAAGCGGAAGTCGAGAAAGCGTGACAGATACAGTTGCTCTTCGAGCATTCGCCGAACGGCCGCTTCGCCCAGACCTGCGGCTGTCCTGCGGCGCTTGAACTCGTCGGGGGAAGGGAACTGGCTCTCAAGCTGCGAATAGGCACGGTCTACGTCCTCGGCCGACGGCGTGGGATAATTTGCCGCGGTGGCTTCGCCGCGCACAATCCATTGGTCCTCCAGTTCGCGGATCAGTTCGGCCCGCGATTTGGTTTGGCCGTCGACCAGCTTCTGGAACGCTCCCAGTTCGCGCACCTCGCTCTCGGTGAGGACATCGTCTTCGATGCGGGCGGCGATCCCGTCAATCGTCTCGGTTGGGCCCGCGGCGGACGCCGTCGGCGGCACCGCCGAGTGCGCACTCGTCTGAGCTCTTGCGGGGCCTGCCGCGAGCCAGCCCAGCGTGGCGATCGACGCAAGAAGGAGAACCTTTTCACCCATCAGAACACCGGTCCAATGTTGAAGGAGAATTGAAAATGAGGCAGGCGGAAGATGTCGGTCGTGTTGGTTGTCGCATTCGTCGCTTGGTATTGGGCGGGATTGAGCTGGTATCCGAAATCAAGGCTCACCGGGCCGACCGGCGTCGGATAGCGCAATCCGATTCCCACCGTATGCGAGAAATAATCGAGATCCGTTATGGACGGCGGTTTCCATGCAAGCGTAATGTGATTGATGTCGCGGAACACGTTCCCGCCGTCGTAGAAAATGGCTCCTCCCAGGCGGCTGCCTGCGATCGAGAATCTGGTCGGGAAGTGCAGTTCCTGGTTGAACTCAAGCAACGCCAATCCTCCGATGGGAAACCCGGTGCAGGGATCGCGCGGGCCTGCCTGGTTGAGGCCGAAGCCTCGCAGCGATGTGCCGCCGCCGGCAAAGAACCGTTCCGGCAGCGGTATGATTTCCCCCGTCGTATCGGAAGTCGTCGTACACGTCGTCGGAATACCGCTGGTGGTGTTGCCGTATGGCTGTTGGACTCCAAACCGCAGCGAACGAGCGAAGACAAACTCGCGGCCAAACGAGGTGAACGTCGAGTTCTGGAACGAGCCACGGAAGAAATCCGCGGCCGAACCCAGCGCCGTTGACGCGATGCTGGCGTCGACGGTGTTGAAGTTGCCGTGCTTCGCGTCGCTGGGATTGTCGCGCCGGTCGCGCGCATAGGTGACGTCGAAGCCGGAAACAAGAGTCGGCTGGCTCAAGAGCGGAATTTCCTCGGTTTGAATGGTATCGGCGATTTGTGAGACTTCGACGCGGCGGTAAAAATAGCGGTACAGCAGCGAACTCGACGGCGAAGTCTTTTCCACCAATTGCACCGAGCCTTCCACCCGCGTGGAGGTAAACGTGTTGACGTCCTGCGTTTTGTCCGCGAATCCGGTGAGTTGCAGGCTCAGGCTCTTCTTGGTGAGGAGATTGTCCGCGGTGTAGGTGAGTGCGGCCCGGTATTGCAGCGTGCTGGCCCGCGCGCGGAACGAAAGCGTCTGCGCTCGCCCGAACATGTTGGACCGTGCGATTTCGAAAATTCCGCGCGGGCTTGCGCCGATCGTGGTCCCGTTAGGGTTGGTACTTCCTCCGGCAAGGGTCTGCACCTCAAATCCGAAGCCATAACCAATCGTGTAGCGTCTGCCTTCCTCGGCATCGACTACGACCACTTTGAACGGGTCTGCGCCGTTCGGGTTCTGCGCAGCGATCTGCACGCGGTTGAACACACCCAAATTGTAGAGCCGCCTCTGCGTATCCACGATATCCCCTTCTCTCAGGGGGCCGTCGGGTTTGATCGCTACTTGCCGTGCGATAACACCCGGACGCGTGAACTGATATCCCGTCGACAGGACCTTCGATACCTCGATCCTGGTTCCCTCCGTGATGTGGTAGGCCACCTGCATCCGGTTGGCTTCTGAGGTAGGCAGCACTTCCTCCTGGAACCGCGCTTCGGGGAATCCTTCGTTGTAGTATAGGGCGAGAATATTATTGCGGTCGCTCGCGATACCCGCCTCCGAATAGGGCTGTCCGGGCGTCGACCCCGTGACGTTCAACAGGCTCGCCGTGCTGATCGCGCGGTTCCCGTCGATCTTCAGGTCGGCAATGCGAGTCTGCAGCCCTTCGACGATCTGAAACGTCACGAAAAGATGGTTCTGTTTTCCGAGGTAGCTGTCATCGACCGCCGAGGTGGCTTGCACGTCGCGGAACCCGTTCGACAGGTAGAGAGCGCGGATCGAATCGATATCATCCCGCAACATCTGCTGGCTGAAGCGGCCGCTCGATTGGAAGGAAGCCGTCTGGATTTGCAGCCGCCGCGCGAGAAGTTCGTTGCCGAAGTACTGGTTGCCCTTGAATCCGATCCCGGCCACGCGAAAGCGCCCGCCACGAGAAACTTCGTAGATAATCACCCGTTCATCGCGCCCGTCCGGTCCCTTCTCATCCTGCGATGTCACCTCGACGTCGGCATTAAAGTATCCCTGCTTCTGCAGATAGTCTCGGATGTTTCGGCGTCCTTCCTGCAGCAGATCGTCGTCCACAGCGCCCTCGGCATAGATCGGCAGCAGCTTGCGTCTTTGTCCCAGGCTGATGTGCGCTCCGCTCAGTTCGACACGCATCCGAAGCCCGGCGGTCACCGAAAACATGAGCGGCACCCCGTTGGACGCGACGTCGTACATTTCAGGCGTAACCACACCGCCCGCGCCCAGGTATCCCTGACCTACCAGATATTCCTTCACCCGTTGGGCCGCCCGAGAAAGCCGCGCCGAGGTCATTTCATTCTTGCTCGACAGCTTGGCTCTGCGGAGCAGTTCCTGGTCGGAATACGGTGTCTGGTTGTTGATACTGATGATCCCGATGCGAGCGCGCGGGCCCGGATCGACCGTAACGGTCACGTCCATCTGCCGTGTATCTTCGTGGGCCTGCAGCGAGTAACTGACCTTTGAGAGAAACAAGCCATCGTTGCGCAGTGTGTCTTCCAGGCGCTCACTTGCTTCGCGAAGCGAACTTTCACGAAACGGTTCCCCCAGGTTCAGCCGCAGCGCCGCCAGGGCCGCCGCCTCGGTCGGAGGCTCCTTCAAGCCTTCCACATGGATCACGTTGTTGTAATAGTTGCGTTTGACGATGAAGTCCACGGCCACACCGTCTCCCTGGCTCTTCGTGGTGACGCGAATGTCCGAGAAATCGCCCATGGCGTAGAGCTTCCGCAGGCTCTCGCGCTCTGCGGCAAAGTCAAAAGGCTTTCCTGGCACGAGCGGCAGCGGGGGTAGGCTCTCGCTGACGCTTTTTCCGGTTCCGTCGACAACGCGAGTTTGCGCAACGGGCCTACCCTCGATCTGCGTGTCCCCTGCCTGGGTCTGTTCGGCCTGGACCTGCTGTGCGAGACCGGGCACGCTCGCGGCGAGATGGCAGGTGATGATTCCTGCAAGCCATGCGGCGGTCCGCGCGATCAAGCAGGCTTTTTGAAAGTCCCGTCTCTTGAGTCTTTTCATGCGCCTAACAGTGAGAGGAAAGGTTAGCACAGCCGCGTTGCCTGCCCGTTGCGAAAAGGCGCTATCATGTTGTCTAGAAGGGATATCGAGATGGACTCCGGCCAACGCGAAAAATATTCCCGCCAGATTCTATTTGCTGAGCTTGGCGAGGCCGGTCAGGAGAAGCTTCTGGCGTCGAGCGCCGTCCTGGTGGGGTGCGGTGCTCTTGGGACCGTGGTGGCGAATCTGCTGATCCGCTCGGGCGTCGGTCGAGTTCGAATCATCGACCGAGATTTCGTTGAATCGTCGAATCTACAGCGGCAAACCCTTTTCGAAGAATCCGATGCGAACCAGTCGTTGCCCAAGGCCGTCGCAGCTGAGCGCCGCCTGCGCGCCATCAATTCGGGCCCGCAAATCGAAGGGATCGTCGCGGACCTCACGCCGCAGAATGCATCCGACCTCCTGGCCGGTTTTCAGCTCATTCTGGACGGAACCGACAATTTCGAAACACGCCTGCTTGTAAACGATGCGGCCGCCTCGCTCAATATTCCCTGGATTTATGCCGCAGCGGTGGGGAGCTATGGCCTCACCATGACAATTCGCCCTGCCGAAACAGCCTGCCTCGCGTGTCTTTTGGAAGGCGAGGAAGGAGCGAAGGTCTTCGGCGCGGAGGCAACCTGCGACACGGCAGGCATTCTCAATGCTGCCGTAGGTGTGGTCGCCTCGATCGAAGCCGCGGAAGCGATGAAATTGCTAGCAGAAAAGCCGGAGGCGCTTCACGGGCGTCTCATCTCCTACGACGTGTGGAGCGGCAAATTCCAGTCGCTTCGGGTCGCGCGCAATCCCCATTGCCGGGCCTGTGGCCGCCGGGAGTTTGTTTATCTCCACGGGGACGTTCAGCCGCACGTCACCATGTGCGGCCGCGATTCGGTCCAGATCCACGAACGCGGCCGGAAGCTGGATCTAGGCGACCTCGGCCGGCGCCTTGCAGCTGCCTCGCCGGAAGTACGCAGCAACGATTTCCTGCTGCGCTTCGGTGTCCCGCCCTATGAGATCACGGTTTTCGCCGACGGCCGCGCCATCATCAAGGGCACCCAGGATCCCTCCATCGCTCGCTCGCTTTACGCCCGCTACATTGGTGCTTAAAGCGGCCTCGCTATTGGTCATGCCAAAAGGGAAAAAGGAGAAGGCGACTGAACTTTCAGCCGCCTTCGGGGGTGTGTGAGTGTTCCGGGGTGGGCCCGAAACTCTGTATTCTGGCAATAGTAACCTGCCCCCCATTAAGAAGTTGTAAGGAGGATGTGAATTTTGCGAAACAAGGGAAAAGAGCGGTTCAAGGGCGGTTTACCGCTGGCTTTCTGGGGCCGATCGTAGAAGCCGGAGAAGCCTGTCGACACGCCGACGCCCACAATTTTAAGATAACGTTGAAATGTCGAATGTCTCTTTGGCCTGCATCGTTCCCGGTAATCTAGAGTCGGCTGAAACCATAAGCCGTTTGATGCAAAGAGGTTCCGTGGGGGTGTAGTAACGCGGGCCTCTTCCGTGTGCGAGCAGGAAGAATGGCTCCGGTAACGTAATCTCCAACTGACTGGTCGGCAAACGTGTGCCGGTAATAACGAGCGGAACCTGGCCTACCCCTTGCGGAATTCCGGATACGCGTTGGTGGCCTCCCTTGATGACTGCCTGCAACCCCACGAAGACCAACGACGAGTTGTCGAAGGTGTTCTGGTTGGCGAGCATGCACTGTTGCCTAAAGGAAAGCGGCGGAAGCACCAGGTCGGCGCAGGCGGGCTGGAAGTTAGGAGCCGGGCCCGCGATGCGCTTGGTTTGCACGCCCCCGCGTTCATTCTGCTGCCGGGGCGTCGAGCCCAAGAAAGGAGCAGGCTCAATTGCAGCGGTGCAGCTGAGTTCGGTTCCGGACGCGAACGGAGTTGGTATGCTGCCACCAAATCCAACCCCGCTTTGGTTCAATTGGTTGCGATTTAATTGGCTCGCCTGACCGTCATGGCTTTTGCCCCCCTGTTAGTCTCAAGCACAGACAGTGTGGCCTTGCAGCAGACCTGTCCTGAGTTATGAACTGGCTCGGCGGCCAGGAGAAAACGAATGCTGGCAGGAAGGGAACAAGGTTTTCAAGAGCAGTCGTTGGACCTCGGGGCGGAAAGACGATGAGCCTGCGTGCTAGACTTTCACCATGCAATGCCAATGGCGGGGGCGCCGCAGGGGCTGGATTGCTTTGCTGGTTTTGATGCTGGTCGTTTTCGGCTGGTCGGTACGCGCTCAGGAAATGGCGCCCGTCGTCGCCGTCGATCACGGTCCCAACGCCGCGAAACAGCTTGCGAAGCCCTATGTGATTCTGGTCTCCCTCGACGGCTTCCGCTATGACTACGCGAAGCGATACGGGGCGCGAAACCTGCTTGCACTGGCGTCGCGCGGCGCGAGCGCCCCCGAGGGAATGATCCCAGCCTATCCTTCGATCACTTTTCCCAACCATTACACGATCGTCACCGGTCTGTACCCGGAACATCACGGCATTGTGGGCAACGTCTTCTACGATCCCGCCCGCAAGCAGGTGTACAGCTATCGCGACCGGTCCGCCGTAACCGACGGAACCTGGTATGGGGGAATGCCGCTCTGGGTTCTCGCCGAGGAACAGGGCATGCGCGCGGCGTGCTTCTTCTGGCCAGGGTCGGAGGCGGATATTCAGGGAGTTCGGCCGTCCTACTACGCGAAATACAGCGACAAGTTTCCGAACGATCAGCGCGTGGAGCAGGTGCTCGCCTGGCTTGGTTTGCCCGCCGCTCGGCGGCCGCACTTCATCACGCTCTATTTCAGCGATACCGATCTTGCGGGACACATGTACGGGCCCGACAGTTCGCAAGTGGCCGACGCCGTTGATGAGGTGGATAAGGAATTGGGCAAGCTTTCCTCCGGCATCAAGACGCTGCAGTTGCCGGTAGACGAGATTGTCGTTTCCGATCACGGGATGGCCAAAGTCGAAGGGGATTGGGTCAACCTTGGCGAACTCGGGCTCGACGTTTCGCTGCTGGAAGACTCTGAGGGGCAATTTCTGTACGCGAAATCGGATGCCGACGCCGAGAAGATTTTGGGCTTGCTCCAAGGGAAAAGCAAAAGGTTTAGGGTTTACCGCCGGAGGCAACTCCCCGAACATCTTCATTTCGACAGCGACGCCCGGGCGGGCGACCCTGTGATTGTCGAGACGGGTCCGTACGAAGTCCGCGTGCGTGCCGATCCGGCGAAGCCCACGCCCGGCAGGGGCGCACATGGTTACGACCCAGCGATCATGCCGGAAATGAAAGCGACGTTCATTGCGGCCGGACCTGATATTCGGCGCGGCGTGACGGTGGCACCTTTTGAGAACGTGAACATTTATCCTCTGATCGCAAAGATTCTTGGCCTGAATATAAAGGGGCTAAAGACTGGCGCGATTGACGGCAAACTCGAACCCTTGCGAAATGTTCTGACAAACCCTAATTAGTTTGCAGGCGGGTCCTGTTAAAATCGCGCTATGGGGAAAAGGACCATTACGCCGGGCGGCAGTATCGACGGAGTCGTGGAGCTGCCGGGCGACAAATCGATTTCGCACCGTTACGCCATCATCGCGGCTCTCGCCGAGGGAAACAGCGCAATCGCCAATTACGCCTCGGCGGCCGATTGCCGCAGCACGCTGGAATGTTTGCGGCGGCTGGGCGTTGCAATCGAGTTCAAGGATTGCGTTGTTCATGTGACGGGAGTAGGCCTAACGGGGTTTAAGGAGCCGCGGCGCGCGCTCGATGCGGAAAACTCCGGCTCGACGATGCGGATGCTCGCCGGAGTTCTGGCCGGCCAGCCGTTTGCTTCGAGTCTCACCGGAGACGACTCGCTGCGGCGCCGTCCGATGCGCCGCGTGATCGAGCCGCTGCGCCAGATGGGCGCCGAAATCCGGAGCCAGGAAGGGGATCGCGCGCCGATTGAAATCCGCGGCGGCCATTTGCATGCCATCGACTACACCACGCCCATCCCCAGCGCTCAGGTAAAGTCCGCGATCCTGCTGGCGGGCCTTTTTGCCGACGGCGTAACCACGGTGCGCGAGTCGGTCTGCACGCGCGATCACACCGAGGTGGCGCTGCGTGAATTCGGAGCGAACGTCGAGGGCGGACGCGGCGCGCTGCGCATTCATCCTCGGCCAAAGCTTACCGCTCGACAGCTTGTCGTGCCGGGCGATTTATCGGGAGGAGTTTTTCTGATTGCCGCGGCGCTCGTGCTGCCGGATTCCTCGCTGATGCTTCACAACGTGGGGCTGAATCCCTCGCGCGCGCGGGTGATCGATTTCCTGATTTCGATTGGCGCCCCGGTCCACATCGCCTCGGTGGAATTGCGGAATGGGGAATTGGTTGGCGATGTCGCCGTGCGCCACGCTCCGCTTGTGGGCGGCAGCATTTCCGGCGCGCAGGTAGCCGAAATGATCGACGAACTGCCCATGTTGGCCGCGCTGGGGCCGTTCACGGAGAAGGGGATCGAGATTCACGATGCCAAGGAGCTGCGCGTGAAAGAGAGCGACCGCATCGCCACACTTGCTGAGGGGTTGCGCGCGATGGGCGCGGAAGTGGAAGAGTTTCCCGATGGAATGCGCGTGGCAGGGCGGTCGGCCGGCGCGCTGCACGGCGCCAAGATCGAGCCGCACGGGGATCATCGCATCGCCATGGCGCTCGCGGTGGCAGCCCTCGGCGCCAAGGGCGAAACGGTCCTTCGCGACGCTGATTGCGTCGGCGTCTCGTTTCCCGAATTTTTCGCGACGCTCGAGCGCCTGCGCGGAGCGCAAGTCTCCGGCGTCTGATCTCAGCGGCTCGTCAGAGAGGCCCGAATCTGGCAGCCAGGCCATGAAATCGCTCTCCGTTGTTGCACGGCTCCAGAGGTTGCATGGCAAGGCGAATCGGCACGTTCGGACTGAAGAAGTAGTGCCGTCGCGATTTCGGTACAGCCGTTGCGAAAACGACCGAATCGGGACGCTCGGCGATCGGCCTGTCGGTATGGAAGTACTTCTTGTAGGCCGCAATCCAATCGGTGGAGATGTCGCGCTGGGCCGTTGGCAGATCGAGCCTGCCCGCACAGACGAGCTGGTGGAGGTGCTCTTCCAAGGCGTCCTTGACACGAGCATTCCACGCCGGGGATTTGTAGGGTTCCGGCCACAGATTGTGAATGTCCTCGGCGCCACCCAATCCCGGAGCAATCAGATAATCGATTTCGTAATCCCCGGCGCGAGGGGCCGCGATTCCATACTCGTGAAAGATCTCCTCCCGCAAAGACGCCGGCACATCCCGGACGACTTCCTCATGGGCCATCGAGCAAACGTCGCTGAGGGTAACCGCTCGCGTGGCGCCGGGCGTAAGGCCGGGATCGGGGACTGCGCCGCGAGCCATTGTGATTGCAGCTGAGTCCCCCACGCGTCGCGCAGAATGCTCGACGAGAAGCCTGCCTGCCAGCGCGGCGAAGAAAACCGCCACACAGACATAGACGGCAACCGGTGTCGGCGAGGTGAACTGCAAAAATCGCCGCCAGGGACCCACGTAGGAGGTAGCCGCCAGTTCGGCCAATTGAGCCCGCAAGAGCGCACGCGGTCCGTCGATAGGCGGTAGCTTGGGATCGAGAGCCTGGCGGTGAGCCCGTGCAAGATCTGCAATTGTTCCTTCGATTTCGGCCATGCGGGCGCGGCAGTTCCAGCAGGCGGCCATGTGGTCGCGGACCTGAGCCGCGCGATGGGCCTGAAGTTCACCGTCGGCTGCCAGCAGCAACTCCTGATCCGATAGGTGAAGCTCGTCGCTTGGCATAGCTTAGCTCCGATCCGCACGCATCAAACGCGCAAGCGATCGCGTCAGCGATATCGATACGGCTCCCAGAGAGATTCCGAGCAGGGCTGCGATTTCCCGGTAGCGGAGGCCCTCGGCCCGCAGCCGCAGGCAACACTGGTCTTCTTCCGGAAGGGCCTCAAGAACGGCCAGCAAGCGGTTCCGTTTCTGGGTGAACGAAACCTGCTCCTCGGGATTTGGCGATGGGTCCGACTGCCTTTCTGCGAGCGTCCAATCAGATGACGCCGTCGTGGCGGGCGATCTTTGGTTTGCATAGCGCTGCTTCAGGGCGAGATTATGCGCGACGCGGAAGAGCCAGCCGCGCAAGTTTCGCCGGGACCGGCCCAATTGAAGGTGCCGGAAAAGAGAAAGGAACACTTCCTGGGTGACTTCTTCGCTGTCATGCATGGGAATGCCCAAGGAGAGCACATAGCGGAGGAGCGGATTGCGATATTGCTCAAACAGACGCATGACCTCGCATTCGATCTCGGAAGGCTTTGCCGAAAGCGCAGGTGTAGCGGTGGCTGGAAAAAGCAGCTCGTTGACCGAATCTGCCGGATGAATCCGCATAAGTCCCTGCATATATATTCCATTTCCTTCGTTTCCGTTCAAGGTTTCCAGATCCCCAACGCGGCATCCTCGCAGAGATCGAAAAAAGAGTGAACAAAACGACAGGAACCAGAATATTCAGAGTTGAAGAAACGGGAAGGACGCTCGTCATTCGTGAGCGGGATTTTTGTGGGAGAATTTCGTTTGAGCACGCCCGGCAAACCACGGCCAACTGGGAGAGGCCTTGTCTTCATGAAGAGATTTGCGGTTGTTTTTCTTCTGTGCGTTCTGCCACTGTTTAGCCAAAGCAACCGGGGCGAGCTGCGTCTTCAAGTGACCGATCCGTCCGGCCTCGGAGTGAAAACGACGGTTCGCATTGTGAGCGAGGCGAATCAGTATCGAAACGCGCTGGCCACCAGCGACCAGGGCAGCCTGGACGTGCAGCGCCTGCCCTTTGGCATCTACCGGCTGGAGATCGCGCAGCCCGGCTTCGCGCCGGTGTCGGAATCCGTCGAGATCCGCTCCTCGCTTCCCACCGATCGTAGGATCGAGCTCAACCTGCCTTCGGTGAGCCAATCGGTGACGGTCAGCGCCGCCAATACGTTGATTGACCCCGATCAGGCGGGCTCGGTGAACCAGATCGGCCCGGCTTTTATTCAGACCCGGCTCGGCTCCATTCCAGGCCGTTCGATACAGGATCTGGTGAATTCGCAGCCGGGTTGGCTATATGAAGGCAATGCCGTTCTGCATCCGCGCGGCTCGGAGTATCAGACGCAGTTTGTGGTGGATGGCATTCCATTAACCGACAATCGCTCACCTAGCTTCGGCCCGGAAATTGAAGCCGACGATGTGGAATCCATGACGGTCTATACCGCGGGCATCCCCGCCGAATATGGCAGGAAAATGGGCGGAGTGGTCGAGGTGAACACGGTGCAGGATTCACAGGCGGGTTTCCATGGACAGGTGGGCCTTTCCGGAGGAAGCTTTGGCTCCGCGGGCGCTTTCGCGAAAGGGGAGTACGCCTGGGGCAAGAATACCTTCGGTGCCAGCGCGAGCGGCAGCATGACCGATCACTACCTGAATCCAGTGGTTCCGCAGAACGATTCGAATACAGGCACGCTGGGCGATTTCTCCGTCGATTACGAGCGTGCGCTGACGCCCCATGACCGCGTGAGCTTCATCGTGCGTCATGAGGTCTCGCGCTACGACATTCCCAACGAATACGTGCAGCAAGCGGCGGGCCAGCGACAGACGGCGGACAACATCGAGACGATGGGAATCGCCTCCTACCAGCACACGTTTTCACCGCATCTGGTGGCCGATATTCGTGCGATGGTCCGCGACAACGCGAACGACTTCAACTCCAACGCGAATTCGACTCCGATCGAAGTGTTTCAGCACAACTGGTTCCGCGAGGGCTATTTCAAGGGGACCGTCACCGCCGACCGCGGGCGGAACGAATGGAAGTTCGGAGCCGAGTCCGACAATACGTTCCTGAACGAGAATTTCAGCTACATCATCACCGATCCTACCCAGTTCGATGAGGATACGCCCCCCACCTTTGGCTTCCGGAAGAGCCGCCCTGATCTTGAGCAATCCGCCTTTGTCCAGGACCTGATTCGCCTCGGAAATTGGACGATCAATGCCGGGCTTCGTTGGGACCACTATCAGCTTTTATTGAACCGGCAGGCGGTGGACCCACGCTTCTCGATTTCTCGCTATTTTCCCTCCTCCGGTCTGGCCGTGCATTTTTCCTACGACCGCGTGTTCCAGACGCCGTCGTTTGAAAATATTCTGCTCTCGAGTTCGACCGAGGTTGAATCTCTCTCCCCGCAGGACTTTCTTCGGCTGCCAGTGGAGCCCTCGGAGGGAAACTACTACGAAGTGGGAATAACCAAGGCGTTCTATCGAAACATCCGGCTGGACGCCAATTATTATCGTCGGCTTGTGAACAACTATGCCGATGACGACCAGATCAGCAACACGACGATCAGCTTCCCGATCGCATTCCGGAAATCCATTATCTATGGCGCGGAAGCGAAACTTGACATTCCCGACTGGCGGCGTTTTTCGGGATTTTTGAGCTATTCCTACACCGTCGGAAACGCTTGGTTTCCGGTGACGGGCGGGCTCTTTTTGGGTGATGACGCCACCGCTGCGGTGACACAACTCACCGGTCATTTTCCGGATTCGCAGGATCAGCGCAACACCGTTCGCGGACGCCTTCGCTACCAGATCGCACCACGCTTCTGGATCGCGGGCGGAATTCAATACGATACCGGGCTCCCCTTCACTTTTGATGGCGACCCTTCCACGGTGCTCGCCGAATACGGGCAGCCGGTGGTGAATCGCATCAACTTTGACCGTGGCCGCATCGATCCCTCCCTCCAGGTGAATGCCTCGGCGGGCGCGGACCTCTACGAGTCGAGCCGTGTGAAAATGCAGGCTCAGATCGACGGACAGAACCTCACCAACGTCCTCGACGTGATCGATTTTGGCGGCCTGTTCTCCGGCAATGCCATTGGGCCGTCGAGGAGCTTTGCCCTTCGCCTCACCACGAGCTTCTAGGAAACCTCGACAAGATGTATCCCTTGGTTCACTTGACTTGGTGCTGGTCTCTTTTGTACGCTCTGCGGCGGCAATAAGGAGGATAGCAGCGCTATGAAGTTCACCGACGTGGGCAAGAGATCGATCTGCAGGGGCAGGCAACTGGGCATCCCCTGGCTGCTACTAGCCATGCCCCTGGCAGCGGCCTCGTCCCGCGTTTACGTGGCCAATACGGCGGGAACCAGCGTTTCGGTGATCGACACTGCCAAGAACAAAGTGGTGCAGCAGATCGGTGGCATTCAGGTGCCCGAGGGAGTGGCGGTCTCCCCTGACGGAAAGCGCGTTTATATAACCGAGTTCCCCGAGAAAATCCTCACCGTTGTAGATCGCAAGACGGGTAAGAAGATCAAAGACGTGCCGGTTAGCGGCCACGCGAACGACATTACGGTTACCAGGGACGGACGATGGGTGTTAGTCTGCGACGCGGAAACTCCAGGGGGCCTCGATATCGTCGACGCCGCCACCCTCGAGCTCGCAAAGAGCATCCCGACAAAGACAAAGCTGCACGACATCGTCGTGACGGCCGACAACAAGTATGCCATCGCCACTTCGGAGGGAGCCGGCACCATCACGGTCTTTGATCTCCAGAGCCAGACGATCGCCTGGGACCGCAAGTTCGATATGGGAACGCAGGTGATGGCCATCGAGTCGAACCCCGACGGCTCGGCCCATCGGTTGTTCCTACAGTTGAGCCGCTTGCGCGGCTTCGCGGTGGTCGATTTTGAGAAGCGCGAGGAAGTGGAAAGAATTACGTTTCCTGACGACCAGCCCACTGTGGTTCCCAGCGGCTCTCCCAGCCACGGTATTGGCATTGCGCCTGACGGCAAAACCCTCTGGGCCAACAGCAGAGTCTATGACTGCGTTTTTGTCTATTCGCTGCCCGATCTCAAGCCCCTGGGACGCGTGCATTTGCCCGAAGTCATGCCCCCCGGTCATGATCCGATCGGCGGGTCTCCCAACTGGGTGACGTTTACTCCCGACAGCAAGACCGTCTACATTTCAAACGGAGCGGATCGGTCGGTTTCCGCCGTGGATGTGAAGACGATGAAGGTGGTGGCGCGCATTCCGGTCGGGGAAGAGCCCGCGCGGATGGCCACGTTAGCGCTGCGTTGACGGTGAGGGAAAGCAGATCCCTCGGTGGGGTTCCACATGACAAATCCCGCGCGACTTCGGCAAGCGGTGAAGCTGTCCTGAACAAGAAGCGATTTGCGCATCAGACTGTGGAGTTGCAAGTAACAAGGGTCTCATAATGTTGCAGCCCTCGGAGGCGGTTTTGATATCTAGAACTTGGTCAAGGCAAATTGTCGTAGTTGTCCTTGCTGTGGCGGCAGTATTCGGCGCGGCGCAGTCGAGCGGGTCACCCGCGAAGCAGGATGCTTCCAAGCCCGCGCCGCTGCTCGATTACGACTTCTTCAAGGCGCGCGTCGAGCCCATTTTTCTGAAGGACCGGCCAGGCCACGCTCGCTGCTATTCCTGCCACGGATCGGGTAACGGGCCCCAGTATCTGGTGAGGCTGTCGCCCGGCGCCACGTCCTGGACCGAAGAGCAATCCCGCCAGATCTTTGACAATGTCTCGAAGCTCGTCAATCCCAAGGATCCAATGAACAGCCGCTTTCTGATTCATCCCCTGTCACCGCTCGCGGGCGGGGACATCGAGTTCGTGCACACCGGGGGAAGGCAGTTTGAGTCCAAGGACGACCCGGACTGGAAGGCCATGGCCGAATGGGCCAGCGGGCAAAAACTCGTGAGTTCCACGCAGCCGTAACGCCCCTCACCAACCGGCGGGCGCGTTTCCACAGCTGGATCGACACCGGTTGGGACCTGGGATCGCAACGCCAAGTGTCTTTGCTGAGGACCCCATCCAGATCCTTGCGACCGAAGGGGCTTTTGTGAGGTAGCCGTCCATGCCGGCGGCCAGGCTGCGCTGCTTTGCCGCCGGCATGGGCTGCCAGCGCGATGATGGAATCTGCTGGTTGCCGACCGCGGCCGTTGCTTCCGGCCCGTCCATTTCCGGCATCTGGAGACGGGATCCCCGCTAGCAGGAAGCGATACGGACGGAGCAGGCTCTCTTTTCTCCCCAGCTGCCGCTGTCCCGGTGTCCTATAACAGCGATTGTTGCGGCTCAAGCAACATTCCGACGAGGTCATGCATGAACGCCGCAGCTCGCGCACCGTCGACGACGCGATGATCGGAAGAAAGCGTTAGCGACATGATGGGCCGCACGGCAGGCCGGCCGTCGACCGGGACAACGCGTTCCTTGATGGCGCTGACGGCCAGAATGCCGGCCTGTGGCTGGACGATGATTGCGGTGAACGAGTCGACGTGGTGCATGCCGAGGTTGCTAATGGTGAATGTGGCGCCCGTGAGGTCTTCAGGCCGCAGGCGGTTGGCGCGGGCGCGCTCAGTCAAATCGCGGCGCTGCACGGCGATCTCGCCGACGCCGAGGTTCGCGGCGTTGCGAATTACGGCGGTGACCACGCCGTCGTCCACAGCCATAGCGACCGCAACGTTGATTTCTGGGTTGAGGCGGATGCCCGTGCCGGTCCATGTGCCATTGACGCGCGGGTGCTTCGCGAGCGTGCGAGCTACCAGTGCGACCAGAACGTCGGTATGCGTGGGACGGACGCCGTGGGACTTTTCAATGTCCTGCAGTATTGCGCCGCGCAGCTGGTTCAGCGCGGTAGCGTCCAGTTCCCGAGTGACGAAAAAGTGCGGGACGGTCGTCCAGCTCTGGGTGGTGCGCTCGGCCATGAGGCGGCCGATCGAGCTTAACTTCTGCTCGGCTGCGCCTGCACTGGCGGGCGCGGCTGGGGGCGCGGCTGCGGCGGCCAGAATGTCGGCGGCGAGGATTTCACCGTCGGGGCCGGAACCACGTAGCGTCGCGATGTCGATGTTGTTCTCCTTGGCGAGCCGGCGCGCTTTGGGCGAGATCCGGAGTTGGCGGCCCTCTGCGGATGCGGCGGCAGAACTGGATTGCGACGCTTGTGCTGTGCCAGAAGCGGCGGATGCGGGGCGAGCGGCATCGGCGGCTGCTTTGGTTGGGGCGTCAACGGTGGGAACACTCTCGCCGGGGCCAAGCAGCCATGCAATGGTGTGGCCCACCGGGACCACATCTCCTGGCTGCGCCTTCACTCCGCCGAGGATGCCTTCCGCCTGGGCTTCGACTTCGACGACAGCCTTGTCGGTTTCCACTTCGAGCAGGATTTCTCCTTTGGCGACGGCTTCTCCCTCTTTTTTGCGCCAAGAGACGAGCTTGCCGGTGTCCTGCGCCATTTCCAGTGCGGGCATTACAACGCTGATAGCCATAGTCGAGTCGACGATCCTTGAGAGATTTTTGATGCCCGGCTGGAAATTTCCGCAAACGAAAGATTTCAGACAGGCCCCTGGCCGCTTCGCTCCGTCGGGATAAAAACCTAGTGCAAAAGAGAAATCAGCTCCGCGCTAATCGGCTACGCCGATGCCTTCCGATTTGGCGCTTTCTTCCACCATTTCCCGGACGTGGCGGCTCGGCTCGGCTTCATTCTCGCGCGTGGTGGGCAGCGGTCCGTTCACCGTGTAGTAGCGCTGGCCGGCGACGAGCAATTCCTCCGCAGGGAAGCGCGTGATGACTTCATGGCCCGTTTCAGTGACGACGATTTCTTCCTCAATGCGCGCCGCGCTCCAGCCGTCAGTCGACGGCCAGAACGTTTCGAGCGCGAAAACCATACCCGGCTTGAGGACGTATTCCTGATTGAACGAAACCAGGCGGCTGATCACCGGCTTCTCCCAGATGGCCAGGCCGATGCCGTGCCCAAACTGGAGTCCGAAGCAGGCTTCCTCGTTGGGGAACCCGAACTCTTTGGCCTTGGGCCACACCGACGCGACTTGCGCGGTGGTGCGCCCGGGACGGATCAGCTCGATGGATGCGTCAATATAATCCCGGCAGCGCTTGTAGGCGTCGACCATCGCGTGCGGCGCGTATCCGATGCTGAAGGTCCGGTAGTAGCAGGTGCGATAGCCCATGTAGGAATGCAGCACGTCGTAGTAAACCGGGTCTCCAGGACGCAGTGTCCGGTCGGAGAAAACGTGCGGGTGGGGGCAGCAGCGCTCGCCGGAAATCGCGTTCACTGCTTCCACGTACTCCGAACCCATGTCGTAGAGCACTTTGCTCATCAGGCCGACCGCTTCGTTTTCCTTCAATCCGGGCCTCATCGCGCGGTAGAGTTCGTCGTAGGCGACGTCGACCATCATGGCCGAATGGTTCAGCAGCGAAATTTCGTCGCGCGTCTTGATCACGCGCGCGTCGGACATGAGCTGCTGGCCATCGACGATCTGGATGCCTTCCTTTTGCAGCGCGAACAGGATGGGAGGCTCGATGATGTCCACGCCCAGGGGCTCGTTCTGCAGGCCGAGCTTTTCCAGTTCGATTTTAATCTTTTTGGCGACGTCCTCGGCGCGGCCCGTTTCAGGCGACATCGCGCCGCGGAGCAGGCCGATGCCGGCCCGCGAGCGCTCACCCAGCCAAGGGCAATGCAACTGGTGATGCTTGGCGGCCGAGCCGAAGTCCCAGAGAATTGGCTCTGATTTCTGCGCGAGCAGCGTAAAGCGGCTATTCTTATCCTGGGCCCAGGTGCCGATGTGCGTGGCGGTGATGTAACGCACGTTGTTCATGTCAAAGCAAAGCAACGCGCCCATTTCGGATTTGGCGAGCAGGGCCTTGACGCGGTCCAGGCGCTCGCGGCGCAGCCGGTCGAAGTCGATACGATTCTCCCAGTCGACCGCCATCGCTCCGTATGTGGGTAGTGCCATGGAATGCCTCCTTCGCCGATAAGACTTCTGACGCCCCCGGTCCGGGGTGGGTTACCCGGAAAATCGAACAGATTTGCTGCGCTCAGAATGACAGGGAAAACTAAATGCCAAAACAAAAGCAAAAATCGTCCCAGGCACGGGTTAGCTGCGATTGCAAAGAGCGCGGGCCGCTTCGAACACCGACTTTTCGCTGGGTACGGTGGAATCTTCCAGCGCCGGCGAGAACGGGATGGGCACGTGCATTGCACCGATCCGCTTTACCGGGCCGTCGAGGTAATGGAACGCGCCTTCGGTGATCACCGAGGCGATCTCGCCCGTGACGCCGTAGCGATAATAACCCTCATCGATCACGATGGCCCGCGAGGTCTTCTTCACCGAGTCGATGAGCGTCTTCTCATCGAGCGGCCAGGTCGTGCGCGGGTCGACTACCTCCGCGCTGATGCCAATTTCGTCCAGCATCTTCGCCGCTCCGAGCGCGACCTGCACCATGCTGCTGGTGGCAATCAGGCTGATGTCGCTGCCAACGCGCTTCACGTCGGCCAAGCCGATAGGAATCGTGTACTCCTCGGTGGGCACCGGGCCCTTGAAGCGGAACATCATCTTGTCTTCGTAGAAGACCACCGGATTTTCGTCGCGAATCGCGGACTTCATCAGTCCCTTGGCGTCGTAGGGAGTCGAAGGCATTACCACTTTGAGGCCTGGAATATGGCTAAACCACGCGTGCAGCGATTGCGAGTGTTGCGCGGCCGAGCGCCGCGTGGCGCCCAACGTGGTGCGCAGCACCATCGGCACTTTCCACTTGCCGCCGGACATGTAGTGCACTTTGGCGGCTTGGTTGACCATCTGGTCCATGATCAGGCAGACGAAGTCGCCGAACATAATGTCGACAATCGGCCGAAGGCCCGTCATGGCCGCGCCGACGCCCAGGCCTGTGAAGCCGGCTTCGGAGATGGGCGTATCGATCACGCGGTCGGTGCCAAACTCGGCGGACAGGCCCGTGAGCACTTTGAATGGTGTACCGGCCTCGGCCACGTCCTCGCCCAGCAGAAAGACGCGCGGATCGCGCCGCATTTCCTCGGCGATGGCTTCGCGGACGGCTTCTCCCAGGGTTATTTCGCGCTGCGCTGTTGCTGTCATGGTTTCCGGCATGGCTCTCCCGCTCAGGCGTACACGTCTTGATCGACTTCTTCCGGCTTTGGATACGGCGTGTCGAGCGCGAACTTGGCCGCTTGCTCGATTTCGGCCCGCACCTGTTTTTCGACGCTGGCAAGCTGCGCCGCATCGGTGAGCTTCTCGGCGACCATCCAATCGGTAAGCAGCTTGATGGGATCGCGCTCTGTCAGCCATTTGCTCTCTTCCTGCTTGGTGCGGTATTCGCGGTTCATATCGCCGACGTGATGCCCGCGATACCGGTAGGTGTTGCAGAGAAGAAACGAGGGCCCCTCTCCGCGGCGCGCCCGCGCCACGAGCTTCTCGGTCGCCGCATTCACGGCGCGCACATCCTGCCCGTCCACGCTGACGCCCTTCACTCCGAAGCCCTCGGCGCGCGTGAGCGTGTCTCCGGCGGTCACTTCGGAAAAGTGCGTGTATTCGTTGTACATATTGTTCTCGCAGACGTAGATGGCGGGCAGCTTCCAGATGGCCGCCAGATTCATCACCTCATAGAGCACACCCTGTCCGAGGGCTCCCTCACCGAAGAAGCAAACGGCCACGCTCCCGGTTCCCAGCCGCTTAGCGGAAAACGCAGCACCGGTGGCGATGCCGACACTGCCGGCGACGATTGCGTTGGCTCCCAGGTTTCCGGTGGAGGGATCGGCGATGTGCATCGAGCCGCCCTTGCCTTTGCAATATCCGGCTTCCTTGCCGAGCAATTCGGCGAACATACGGTCGGGTGAGGCGCCCTTGGCCAGGCAGTGTCCGTGGCCGCGATGGGTGCTCGTGATGTAATCGTCTTTGGTCAGCGCGTCGCAGATTCCCACGGCGACGGCTTCTTCGCCGATATACAAGTGCGCCAGGCCCGGCATGATCGCGCGCGTATACAGATCGTTGACCTGCTCTTCAAACGCGCGAATCGCCGTCATCCGGCGGTAAGCCCCCAGCCACTTCTGAGCGTCGCCCTTGTCCGCAACAGCTTTGTCGTTAGCAGCCACAGTTGTCTTCATCGCACTCCTAGAATAGCGCGCCTTTTTGGTGAACGCGTATTATCCCACTTATGTGATCGGGGGATCAACATTGCCGATCGAGAACAGCGAAAACTCGTCCTGAGGGAACGTCGCGGGCCCGATCTTCTCACGGACATGGTGGTACCTTCCCGAGTAGAAAACCAGGGGCTTGTCGTCCCGCGACTCGAAATGCAGCACACGGCCGACGTACAGCGTGTGGTCGCCTGCGGGATGCACGTCGATCACCTTCGCGGCGAAGTATGCGACAGCTCCTTCCATCAGCGGAATGTTTTCCCGCTGGATGAAGCGGATGTGCAGCCCCTCCTGCGTGCGTCCGGCGAAGTGATTGCTCAGCCGCTCCTGATTTTCGGCCAGCACGCTCACCCCGTAGTGCCCGGCGCTGGGCAAAATCCGGTGCATGTAGGAACGGTTGTCAAGCGACACCAGCACCAGAGGCGGGTCGAGAGACACTGATACAAACGCATTGGCCGTCATGCCATGCGTTTGTCCCTCGTAGCTCGCGGTGATGATCGTAACGCCGCTGGCAAACCGGCCTAGCGCGCTACGGAATAGCCGCGCGTCAAAAGATGGTCCCGGTGGCGGCGCACCTTCGGCCGGAGCGCTTCCTTTAAGGCTTTCCGTTCCCATTTTTCTTCATCACCGCACTGAAATCGTCCGGATTAATGAGATCCGGCACCGTCCAGCCGTCCAGGTTGTATTCGTTCATGCACTGCTCGGCGAAGCCCTTGTATTTCGCCGATTGCCCCATCATGTCGGCCACCATGAGGCATTCAAAGCGGATGCTCTCGTGGTTGCCGAAGTAGTTGCGCTCGTAGAGTTCGTGCCGGCCGCCGAATTCGGTGCCGATCGCGTCCCACATGAGCTTCATCAGCTTCACGCGATCCTCGGCGCTGTAGCCATTGGAACCGCGCACGTATTGATCGAGATATTTTCTGCTTTCGGGGCTCTTGAAGTCGCTTGAGTGCGAAGGAAGGTAGATGAGCGCGCTTGCAAGCGTATTCTCGATGATCTCCTTGAGCCGTGGATACGCGATGCTCGACATCACGCGGTAGGCCAAGCCGTAATCGAGGTTCGGCAGCACGTAGCCCGGTGTCCACGGAGTCGTAGTGCGCGCCATCGAATCGGTCAGCGACCAGAACAGGTTGCGCCATGCCAGCACTTCGCCCACGGCCGCCTGCACGCCACGGAATTCCTTCGAGCCGGTGGCGTCCACACCCTTGAGCAAAAGCCCGGCGATGAAGTCGAGCTTGACCGCTAGGCGCGTGCAGCCGTGAAACATGAAGCGCGGCAGGAATCCCGAACGCGGGAAGAAGTGGTTCACCTTCTCGATGTCGCCGTAGGCAAACACGTTCTCATACGGCACAAACACCTTGTCGAATACGATGATCGAGTCGTTCTCGTCAAGGCGGCTGGACAGCGGATAGTCGAACGGACTGCCCATCACCGTCGCCGTCATCTCATAGGACGGGCGGCAGAACAATTTCAGTCCGGGTGCATTGGTGGGCACGATGCAGACGAACGCGAAATCTTTCGTCTTGATCGGCAGTGCGCCGTTATTGGCGATGAAGTTATAGTGCGTCAGCGTGGAAGTGGTAGCGACGACTTTCGCGCCGCTGATGATCAGTCCACCGTCGGTTTCTTTCTCGACGTGCATGTAAACGTCGCGCACCTCGGCCAGTTCCTTGTTGCGGTCGACTGGCGGATTCACGATCGCGTGGTTGACGAAGGTGACTTCCTCGAGCACCTTCCTGTACCAGCGCTTCGCGTTCTCGTGGAACGGCGTGTAGAAGTCCGAATTAGCTCCCAGCGTTGCCAGGAAGGCGGCCTTGTAATCCGGACTGCGGCCCATCCATCCGTAGGTTACCCGTGCCCATTCGGCGATGGCATCTCGCGCGCCCACCATCTCTTCGACGTTGCGGGAGGCTTTGAAGAACTTGTGCGTGTAACTGCCGTTGCCTGTCTCGGTAGGGCAGCACAGGATGGGGTTCTTCTTGCTGTCGTGGATGGCGTCGTAGAGCCGGGCGAGCATCCGTACGGTGTTGCGGAAGGCAGGATGCGTCGTGACATCCTTCACGCGCTCGCCATAAATCCATATTTCGCGGCCGTCGCGCAGGCTCTCCATGAATTCCTGCGAGGTGTACGGCTGATTGCGGGTCCAAGGGGTCGCATCGGCAACCGTCTGGGTATTTTCGTTTTGCGCCATCGATACTCTCCTTCGAGTCTGTTTTATTTCTCGATCTCAACGCCGGTCTTTGGAGAGACGGCGCGCTAAACCCTGAATGGCTCAGTTCCACACGGTCGGCGTCATGCGAAAGGCGCCCAATCCCGTTCGAACCGAAATACTTCCTTGGCGGGCGGCAACGGCGCTTGCGTCTCGATCCAGCGCACCGGCTCGCTGCCGACGTTTTCAAAGCTATGGACGCAGCCCACGCTCGTCCAGATCACATCTCCGGGGCCAAGGTCATAGCTTTTCCCGTCGGCGACGGCTTTCACACGACCGCCCACGATAAAGTAAGACTCCTCAAACGTGTGATCGTGGGGATCGATTTTCGCGCCGGGCGAGTATTGAATCAAGAACAAAGACTGATGAATCGCGCCGAATGAACGGTCGACAAACATCTTGATTGCCACGCCCGTGGTGGGATTGAAGCCTTCCATCTGCGAAGCCCCGCCGGGCCGCGGGAGCGCCGATTCGTCGAAGTGGCCAAGAAGCCCTTCGATCTTGTCCTGCGGCTTGACCGGAGCGCTCGGAGTGGTTGCCTCGCCCTTCTCAAAAAACGTATCGCGGCCATGATCGAGAGAACGAGGCTGCGGGGCCTGCATCTCAAGCCATCGCAGGGGCTTGCCGCTCGTGTTGCGCCAGGAATGTGGCTTGCCCGTGCCGATCAATCCGTAGTTGCCGGGGCTGAGCTCATAGCTTTGGTCACCGATCTGGACGATCGCACTCCCGCTTAGGATGTAGAAGCTTTCCTCAAAGGAGTGACGGTGGGGCGAGATTGCGCCGCCCGGATCGAGATAGCAGATCCCGACGCCCATATGAACCGAACCCATGGAGTGGTCCACATACGTGGCGCGTCGATATCGGTTGCTGTGCTTCTCATACGCCTTGGGCGTATGCGCGCTCGCTTCTTCAATCTTTGAAACATGGTGCATTCCTGCTACCCCCACGAACTGAGCTATGTGTTTCTTGCCGTCACGGTAGCAAATGGTTCCAAGCCCCGGCTTGCATAAATCCAACTTTTCTGAACAGAATCGTGACCTGCCGTCTCGGGGGGGGCGCCGATCTCGCGATTGGCGGACGCGAAGTGCCATCGAGCAGATGGCAACGCCAGGGACCGAGACTGTGCAGGCCTGAGCCACCGTTATACCCCAATATTTTGAGGCATTTAGCAGGCTGGCGGCATCGCCTGCATCGCCCTGGGACACTTGACCATTCGGGGGATTCATATAGAATAAAGGCCACACTCTGGATGTGTGACGGAGTCACACACGGTAGCTCATACAAATGCGGTTTTTACGGTGGCCGAGACGCACGGTCGTGCGCTCCGGGCGGATAATCGCCTAATCGCCCACAGCCAGACCATTGGGTGGCGGTCTCTTTATGCCGCGATTCTCGAAGAAGTTCCTTTTCAGGCAATCGAGCCTCCGATCGGCCACCCCTCTTTGATCTATCACCTGTCTCGGCCTACGACCGTCTCGCGAAGAATCGAAGGCGGCCCAAGGGAAAAGGCGTTAATTGGCCCTCGCCGCTTCTGTTTGACACCCGGCACCGCAACAGCTCAGTGGGAGCACACTGGAAATCCCGAAATTCTCCAGATTTACTTGCGCGGATCGATCTACGCATCTGCCGTGAATGAAATGTACGGCTGCGATGTGTCCCAGGCGCCGATGGTGCCGCGCTTTGCGATCCTCGATCCGCTGCTTGAACAGCTCTCCATCACTATCACCACCGCGTTGCGTGACGGTACCGTGGAGGACGGGCTCTACGTCGATACTCTCGCCCACATGATCGCCGTCCACCTCGCCCGGCAATATTCCACACGTACGCGGGCCATTCACGGTCCCACGCCGAAGATAATACCCGGCTGGAAAATGCGGCGTTTGATCGAGTTTGTCGAGGAGAACCTCGACCGCGACCTGAGCCTGGAAGCCATGGCGGAGGAAGTGGAAATCAGCCCGCTCTATCTGCCACGCGCTTTCAAGTCGGCGGTGGGCCAATCCCCGCATCAATACGTCCTCGCGCGCCGGATCGAACGCGCCCGGGAGCTTTTGCGCGACACGGATTTGCCCATTGTAGACGTTGCCCTATCCTCGGGTTTCTCGTCGCAAAGCCACCTCTCGAATTGGTTTCTACGCATGGTCGGAGTCTCTCCGGCCACCTACCGCAAGCAAGGACCTCGGTAGCAGACCCCGTATCGCTGTCCGACGATCGAAACAACTCCATCCCGAACGTAGTGAGGAATCTGCATTTGGCTTGGCTGCACTTCTCCCAGCAAAAACGCAAGGTCGCATGGACTTTCCCGGTCTTTCCTGGTCTTGTACCGCTCGACATGCCGTGATAGCATCCGCCTCCGCTTGCAGTCCACCCGCTGTCGTGGAGAAGCAAAGAAGCACTGGACGAAGGAGTCAGCGATGTCACAAGGTAAGCAGGTGGCCGTGGGATTTGCGGCCACGTTGATCGTGATTGCCGTTTCTCTGGGCTTCGTGTCGCGGTTCTCTTTTCCGACATTCGCGGGATGGGTGTCGTTCTACCTTCTGTGCATCATTCCCATGGAGATCATTGCTTCGGTCACATGGGGCGCCAAACAACCGGCGTTTGTGGGCGCCCTCAACCAGCCGGCGAAAGGCTTGGCCTACGTGGTTATCTGCCTGCTGGCGGGCGCCATCATCGCGCCAATTCAGTTTGCTACCGTGGGTAGGGGCATCGGGCCGCCCACGCCCATGCTGATGATGTGCACCGTCGTTTCGGTGGTGATTACCTTCTGGCTGGCCATCATGTGGGGAGGCTGGCCGTTCACGAAGCTGATCAAGAACCCAGTGGCCGCCGGACTGACGCTTCTGGTCGTGTGCTACCTGCTCAACTACCTCCTGTTCCGCCTCTTCTTCAACTACGAATTTATGGCGGGCGCGCCGGTGTATGTACCCGCGCTCGATCCTCATGGACTGTTTAACGCGTGGTTCGCCCAGGTGTTCTACCTCACCGCGCTGATGATGATGTTCGTCGTCATCCATTTCGACCTGTGGCCCATGACCAAGTTTCCCGCGGTGATGCAACAGCCGGTGCTAGGCATCGTGTGGACTCTCGTGGCGCTCGCACTGGGGGCTGTCGTGTTCTATATTGGAGTGTTCGCGCTCAAGATCGACCCCGTGCAGTTTATGGTCCGCGTCCCCGTGCCCTTCATCTTCGGCACCATCGTCGTTCTGAATATGATGCACGGGTCGATGTTTTCGAAACTGTCGCAGCCAGTAAAGGGCGTCGTGAGCACTTTGGCGGCTGCCGTTATAGGATCCCTGCTGGCCATCGCTTACGGTCTGCTGGCTCCGGTCGTGACGGGCATGCTGCGGCCCGGACCGCCAAGCTATGATTTCGAGATTTGGCTTGCGTCGGCATTGCTCGGCGTAACGTTCCCGTTTCTGATCTTCCACGCCGAGTTCTTCAAGCTCTGGCCGCTCAAGAAAGCCGGCAGTTAGGTGCCCCCGGTCGGTATTCTGTTGGGTGTTGTGATGGGATTAGATGGGATTAATGGGATTCTAGGGGTTTGCATTCGGGCGAACATCTGAGCTAGCATTCAGTGATCGGCTTGTCGGTATTGGGTTATGCTGCTTTTAGCAGCTTGCCGGACGCAAAATCGGTTTGGTTCGCCGCATATTCATCTCGCTTGCCACCGTTCGGAAATAGCGCGAGATAAAGCGAGGCAAAAATGAAGGCATCCATGCGAAATGTCCTGTGCTGCTTGCTGGCGGTTCCACTTCTTGCCGTGAGCCTGTTCGGGGCGGATGCCTCGCTTCGAGGCGTGGTCACCGACACCTCGGGGAAACCGGTACGCGGAGCGATCGTCAAAGCGACCCTCGGGCCCAAGAGCGTCAGCCGCTTCACGCAGGCGGACGGCCGGTATGAAATAGCGGTGGCGGCGGGCATCTATCAGATGTCGGTCGACGCCTACGGGTATGGCGTGAAATTTCAGACCAAAGACACCGCGCAGCCCGGCGATGCCAATTTCACTCTGACTCCAAAGTGGGACGCCACACGACTTACCGGCGCGGATATGACGCCCCTGGTCCCTGATGACGCCCCGGGAAAGCTTCTCAAATCCGCTTGCATTGAATGCCATGATTTCAGCGTGGTCATCCGGCGCCGCGGAATGACCTCCGCCGAATGGCAGAGCTTCCTTCCGGACATGCCTGCCGGCAAGCGCCCGCCGCGCAGCTGGACTCCACAGGAATTAGCGGACCTGGGCGCGGCACTCGAAAAATATTTCGGCCCGGAGGCCAAGTATTTCGGCCCCGAAGCCGAGCCTCCGACGGAGGAACAGATCAACCACCCTGCCGTGGCGCCAGCCGTCTTGAAGGCCACCTATCGCGAGTATTCCATCCCGACCGGCGTGCAGGCCATCCCGCATACGATTTTCCTCGATCATAATTCAAAGACCGCGTGGTTCAGCGAAATCGGGTTGCGCGCGAACAAAGTCGGCCGATTTGATATCGCCACCGAAACATTCCAGGAATTTCCATCTCCCATCGAACAGTCCGATCCGCACAGCGGCGTCGTGGGCAAAGATGGACGCGTCTGGATCACGCTTTCCACACCGGGCCTGAAGATCATTTCGGTCGATCCCGAGACCAATAAAATCAAGCTGTACACCAACCCCGAGGACAAAGGCACCAGCCACACGATGGTGATCGACAAGGCCGGCAACCTCTGGATTTCCGGCCACGGCACCGATTCAGCTTACGCCCAGGTGTGGTCTTTCAACGTTCAGACCGAGCAGTTTAAGGCCTACAAGATTGCTGGGCCTGCCAAGATTCCGGACGGTTCAAGGGCCAGCTGGGAAAATTACAGCAGCTTCATAAAGTATGGGACCTACCATCTGGGCTTTGACTCGAAGGGCATGCTCTGGACGAGCACTCTCGAGATTGGCATGATTTCGCGGATCGATCCCGTCACTGGTGAAACAAAAACGTACTTCCCGCCCGACGTCCCGGGAATTCGAGGAATGGCCGTCGATGCGCACGATAATATCTGGTTCGCGGATTATTACCACCATCGCCTTGGCAAGCTGGACCCGAAGACCGGTGCTTTCTCGATGTACCAACCACCCACCCGGGGTTCTGCGGCCTACGGCATCGTCACCGATCCGCGCACCGGCTACATCTGGTATGCGGACCAGGCGGGTAATTACATCACCCGCTTCGACCCGAATACCCAGGAATTCGCCGAGTACCCCATCCCCACTCGCGGCGCGATCCCCCGCTTCATCGATCTCGACAAGGATGGCCGCATCTGGTTTGGCGAATGGTGGACGGGCAAAATTGGCGTGCTGGACCCAGAAGGCGGCGTCAAGTCGCTAGCGACACGCTAGAAGCTGCGGCTGCCTGGCTATCTCCACGATACAACGATAATGCTCGGAACAATTTTGAGCGTCGGCGTGTACGTTCGCGCCGCTTGTTTGCGGATATTCTGCGCGGTCCTTTTTGGCGCCGTTTTCTTCTCCGCGTCCGCGGGGACCGCGCCTGCCCCCGTCCACGGCCTGTGGGTGTGGAAGAGCCCGACGGTGCTCGGAGCACCTCGCGGGGCGGAGGATTTGTGGAGTTTCTGCAAGTCCCAGGGCATTACGGAAGTGTATGTGTCGGTCTCCGCGCGTAGCGAGGCGTCCGAGGAAGGCCAGCTGGTTCACCTCGTTGCCCTGCTCCATGGGTCGCGCATTCGAGTGGAAGCCTTGTTATCGAGTGCCGACGCCGATGAGCCGGGCAAACACAGAGAAACGCTGCTCGATCACGTCCAGGGAATCGTGAGATTTAATCAAGAGCACCCGGCGAATCGATTCGACGGGATTCACCTGGATGTGGAGCCGCAACAACGGCCGGAAAATAAAGGTCCAGGGAACCTTCGATTCTTGCCGGACTTGGCCGATGCCTTTCGTGCGGTGCGCGCGGCGGCCGAGCCAGCTGGGATGACAGTCAACGCGGACATCCAGAACAAACTTCTCAAGGGCGATTTAGGCGAACGAAGGATGCTGCTGTCTGCGTTGCCGAGGATCACACTGATGATGTACGAGCTGAGCAGCCCCGAGGATGGAGAAAGCGCCGAACAAAAGGCCGAAAAGGTGGGAAAGGCCAGTCAGAAATTCCTCGAGCTGGCCTATGAGGGATTAGACGATCCGAATCTGGCGAAGATGGTGATTGCGTTGCGCACGCCCGATTACGGCGACCTGCTTCCGGAGATGCTCAAGAACCTCGACGACGCGAATCGCGCGAATCCGCATTACCTGGGATGGGCGCGGCATTCTTACAACGATCAGCTCTCAAGACATTGATACCACCGTAGGGAGGCGCGGACGTGGACAATCAATACGCCTCGCTTCCAAGTCAACTACGTATAGAATCACCCGGGCGTAATTAGCCCCAAGGAGCTAACAAAATGTTCTGCCAGAGCTGCGGCACTCAACTCACGGGAGCCTTCTGCACGAAATGTGGGGTGCCGGCCGGCCAGCCGCCACCGCCTTCGGTAGACCCGCCAGCCCATGCTCCACCGTCTCCGGCCCTACAAAACGCGCCACAGCCCTCCTACGCTCAGTCTCCGCCGCCGGCAGCCAACAGCGGCTTGTGGGTGAAGATCCTGTTTATTGTGCTGGGGATCTTCGTTCTAATGGGCGTGCTGGCCATCGGTGGGGCTTGGTTCGCCGTGCACAAAGTCAAGCAAGCCGCTGCGAATAACGGGATTGATCTGAACAGCTTCTCTGAAGGGAGTCGCGGGCCCGCCCGGCAACTTGACGCCTGTGAGCTGCTCACCAAGGAGGAGCTGTCGCAGATCCTCAACCTCAAGGTCGAACGAGCCGAAGGGGACGGTCGCTCCGCTCATTCCACTTGCCGCTATTACTCTTCCGAGGCACAACAGCGCGGCCTTGAGGAGGCCGCCGCAGCCAAAAAGAAACTCGAAGAGGAGACCAAGTCCGGGAGCTCCCAAGCCGATCAGACGGCGGTGATCAACGACTTTGGCAATATGGTTCGGGGCATCACCAGTGCGGGCGCCCCTGCCGCGGGTCAAACCAACGGTCTGTTGCTTACCGTTGGAATCGACTCCGAGAATGCCAAAGCCGCCATGGCTGGATTCAAGCTGGGGGTGGGCCTGGCTGGTGCCGCCGTGATGAAAGATGCCGGTCCGGCGGGTAAGGCCATGATGCGCGAAGAGGTGAAAGGAGTGGGCGACGAAGCGGTAGCAGGACCGCTCTTGAGCCTCTTCATGTTCCGGAAAGACGATGTGAGCGTGCAACTCGACGCGCGCTTGCTGCCCGGCGGACGCGACGCGCAAATTGCCATCGCCAAACGCATCATCTCGAAATTGTAATCGCAGGAAAAAAAGATGTGAGCAGGCGGACCGGTGGAATCCTGGCTTCCGATTACGCCGCCGTGCTCGAGGAGTCCCTGCCTTCTGCCTGACGGCGCGTCAGCGGAACCACCCTGAATCGGCCCCGGCTTTGCGGCCTTGGTCGGCGAGGTCGTCCAATTGTGTCTCGAGTTTTTGCTTGCGCTGCTCGAGTTCTTTCAGTTCCGCGTTTCGGTCGTGGACGATGATGACATTTTGCGAGAGGCCGGTCGAAGTATCGAATGAGGTGGGCCCTGCCTTGGTGATTTCGTCCCTCTTCTCCTGGATCTGCTCATCGACCGCGGCGATCTGATCCTTTATCGCGCCCGCCTTCCCGCGCCAATACGCCTCGTCTTTTGCAGTGGAGGACGACCGCGAATCTTCCTGGGGACCTGTGCTTGAATTCCGGCTCTCCGGAGAGTTAGCGCCAGAAGACCCATCGCCGACCACAGAAATCGTTCCGCCTACGCTCGACATATCTTCGTCGGTAAACACGTGTTTCGATTTAGGCTTCTCCTTTTGGGCGTTGGCCTTACGCGCCGCGTCGCCGAGCGATTGTGGCTGGTTCCCGGAGTCGGTTTGCGCAGTCGTGGTCGGCTCCGATCCTGATTGCGAGGGCGTCTGAGATGCCGTCGACGCTGACCCCGCCTGTCCCATTGCCGAAGCCGCTGGCCAGAGTGCCAGGAGCAGCAAGGACAGAAGGGCAAATCCCTTTCTACAATCCTTGTTTGAAGCGACGAATGGGTATGGCACGTTCTCGCGATAGGTTCTCATGGGTGATCTCCAGTCCAGTCGTCAGTAGCTATTAATAAAACGGTATCTGGACTGGATGGGGGCCGTCAAGAAAGCCGCGCCAAGACGCTGCTCAATACACAGATCCTTGATTGAAGAGCGCGTGAAGGTGTGGGATCCGCAACTCGCGGGCGAGGGGTGAACGATCGGCGGCCTCGAGCCGACCTGGACCGCGTCAGGATTGCGGAGATAATGTTCGATTTGTACCGCTCCTTTGCCGAACTAGTCTCAGCGGAAACGCTATTTCGGTGGCATCGTATGGTGACCAGTGGCAGGCAGGATCTAAGAGATATCGGTCGGTATCGAAACGGCCCTGAGCACCTGCACTTTATGCCCCCAGAGTCCATTTTGAGGCGCCGCCGTCGTCGAAGATGTAGTTCGAGATGGGACGGTTTTTTGCCTGGGTTGACCGACCTGGACCGCGTCGTGAAGACCCCTGCCTGCCCTGGCGCGGGCCGGAATCGCGCATGAAACTTCCTCCTCCAGATAGGTCGCTCTTTAAGTTGCATTTGCGTCCGAGTCACTGGCCCCTAAAAATTTGCCTGACCACCAATCTTTCCGATTCGTTACGAAGATGCGGTATTCTTCCGCTGAAGTGGGAGAGGTGCAAAGCGCTCTCTCCGCGTGTGAGTTTTTCTGCTTGACAAATAGTGCAGGGGTACACCATTATAAAAGAGAAGACCTATTCGACGATCCAGGTCACAAGACTCCTTGGAATTGCCTCGGGCACTTTCCATCGCTGGATTCGAGAGAAGCGCGTCGAAGCTCCTCCGCTTCAAACTGTACTTGGTATGGAGGTTCGTATCTGGTCGGAAGAAGATATCGCCAAGGTTAGGAAGTACAAAGCCGAAAACTACTGGGGCAAAGGCGGTCGAAAGAAGAGGACGAAGAAAACGAAATAGTTAGGGCATCAAATAGACGGGACGCGTCCGTGCTTCTGACACGAACGCGTCCCTGACCAAGTCGCACGTCTGAGGTGCAACGATGGCTGCAACAGAAGTTATCCGGTTCCGTTTCTGCGCGCAAGCCGTTCACTGTGTGCGTTCAACCGCCTTAAAACCGTCCTTTCTGTTC
>JBEKBP010000021.1:0-83206 GCA_050015335.1 Candidatus Acidiferrales bacterium | reverse complement strand
GATAAAAGAGGATGTCAATACACAAAATACAATGCGAATTTGCTCGGGGATTCAAAAGGGGTCAAACAACAACAGAATCAATTAGTTCGCCCGCTCAGAAAAGCCCGTTGCGGAATCGTTGTGGTTTCAATGGTTTCAATGGTTTCAAGCATTGCTCGGGCGCGCCATGCCGTGCGCAATAGAGTGCGTGAGTCGTCGTGTAAGGGTTCGTTTATTTTCAATGAATTAAGCTGCATTCCGTTTTGTCCGAGAGTGTCGCGTGAGGTGCGCTCAATCAGGGGGCGGGTGTCGCCGGGCTGGAAAACCGATCTGTCTGGCGCACCCGGTGAGCGCCTATCGATGGCGGCCGTTGCCGCCCATGCTCGTCGTTGTGATCCGCGCGCTTTCGCCGTTCGCCATCGCCACCAAGCAACCTACCACTGCCCCAGCTGAATGCAAGGGCGTACTGGTCGTGGTGTTTTTTCGCGGCTGGGGTTGGCATACGCCATTTGTGAGCTGCCCGTTGAGAAATTTCACACTCCGGACAGACGCGAGCGAGTCAACCTGGGGGGATTCCAATTGAACGAAGCTCATCTCTGCAGCCTTTTGAATTGGGCGCCTCAGGATAGACTGGCCCTCCATAGCTTCCCTTCCGATGAGCCTGGGGGGGGGCGTATCGGCCCCCGGGGGCTGTGGCGACCACCCAGCCTGAGGCCTACGGAGTTAGCAAGCCTGCGGAATACACCTCTCTAAACCTTCCGTCATGCTATTCGTAGCGGAGAGCTTCGACGGGATTGAGGCTAGCGGCCTTCCAGGCGGGGTAGACGCCGAAGAAGATGCCGATGAAAGCAGAGACAGAGAAGCCGAGCACGACCCAGAACAGCGAGATGGAGGCTGGGAGAGATGGGTAGAAGACGCGGACCGCAAGGCTCAGCGTGGCTCCCAGGAGTTCGCCGAGGGTTCCACCGATCAGCGCCAGCGTGATCGCTTCCAGCAGGAACTGCATCAAGATATTCGCACGCCGCGCGCCGATGGCTTTGCGCACGCCGATTTCGCGCGTACGCTCGGTCACGCTGACAAGCATGATGTTCATCACACCGACCCCACCCACCAGAAGCGCGACCGAGCCCACCGCAAACATCACGGCGAAGATCCCATCGGAGATCTTCTTCCACAGATCGATGAAGGAATCCGTGGTGAACACGGCAAAGTCATCGGGCTTATCCGAGGGCAGGCGGCGCATCCGGCGCAAATAGCCGCGAACCTCATCGGCGACTTCGGGAACGTTGTTGGCGTCGTCGGCTTTGACGAAAATCGCGAAGTCTTTGTACTCAGGATGCAGCCGCAGCAACGTGGACAGGGGAAAGATAGCGATGTTGTCATTGGGATTCTTCCCGTTGCCGAAAGCCTGGCCCTGGTGGGCGAGGACGCCGATCACCGTAAAGCCCTGTCCCTCGACCAATACCTCTTTGCCAAGCGCATCTTCGTGGGCGGGGAAAAGCGTGTCGGCCGTGTCCCATCCCAGGACGACGACGGGCGAGCGATGCTGCTGGTCGGTGTCATTGAAGAAACGGCCGCGCTCGACCACGAGATTGTTGACATCCGCGATGGAGGGCGTATTGCCCTGAAGAATCACGTTCTGCACGCGGATATCGCCGCGGCGAACCAAGCTCGTGCCGGTGCCGAACTCCGGATTCTGGATGCGAGCCGAAGGCGCGGCGGCCACGACGTGGGGAAGATAGGACATGCCCTCGGCCCATTCGGCTTTCAGTTCTTTCCGCTGGATTTCCTCGGCGGAGCGGCGGCCGAGCGTGACGAACGAAAAGCGGTAGCAGATCACGACGTTTGAGCCCAGCGATTCGATCTGGCCGACCACGTTGGTATTGAGTCCGTTGACGATCGCGCCAATGGCGATCACAGTGCTCACGCCGATGACGATGCCGAGCACGGTGAGAAAAGACCGCAGCGGATTTCTGCGAAGCGCGTCGAAGGATAGCTCGACCGCTTCCCTGAGTTCATGAAATCCGCGGCTTTGCTCTTTTTCAGCGCCGTTCATCGTTGAAACCCATCGTTCTCCCCGTCCCTGTTCACCCCGCCCATCGGGGAAATGGGTGTTCTTGAACGACCAACCGCTATTCCGAACGCAGCGCGACCACGGGATCAAGCCGCGCCGCTTTTGCCGCCGGATAGATGCCGAAAAACAGGCCCACGCTCGTGGCGACGAGCAATCCCATCAGAACAGACCACGGTTGGATCACGTTGGGAAGCTCGGTAGTCCAGGTGACGACCTTCGCGAGCAGAATCCCCAGCGCGACTCCCCAGAGGCCTCCAATGGCGGCAACGGTGGAAGACTCGATCAGGAATTGGAGCCGGATATCGCTCTGCCGCGCGCCCAGAGATTTTCGCAGGCCGATTTCGCGGGTTCGCTCCGTCACCGAGACGAGCATGATGTTCATGATGACAATGCCGCCCACGACGAGCGAAATCGAAGCGATCAGAATGGTGACGCCGAAGAAAGCGCCGCTCAGCTGGCCCCAGATCGTCAGAAAGGATTGGTTGGTCTCGACCACGAAATCGTCGGGAGCGGCGTAGGGGAGGTGCCGGCGCCCGCGCACGATCATGCGCACTTCATCCATCACCGGGTCGAGCGCCTGCGTTCCGCCCGCTTTGATCCAGAGCCGCACGGAATCGTCGGTGCCGTAAATCTTGCGCAGCGTGGTGACCGGCATAACGATCCACGCATCACGCGAGGTTCCCATCACCGAGCCGAGCTTCTTGCCTACGCCGATGACCTGGCAATCCGCGTTGTCCACGTGGATCCCCCGGCCGATCGGGTCTTGCCCCGGAAACAGTTTCTCGGGGATGTCGTAGCCCACGGTGCAGACCGGCGAGGCTTGCGAAACGTCGGTCTGATTGATGTGGCGCCCGATTTCGAGATCATAGTTGTAGAGAGAGGGCATCTCGGCGGTCCAGCCGTGGATATCGGCGTTTGAAACGTAATCGCCTCCATATTTCACCTGCGCGCCGTGATGTTCGACCGAACCGCCCACCTCGGCACAACGGCGGCACCCATCGCGCACCGCTTCAAAGTCTGTCATCGTGAATTTACGGCGCTTCTGCGTCTGCTCATACTCATCGATGTTCGTGATGATCGCGGGACCGCGGCTCACCAGAAAGACATCGGCGCCGAGGTTAAAAAGCTGTTCGCCGACGTAACGGTTCAGCCCGTTCACCACGCTCACGACGGCGATCACCGACATGACGCCGATCACGACTCCTAACAGTGTGAGCACGGTGCGGAGCTTGTGCGCCCAGAGGCTGGCCGTGGCCAGGCGTAGGGCTTCGCCGAAGGTCATCGATGTGGTGCGGGGCATCGTGGGGAGCTTCTTCGGTCTAGCATCCGGGGGCCTCGGCGCCCTACTGGAAGTATACTCCCGGAGGTTGAGACGGAGTTTCGGGAGGCGGTTTCCGGCCGGTTCGGGAACATCGGCCCGAGGTGTTCTTGGTCCCTGGGGGAATCTCGGCGCGGATACAGCCCTCTAGAAATAGAACTTCCCGGCAAGCTGGATGATGCGCGGGTCATGCGCCGCGGTTTCTTCCCCGAATGCGGGAGAATTGATGTCCGTGGTGATTCCATTCGGATCAAATTGAGTGTGGTTGAAGAGGTTGAAGAATTCCAACCGCATTTCGATCCGGGTGCTCTCGGTGACTTTTGTCTCCTTCATCACCGCAAAATCGAAGTTGTCCAGTCCTGGCCCGCGCAGGATGTCGCGGCCGGCGTTGCCTTCAACGCCGAAGGCAGGGTGTTGGAATGCGCTGGGACTAACCCATGCGTTGTTAGCGCTTGTCCGAGGGTTCATATACTGGATTGGACCAACCACGTTGGGCACGTCCCAACCAGCGCCGCCGCTGTATGTGTAGAACGTGTAGGCGCTCGACGTCAAAGAGGGATAGCTGCTATCTACGACGTCAAGGGGGAACCCGCTTTGGAACGTTGTGATGCCGCTGATCTGCCACCCATCCACAAACCGGTCAAGCATCCACGGGGAGCGGTGCAGGCTCGGAAACTGGTAGACGTAGCTGATGACCAAACGGTGCCTTGCGTCATAGTTCGAGCTCCCGTAATCCACATGCGGGTCAAACGGATTTGTGGATCGGAGCTGCCCGAAGCCCCCGGAGCCGCTGCCGCCGAATCCGGAATTCTCAAACCCTGAGGATATGTCGAGCGCGTGGGACCAGGTGTAGGAGGCCAGAAACTGCAGGCCGTGTGAAAGATTCTTGTTCAGGGAGGTCTGAAATGCATCGTAGTTGGAACTGCCCGCGGTGGTGACGTCTCCAACGGAGGCAAATATGTCCCCGGGATACTTGAAGTTGCCAGGGAATACGACTGGCTGGAACGCGCGATTAGACACGCACGTGGGATTGGCCGCACAGCCGGCAGGGTTAATTCCGGGGTTCAATTCGAGAGTTTCAAGCAAATGCCGGCCCTGCGCTCCCACATAGCCAAGGGCAAGAACCGTGTCGGCACCAAGTTGACGCTGGATGGTGACATTATAATTCTGCGAGTAAGGGATGGTGATGTGGGGATCGTAAACGCTTACCTCCAAGGGCTCGAGAACAGAGAAATCGGGGGTCTTGCCGGGAGTGTAGGGAAACTTGTTGGGTTCCGACAGCGCACTCACCGTCTTCCCTGTGCCCAGTGAGTATCCCGCGAACGGATTGGCGAAGCTCGGCGATCCGCCGAGATCGCCGATCCCGAAGGAAAACTCGGCGAATGGCGGAGAACCCTCGGTTTGCAGCGCCGTCTCTCCGTTGAACCGGTTGTAGTAAATACCGTACCCTGCGCGGATGCTGGTCTTGCCGGCGTCTCCGGTCAGAGGGCCCCAATGCGGCGAATATGCAAAGCCCACCCGGGGACCGAAATGGTCATACTTGGTGGTCCCGAAAGCGTTGACGCCAGCATCGCCCTGAAACACATAACCGACAGGAGCGGTCGGAAAGACGGTGGATTGCTGGCCTGGCCTGAAGGCGATTCCGGCGTGATTGTCATGGTAGTTGTCCACCATGGGTGTGTCGATCGACCACCCCATCCCGTATGTGAGCGTGAGGTTGGGGCGAACCTTCCATTGGTCCTGAGCAAAGGAGTAATACTCCTGGGCCCTTTCATTCAAGATGTCACCGCTGCCCTGTTCATAACTGTCAGCAATGCCCAGCAGAAAGTCCGCTCCGGCATCCCCGGTTGAAAACGTACCGGAGCCGCCGAAGTTGAAGAAGCCGTCGTTCCGGGAAGCAAACGGGGCGTACACCTCGAAGCGCCTCATTTCAAAGCCGAACTTCAGAGCATGGGGCCCCACGATTTTCGTGAAGTTGTCGGTGAACTGATAGGTTTGATCGATGCGCGGCTGGGGACCATCCTGAGAAAAACCTAGATCGAATAGGCCGGTGACGTAGACGACGGGAAGCCCCTCGCCGCTGGTGAGTTGAGGAGTAATGCCCGTGAAGCCAACCGAGGAGGGCGAGGCCGGGGTGGCCGGAATAACCGACTGGTAGTTGAGCCGCGTGTAGCCACCGCGCACTTCGTTGATCGTGGTGGGGCTGAAGGTATGGCTCCACGCGAGCGTGTACTGCTGCCAATGGTCAGAATCGGTTTGCGCGAAGCCCGGCAAGGTCGCTCCCAGGAACGGAAGCGCCTCATTGTCCGCATAGCGCTCCCACAAAAAATAGCCCCAAATGGCATCCTGGGAGCTAAGAGCATGATCAAGTCGAACAAGATACTCGTCGTCTAACGCTGCGACGACGGGATTGAACTCAAAATCATTCCCAACGGTCGGCGCCGGAACCAAGCTTAGCAGTTTGCTTGAAACCGAATTGATGTCCGCCGCGGGAATCTGTCCGGTCGGGAAGATGACCGCGTAGGCTGTTCCCGCAGGATATGTGATTCCGTTTGGGCCGACCAAGGGGAATGGCGATACATCGGCCGAGGAAGCAATATCTGGGAAAATGCCGCTGCGCTGAGCGCTGCTAAAGACATGAACCGTGCCCGGTGAAGCGCAAGCGCAATCTCCCGAAGTTTCCGGACGCCGCTGGCGAGTTCCCTGGTAGGAGAAGAAAAAGAAAGTGTGATCTTTGCGGATCGGGCCGCCGATCGTAGCTCCGAACGTATTCCGATGGAATACCGCAGGCAGGGGCTGGAAGTAATTGCGGGCGTTCAGACTCGTGTCCCGGTAGAAATCGAACCCGTCGCCGTGAAACTGGTTGGTTCCGGACTTGATGACCGCGTTCAAAATGGCTCCCGAATTCCGGCCGTACTCGGGATTCATCGTGCTGGTTACCATTTTGAATTCGGCTATGGCGTCAGGACTGGGGTTGAGCGACACCGAGTTCAACGGCAGATCGTTGTTGTCGGTGCCGTTGATGAGGTAGCTGTTCTGGTCGGCCTGGGAGCCGTTGGTGGCAAAGCCTCCGTGTCCGTTCCCGCCTCGGCCGTCGGAGGCAGATACGACCCCGGGTTCCAGCTGCATCAGGTCGGTCCAATAGCGACCATTCAGGGGCATGTTGATGATCGTGCTGCTGTTAACGACGACACCCAGTTCCATGCTGGTCGCTTCGACCTGAGCCATCGACTGTTGGGATACAGTGACCGACTCGCTCGCGGTGCCAAGCTCCAGTTTAAGATTGGCGACCAAGATCTGATTCAGGCTTAGATGAATGCCGGTGATTTGAGCCCTCCTGAACCCGGTCGCCGCCGCCGAGACCGAATATATTCCGGGGGCCACAAGTTGAGGGAATTGGTAACTGCCGTCGGCGGCCGAGATCGTCTCTGTGGCAATCCCTGTCGCGGTGTTTGTCGCAATGATTCTAGCGCGAGGAACGACAGCCCCGGTCGGATCGGTGACCGTTCCGCGGATGCGGGCGTAAACATCCGCTCTTGCAGTGCTGGTGGCTAGCAGGGACGCGGTCAGAATTCCCAAAAGAAAGGACCAAAGCGTAGCTTGTCTTGGCACACGAGCCCCCTTTTGCGCTGCAAGAGTCCGCAGTTGTGTCGTCGCTCCCTTGCCCCCCAGCGGATCTGACGGGAACGAATTCGCACGTCGGTTACCAAATCGGCCTTGAGCGGCAAGCGCAAGAGATACGAATGAGACACGCTCAAGTCTAAAATTCGCACAGTAAACTGCATCGATCAACTCATATATGTAATTTCGAAGAGATATGTTTTTGAGTATTGATGTATGCTACAGAAAAATTCTTGTATTGCGCTTCCCATTGATCGCTTGCGTGGGTTTATAAGCAGCGCCGCTTGCGGGCAGAAACGGCCTGGCAGGAGTCTTGAATTTTCAGAAGGCACTGGCGCACGAGACGTCGGACGACGTAAGCTAGTGCGCTCGGAGGGGCGCACGATTCGACCAAGGGGGAATTTGATGCTGCGAAAGCTATGCCTGCTGGTGCTGTTTGGCTTGATGTGCGGTGCGCTGGCTCCCGCGCGGGCTCAGGATCCGAGCGACAAGATTGAGCTTTCTGGCGAGTACGCCTACATGCACTTTAAAAGTTCACCGTCAGTGAACCTGAACGGCTTGGATTTCTCCGGACAGTACAAGCTTCGGAACTGGCTGGGCGTCGCGGCGGACCTCGGAGGCGAACTTGGCAACGTAGGGGGTGTCAACTCCCGCTTGTACACCTATCTTTTCGGCCCCCAAGTCTGTTGGCCGCGGGGACGCATCTCGCCTTTTGCTCACGTGTTGGTTGGTGCAGCGTACTTTACCGGCGGGGGCTATGCGAGTAAATCGCTCGCGTCAGGCTTCGGCTTGGGAGTCGATGCGAAGATTAAGGCGAGATGGTCCTGGCGCATCATCGAAGCCGACATCATTCAGACTCGCGTCGGCGGCCTTGCGGAACATAACACTCGAATTGGGACGGGCATTATCTACCGGTTCTAGGACTCTGGCAGACACCTTCCTCCCGGCTGCGTCCAGAATGGTTTGAGACGGCCAGCGATTTTGCCGCCCGGTGAATCGATTGTCTATGCTTTGCGTCTAACCCGATATGGATATTGTGCGGAAAGGAGGCGGCTGATATGAGTAGAACATCTTTGGAAACAATCGGATTCCGCTACACCGGCTGGGCGGCACTGCACCGTGACCCTGCCGATGACCTGGTGGAGTTTACCTGCCCGCATTGCGGCGCCAAGGGAGCTAAAGCGGCACGGCGCCCACGGTCGGAATATCACTTGAGTGACGGCTTCGTGCAGGATTTACAAGGTGAGATGACGGCTTGCCGCGAATGCAGGCATTCGCTGCGCCTTTCGCCGGTTGTGCTGCTGCACGACCAGGATGAAACCCGCCGGTTCAAGGCAGTCTTTTCCGCGGACCTCGAAGTCTCCAACAACTAAGGCGCGCCCGGTGTTAGAGGTGACGCGCGAGAGTTTCCCACTCCGCGTCGAGGGTTAAGTGGTGGGTTTCCAGGTCCTTGCGCACGTGGTCGAAGGCCTCATCGACCGTGTCGGCAAATTGCAGCAATTTGTACTCCTTCTCGTTGATGGTCCCGCTCTGCACCATGTAGCGCCAGTTAAGAACCTTATCCCAGTACTTCCGGCCATAGATCAAGATCAAATGGTGCGACGAAAGCTTGCCCGTTTGTAACAGCGTCAGCAACTCCCACAGCTCGTCCATCGTGCCGAATCCGCCCGGAAAAACGATGAGGGCCTTGGCCATCTGGGCAAACCACAGCTTGCGCATAAAGAAATAATGAAAGCAGAAATTCAGCTCAGGCGAGATGTAGGAATTCGGGCGTTGCTCGTGCGGGAGCTGAATGCTTAGGCCAACTGAATGGCCGCCGGCTTCGGCCGCGCCGCGATTGGCCGCTTCCATAATTCCGGGGCCGCCGCCCGAGCAGATGACGAAGCGCTTGGGGTGCGTCCCAAGCGTCATGGACCACTCGGTGATTCGGCGCGAGAGCTCGCGCGCGTCTTCGTAGTAGCGCGACATCTCTACGATGGAACGCGCGGCGCGAACCCTGAGACGCCATTCGGGGGTTTTCCGTCCCCTGGCCCTCTGCCGGACTTGCTTGAGCTTGGCCATCGCCTGACCGCGCGATTGAATGCGCGCCGAGCCGAACATCACGATCGTGTCCCCCACGTTCGCCCGCCGCAACCGGATCAGCGGATCAAAATATTCCGCCAGTATGCGCAACGGCCGGGCACCCAGGCTGTGCATGAACTTCGGATCTTCGTAAGCCAGATTCGGCATGGGCAAGTGATGCGGACGCGCCATTCATTCCCCCTCGATAAATGCAAACGGTCCATTCTAAGCTGCTTAAGGCGCAATCGGATCATCGCAGTTGGTTAAAAGCCGCGCGCCGTTCCTATGTGTCATTCCGGGAGATCAGCAGCGCTGCGACCTGTGGGTTGCAACGCGGCAGCCTTGTTGGGAATCAGAGCAGCTGTGACCATCCTCAGAAGTGTCGTGGCGCTGCTGGGACTCACTGTTCTCACATGTGTTCCAGGCGCACTGGCCCAAGGCGCGCCGCCGGGCCCGCTTGCGCCAGAACCCGGCGTTCAGCCGGAAAAAACGCCACCGGGTGCGCCCAAGCCGTCCATCCGCGTGCGCGTGAACGGAGTAATCGCGCCGGTCACGGTAGTCGACCGCTCGGGCGAAATGGTGTTCGATCTCACGCAGAAGGATTTTCGCGTATTCGACGATGGCGCCGAACAGAAGATCGAGCATTTTGACTTGGGAGGCGACGCGCTTTCGGTGGTCCTCGCCATCGAGAAGAGTTCGCGCATCGAACCGCTGCTTCCCGCTGTCCGGAAGACGGGAATCGTTTTTTCGCAAACGGTCGTGGCGCCGACGGCAGAGGCGGCGGTGATCGGATTCGACGACGAGGTCGACGTGCTCGATAAATTCACGACGGATCGGGATCGCGTGCAGGATACCATCGACCACCTTCGCATGGGAATGTCGGGCGCTCGCCTCTATGATGCGATGGCACGGGGCGTCTCGCTGCTCGACGAACGCGCAACGACGAGGCGGCGGATCCTGGTGGTCTTAGCCGAGGCGCAGGATACGGGCAGCGAAAACAAATTGGGCGAGGTGTTGCGGCAGGCACAGCTGGCAAACGTGACGATTTATTCGATCGGGCTCAGCACGGCAGCGGCCGCGTTTCGCTCGAAGCCAAACCCACCGCCCCCGACCCAGATCGGCCCCCCGGGCACATTTCCCGTGCCCACGCCGAACGGCATGCCGCAAACGCCCGACATTGAGCGCCAGATGCAACAGAACGTGGATCTGCTCGCGCTGGCGGAATTGCTAGTGAAGACGGGAATGAACGCGCTCGGGCCGAATTCTCTGGCAGTGGCGAGCAAAGCGACCGGCGGCCTGCATTTGAACATCATGAAAGACCGCTCGATCGAGGAGGCGATCGATGAAATCGGCGGCGAACTCCATGCGCAGTACACGCTCGGTTATCGCCCGGCAGGCGACCAAGTTTCCGGCTACCACGAAATCAAAGTCCAGGTGCATCGTCCCGGAGTGACCGTCCGCACGCGCCCGGGATACTACTTGCCTCCGCCGAACGAAGACCACACGCCACTCCGTTAAGCCCTTTCCGATCGAGCTCGGCGTCATCGGGAATTACGCTGGCGGTGCCGCTAGAGATGCCGACCCGCTGGCTGCGCAGGCTTCGAGATTGTCCTGTTTGGCGACTTCTCCTCGGCGGGTTTCAGACCGGGCACACTCGATGACGGGACCGAAACCTCAGACGGCAACTGTCTGGGGGTTCTTCCGGCAGAACCGGCCGCCGCCGCAACGTGATTGACTAAGTTTGTAGCGGAACGGGGCGCATTTGGTTTCCGCCAGCACCACGAGCCACCCCGCTCGTGCAGCCGTCAACCCCAGCGACCCCTCGTCTTGGTTCGCATTCCTATTTCTTTTCGGGGTCGGGCACCGGGACGGTGCCGTTCTCCTCTTCGAGGATGGTGGCGGCGGCCACGACGCGGTCACCCTCGTCAAGACGCAACAGACGAACGCCTTGCGTCGAGCGGCCGGCCTCGCGGATTTCGCCAGAGTGGACGCGGATCACTTTGCCATGGCCGGTGATGATCATCACGTCGGAATCCTCGCGGACCTGCAGCGCGGCCACCACGGCGCCGTTGCGGTCGGTCGACTTGAGGTTGATGACGCCCTTGCCGCCGCGCGAGGTGACGCGGTATTCGGCGAGCGGCGTGCGCTTGCCGTAGCCCTTTTCGGCCACGGTCAGCATGAGCGACGTGAGTGATTCGCGGATCTCGTCGCTTTCCAGCTCGTCGAGATTCTGAGCGTCTTTCTTGAATTCCTTTTTGACGATTTCGAAGTCGACTGTCGCCGCGTCCATGCTGACGACGAAATCATCGCTGGCAAGGTCCATGCCATTGACGCCGCCCGCCTGCCGGCCCATGGCTCGAACTTCGGTCTCGCGGAACAGGATGGCCTGGCCGTCGTGGCTGGCGAGGAAGACCATGTGCTTGCCGTCGGTGAGCTTGGCGCCGATCAACTCGTCATTTTCTTCGAGACTGATGGCGATGATGCCGGAAGGTCGGGGGTTGGAGAATTCCGCGAGCTCCGTCTTCTTCACCGTGCCGTTCTTGGTGGCCAGGAACACGTAGCGACCCGTTTCTTCGAGATTACGCGCGGGAACGACCGCCGTAAGCTTCTCGTTTTCCTGGAAGCGCACGATGCTGTTGATGGCCTTGCCGCGCGTGGCCGCGGCGGCCTCGGGAATTTCGTAGACCTTCAGCCAGTAGACGCGCCCCTTCGACGTGAACAGCAAAATATAGCTGTGCGCGGAGGCGACAAAGAAGTGCTCGACGAAGTCTTCTTCGCGCGTCCGGGCCCCGATGCGGCCCTTGCCGCCGCGGGATTGGTGGCGGTAGACGTCGACCGGCGTGCGCTTGATGTAGCCCGCGTGGCTAACGGTGATGGCCATCTCCTCGTCTTTGATCAGGTCTTCGAGCTTGATTTCCTCGACGCGATCGACAATCTGCGTGCGGCGCTCGTCGCCATAGGCCTTCAGAACTTCGCGCAGCTCGGCCACGATGACCGCCTTGAGCCTTTTGTCGCTCGAGAGGATGGCGTTCAGCTGTTCGATCCGCTCGCGGATTTCAGCCAGTTCCTTCAGGATTTCATCGATCGAAAGGCGCGTGAGGCGGTGCAATTGCAATTCGAGGATGGCATCGATCTGCATGTAGCTCAGCCCGGGCGTTTCTCCGGTGGCGATGGCGGCGATGCCGTATTTCTTCGCGTCGAGCTTTACGCCCTTCAGGGTCTGCTCGGAGTTGCCCAGCAGAACGCGGATCGACCTGTTCGTGAAGAATTGGAACAAGTTCTCGCGGGCGTTGGCGCGGCTGGACGATCCGCGAATGATCTTGATCACGTCGTCGATGTAATCGAGGGCAATGTGGTAGCCCAGCAAAATATGCTCGCGCTCGCGGGCCTTGCGCAGTTCGTATTGCGTGCGGCGGCGCACCACGTCGACGCGGTGCTCGATAAACAGGCGCAGCAGCTCGAGTAATCCCAGTTCGCGGGGCTGGCCGGCCACGATCGCCAGTAGGATCATGCCGAATGATTCCTGCATCTGGGTGAGCTTGAATAGCTTGTTGAGAATGATTTGTGGCTCTTCGTCGCGCTTCACTTCGATGACGATGCGCATTCCGTCGCGGTCGCTCTCGTCGCGGATGTCGGCGATGCCGTCGATTTTCTTGTCCTGGATCAGGTCGGCGATGTGTTCAATCAGGCGCGCCTTGTTGACCTGGTAGGGCAGCTCGGTGACGACGATGTCCTGGCGGTCCTTGCCGCGCTGCTCGATGGCGGCCTTGGCGCGCACCTGGAACGATCCGCGGCCGGTTTTGTAGGCCTGCTCGATGCCCTCGCGGCCGTAGATGTAGCCGCCGGTGGGGAAATCCGGTCCGGGGACGAGCTTCATGATCGTCTTCAGGGAAGCCTCGGGCTCCTGAATCATCAGGATCGCGGCGTCGATGACTTCCTTGAGGTTGTGCGGCGGGATGTTGGTCGCCATGCCGACGGCGATGCCGGTCGAACCGTTCACCAGAAGGTTCGGAATGCGTGTGGGGAGCACCACCGGCTCATGTTCGCTTTCATCGAAATTAGGGACGAAATCGACGGTCTCCCGTTCGATGTCGGCGAGCATCTCCTCGGCGATTTTCGAAAGCCGCGCTTCGGTGTAACGCATGGCCGCCGGGGGATCGCCGTCGACAGAGCCGAAGTTGCCTTGGCCGTCGACGAGCGGGTAGCGCATGTTGAAATCCTGCGCCAGGCGGACGAGCGCGTCGTACACGGGCGTGTCGCCGTGCGGGTGATACTTGCCGAGGACTTCGCCGACGATCTTGGCGCACTTGCGATAGGGCTTGGCGGAGGTGAGCCCCAGCTCGTACATGCCGAACAGAATGCGGCGGTGCACGGGCTTCAGCCCGTCGCGCACGTCGGGCAGGGCGCGCCCGATGATCACGCTCATGGCGTAATCGAGATAGGACTTCTTCATTTCCGATTCGATATCGACGGGAGTCAATATCGACTGATTTTGTTCGTCCGCCATTCGGCCCTCAGTTCCTGGTAGGTAGTAATCGGATTGCTACCTCTTATTATTTTGAGCGGCCCGTGAGCCCCTCGCGTCATTTGCGGCTCTGGCGCTTGATTGAGAATCCGCCGCAGAGCCCAACATGCCGGGTCGCGGCTTTAGAATGAAAAAGATCGCCACGACCAGAAGCATCTCCAGCGCCAATCGCGCCAGCCCTAGATTAAACGCCGTCCGCCAAAAACCGGCCGCCGACGGATCGGAACCCAGCGCCGCGTGCCACTTACGGTAATTCCGAATGATTTCCGGCACGAGCGGCGCGAGCACGAAAAGCCCCGTGCCACAGAGCCACCATCGGCCTACATTCAGCCACCGAAGACCTCGTTGCTGTGCCTGGCTTCGAACCGATCGCATCCCCTTGCCAGCTGGGCGGCCCCACCAGAGATCCCCTCGCGGCGCTCGGTTAGGGCAGCCAAAACCAATCTAGATGTCGAGGTTGACGACGTCGAGCGCGTTTTCCTCGATGAATCTGCGGCGCTGTTCGACGTTTTCGCCCATCAGCGTGGCGAAGATTTCCTCGGCGGCCACGGCATCTTCCAGGCGCACCTTGAGCAGCGTGCGCATTTCGGCGTTCATCGTGGTGGCCCAGAGCTGCTCGGGGTTCATTTCACCCAAGCCCTTGAAGCGCGTGATGGTGAATTCCTTTTTCGCGTCTTCGAGGACGTAGTTGAGCAGCGCTGTAGCGCTCTCCTTGGTGACCTTGTCGCCATTTTCCGCAATCGTGAAAGGCGGCTTGTCGAGCGACTCGATGGCCTGATGCAGGGTGCGGAGGCGCTTGTACTCTGCGCCGCCGGCCAGCGACCAGTTGATGCGGCGCTCCGAGCCGTTGGTCAGCACCAGCTCGTGGAGGCTGTGCTCTTCATCGAAGGTGAGCTGGGGCTCCAGATTCAGCTTGGCCTTCTCGATGGCCTTGATCAGCTCCTGGAGTTTTTTCTTGTCGGCGAAGTCGGTCTTCTTGTCGAGTTCGGCGGCGGCGAGCAGTTCGACCAGCTTCGGATCGCGCAGGCGCCGCGCCATCTTCGCCGCGACCTGGTCGTATTCCTGGATGTTCAGCAGAAACTGCGTGAGCGGGCCACCTTCCAGCGCGTCGCCGCTCTTGCCTTTCACCACGTGGGCTTCGGTGGCGCGCTTCATCAGTTCGCGCGAGAACTCGCGTTCGTCGCGGATGTAGCGGTCCATTTTGCCGCGCTTCACGCGGTAGAGTGGCGGCTGCGCGATGTAGATATTTCCGCGTTCGATCAGCTCACGCATGTGGCGGAAGAAGAATGTAAGCAGCAGCGTGCGGATGTGGCTGCCGTCGACGTCCGCGTCGGTCATCAGGATCACTTTGTGATAGCGCAGCTTGTTGGCGTCGAAATCGTCTTTGCCGATGCCGGTGCCGAGCGCGGTGATAATGCAGCGGATTTCCTCGTGGCCGAGCATCTTGTCGTAGCGGGCCTTCTCCACGTTCAGGATTTTGCCCTTGAGCGGCAGGATGGCCTGGTAGCGGCGGTCGCGGCCGCCCTTGGCGGAGCCGCCGGCGGATTCTCCCTCGACCAGGAACAGCTCGCAGCGCGCCGGATCGCGTTCCTGGCAATCGGCAAGCTTGCCGGGCAGGCCGCTTGAATCGAGCGCGGACTTGCGGCGCGTGAGTTCGCGCGCCTTGCGGGCGGCTTCGCGGGCGCGGGCGGCGTCGATGCACTTGCCGATGATCTTGCGGGCGATCGAGGAATGCTTGTCGAAATATTCGCCGAGCTTTTCGTTGACGAGCGATTCGACGTTGCCCTTGATGTCGCTGTTGAGCTTGCCTTTGGTCTGGCCCTCGAACTGGGGCTGCGGAAGCTTTACGGAAATTACCGCGACAAGGCCTTCGCGCACGTCATCGCCATTGATGGTGACTTCATCCTTCTGCTCTTTGAGCATTCCGGCGGAGTTGGCGTAATAGTTGATCGTGCGGGTGAGCGCGGAGCGAAAGCCGGATAGATGCGTTCCGCCATCGACGGTGTTGATCGTATTGGCGAAGGCGAAGATATTTTCGGCGTAGCTGTCGTTGTATTGGAGCGCGATTTCGATATCGACCTGATCGCGCTTGCCTTCCATGTAGATCGGAGAATCGGAAAGAGTCTGTTTGCCGCGGTTGAGGTGCTTCACGAATTCGGCGATCCCACCGGTGAAGCGGAACTCGGCCTTCTTGCCGTTGCGCTCGTCATCGAGCGTGATTTTCAAGCCTTTGTTGAGGAAGGCCAGCTCGCGCAGGCGCTGTGAGAGCGTGTCAAAACTGTACTGGGTGGTCGTGAAAATCGACGGGTCGGCATGGAACGTAATTTTCGTGCCGGTTTTTTTGGTCTTACCGGAAGCTTTCAGCTTGGAGGTAGGGATTCCTTTTTCGTAGGTTTGTTCCCAGACCTCGCCGTCGCGCCAGATTTCCAGCTCGAGCCAGTCGGAGAGAGCGTTGACAACGGAAACGCCGACGCCGTGCAAGCCGCCGGAAACCTTGTATGTGTCGCTATCGAATTTTCCGCCTGCGTGCAGCACGGTCATCACCACTTCGGCGGCGGGCTTTTTCTCGGTAGCGTGCATGTCGACGGGGATACCGCGGCCGTTGTCAACTACGGTGACGCTATTATCCTCATGCACCGAGACGTTGATCTCGTCGCAGTAGCCAGCCATGGCTTCGTCGACCGAGTTGTCGGCAACCTCCCACACCAGGTGATGCAGCCCCATTTCGCCGGTGGAACCGATGTACATCGCGGGGCGCTTGCGCACAGCCTCGAGTCCTCCGAGGACTTTGATCGAAGTGGCGTCGTACTTGTGGCCGCCGCCCTTGGCGGCCGGATTCTCTTGATCGCCCATGAATCGTGCGTCTCCTCAGTGTGCTCGCTAGCGTGGCTCAACAAGAGCAATTTTTCGACGACTGGTCAACCGTTGCTTGGTCTAATTCGGGAAGGCTGTCGCGCGGATGTGCTCGAACTTGCCTTGCCCATTGGCCCCGTCTCGCTCACGTTCGAGCTGGGACTCGAAGGGGTTTCTCGCTCCATCCCGCCCCGTTCCGAAGTTTCGGGGAGGCGCGGCGAAGCCTACATTTCATGGCGAATCATTGCGAATCGCACACGCTTCTGACCGATTTCGCAACGACTAAATCTTACCGGAACAGGCTGCATTTAACAAGGTGATTCTACCGTCGATACTAACTATAAGTCTATGATATAAAACGACTTCTGTAATAGATAGATGCAGCTTTTGCGTGGCCTTTACCCCCCCGCCCCGGGAGGCGCGTCCCGTTGGGGCCGCCTGCCGGGTGACATCTGCTCGGATGTAGATGCAAGGGCGGATCAATCAAATGCGCATGGGCATGACGACGTAGCGGTAGCGCGTGGATTCGTCTGCGATGGGGCGCAACTGGCCTGCCGACTGTTCATCCTTCAGCTCGAAGCTGATGGGACCGTCGGCGGCGGCGGCAAGAAAATCAAGAAGGTACTGCGCATTGAAGCCGATCGCTATGGGCTCGCCCTTGAACTCCTTGTCGATGGATTCTTTGGCTTCGCCGTATTCCGGGCTGGATGCGGAAATCTCCAGACCTTCCTTTGCGAGCATGAACTTCACGGCGTGGGAACGCTGGTCGGCCAGCTGCGACACGCGGCGCAGTGCGTCCTGAAGTTCTCCGCGCTCAAGGACCAGTGTTTTGTCCACGTCGCGCGGCAGAACCGCTTCGTAATTGGGGAATTGACCGGTTAATTTCCGCGAGGTCAGCAGGCGGCCGCCAAACTGGAAGAATAGGTGGCTTTCGTCCTGCGCGAATTCGACCAAACCCTCGTCGCCGCCGTCAGCCGCGAGCCGCTGGACTTCGGTCATGGCCTTCTTGGGAATCAAAACACGCGTCTCAGCCGAGAAACCCTCAAATCTGTGATCGGTCTCGACCATGGCAAGGCGGTGGCCGTCGGTGGCCACCATCGTAATCGATCCGGGTTTTAGCACCAGCAGCGCGCCGTTGAGCGTGTAGCGCGATTCTTCGAGTGAAATAGCAAACGTCGTCTTGGCAATCACATCCGCGAGTAGTTTGGCAGGAATTTGCACCAGCGCGTGCGGAAAGCCGGGTAGCGCAGGGAAATTATCCTTGGACATGCCCACTAATTTGTACGACTTGCGGTCGCAGGTGACCTGTACCCAATGATTTTCGAGTAGCTTGAATTTAATTTCCTCGTCCGGGAGCAGCCGCGCGAGTTCCAGAAGCTTCTTTGCCGGGATCGTGCCGGCGCCTTCCTTTTTAACCTTGGCTTCGCACGATGTGCGGATGCTGAGCTCAAGATCGGTCGCGGTGATGTAGAGGCGGTTCCCCTTGGCCTCGCAAAGAAGATTGGACAGGATCGGAATCGTCGTCTTCCGTTCGACAACACCCTGTGTGAGAGAAAGCTCGTCGAGTAGATCGAATTTCTTTACGCTGAATTCCATTGCCTGCAGTCCCTCGTGGTTTCTCTGTCTGTGCTGCCGATACTCTACTGCTTTTTAGAATACTTATAATAGATATTTACAATAAACCGCCGTCGCCGCCGCATGTGTGGAAAGCGCGGAAAACACTGCAACTTGCGGAGCGCGCTGTGATTGCCATCAAAACTGTCTTGTGGAAGACTCCAACCGAACACCGGAAAACCCCCCGCTGATCCGGGCATCTCCAAACCCCGGGGACCTATTCCACACCTAATCCACAGGCGGGAGGGGCGCTGGCCCTTCTCGTTTCACCTAAGCCTAACCAAACGAGTCCAGTAGCCTGTTGATCGTTTTGTTTAAATCCTTGTCGACCTGCCGAAGAGTGTCGATCTTGTTAATGGAATGCAGAACGGTGGTGTGATGCTTTCCTCCGAACTGTTTCCCGATTTCAGGGAGCGAGGCGGATGTCAATTGCTTCACCAGGAACATGGCGACCTGCCGCGGGAACGCGATAACTTTCGAGTTGCTGCGAATTTTCAGATCTTGCGCGCGAAGGCCAAAATGTTCTCCGACGCGCTTCTGAATCTGCTCGATAGTGACCTTCTTTTCTTGAATCTCGACGATGGCCTTGAGAACCTGTTGGGCTGTCGGGAGGTTGATCTCCATACCGGTGAGCGAGGCATACGCCATCAGGCGGATCAGCGCGCCTTCAAGTTCGCGAACGTTCGATTTGATGGCCCGGGCGATGTAGTCGGCGACCTCATCGGGCAAACGCACATGCTCGCGTTCGGCTTTTTTCTGCAAAATGGCGATTTTCGTCTCCAGGTCGGGCGGCTGGATGTCTGCGATCAGTCCCCATTCGAACCGGGAGCGAAGGCGCTCCTCAATGGCCGATATCTCTTTGGGCGGGCAGTCCGATGAGATGACGATCTGCTTCTGTTGGTCGTAGAGCGCGTTGAAGGTGTGGAAGAACTCTTCCTGGGTTCGCTCGCGCGTGGCGATGAACTGAATGTCGTCGACCATCAGCACGTCCATGTTGCGGAAGCGCTCGCGGAAGGCGGCCATACGCTCAAAGCGGATCGATGCAATCACTTCATTGGTAAACTTTTCGGCGCTGATGTAGGTGAGGCGCAAGGCCGGATTATGGCGCTTGAGCGTGTGGCCGATTGCCTGCATCAGGTGCGTCTTGCCGAGCCCGACTCCGCCGTAGAGAAACAGTGGGTTGTAGGATTTAGACGGCTGCTCGGCGACGGCGACGGCGGCCGCATGCGCAAACTGATTCGACGTGCCGACGATAAACGAATCGAAGGTGTAGCGTGGATTCAGCTGATGGTTCGACGACTCGAAATCGAGCTTGGCCTGGGCCGCTGACGGGTTGGCCGGCACCGGTTCCGGCTCGGCACAGATGAACTCCAGAGCGACTTCCGGTTTGCCAATTTCGGTAAGCACCGCTTTCAGCAGCTCGCCGTAGGTTTCGCTCAGCCGCTTGCAGAACAAGCGCGTCGGCACGCGGACCACGATGCGATCATCTTCGAAACGCTCCTGCCGGGTGGGCCGAAACCAGGTAGCGAAACTATGAGGGTTTACGCGACGCTCTGTATGTTGAAGTACCTTATCCCAAATATTCGTCAAGAAATCAGCCTCAGTAGGATTTCCACTGGCGTGGAAATCTTGTGGAAAAGCCACCCCTACACGTGTAGGGAGGTTATTTTGGTTTGGCCTATCGGGTTCGATGCCGCAAAAAAGCGCCCCGCATTAGCGACATCTGATGACTGCTGGCCTCAGGTGGCAGCAACATCGGATACGCGAGCGGGGATTCTGCCTAAAAGTAACGTCTTGAGCAAGAGAAAACTGAGCGGAATATTTGAATACGGTCCACACATAATTCACAACTTTTCCACAGTGCCCATTTCAGTTGACGTCGCTTCAGATCATTATCAAAGATCAAAGGCGGTAACCAAATGAATCAGGGGGGATCAGGGGGCGAGTGGTTTGACTAGGAAAGCGATTGCCGCTATTCTGTCGGCAGGTCCACGCACCATGTCTACGGCATTTTATTAGCACGTTCTTCTCTGCCGGCTCCAGGCGAGCCCGGTTGGTCCCTTTTTCACAAATCCTTTAGTGATCCGTGCACTCTTTCACTAGGCTGAATTACGGACGAATACCATGGCGAATCTGACGCTTTTTGAAAAACTCAATCACATCGAGGCCCGCTATGAGGAAATGACGCAGCAGCTTTCCTCACCCGAGATACTCTCGGATTCAGCGCGTTATCAGAAGCTCGCCAAGACGCACGCCGAGATGGCTCAGATGGTGGCCAAATACCGAGAATGGAAGGAAATCGAGAAGGGACTGCAGGGCGCCAAGCAGTTGCTTGTCGAAACCGACGACGCGGAGATGAAGCAGATGGCCCACGACGAGGAGCACGCCCTTGAGGCGCGCCACGAAATCGTCGAGAGGGAACTCAAGCTGCTGCTGATTCCCAAAGATCCCAACGACGAAAAAAACGTGATCGTCGAAATCCGCGCCGGCACGGGCGGCGACGAGGCTTCTCTTTTCGCGGGAGAGCTTTTCCGGATGTACTCGCGGTACGCGGAAACCCAGGGCTGGCGCGTGGAAATCCTGGAAAGTTCCGCGTCGTCGATCGGAGGCATGAAGGAGGTGGTGGCGGCGATTCAGGGAAAGAACGTGTATTCGAAGCTGAAGTATGAAAGCGGCGTGCACCGCGTGCAGCGCGTTCCTGCCACCGAGCAGCAGGGCCGCATCCACACGTCGGCGGCGACGGTGGCCGTGCTGCCGGAGGCCGACGAGATCGACATCAAGATCGAGCCCAAGGATTTGCGCATCGATACGTTTTGCTCCTCCGGCCCTGGCGGCCAGTCGGTGAACACGACCTACTCGGCGGTGCGCATCACGCACATCCCGAGCGGGCTCGTCGTGTCGCAGCAGGACGAAAAATCGCAGATCAAGAACCGCGCCAAGGCCATGCGCGTGCTGCGCGCGCGCCTCTATGAAATGGAGCAATCCAAGCAGCACGAAGCCATTGCCGCCGAGCGCCGCGGACAAATCAAGACCGGCGACCGTTCGGAAAAAATCCGCACCTACAATTACCCGCAGAACCGCGTCTCGGATCATCGCATCAATTTCACGCTGCACCAGCTCACCGAAGTGATGGAAGGCAAGCTCGCCCCGTTGGTCGACGCGCTGGTGACGCACTATGAATCCGAGCGTCTTAAGCAAGAGTTGGTCGAGGCGTGAGATGCCGCAGGAAAACATCGCCCGTTCGGCCGCCCGAAGCCTGGCTCCCGGCGGCTTCGATATTCGCGCGGCCCTGAAGGAAGCAATCGCGCGGCTGCGGGCGGCGAAGGTTTCCTCCTATACGCTGGCTGCGGAGGTGTTGCTGATTCATACTCTGGGCCGCGACCGCACGTGGATATACGCGCATCCCGAGCAATCCCTGGATCCGGTAATGGTGGAAAAGTATTGGGCGCTTGTGGCGCGCCGGTCCGGCGGGGAGCCCACACAGTATTTGACCGGCCGGCAGGAATTTTGGGGACTGGAATTCGAGGTGACTCCCGCGGTGCTGATTCCGCGGCCAGAGACAGAGCATCTGGTCGAGGTGGCGCTCGAGCGGCTGGGCGCACGCGGGATCAAGATCGGTCTCGATACGGGTGCGCCGAGTCCGCATCTTCGGATTGCGGATATAGGAACGGGCTCCGGCTGCCTCGCGGTTGCTCTCGCGCACGAATTGCCGCACGCAGACGTCGTGGCGACCGACATTTCCGAAGCGGCGCTCGTTGTGGCGAGCCGAAACGCGGCGCGCCACCACCTCGCCCACCGCGTCCATCTCGTTCGAACCAATCTCCTGGATGCGCTGATTCCGGCGTCAACGCCTGGGGAGGACCAATCCCATCGGTTCGATGTGATTGTGAGCAATCCGCCTTATGTAGCGCTCGATGACGCCCCCACACTCGCGCGCGAAGTGCGCGAGCACGAGCCTCCTGCGGCGCTCTTTGGGGGGCCAACGGGCACCGAGATGTACCGAGGGCTGATCGAGCAGGCCGCGTCGCTGCTTGGCGAGCGCGGAATTCTGGTGCTCGAATTGGGCTACCACTCCGCCGACGCCGTTCTCAAAATCATCCGCGAGGCGCCCGGCTGGGTGAACCTAAGCGTCACCCACGATCTAGCCGGGATTCCCCGCGTGCTCGCCGCTGAGAGACGGCCGTGATGATCGATCGAATGGGAAACGGTCTCGATCCGATTCCACCGGCCGGTCAATCCCGGCGCTAGCGTTCCGCCATGCCCCAACTGGCTCATTTTCGCGCGAAACACGGCCCGCCTGAAGCCGCGACGCCAGATTCTCCGGCTTCCATTCTCCACATCGACATGGATGCATTTTTCGTCTCCGTGGAGCTTCTCGCGCGTCCGGAACTCAAAGGGCTGCCAGTTGTGGTGGGAGGCCCACCTGACCAGCGTGGCGTGGTTGCTTCTGCCAGTTACGAGGCGCGGAGGTTTGGCGTGCATTCGGCGATGGCGCTGCGCACGGCGGCGAAGCTTTGTCCCCGGGCCGTGTTCCTCGATTGCCATCACGAACGGTATGGCCGCTTAAGCGACCGCATCGCCTCGATCCTGTCGAAGTATTCACCCGTCGTGGAAATGGCCTCTGTCGACGAAGCCTACATCGACCTGGCCGGAACCGAGCGGCTGCATGGTCCCTCGCTGGCCGTGGCGGACAAGCTCTCGCGGGAAATCACTTCCACCACAGGGCTGCCTTGCTCGATCGGGGTGGGCACATCACGTCTCATCGCCAAAATGGCCAGCGAGCAGGCCAAGCCACGCGGGCTTCTGTGGGTGGCACCCGGAAGCGAGGTGGCGTTTCTCGCGCCGCTGCCGGTGAGGAGAATTCCCGGCATCGGAAGAGTAACCGAAGGCGGGTTGAAAGCACTTGGCATCGAAACGATCGCGCAGCTGCAGACGGCGACGCCCGAGCGGCTCGAAGAAAATTTCGGACAATGGGGCGCGGCTCTTTTTCGAAAGTCGCGCGGAATCGATGCGTACGAGTTCTTCGTCGATGCGGAGCCGAAGTCTCTGTCGCACAACCAAACGTTCGGCGCAGACACCAACGACCGCGGGCTGCTGGAAGCGACACTGAGTTTTCTGTGTCAGAAAGCCTCCCGGCGCCTGCGGGATGCGGGTTTGTATGCGCGCACGGTAACCCTGACGCTGCGCGACTGCGACTTCCGAACAATTTCGCGCAGCCGCACGCTCGCAGAACCCTCCGCCCTAGACACGGTGCTTCTTGCGGCCGTGCGCGATCTGTTCCTGCGCGCGTGGGATGGTGTTGCGACCGTGCGCCTGGTGGGAGTGGCGTTGTCTCACTTCTCGGCGGGATCGTCAGGGCAGCTCGACCTGCTCGATCCGGGCAGGCGCGAAAAGCTCGAGCGCCTGGCGCGCGCGACCGACCGCCTGCGCGACAAATTCGGCTTCTCCAAGCTGCAATTCGGCGGTTCACTGGGCAATCGCCAGCGTCGTGATGACTGATCGCGGCTGCCGCATCATTGTTGAACGCTGGTTGCCCGCAAGGCTTCCCATCGCCTTCGGGTTGCGCTCATAATCGAGCCATGAACGCGCGCGCACTTGCGGAACAAATTTGCCGCACGCTTCGGGCGGCGGGGCAGCAGGCTTACCTGGTGGGCGGCTGCGTGCGGGATATCCTTCTCAAGCGCGAGCCGGTGGATTACGACGTTGCCACGGATGCGAAGCCCGATCAGGTGCAGCGGCTCTTTCCGCCGGCGATTGGCGTGGGAGCTCGATTCGGCGTAATGCTCGTGCCGGATTGGACCCGGAAACCTGCAGAACCGTTGGCGACGGTGGAGGTGGCGACGTTTCGCTCAGACGCCGGCTATTCCGACGGCCGCCGCCCGGACAAGGTTCTCTTTGCGGCGTCCCCGCAGCAAGACGTCTGGCGGCGCGACTTTACCATCAACGCGTTGCTGCTTGATCCTGAAACCGGCGAGATACTCGATTTCGTCGGAGGACGCAAGGATCTGGCAGCAGGAATCGTGCGCGCCATTGGCGTTGCGGAGAAGCGATTCGGCGAGGACAAGCTCCGCATGATTCGCGCGGTTCGCTTCGCCGCCCGCTTCCGGTACGCGATCGAGGGCGCGACGTTTGCGGCGATCGCGAAACGAGCCGCCGAGCTTCACCAAGTCTCGGCCGAGCGCATCCGCGACGAATTGACCAAACTGCTCACCGAAGGCGCCGCCCGGCGCGCGTTCGAGCTTCTCGAGGAGAGCCGGCTGCTGCCGGAAATCCTGCCCGAAATTGCGCGCATGAAAGGTGTGGAGCAACCGCCGCAATTTCATCCCGAAGGGGACGTTTGGATTCACACCCTCCTGATGCTGGGCGGGTTGCCGCCCGGCTGCTCGCCGACCCTCGCCTGGGGCGTGTTGCTCCATGATGTTGGCAAGCCGCCCACGTTTAAGCCGCCCGCGGGCCCGGGTGGCCGCATTCGCTTTGACGAGCATGTGGAAGTCGGCACCCGTATGGCGGAGGCGATCTGCGGCCGGTTGCGCTTCTCCAATGAAGATACCGAGCAGATTGCCGCGCTGGTCGCCAATCATCTGCGGTTCAAAGACGTAGCCCAGATGAAGTCGTCCACGCTCAAGCGGTTCGTGCGCCTGAGTCGGTTCGAAGAGCATCTGGAATTGCATCGGCTGGACTGTCTTTCGAGCCATGGCAGCTTGGAGGCTTATAACTTTGTCCGAAAATTTCTGACCGAGACCCCGCCTGAGCAGGTCAGGCCACCAAGACTTTTGGGCGGAAACGACTTGAAGGCCTTGGGTTTTGCTCCCGGGCCCCCCTTCAAGCTGATCCTGGAAGCTGTAGAGGAAGCCCAACTCAACGGGAAAATCCGTACTAAGGAGGAGGCCCTACAATTAGTGCAGAGCTCGTTCGGGAATAAATAAGCGGCGTGATTTCTTTCGTTTATCCTTGGCGTTCAGGGCAAGTCAACCAAGCTGTGTAGTTGAAGGGACATTCTTTAGTGGGATAGACTAACATCTGCTTATATCGAGACGCGAAATATTGGGAAATCTTTTTCCTTTTGCCCGCATCTAACGGTGTATGACAGGTCTAAGGACTCATAGAATAAGAGATAGGGCCCAAAGGGGGATAAGGTGAGCAAAGCAACCAGAGTCGTTCCGCCAGAGCTTCCAGTTCTGCCCGTGCGCGACACCGTTCTTTTTCCAGGAGCCGTGATGCCGCTTCCGGTTGGCCGGGAAAGCTCTCTAGCCCTGCTGGACTCGTTGGAGGGTCCTGAGAAGCTGCTTGGCGTCGTCGCGCAATTAGACCCACGAATTGAGTCGCCCGGCGGCGCCGACCTTCACAGCGTGGGAACGCTGGCGAAGGTACATAAGATGGTTCGTATGCCCAACGGCAATGTGGTGGCGTTCCTGGAGGGGCTTGACCGTCTCCGCGTGGTCGAGGTGGTCGGTTTGAAGCCCTATATGAGGGCTCGGATTGAGCTGCAGCCGAATGCGGGGGAGGAGCGCGATCCGGAGTTAACGGCGTTGGAACGCAACGTACAGGAGCTGTTCCGGGATGTGGTGGCCCGTTCGCCGCAGCTTTCCGACGATTTGCAGACCGAAGTTGCCAATATCGACTCGCCGTCCCGGCTGGCCGATTTCGTCGCTTCGACTCTGCCTTCGCTCAACACAATGGTGCGGCAAGAGTTGCTGGAGACCTTTAGCGTGCGCAAACGGCTTGAAACGCTCGTCAACGAGCTTTCCAAGGAAAAGGAAGTGCTTGAGCTGCGCAACAAGATTCACGAGCAGGTTCAGGAGCAGGTGAACCAGAGCCAGCGCGAATTCCTGCTGCGCGAGCAGATGAAGGCCATTCAGAAGGAGTTGGGCGAATCCGACGACGGCGTCGCCGAAGTCGACGAACTCCGCAAGAAGGTCGAAGAATCGGGCATGTCCGCGGAAGCCAAGAAGGAGTGTGAGCGCGAGTTGAAGCGGCTCGCGAAGATGACGCCGGCTTCGGCGGAATACATGGTATCGAGGACCTACCTAGAATGGATGACCTCGCTGCCATGGAACAAAACTTCCGGCACAGGCGAAGAAGCCATCGACATCAGCAAGGCGCAGGAGATCCTCGACGAGGACCACTACGACCTGGTGAAGGTGAAGCAGCGCCTGCTTGATTACCTGGCGGTGAAAAAGCTCCAGCCCGGTATGAAGGGACCGATCTTGTGCTTTGTCGGGCCTCCGGGAGTGGGGAAGACCTCGCTCGGGAAATCGATTGCCCGCGCGATGGGCCGCAAATTCGTGCGCATTTCGCTTGGCGGAATGCACGATGAAGCGGAGATCCGCGGACACCGCCGCACCTACATCGGGGCGCTGCCCGGCCAGATCATCCAGGGAATCCGCCGCGCCGAGACGATGGATCCCGTCCTGATGCTCGACGAGGTCGACAAGCTCGGCCGGGACTTCCGCGGCGATCCGTCGGCGGCGTTGATGGAGGTGCTTGATCCGGAGCAGAACTCCACATTCCGCGATCACTATCTGGATGTGCCGTTTGATTTGTCGAAGGTTCTGTTTATCGCGACGGCCAACTGGATGGATCCAATTCCGGAACCGCTGCGGGACCGCATGGAAGTCATCGAACTCGCAGGTTACACCGAGGAGGAGAAGGTTCACATTGCGAAGAGGTTCCTGATCCCGCGGCAGACCAAGGAGCACGGGTTGACTTTGGGCGAGCAGATCGAATTCACCGACCTGTCGTTGCACGACCTGATTCACCACTACACGCGGGAAGCGGGAGTGCGCAACCTCGAACGGGAAATCGCCACTCTCGTGCGGAAGCAGGCGCGGAGAATCGCCGAGGGCAAGACGGATAAGCTCATCGTCACCCCCGACGTGATTCGCGAAGCGCTGGGCATTCCGAAGTTTCGCCTCGAAAAAGAAGTGGAGGAACGCGTCAGCAAGCCGGGAGTTTCGGTGGGGCTGGTATGGACGCCGGTGGGCGGCGATATCGTCTTCATCGAAGCTAGCAAGATGCGCGGTGGAAAAGGATTCACGATGACCGGGCATCTGGGCGAAGTGATGCAGGAGTCCATGCGGGCGGCGCTTACCTGGGTACGCGCGAACGCCGATCGTTACGGCATCGATCCGGACTTCTTCCGCAAGCTCGACTTGCACGTCCACGTTCCCTCGGGAGCGATCCCCAAGGACGGGCCGTCGGCAGGCGTCGCGATGGTGACGGCCCTGGTCAGCCTCTTGACGGGGCGTCCGGTGCGGCCGCGCGTAGCGATGACCGGGGAAATTTCACTGTCCGGAATCGTGCTGCCGATCGGGGGTGTGAAGGAAAAGGTGCTTGGCGCAAAGCGGGCGGGAATCAAGGAAGTGATCCTGCCCAGCGAGAACGAGCCGAACGTGAAGGAGGACCTGCAGCCGGAAATGCTCGAGGGGATTGAAATCCACTTCGTGCGGACGGCCGAGCAGGCTCTCGATATCGCGCTCGGTAAGTTCGACAAGCCGGTGCGCTCGGTAACCGGCGGAATGCCCGGCGAGAACAGGCCGCCCGTGGCGGGCCCGCTCCACTAAATAGCCGGTTCGCCCGGTACGGGCGCCTACGACAACCAAAACTCAACCGGGGCCCGGAGAGAAATCTCCGGGCCCTTTTTTTATGCCGCACCGAACTATTTTACTGGCAAGCGTGCAGCCAGCGCGACAGGGGAGCCCGGACAACGTTTCTTGTTGCGGAGCGCCGCGTATTCGCGTAAGAGGTAGACACGTCTGATGCCCTACCGTCCACGAGAGCTGGTGATCCGCGCGCGCGACACCGCCACCCTGCTGCTTGCGACCATCGATCGCAACGAGCTCGTGCAGCGCTTTCTCGATATGTACGCCGGGGAGTTTCGGAGGCCGGGGCGCGCCGACCAGCCGGTGCTCTATCGCGAGCAGCTCCAAACCATTCGCCGCGAAGCGATTCTGGCCATGGTGTCGCGCATTGAATCGTCCCTGCCGACGCGACTGAAAGTGAGCGTGACGATGCGCGGCACCAAGCGCCGCCCCACGAAATCCAAGAAGGGAAGGACGGGCGCAAAGCCCAAGGCCGCGAATAAGCCTTCCATGGAATTGGGAATCCCTTTTCTCGACCTTTTTCGCGAGGAATTTTTCGTGGCTCTTGGACAGGCTTTGGAGTGGACCGATGAGGACGCCGAGGAATTCTGGCGCGACCTGGAGCTCTACGAACAGCTTGGCTCACCTGCCGCGCGCGGCCCCGCGCGGCAGGGAGGCGCTGCAAAGGGGGTTGCGTCGGGGCCTTTCGTCGACCGAGTAGGCCTGGTACTGGACGCCTCCCTGATGGATCAAGCCCGGCGCGAGGCCGGGAAGTTCCATGCAGAGCTTAATTCAGCCGCCGACCGCGTATTACAGAAAGTGTTTTCCCGCCACCGGGCTAACTGAAAACTCACAGCGGCCACCGCCTAAGCGAAGGTTAAAAGTCTCTGCCGTCCACGCTTCCCACACAATGGGGGAAGGCGTTTCTGCGGCTCGCCGCACGCGCGTGAAGCCGGCCATCGCCTTCTAGAGGCCCACTTAGTCGCCGATGACGATACGCGCCGCATTCATGGCGGCCCCATTGCGCCGACGGCCTTGGTCGCGAACTCATGCCGTTTTGCTTCATTGACGGGCGCAGGGGTGGAGGGCGGCTCTGGACATGAGTTCGCTTCCAGTACGGTGAGATGGGTAATCTATCTCGCATCGGCGCCAATCTACCCGTGGCGATTTGGCAAGTCCATCGCGGCAATTCCGCCAGTGCGCCCGTGGTTTTGCTATTCTCGCGATGGGTGATCGACTTCTTCTACATTCTCGTCATCGTGCAAATCGCGGTGGGGACCTATTCGCTTTGGGATGGCTTTCAGTGGTTGCGGCTTGTTCGGAAGCGGATGGCATCCTACACGGGGTTTTACGCCCCCGCTGCGGCCGTGATTTGCCCTTGCAAGGGCAACGAGCCGGGGCTCGAGGAGAATCTTTCGGCGCTTGTCAATTTTGACTATCCCCAATACGACATCTACCTCGCGATCGCATCAAGCCTTGATCCCGCGCTGAAGGTCATCGAGCAAGTGAAAGCAATCAGCCAGCGTCCCGTTCATATTGTGATCGCCGGACCCGCGGAAGAATGCAGCGAAAAGGTTTTCAACCTGCGGCGGGCGGTCGAATCGCTTCCGCCCAGCGTCGACATTCTCGTTTTCACCGATTCAGATGCCAGGCTCCCGCGAGGGTGGCTCAAGAGAATCGTCGCCCCTCTTCAGGACGCGCGGATCGGCGCGACGACGGGCTATCGGTGGATCATCCCGGTCGGCGCCATGGGAACCGGCGGCTTCGCCAGCGCCCTGGCTTCTGCCTGGAACGCCGCGATTGCCACGCTCCTGGGCCGCGCGGGCGAGAATTTCTGCTGGGGCGGCGGCACCGCGATCCGGCGCCAAACGTTCGATGATGCGCAAGTACTGGAGGCTTGGAAAGGCGCCTGCAGCGACGATTTCGCCATGACGCAGGCCCTCGAAGCCGCCCGCAAGCCGATTGTCTTTTGCGCGGAATGCCTGGCGCCGAGTCTGCAACCCTGGACTGGACGGAGCCTTCTGGAGTTTACGAACCGGCAGATCTTAATCACGCGGGTGTATTCGTTCAAGCGCTGGGTGATGGGCGCTCTGGCGAATTGGGCGTATTCGCTTACTCTGCTCTACGCATTCGCCGTGATTTTGATCATGATGATCGGCGGCGACACTTGGATAGAACTCGCGCTGATGACGCTGCTGATTCCGCTGCTGGCTGCCATGAAGGGGGCCTTGCGCACGGTGGCCGCCGATGAACTGCTGCCGCAGTGGAGAGGTCCGCTGAAGAAGTGGAACTGGGTGTGGATGCTCCTTGCGCCCATTGTTCCCTTCCTGTTTGCGTGGAATTTTATCGCATCGTTGCTGACCAGGCGCATGCGCTGGCGCGGGGTTCGCTACGAGCTCATATCGCCGACCAGCACTCGCATACTAGGCCGCTGAAGGCGGCTATTGTAGGAAGTTCGCCGCGGCAAGGGTTCTGCCCGCCGCCGATCATATCCGGCGCTGGATATGGGGGAACTCGAGCCACACTTTGACGCCGCAGAAGTGCGAGCCTTCGGTGCAGATTGGCGTCGAGATTCCCGCCCGGATGAAGCAGGGAGGCCCGAGGTAGCGGCCGAGTTCGGGGAAAGCCGCCCGTACCTGCTGCACCTCTTCGAGCGAAGACTGGTAGATCTCCTCCTGCGCGTTGAAGCAGGTCCGCATCGTCCATTTATGCAGCAAGTGCAGCAGCGAACCCGTCTCGACCAGCCGTATCGACTTGGCGTTGGGAAGCAGGTAGAGCGCGACTTCCCGCGAGACGCCCCGGTCGAGCAACTCATTTTTCGCCGACCAGGCTTCTTCCATGGCTTGCTGATAGATTTCGAGCGCGCGCGGATTATCGCGGATCAGCATGGGCCGGATGTAGTCGGGCGAGCGCGCGTCGGCGAGCGTGAGTAGCGGACGCGAGCCCGGAACCATGCGGTGCCGCTGATCCTGGCTGTCTGCAGTGTGACTGATCTTCTTGGCAAAGGTGAAATTCGCGTGCTGCAGGGCGCGCATCATCGGCGCGTGGACGCCCACGTTGAGAGTCTCGTGGCGATAGGGATTGCGCGCAGGATTGAGCAGACGGTCGACAGCTTCCGCGTCGGAGCATTCCGCCGCCGTCAATCCCAGGACGGCGCGATACGCCCCCGCCACTGACGCCATCGCGTTCGGGGAATAATCAATCAGGCGCGAGGTAGAATGGCCCAGTCGCGCGTCGAACTCCCGCGCAAACGCCTCCCCGTCATGCGGCCGCTGCCGCCATTCGGGCAACTGCTCCATCGGCTCGTTGTCGAAGCGGTCAAAAAACTGCGGGTCGGCCTCGCGCACCCGAGCCACCATTTCGCCGACGATTTGCCGCGTTTCCGACGGCGTATCGCTAGCCGCCTGCATCCGCCACAACCGGTACAGGACGATCCCGGAAATCGTATGCACCATGGTGGTGAACGCTGCCACCGGCAACACGTAGCGCGCTACCTCGATGGCGCGCTTCTCCGATTGCCGCTCGACCTTCTGCACCCGCTTGGCATGCGACAGGGGGCTGAGGTGCCAGATATCGCCCAGAATCTCCCGCGCGTTGGGTGCCAGCAGCGTGGTGAGCTCGCGGTAACGGTCCCAGGCCCGCACGATAGACTTTTCATAAATGGCACGCTCGGCCGGGCCGAAGCCGGGCGTCTCCACGGGAGGAACGTAAGCCTGGGCGCGGTCGAGGCGGACGTAGCGCTGGCTCTGCTGCTCGGAGTTATAAAAGGGGTGCGCGTGCAGGAACGACCACACAAATTGCCGGCTGACGTTCTCGAGCCCAAATTCGAAATGCGCGTGCTGATAGACGGTGTGATGTCCGCCGAAAAACGTCCCCGACCCTATCATGACGCGCTGCTTCTCGGTAACTTCGTCCGGATTCACCAGGTGGCTCGAATAGCAGGTCCGGGCCGCCGCAATCGCGGAGTCAAACGGATGCGCGAAATAATTCCTCAGCGTAACGCGCGGTGCCGCGGCTTCAACCAGCGAACCGGGGGAGTCGGGCTGCGAAGACAATTGCGTGGCCATCTGGCGAGATTGTACACCGCAAGTCAGGGTTCGGTCGCGCGCCGTAACGCTTCTTCCGCGCCGCAACGCGAAAAACTCTGCGGGTCGCGGCTTAGCCAGGACATGGGGGCCCGCGCGCAGGGCCTTGCTTTGGCCGTGTCCGGGCGCGTCGTCCTCCCCGGCCGCGTAGAGTACCGGAAATTTCGATTTTTGGCCCTGCAGAGAGCTTGCCCCGCTACGCTAGCCCGAGCGCGCACACTTCAGGCCCCGGCTATTTCAACAGTTGATATCTGTACCAGTTACTTCTTGGCGTTGGCGACCGAGGCGGCTTTATCCGCGTATTTCTTTTGGAATCGTTCGACGCGGCCCGCGGTGTCGATCAGCTTCTGCTTGCCCGTGAAGAACGGGTGGCAATTCGAGCAGATTTCAACCCGGATCAATTGGCCCTTGAACGTGGAGCGGGTTTCAAACGTGTTGCCGCAGGCGCAATGCACCGTCACGGCGTGGTAATCGGGATGGATTCCTTCTTTCATGAGAGACCCCTTTTTTGCCGACCGGTCTGCGCGAGTGAACACGGGCACACCGAATCGCGTCGCTAGGTCGGCGGAAATGTAAGTATAGCCGAATGCCGCTACCCACGCCACTTAGAAGCCAGTCATTCCAGTCATTGAAAGTCCCGTCAGAAGCCGAACAGCAGCGGCAGGCCTAGCTTCGAGGCGTAATTCGGGCGATAGCGTTCCGTGTTGTAGAGCTTTACGGTGTCGACTCGGCGAGGCGGCAGAGGCGTGGGGGACAGTGGCGTATGGGTGTAAACGCCATTGAGGATTCCGATCATTCTGCCCGAAACGCCCTCATGAATCAGATCGACGGCGATATTTCCAAACGTGCCGCCTACGATCTGGTCGATGACGTCGGGCGCGCCGCCGCGCAGATCATAGGTCAGATCGCTGGCAATCGTTTCTTCCCCGGTGCGCTTCTGGATCTCGGCCGATAGCGCCTGCCCGATATCAACTTTCTTGCGGTGCCCGAAGGCATCGGCTTCGCCTGTTTCCTGGACCTCCCGTTCCTTCCAAACGGCGCCCTCGGAAACCACCACCAGCGAATAACCGCTGGGGTTGTTCCGCTTGTCTTCAAGCAGGAGACTGATCGCGTGCTCCAGATCAAAGGGGTATTCCGGGATCAGGCAGCGCGATCCGGTCACATACGCTGTGTAAACAGCCGTGAAGCCGGCGTCGCGGCCGAAGATGCGAAAGATGCCAATGCGTTCGTGGGAGCCGATGGTGGTCCGCTGGCGCGTGATTGCATCCCTTGCCCGGGTGACTGCCGTGGAGAACCCGATGCAATATTCCGTGCCCTGAACGTCGTTATCCATCGTCTTCGGGACGCCGATGACGGGAAAGCCGTTCGCGGTAAGAATCGAGGCGAAGCTGAGCGTGTCGTCGCCGCCAATCGCGATCAGGCAGTCGATGCTCAGCGCCTGGAGATTTTCAATCACGATCGGAGTGAAATCGTAGTACTTGCCGTCGAAGCCAAGCGTCTGCAGGCGCTCGCGTGGGAAGCCCTCGGGAATCTTGGATTCAGCCATGCGCCGGGGATTGGTGCGGGAGGTGTGGAGGATGGTGCCTCCGGTTCGATCAATCGTCAGCGTATTCTCGCGGGTGAGCTCGTAGGTGTAGGTCGGATCGGCGATATTGGCCGGATCGAGGTGCGTAAGGCCTTTCCATCCCCTGCGAATGCCCACCACGCCCATTCCAAATTCGCTTCCGCGATAGACCGCGGACTTGATCACTGAATTCAGCCCCGGAACGTCACCACCGCCGGTGAGAATCCCGATTTTTTTCACTTGCGCCATCTTTCACCGCCGAATCGTTCAGATTTCGAACCCAATGATCCTAGCAATCTGACACCGGAAAGGGAAATCCAGATCGAGGGCCCTCTATCAGCCGGTTCGATAGCGGCCGCGGAGAGAGCCGATGCTTTCTGGAAAACTCTCCTAGACCGATTGCGACCCCGAGATAGCCGTGGTGAAGGGAAGAAGGCAGGCGCCCAGAAGCCCGGCATCCGGCCCCAGGACAGACGGCGTAACGTGCGTCGTGCCGGACGTCAACCGATAGATGTAGCTGCGCTGGGTGAGTTGCTCGAAGAGCGCCGGCGAGAAAATATCCCACGCCTTGGCGACTCCCCCGCCCAGGACATAGAGCGGCAAATTCAACGTGTTGACAAGACTCGCCAGACCGATTCCGAGCGAACGCCCCACGCTTTGATAAATCGCCTGGGCATCGGTGTCCCCGTCGGCTGCCAGCTCTGCGACTTCTCGAGCCGAAAAGGCGGGATTGGCCGCTCGCAGAGCCTCCAGTCCCGGAGCGGTTCCACGCGCGATCATGGCATCCGCCATTTTGCGCACCCCGGTGGCCGAGGCATGTGGTTCCAGGCAACCCTGGCTTCCACAGCCGCAAGGCATGCCGCCCTCGGTCCAGATGTTGAGGTGCCCCACTTCTCCGCCCATCCCGGTCACGCCATCCCAAATCTTCCCGCGTAAAATAATTCCGCCGCCCACCCCCGTTCCCAAGGTGAACATGCATAGTGAATCGACCCCCAACATTTTGCCCCGGCCCAAAAGGCACTCAGCGAATGCGGCAACGTTTGCGTCATTCTGCACGAGCACAGGCCGGCCCAAAGCGCCTTCGACCGTCCGGCGCAATGGGAAGCCATCCCAACCGGGGAGGTTCGGAGGTCTCCGGAGCACGCCTTCCGGCAATTCGAGGGGGCCAGGGGAGCCAATGGCGATTCCCGCGAGCCGTCGCTGCGGAGCGTAGCGACCGAGCAACTGCCGGATGGCATTGCACATATCGGCCGTCACAGCATCTCGCCCATCGGCGAGCCGCGTGGCCAGCGGAATCGTATCGAGGAGTCCGGAATCCTGTGAGTAGGCTCCGATTCGCAGATTCGTGCCGCCAAGATCGACGCCGATCGTGAATGTGCTCGAGGTCATCTTTACGGAAATAGCCAACCGCGCTCCCGCGTCTTCAGTATGCGCGCGGCCACTCTAACCCAACCCTGCGGCCCGGGCAAATCTTCCCCCTCCTGGGTTCTGCAGCGCTTCGCCCGGGGATGCACCGCTACTTGTGGCGGGCGGCCTTCTGATCGTGGTATTCCCGCGACGTCAGCCAGATGATCAGCACGTCAAAGACGGTGATCAGGAGCAGGGTCACGGAATGGGTGTGTAGGAATCGGTGAATTTGATAGACGGAGAAAAGTCCGAACACAAACATGGTGAGGGGATAGGCCCATAGCGCGTCAAACCACAGTGCCGTGACCAGCAGTGCTTTGATGAGGCCGTGCATCAGCAGATAGAGCGACGCGAAGTGCTTGCCTCCGTATGCGAGGTGTTCGGTCGCCCGATACAGGTGCAGGGTGATGAAATCGTGGCGATCGAAGGGCAGATCGATTTCGAGAAATTTCAGCGCGATCTTATTCAGAGCCGAAGGCTTGATCGACCACAGCACGATGCCGCCGATGGCCTCGAGAATGCCATCGACCCCTTTGAGCGTGATGCCGGCTCGAAAGCTATCGTGGAGCAGCAAACTGCGCCGGCTCCTGGCTGGATGGGCGATGGCTCCCGTTGAATGGATGGCGCGAACTCCTTCTTCCTAGTCTACCCGAGGGCGGGCTGCGACCCCTTTGTCGTCGGGGAGGAGGGGGCGCGCGCACAAGCCAGCGCGTCCTTGGAAGGATGGGCAGAAACGGAGGTGAGTTACACCCGGCAATCGAGCACCGCGGCCCCGTTAATTCGGTCATTCTTCAGATCGTTAAGCGCACGGTTTGCTTCGCGCAAGGGAAAAATGGTCACCTGCGTCCGAACCGGAATTTCCGCTGCGACCCGCAAGAAGTCCTCGCCGTCCTGGCGGGTGTTGTTGGCCACGCTACGGATCACGCGCTCTTGATAAAGCAAATCGTAATCGAATGATGGAACCGGACTCATATGAATACCGCCGAGGACCAATACGCCGCCCTTCTTGAGTGCTTCTAAGGCGGGGGGGACAAGTTCGCCCGCGGGAGCGAAGATGATTGCCGCGTCCAGCTTGGCGGGAGGCTCGTCGGCGGCTTCGCCGGCCCACACAGCCCCTAGCTGCAAGGCTAGCTGCTGATGCTTGGCGCCACGCGTGCAAACGTAGACTTCGATATCCCAATGGCGAGCTACCTGAATGGCCACATGGGCCGCCGCTCCGAATCCATAGAAGGCCAGGCGGCCGCCGCGCTGCATTCCCGTCAACCGGAGCGAGCGAAAGCCGATGATTCCCGCGCAAAGAAGCGGGGCCGCATGCTCGTCGGGAAACGCTTCCGGGATGGCATAGACGAAGTCTTCGGGCGCGAGCACGTATTGGGCATAGCCTCCATCAACCGTGTAGCCGGTAAACGTGGGGCTATCGCACAGGTTTTCCTTCCCGGCACGGCAGTACTCGCAGGTTTGATCGGTGCGATGGAGCCAGGGAATCCCGACGCGCGCCCCGGCCGAAAAGCGATGCGCGCCATGGCCGAGTCTTTCGACGATCCCGACCACTTGATGTCCGGGGATCACCGGCGATTTGCGCTGGGGGAGCTCACCTTCCACCACGTGCAGATCGGTGCGGCAGACGCCGCAAGCGTGAGCGCGCACGAGCAGTTCACCAGGCCCGGGATTCGGGTCGGGCACATCGATCAACGCAAGCGGGTTGCTCCCAACCGGAGCCGGTGACCGTAGCACGCATGCTTTCATCGGTTCACGACCTTATTTCCAGCTGAGACCGGCTTCTGCGAGCAAATTCAGCAGGGAATAGCAGTAGCAATCCACAGAGTTTGGATGCGCCGCTCAATCACTTTGGCTCATGAAAGTCCGAATTGCCTGCCGCTTGGCTGCTTGGAGCCTTCGAAACCTGGATATAATAACCCCTTTCCTTGAGGAGACTGACGATGGCAAAGAGGTTCAAGGATCTCACCGAGCGGGAGATCCTCGCGCTAGGCATTCAACTTGAGGAAGAGGATAGCCGCGTCTACGGAGACTTTGCCGAAGGACTTCGGGAGTCCTACCCGGCGACGGCTAAAGTCTTTGAACAGATGCAGGCCGAGGAATCGCGGCATCGCCAGGCCCTGCTCGACATGCACCGGAAGCGGTTCGGTGAGCACATCCCATTGATCCGCCGCCAGGACGTGAAGGGGTTCATCGAACGCCGGCCGGTTTGGCTCGTGCGCCCGCTCGGAATGAAGACCGTCCGCAGGCAAGCCGAAGAAATGGAGCTTGAAACGCGCCGCTTCTACGAAAAAGCTGTGCACAATGTATCGGATGCAGCCACGCGGAAATTGCTCGGCGATTTGGCGGAAATCGAGCGCCAGCACTCGGAGTTCGCAAAATCGCTGGAAGAAAAACATCTCGATCAAGGTGCACGAACCGAAGAAGAGAAGGCCGGCAAACAGGCACTCATGCTGCAGATCATTCAACCCGGCCTGGCGGGTTTGATGGACGGGTCCGTTTCGACCCTTGCGCCTATATTCGCAGCGGCCTTTGCGACGCATCAGACCCGGGACGCATTTCTGGTCGGCGCCGCGGCTTCTCTCGGCGCGGGCATTTCTATGGCATTTGCCGAGGCACTTTCAGACGACGGCACTCTGACGGGCCGGGGGCGGCCCCTGGCCCGCGGAGTGGTTACCGGCCTGATGACGGCTGCCGGCGGTTTCGGCCACACTCTGCCCTTCTTGATCCACAATTTCCATGTGGCATTGGCCGCCGCCCTGATCGTGGTTGCCATCGAACTCGCCATCATCAGCTGGGTGCGCCATCGCTACATGGACACGCCGCTGCTCTCGTCCACCTTCCAGGTGGTGGTGGGTGGCGTGATGGTATTCCTGGTTGGAATCCTGATCGGCAGCTCTTGAATTCGCCGCCAACTCCACATCGCTGATGACCGGCGGCAAGAATTCGGCGTCCAAAATCTCAGTTTGTGCGGTTCTCGATGGACTTGTTCTCATAGATTACGTATAAGGTAAGCCATGCCCACGGGCAAATCCTGACACGGAGACACCAATGGCAAAAAAAGCCAAGAAGCCAGCCAAGAAAGCAGCCAAGGGCAAGTAGCAGGGTCGCTTACCGGAAAAGTCGGCTGTACAAAGTTACTCAAGGCTGTCGCCTCAAAGCGGCAGCCTTTTTGTTGGTGCGCCCGGCAGGGCGCACTCACTTGGAGGTGAAAGTCCTCTACACACCCGGCAAGGGGAAGTGTTAGCCGAACAGCAAGGGTGTCCGCCGCGAGGCGGAATCCGAAGGAAGCTGAAGGCAAAACGCTGGTCTGACGCACAGGAAGCGGATAGAGGCGGAGCAGCGGGGTAAGCAGGCCAATAGATGCAAAGCCCCATCCTTGCACGGAACGCTGCGACGTAGATCCGACAGGCATAAGCGAGAAGGTGAGTGCGCAATACCCGGGGAGATCTGGCGGTTTGCCTCAGTGCTACCTGCGTTGAGAGACGTGGGGACGAATCGCCAGAAGTCAGCTGAGGGCATAGTAGTCCGGGAAATCGGACGAAGGCCCGAACATGAAACACGGGAGTAGGACAACAGACCTCGATGCGAGCCGATGAAGCAGAAGCGCACGCAAGTGCGGCCAGCACAGGCAAAGGCGGACGGAATCTGCCGGGAACTGCTGCGGGTGCGGAGGCACGTACGGCGGCTGGTGGGCGAACGAAACCGGAAGGGCTGCGGCTAATGGAAGCCGCAGTGGAACGCAGCAACATGCTGGGAGCCTACGAGCGCGTGGTGAAGAATCACTGCGTTTCTGGAGCAAAGGCTGAAACTCAAAGTGAATGCCGACAAAAGCGCAGTGGCCCGACCGTGGCAGCGGAAGTTTCTGGGCTACAGTGTCACGTGGCACCGGAATCCGAAGCTGAAAATCGCACCAGCCAGCCGCCAACGCTTGGCAGAGAAAATCCGCCAGACGTTGCGTGGCGCTCAGGGCCAAAGTGTGAGACAAGTCATCGCCGAACTCAACCCCATATTGCGCGGTTGGGTTGCCTACTTCCGGCTCACCGAAGAAAAAGGGGTGCTGGAGGAAGACGGCAAGCCGTTGACCGAAAAATGAGGAGGGAAGGCCGCTGCTCAGGCCGAACGCGTGTCAACCCCACAGATACCCGACACACAGCGAGAAACGCGTGTCCCAGGGGCTCGCGGGCGTGCGGAAAGCAGGAAGCAAGAGGGCAAGTTCACTGCCTTGCTCCACCATCTGGCAGTCGATCTGCTGCGGGAAAGCTTTTACTCATTGAAGAGAAAGGCCTCACCGATTGCGAATGGACCAAAGTCTGTTTGACCGGCTGAGCGGCGTTGCCTAGAATCAACCATTGCGCGGACGGGGAATTCTCGAACCCGCGGGACATTCATGTTTGAAACACTGACCGACAAGCTGCAGCGCGCCTTCAAGAACCTCCGCGGTCAGGGAAAGCTGACCGAGGAACATCTGGACGCGGCGCTCGGCGAGATCCGCGATTCGCTGCTCGATGCCGACGTCAACCTCGGCGTGGCGGACGAGTTCATCTCCCACGTCCGCGAGAAAGCACTCGGCTCAGAAGTCCTGCTGCAACTTTCGCCGGATCAGCAAGTCGTGAAAATTGTGCGCGACGAGCTGGGCGACCTGCTGGGACGCGAGGCCCGGCCCCAGTTTGCTTCCCGACCCCCGTCGGTATGGCTGCTTTGCGGACTGCAAGGCTCGGGCAAGACGACCTCGACCGGCAAGCTCGGCAAATGGTTGAGTGAGCACGGCCACCGTCCGATTGTAGTTTCCACCGACGTCTACCGCCCTGCCGCCCGCCAACAGCTGGCGCAGGTAGCCAGGTCCACGGGCACCTCCCTGTGGCCTGGCACAGGCACAGACAAGCCGCTGGAAATCGTTCGCGGCGCGACGCGCGAGGCCAAGCTCTCCGCGTGCGACGTGATCCTGGTTGACACGGCCGGCCGCCTGCACATCGATGATGAGCTCATGAACGAACTTTCGCAGCTCAAGCACGAATTAAATCCCTCGGAGATCCTGTTTGTCGCCGACGCCATGATTGGGCAGGATGCCGTGCGCTCGGCGAGTGAATTCCATAAGCGCCTGGGAATTACGGGCGTGATCCTCACGAAACTCGATGGCGATGCGCGCGGCGGCGCGGCACTCTCGATCCGCAAAGTGACAGGCGCCCCGGTGAAATTCGTGGGCGTGGGTGAAAAATACGACGCGCTTGAGCCCTTCCTGCCCGACCGGATCGTATCGCGCATTCTCGGCATGGGCGACGTTCTCGGCCTGATTGAAAAGGCCGAGAAAACCATTGACCTTAACAAGGCGCGTGACCTCGAGCGCAAGCTCTGGGAAGACGACTTCACGCTGCACGATTTCCGCGATCAGTTGCAGCAGATCCGCAAAATGGGCTCGATCGAGCAGCTGATGGGAATGCTGCCGAAGGTCGGACCGTTCGCGAAGATTCCCAAGGACGCACACGTAGACGAGAAGCAACTGAAATCCATCGAGGCCATCATCGATTCCATGACCGCTTCGGAGCGCTCCGACGCCAACCTGATCGACGGCAAGCGGCGCAAGCGCATCGCGCGCGGAAGCGGCACCTCCGTGCAGGAGGTCAATCAGGTGCTCAAGCAGTACGCCGACATGCGCCGCATGATGAAGCAGTATGGCAGCATGGCGAAGATGAAGATGCGCGGCTGGGGCAAGTTTGCTGGCTTGAAGTAGGTTGCCTCGTGCCGATTATCGTCGATAACACGCTTGCATCAGATTCGCTCGGCTGGCCATGGGTGGCGATGGCCGCCTCGAGAAGGCCAAGCGCCTGGCCGAGTTGATCGGCAAGCTGGGCCAGTATCGCTCGGTGGGCGTATACGACGTAGGCGCCGAGACGGTGTCGGTCATCGCCTGGAGCGGCGCAGGCGCTCCCGAGCATCCATCGTTCCCGGTCGGTCAGGGATTGACAGGTGCGGCGATTTGACAGAAACGGGCGGTCATCGAGGGTGACGTGCGGACCGCCTTCCGGTGCCAGACCGCCTTTGGCAGCACTGTTTCGGAAATCCGTCCTGGTTCTATCTCCTGCAGGTGGCTATGTGATCGGCACCGTTGATGTCGAAAGCGATCAGCGAAACGCCTCTTCGGTCCGCGACCAGCAAGTGATCGAGCACTGCGCCGAGGCCGCCCTCCCGCTGTGGCTGCTGCGGTAACTCTAGCCCCAAGATAGCGATTGGTGAATCGCGCGGGCTTGGCTATAATGCCAGGATTCGACTTAGGAGGAATTTCGAGTGTTAATGATTCGGCTGTCGCGGTTTGGCAAGAAGAAGCACCCATTTTATCGCGTGGTGGTGACCGAGAAGACGCGTCCGCGCAACGGCCGCTTTGTCGAGATCGTCGGCACCTACGACCCTCAGAAGAAACCCGCGCTTGTGGAAGTCGATAACGAGCGAGTGCAGTACTGGCTGAGCAAGGGCGCCCAGCCAAGCGACACGGTTCGCACCCTGCTTCGCAAACCCAAGGCCGCTCCAGCGCAACCCTAACCCTCCCCCCGGCGTCCTACTGTAGTAGGCATCTATAGCTCATATCCGTATACACGCTCGAGCGAATTTCCGCGCTGGGCGCGTCAAGCCGTGGGGGAAAGGGCCATGAAGGAACTCGTAGAGGCGATTGCCAGGGCGCTCGTCGATCATCCTGAACAGGTGCAGGTCCATGCAGTCGATGGTGAGCAGGTAACCGTACTGGAGTTGAAGGTTGCTCCAGACGATCTGGGAAAAGTGATTGGACGCCAGGGACGCACCGCGAAATCAATTCGTACACTGCTGGGGGCCGCTGGAATGAAGTTGAGAAAGCGCTTTACGTTGGAAATCCTCGAATAGCGTGGCTGCGCAAGCCCTCCCCCTAACTGTGGCGCGCATCCTGCGTCCGCACGGAAGGCGGGGAGAAGTAGCCGCCGAGATCCTCACCGATTTTCCCGAACGTCTCAAAACTCTCTCTCGAGCGGCACTTTGGGATGGCCGCTCAGAACCCCGGCAGACAAAGGTGCGCAGCTGTTGGCTTAGCCAGAGCCGCGGGGGCCAAGCGATTTTTCATTTCGAAGGCTCCGATTCCATCTCCGATGCGGCAAAGCTTGTCGGACTCGAAGTGCAGATTCCGTTCGCCGACCGCATGCAGCTTTCCTCCGGCAGCTACTACGTGACCGATCTGATCGAGTGTGAAGTCCGCGAGAAAGACGGCGCCCCGGTGGGAACTGTGGCGGACGTGCAATTTCCCGGCGAAGGCGTCGCCGGGACGCCCATACTCGTGGTGGATTCTCCGCAAGGCGAATTGCTCGTGCCGCTGGCCCAGGATATTTGCGTTCATATTGATACCGGTGCCCGGCTCATCGAGGTGGTCTTTCCCGAAGGCCTGCGCGAACTCAATCGCCCATAGCGGCGGTTTGTGCGGCGCCGGTGTCTGGTCGGCTCTTTTATTGAGCAGCGGCAGCTTTGCGCTACTATCAAGCGATGCGTTTCGATCTCATATCCATCTTTCCGGAGTTTTTTAACGGGCCGCTCGATTACGGCATCGTGCGCCGCGCGCGCCAATCCCGCCTGATCGAAACGCACATCCACGATCTGCGCAGCTTTACGCCCGACCGCCACCGCACCGTGGACGACCGCCCGTTTGGCGGCGGCGAAGGCATGGTGATGAAGCCCGAGCCGCTCTTTGCAGCTGTCGAATCGCTGACGGGGGGCCAAGGCGCGGCTGTTCCTCACCGAACCGCAATCGTCCTGCTGTCGGCCTCCGGGAAGCTGTTCCGGCAGCAGACGGCACGGCGATTTGCGGCGCTTGAACGAATCATTCTGCTCTGTGGCCGCTATGAAGGCGTCGACGAGCGCGTCGCCGAACATCTCGCCACGGACGAATTGTGTGTAGGCGATTTTGTTCTCTCCGGGGGAGAAATGCCTGCGGCGATGATTGTCGACGCCGTTACGCGGCTCACTCCCGGCGCGCTCGGCAACCAGGACTCCACCGTCAACGAATCCTTCAGCGAAGCAAGGTTTGCCTCCGGGGCTAAAGCGCCGGATGGGGAAGCTGCCGGGTCGCGACCAAAGCCGCGACCCACAAATCAGGCCTTTCCAGGCGACCAGGCAGCTCCAGACAATGCCTACGCCAAGACCCATCACGTATCAGGTGCCATGAGCCCGACGCTTCTGGACTGCCCCCACTACACACGGCCGCCGTCATTTCGCAACTGGGACGTGCCGGAGGTACTGCTGGGCGGAAACCATGAGGAAATCCGCCGTTGGCGCCGCCAGAAGGCCCTGGAAAAGACATTGCGCAATCGCCCGGATTTAATCCATGGCGCGGCCCCCCAAGCCGAATAGCCTCCGCGAAGAGCACGCCACGCGGCACCCACCCGGGCAGTTTCGCCTAGTCATACTCTGGCAATTTCGCTATACTCACTTTTCGTGCGTTGTGCTGGCCCCACCTGAGCGGGTCTGCCTGGAATAAGGATAATGAAGCCGATTATTGCAAAAGTGCAGGAGTCACAACTCCGCAAAGACCATCCCGCCTTCCGTCCCGGCGACACGATTCGCGTGAATGTCCGGTTAAAGGAAGGCGAGAGCGACAAGGAACGCATTCAGGCGTTTGAGGGTGTGGTCATGAGCCGCCGCGGCGAGCTTTTGGGGCAGAGCTTTACGGTGCGCCGCGTGAGCTTCGGCATCGGGGTTGAGCGCATTTTCCCGACCCATTCGCCGATGATCAGCTCGATTGAGCTGGTTCGCCAGGGCAGCGTGCGCCGCGCCAAGCTGGGTTATCTTCGCGGACGCAAGGGCAAGGCGGCCCGCATCAAGCGCGTCGAGAAGTTCGAGGCGGTTCCCGCTACTACGGTGGCGGAATAAGGCCGTCATTTTCCCCGATCCTGCCCGCTTCGAACCTCGGAAGCATTTTCTTCACTTGTGTCAAAGGCTTTTTGCAGTCATCCCTCCATCGGCGGTTCGCGCAATGTGCTAGAATTCCCGCCGATGGGACGGCTCTGCTGTACTCGATTCGAGCGCGAGGCGCGCCAGCGGGGTTGGCTGCGAATCGCCGGACTGGACGAAGCAGGGAGGGGTTCCCTGTTCGGCCCTGTCGTAGCGGGCGCGGTAATTCTCAACTCCAAGCGCCGTATCGTCGGGCTCGATGACTCGAAGAAGCTGCCTGCTGAGCGCCGCCGCGAGCTCGCTCAGCGCATTCGCGAACACGCCCTGGCGTGGGCCACTGCGGAAGTCGATGCCAGCCGCATCGACGCGTGGAATATCTACCAGGCAAGCCGCCAGGCGATGGTCGCCGCGGTCTCCCAGCTGAGCCCGCTTCCCGATTACCTGCTGCTCGATGCCATCGAACTCGATCTTCCTATCGAGCAGAAGGCCCTGATCCACGGCGACGCACGATCGGTTTCGATTGCCGCTGCCTCGATCCTGGCCAAGGTGGAGCGCGACCGGCGCATGGAAGAGTTCGACCAGCTCTATCCCCACTATGGACTTGCGCAGCATAAGGGCTACGGTACCCCGGAACATCTTGCAGCGCTGCGGTTGTATGGCCCCACCTCGCTGCACCGGTTCTCCTACGCCCCGGTGAGGGAGTCGCGCTGCTGGGGCGCGGGGGCGGTCCAGAATCGGCTACCCCTTGATCTCTCGGGGCTTGCCTCGGCGGAAGGTTCCTAGAGCCTCAAGACGGGCTTCCGACCTGTTATCCCCTTCCTCACCTCTCCCCTTGCGCTTCGTTGACTTGGGTTTCTCGCATGCTAACCTTTCATTTGAGCTCCCTTCACCACCTCAGCGACACCGAGCTCGGAACAAACGAACTCACACATGGCCTTCAATAAGAGCAAAGCGCTTGAGAGCGCTCTCAAGTATTTGAACCAAGGCAGGGTCAATCAGGCCATCGCCGAGTACCAACAGATTCTCCGCAACGACCCCAAGGATCAGGCCACCCTGATGACGGTGGGCGACCTGTTCGCCCGCCAGGGTGACATGTCCCATGCGCTGGAATACTTCGAGCGCCTGGCGCAGGTATATCTCGCCGATGGCTTCAACAGCAAAGCCATCGCCATCTACAAGAAAATCGCCAAATTAGCGCCTTTGGAGCTCTCTCCTCTTGAGAAGCTCGCCGATCTATACGTGCAGCAAGGAGTGCTTAGCGAGGCGCGCCCCCTCTTTTTGCAAATTGCAGAAGCGCACCTGAAGGCCCATCGCGCTCCCAAGGCCGTCGAGGTGCTTCACCGCCTGCTCGAAGTGGAGCCTGAAAATCCACGGGTGCAAATGCGTCTCGCCGAGCTCTACAACGTCATGGGCCAGAAGGTCGACGCGGCGAAGACCTACCTCGGGTATGGCCAGCGCCTGTTTGATCGTGGCGACCATGCGGAATCTGAAAAGCTGGTCGAACGCGCCCTGGAAGTAGCTCCCGGTGATTCCTGTGCTCTGCTGCTGAAGGCCAAGATCCTGGCATCCACCGGGAAGGACGCGGGGGCCATCAAGATTCTCGAGAAGCACCCGGAAGCCGATGCCGGCACCGAAGTTACAAACCTCCTTGTCGATCTTGAACTGAAGACGGGACAAATTGAAGCTGCGTCGGATCGCGCGCGCAACCAATTGGTGCGCGGCAATTCGCACTTTGGCCTGCTTTTCCGCGTGTCCGAGACGCTTGTGGAAAAGGGGCAGGCCGAGGAAGCGCTTCCGCTGTTCAGGGAACTTCGCGATCCCATGATCGAAGTGGGCGAGCACGACAAGTTTGTGAAGTCGCTCTCGGGGGCGACCGAACGCCTCCCGGGCAATACCGAGGCTCTCGAGCTGCTCGCTGATTTCTGCCGCCACACCAGCGATCCTTTTCCGCTAACGGTGGCGCTTACCCAGCTCGCCGATATCTACGAAGCGGCAGGAAACAACGAGCGCGTCGAACAACTCCTGGAAGAATTGGTCGACCGGAATCGCGATAACGAGGGTCTCGCGGCGCGCCTTGCATCGGTGCGTATCCGGAATGGCAAACTTCCCAAGTCGGAAAGCGAACCTGCGGCGCCGCCGAACCCCGATTCGATCTGCCTCGCCCCCACTCACCAGCAGAGAGATTCTTCTGCCGATGCGCCGGCCAACCAGGACGTCCTCGATCCCGAAACACGCCACTATATTGCGCAGGCGCTCACCGACGTGGACTTGTTCTCCAGCTATGGTCTGGCACAGAAGGCCGCCAACCTGCTCGAGGCTGTGTTGCAACGCGCGCCTCGACACGCGCCGACTCTGGAACGGCTTTTGGATCTCTCGGTGGGTGCCGGAGACGATCCACGAACGGCGCAATTAGCCGCCACGCTCGAGCAGATTTACCGTGAGCGGAACGATGGAACCAATGCCGAGCGATTCGCCCAACTCCGCAAGAGTTTTCAGAATGCCGCAGACGCGCCGGGCGATCGACCGCAAACGCCAGGGGATGCGATTTCGGTCCCCGCCCTACCGGGGACCCATACAGTCGAGCCGGCCTCCGCAGGGGCGGTTCCTGTGGACATGGAACCTGAGTCGCAGGAAACGGAAACAAAGGAATTTGAAATTTCACCCGAGACGCCAGCCGAACAGTCTCAGCCGAGCGCTCAACCAGCGGGGCTGGCAGAAGAGGTAGATCTCTCCGACGAATGGGAAGCGATGGTGCAGGAAGTTGTTGAGCCCCCGCCTCCGGCGATCGTCGAGGCGTCCACTCTTCCGCCCGCCGAGCCGCTCATTGCCGCCCTTGAAACGGCGGAAACAATCGATCTGGAAAGCGCCTTCGAGCCTGAAGCGGCCGCTTCCCTGTCCTTGGAACCGGAGGTTTACGAGATTCACGAAGAAGCTGCGGAGGAGCAGCCTGCGGCGGCAGAGCTTTTCGGGTTTGCCGATCCGCTCGCGCCCGAAGCGCCCTCGGCCGACGAAGCCGCCGCGGAGAGTGCTGAATTCGAGCTTGAACTGACCCCCGCACCGTCCGAGGCCGGCGAAAAAAAAGGGGCATCTACGACAGAAGATTTCATCGGCGAGCTCGCTTTAGAAGTGGACGGGTTGGAACTACCGGCACCCGTCAACAGCGACCCTCCGGGCGGTATCGGGGGAAAGATTTCCTTACCGGCCGCCGCGCAAACCTCTGAGCCGGCCGGTTCCGCGCTGGCCACCGAGCCGAAAGCCGAAAGCTTGAATGAACTGTCAGAAGTCTTCCAAGAGTTTCGCGACGAATTGGGTGAACTTGGGGAAGAAGAAGACGAGGATCTCGAAACCCATTACAATCTGGGCATCGCCTATCGTGAAATGGGACTGCTCGATGAGGCCATCGGCGAATTTCAAAAAGTGGCGAAAGCGGTGCAGAAGGGAAAGCCCTTCCGTTACGCCATGAATTGCGCGGTCCTATTGGCGCTCTCCTTCGCAGATAAGGGCGAGCCGAAGATCGCGGCGCTCTGGTATAAGCGCGCTCTCGAGGTACCGGGTCTTGAGCAGGAAACAATTCTCGCACTGCGATATGATCTGGGCATTTCTCTTGAGACGTCGGGTGACTCCGATGAGGCGCTCGATTGTTTCCGCCAGGTCTATGCGATGAATATCGATTACCGCGACGTCTCTGACCGCATCGCCACGCTGCAGCACCACTGAGCTTGGTCTGGTCCGCGCGCCAAGCGCGGGTTGCCAGCCCGGCTGGAATCTCCCATAATTCTAACCCGATGCTAAATCGACTGCTCCGCGTCGCCATGCTGATGGTCTGGCTCGAACTCGGATTGACGCTGATTCTGGTGCCCTGGTCGGATATCTGGGAAGCCAATTATTTTCTCTTCCAGTATCCCGCGCTGGGCGTTTTGCTTAAGAATCCCTTTCTGCGCGGGGCAATTTCTGGATTGGGGCTCATCAACGTTCTTCTCTCGGTGGGAGCATTTCGCCGCCGCGCAGTGGTTGTTCCAGGCCCTGGCTAGCTAGGCCGCGCCTGGAATTTTTGATGCGGATCGCCCAGAATGATTTCCCGCCGCAACCTTGCCCCTCACCCTCCGACGCTCTGTTACGTTACAGACCGCCAAGCGCTGCAGGCCACTGGTTCGCTGGGCCTCATCGGTAGAATCCGCATTGCCGCCGAGGCGGGAATCGATTGGATCCAGATTCGCGAAAAGGATTTGTCTGCTCGCGAATTGCTCACACTGACCCGAGACGCCATTTGCACGGCCGAAGAGGCCGCCGGAGGCGCGCGCATTATCGTGAACGGCCGGCTCGACGTCGCGGTGGCCGCCGGCGCGGCGGGAGTGCATCTTGGCCGTGAATCGGTTGCTGCTTCTGAAGTGGTTCGCTGGTGCCGCGGCGGGAATGCGCCGCCGGGATTTCTAGTGGGGGTTTCGTGCCATCGGATTGAGGAAGCGCTCGAAGCAGAAGGGGCTGGCGCAAGCTACGTCTTCTTCGGGCCGGTTTACGATACACCTGCGAAACGCGCTTTTGGACCGCCCCGGGGAGTTGCCCGGCTCGCCGCCGTGTGCGGTGCCGTGGGGGTTCCTGTGATGGCGATTGGCGGAGTGACGGAAGAAAATGCCTCCGCAGCGCTGCAAGCGGGGGCGACCGGAATCGCCGCCATTCGTTTGTTCCAGCAATCGGAAGACGCAGCGTCACTGAAGCAGTCGGTTGATCGCCTGCAGCGAATGCAACCCCGATAAATCCAGCTAAGCGCTGAGCCACCGTCCCACTGGCTGCAGGCGCTCCACGTGATCGCAGATCACCTTGAACACCGCCATGATGGGAATGGCGAGAACCAGTCCCATGGCTCCCCACAGCCATCCCCAAAACAACAAAGAAACGGTGACCGCCAGGGCGTTGAGGCGAACGCGCCAGCCGATCAGCGCCGGAATCAACAGATTCGCTGTCACGATATGGAACGAGGTGAGCACGGCCACAATTCCCAGATAGGGCGCCACGCTGTGATATTGCTTCAACCCGATAAAGAGCGGGGGTATCCATGCCATTACGGCCCCAAGATAAGGGACCAGGTTGCACATGCCCGAAACAAGCGCCGTCAGGAACGGGAAGTCCAGCCCTAGAGCCATAAAAAACAGCCAACTCGCAACGACGAGGATCAACCCCACAAGGGCGGTGCCCATCAGGTAGCTGCGCAGGACTCGCGTGACGTCTGAGAGAGCATCCTTCACCTCGGTGCGCTCCGCAGCAGGGAACAGCTGCATGGTGGCGTGCCATACTTGCCGCTTGGCCGCCAGCATAAAAAAGACCAGAAAGGGCATGAAAGTAGCGGCAAATAGGAAGGAGTAGAGCGAATTGAGCCTTCCCACAAGCGCCGTCCGCACCGGATGCGGATCGGTTACCGTAATGATGCGTGGACCTGGTAGTTGGCCCGGTTCAATCTCCGACACGCGGGCTTCCAGGTTCTCGAGCCTGCGCTCAAAGTCGGCAGAGGCGGCTCGCAGAGGAGCGCGATACTTGGGCCAGTCGGTACTGAATTGATCCGCGCGCTCGACGAGCGTCCAGCCGAGCACTGCCATGAGCGCCAGCGTGAACAGAACCATCAAAAGCGAGCCCAACGCCCTCGGTATGCGCACCCTTTCGAGCCAGGTCACCAGCGGATCAAGAAAGTAGGCCATCAGAACCGCCATCAGCAGCGTCACCAGCACGGTGGACGCGAAATAGCAGAATGCCATCGCGATTCCTACCGCGATGATTCGCGCGCTCGCCGAGCTGGCGGTAATCACTTTGGACTCTTCAAGAGGCATTATCTGTAAAGATAGCACAGCGTCTCGCGCGCGGATGCAGAGGTGCTTGTCGGACACTAGGATCAGGAAGTTTCACTCCCACATTCATAAAGCCCTTAGGTTCTGCCAAAAGTTTACATTTTGGATGTATGCGCGGCACGCTCGCCTATCTTCGGAGTTGCGGAGTGTTAGAATTGCCTACTCACCTTCAACCAGAGCATAGGCGGCACAATGGGGAAAGAGCTGTTCGGCACCGATGGGATCCGCGGGATTCCGGGGGAGTATCCGCTCGACGACGCGACGCTCGAACGCGTTGGGCTGGCGCTCGGGAAGCATCTTCGCGAGCGATCCGCCAACCCCAAGGTTCTGATCGGCCGGGACACGCGCGAATCCGGGCGCCACATTGCCCAGTGCATCGCGAGAGGGCTCGTCTCCGCTGGCTCGCAGCCGGTGTCGGCAGGCGTGCTGACCACTCCCGGAGTAGCTTGGCTTGTCAACCACGACGGGTTTTCCGCCGGCGTGGTCATCTCAGCCTCCCACAATCCCTATCACGACAATGGGGTCAAGCTCATTTCGTCTTCTGGGATGAAATTTCCCGATTCCATCGAAGCGGCGCTCGAAAAGGTGATTCTTTCCAGAAACGGCAACGTTTCCGCTTTGCAGCAAGCGCCGCTCAACGGCGACCAGAAGCTCTCCGAACAGTACCTGGCGGGATTGCGGGCCGCCATTTTTCCCGGCGCGAAATTCGCCGGGATGAACATCGTTCTCGATTGCGCGAATGGAGCTGCGAGCAAACTGGCGCCGGAGTTGTTCGCTTCGCTGGGCGCTACGGTGATCGCGATCAATGATTCCCCGGACGGCCGGAACATCAATGCCGGTTGCGGCTCCCTGCACCCTGAGGGTTTGCAGAAGGTCGTCGTGGAAAACGGAGCGGCGCTCGGTGTGGCTTTCGACGGCGATGCAGACCGCGCGATTTTCTCGACCGCTTCGGGCAAGCTCGTCGACGGGGACGGCGTTCTGCTGATCGCCGGACGTTATCTAAAATCAGCCGGCCAATTGAAGGGCAACGTCATTGTCGGTACAACCATGGCCAACCTTGGTTTGGAACGCGCCCTCGCGAAATCGGGACTCCAGCTCGCGCGCACAGCCGTCGGTGACCGCTACGTCCTGGAAGAAATGCGGCGTATCGGAGCAAATCTGGGCGGCGAGCAATCCGGGCACATCCTATTTCTGGACGACGCCACGACCGGCGATGGCATGTTGACCGCCGTAAAGATTGCCTCTCTGGTTTCCCTGGCCGCCCCTTTGGATGCGCTGGTGGCGGATTTGAAAATCTTCCCTCAGAAGATCGTCAATGTGCGTGTACGGTCAAAACCGTCACTGGATTCCTTGCCTGAGATTGCATTTCTGATGCAGCAAGCTGAAAAGACCCTTGGCAACTCCGGACGAATCGTCCTCCGATACTCCGGCACAGAACCCCTGGCCCGTGTGATGGTGGAAGCCGAGCGGGAAGAGGATGTCTCGCGATGGACAGAATCCCTGGCTTCGGCACTGCAATCCTCGATCGGTTGACGATCGTTCGAATTTTTCAGACACCGCTTACCTCAACTGCGGCCCCTCGACCGGGATGGCGGTGTTTCTTCCAAAGAATGTAGGATTAAGAGAGCTTGCTTTCAGAAATTGGATTCCGGCGAACCAGCATGTGATATCGGTTCGTCTTTTGCTTTCCTAAGTCCTGTGAAATCAGCGACCCGGCATTCAATCGAAATCATTGATCGGTGGCATCAGGCGTGCAACTAGTCCTGCGGCTGTCTTTATTTCCCGGGGTGGGCCGGTTTCGTTGCGCCGAGGCCGGTTTTCGGGGGGTGGAGCAAATGGGGGCCCGGGTGGGCCCCCGACTTTTTCGCCGCAGGTTTCCTGCCGCTATTTTTTCCAAATGGAAATAGAAAAGGGCACCCCGTACTGGCAGTGCCCTCACACGACTGAAGCTTGCTTGAGTTGTTAACTGCAACCCGAAGTGCTGCCGCAGTTCGCGCATTTGTAGCAACTGCCGTTCGGCGTCATGAGCATTCCGCATTCCGAGCAGGATGGCGCATCGTCGATTGCTGCACGCGGACGCGTGGCAAGTTCCGGTTCACCAACTTTGGCGGCTACGCCTGCCGCCGGTGCCTTGGAAGCGGCCGCTGGAGCCGACGCCACTGGAGTGATCTCTTCGATCACATCGGCATCCAAGTAATCACGAGAGATGAATTTCCCGCCGAGCCAGCGCCCGAGGTAGTCCACGATGGATTTCGCGTAGCGGATTTCGGGATTGCCGGTGTAACCCGAGGGTTCGAAGCGCGAATTCACGAACTTATCGACCAGCGCGCGAAGCGGCACGCCGTACTGCAGGGCAATCGAAACCGACAACGCAAAGGCATCCATGATGCCAGAAAGCGTCGACCCCTCTTTCGCCATCTTGATGAAGATTTCACCGGGCGTGCCGTCCTCGTACTTCCCGACGGTCAAATAGCCTTCGTGGCCGCCGATAGAGAACTTGTGGGTGATCGAGCTGCGCTCGTTCTGCAGCTTGCGGCGATGCGCGCTGGGCACAAAAAGCTCCTGTTGCTCGGGAGCAGGCACTTCGGGCAGCGCTGCCTTTACGGCGACAGCATCGACTGCCGCTGGTTTTCCTTCGTCCTTCTTTCCTGCGGCCGAGAGCGGTTGCGAGCGCTTGGAATTGTCGCGGTAGATGGCTACGGCTTTGAGGCCGAGCTTCCAGGATTCGATGTAAGCCTCGGAAATATCTTCCACCGTGGATTCTTCCGGCATGTTGATGGTCTTGCTGATGGCGCCGGAGAGGAATGGTTGCGCCGCCGCCATCATCTTGAGGTGGCCGCGCCAGGCAATGGACCGCCCGCCGCCCATCGGGGTGAGCGAGCAATCGAACACGGGAAGATGCTCGGGCTTTAGACCTGACGCTCCTTCGATTTTGCCTTCCGCGTCGATGTAATCGACGATTTGCGCCACTTGCTCCGGCGGATACCCCAGCTTCATCAGGGCCTGGGGCACGGTGTTGTTCACGATCTTGATCACGCCGCCGCCCACGAGCCTCTTCTGCTTGACGAGCGCGAGGTCCGGTTCAATTCCGGTGGTATCGCAATCCATCATGAAGCCGATGGTGCCCGTGGGCGCGAGCACGGAAACCTGCGAATTCTTGAATCCGAATCTCTCGCCCAATTCGAGCGCGGCATCCCAGGATTCCTGCGCGGCCCGCAGCAGGGAGGGCTGCACGTTTTCTTCCTTGATGGGGCGAAGCGAATCGCGATGCATCCGGATCACCTCGAGCATGGGTTCGCGGTTGCGTAGATAGCCGCCAAACGGGCCCATGCGCTCGGCGATGCGCGCCGACTGCGCGTAGGACTCGCCGGTCAGCAAAGCCGTAACCGCGCCGCAAAAATCGCGGCCGCCGTCAGAATCATAGGGGAGCGCCATCGACATCAGCAGCGCGCCCAGGTTCGCGTAGCCAATTCCCAGCGGGCGGAAATCGTGCGAGTTGCGCGCGATCTTCTCGGTCGGATAGCTCGCGTTGTCGACCAGAATCTCTTGCGCGGTGATGGTTACCTCGACGGCGTGCCGGAAACCGGCCGCATCGAATTGCCCGTTATCGCCCAGAAACTTCAGCAGGTTGAGCGACGCGAGATTGCAGGCCGTATCGTCGAGGAACATGTATTCAGAGCACGGGTTGGATGCGTTGATGCGATCGGTGGCTTTGCAGGTGTGCCAGCGATTGATGGTCGTGTCGTACTGCATGCCCGGATCGCCGCATTGCCACGCCGATTCCGACATTTCGCGCATCAGATCGCGCGCGCGGAATTTATCCACCGGCTTCCCGTCGTTCACGTTGCGCGTCCACCAGTCGCGATCCTCTTCCACGGCGCGCATGTAGTCGTCGGTCACGCGCACCGAATGGTTCGCGTTCTGGAAGAACACCGAGGAATAGGCCTCGCCGTCAATCGAAGAGTTATAGCCCTGCTCGATCAGGACTTGCGCCTTGCGCTCCTCCTTCATCTTGGATTCGATGAACTCCTGGATGTCCGGGTGATCGATGTTGAGGATCACCATCTTGGCGGCGCGGCGTGTTTTTCCGCCGCTCTTGATCACACCCGCAAAGGCATCGAAGCCCTTCATGAAACTCACCGGGCCCGAGGCGATTCCGCCCCCGGAAAGAGATTCACGGCTGCCGCGCAGAGAAGAGAAATTCGTGCCCGTGCCGGAGCCCCACTTGAACAGCATCCCCTCCGTCTTGGCGAGGTTCATAATGGAGTCCATGCTGTCCTGGACGGAGTTGATGAAGCACGCCGAGCACTGCGGCTTGGCCTGCACGCCGACGTTGAACCACACAGGCGAATTGAAAGCCATCTTCTGTTCCACGAGCAGGTGGGCCAGCTCGTCGCGAAACGCGTTTTTCGATTCCGGAGTAGCGAAGTAGCCGCCTTCGTCTCCCCAGCGCACGATGGTATCTACCACGCGGCCGATCAGTTGCCGCGCCGAGGTTTCGCGCTCGTGGGTGTTCGGTTTCCCGTGAAAATACTTGGAGGCCACGATGTTGGTCGCCGTCTGCGACCAGCTCTTGGGCACCTCCACATTCTCCTGCCTGAAAATTACCTGTCCCTTCTCATTGCCGATCAGTGCGGTCCGGCGTTCCCATTCGACCTTGTCGAACGGGGCAATCTTGCCGTCTGTAAACCAGCGCTGGAAATCCAGGCCGGTTGCCTTTCGAGTTGTCTGTTGCGTTTGCATGGTTCCGTTCAGGACCATCCGTGTCTCTGCCATCATCTGCCTCCGCGCCGGCAGTCTTGCCGTCGAAAGTTGGCCGGGGTGCCAGGCGGGAGGCTTGTTGCCTAATTCTACTCCCCATTCCCGGAAGCCGGAAGTTGTGGCGCGTATCGAGTGATCGTCACTGGCACGCGCAACGAGCGGTTCACACGTCTCAATCGAAAGCGAAGGTGCCCCGAAGCCGGCGCCTAAGCCGGGGAAAATGAAAAAGCCCAGCCAAGCCGCGCGCAACACTGCTCGCGGATGGAAGGGGATATTGCGCGTTGGTTTACTAAGCCGGTCCCGCTGCCTCGTTGGGCCGATCGCGCGGGCTGAGGCGACAATCGACTTCCGTTTTCTCTTGCGAGTCTGGTTGCGCAGTATCGGGCGTCGCGAAAAACTTGTCAAGAAAAATTCGCGGTTTAACCACAAAATGTTAGGTGGTCGTTGTCGTAACTGTCTATCTATAGTGGTACACTCGCCGCGCGGCTACTATTCCCATCGCAGGCGATTCCGGCGACAATTGTTCAGGAGTTTCTCACTGGCTCCCCCAGCGCGGGCGTGTGCTTTTGGCATACAGGGTGTGCTCTTGACACGCATTTAGCGCCCGGGAAAAAATAACAGGACTGCCATGAGCACGCCGGCGATCGAAATTTTGGGGCTCACCAAGGATTATCCCGTGGGTTTCTGGCGCAAGCGGACCCGCCGCTCGCTCGATCATCTCACCCTCGAAGTGGAGCAAGGAGAGGTTCTGGGTTTTCTCGGCCCGAATGGGGCGGGCAAGACCACCACGTTGAAGCTGCTGATGGGGCTCATTTTCCCGACCGCCGGGACCGCGCGCATCCGCGGACGTTCGATCGACGACGTCGGCATGCATCGCGCGATCGGTTATCTGCCCGAACAGCCCTATTTCTACGACTACCTCACCGCGCACGAGCTGCTTGATTACTACGCTCGGTTTTTCGGATATGGCGCGGCGGAGCGCCGGAAACGCGTCGGGCGGTTTCTCGAAATGGTCGGTCTGGCCACGGCCGCCGATGTGCAGCTGCGGAAATTCTCCAAGGGCATGTTACAGCGCGCGGGAATAGCCCAGGCGATCCTGCACGACCCCCAGGTGGTTTTCCTCGACGAGCCGATGTCGGGCCTTGACCCGGTCGGCCGCCGAGAGGTTCGCGACATCATTCTTCAATTGAAGCAGCAGGGCCGCACCGTATTTTTCTCGACCCATATCCTCTCGGACGCGGAAATGTTGTGTGATCGCGTTGCGGTGCTGGTCGGCGGGAAACTGCAAGGAGCGGGCGCTCCCGGAGACATCGTCTCAATGGCTGTGCACGGAATGGAGATCCTGTTCGAAGGGCGACAGGGCCGCGAGTTGCCGCGCTCCCTCGCCGAACGAGCCGTTCATCTGGGAGGCCGCTATCGCATCGAAGTGCCGGAGGACGAACTCTATGCGACTGTCGAGCATCTTCGAACCTGCGAGGCTCGCATTCTTTCTGTTACGCCGGTTCGCCCCACGCTGGAGGATTATTTCCTCCGCCTCGTTGGCCGGGAGAAATCACAATCGCACGCGGTCGAGGTGTTGGTCCGATGAGCGCGCTGACGGCCGTGGTAGCCATCAATACATTTCGCGAAGCGGTGCGCGACCGCGTGCTCTACAACCTCGTGCTTTTCGCGCTGGTGATGATTGGCGCGGCGATCCTCGTGGGCCAGATTTCCATCGGCATCGACCGCCTGGTAATTATCAATTTGGGGCTCTCGGCCATTTCCCTTTTCGGGTTGGTGATGGCCGTATTCATAGGCGTAGGGCTCGTGTACAAGGAAATCGAGAAGCGCACACTCTATAGCCTTCTCGCAAAGCCGATCGGCCGCCAGCAATTCCTCGTAGGGAAGTATGCGGGCCTGCTGCTGACGCTCGCGGTAAACACCGCCCTGATGACGATTGGTCTGGCGGGGGCGCTTTTCTACGTCGGCCGGCCGTTCATGCGCTCGGATCTCTCGATTCTGGTCGCAGTCTACCTTATCCTGCTGGAGTTGGCGCTGGTCACCGCGCTCGCGCTGTTTTTCTCCTGTTTTTCGACGCCGATGCTCTCGACGCTGTTCACCCTGGGTATTTACCTAACCGGCTCGTTCGCAGCGGATCTTCGCGAGGTGGGAGATCTTACCCGCAGCCCATTGCTGAAAGGATTCATGCGGGCGCTCTACTATCTGTTACCGAATTTTCATAATTTCAACGCCATCGCGGTCGCGGCGCACGGTGAAACCATCCCCTTTTCATTGGTCGCGCAGAACACGCTGTATGCATGTGCCTACGTCACGGTTGTCCTGCTCGCTGCCGCCGCCGTATTTTCCAGGCGCAATCTCAAGTGACATTCGGCGGCCAATCCCGTTCTCTCTGGACCGCGATTGCCTTCATCCCGATCCTTTTGGTCGCAATCGCAGCGCTCCAGCAGCGCATAGACGCCCAAACTTCCACGATCGCGAAAGAACAGGAAGAGCTGCTTGTTCGCTCCGGCCGAGTAGCGAAAAATCTGAGCCTTGGCTATGACTCCCTGCTCGCCGACGTTTACTGGACCCGGGCGGTGCAGTATTACGGTGGGAGGGTTGGCCTACCCGGGGCAACCTTCGATTTGCTGTGGCCGCTTCTTGATGTCACCACAACGCTGGATTCGCATCTGATGCCGGCCTACCGCTTTGGCGCGATTTTTCTCTCCGAGCAAGGCGAAGTGGGGGCCGGCCGGCCAGACCTCGCCATCGAGCTCGTCAAGCGCGGCATCGCCGCCAATCCAGGCGAATGGCGTTTGCAGACCGACCTCGGTTTTCTCTACTACTGGCGGGTACGGGACTACAAGAATGCCGCCGCTGCTTACTGGCAGGCCAGCAAGAATCCCGCAGCGCCGGTTTGGGCGAAATTAATGGCCGCACGCATCGCTCAAAAGGGCGGTTCCATTGAGACCTCCCGCATGATCTGGAGCGAATTGTATGAATCGACGAAGGATCCGAACGTCAAAAAGATCGCGGCACAACAGTTGCTGAGTTTGAAGGCCCAGGACGACCAAGCGCACCTGGACAAACTGGCCGCAGAATATGCAAAGCGTTTCGGGCACGATCCTGCTTCCATTCAGGACATGGTCGCCGCCGGTCTGCTAACCGGCGTTCCCGCCGATCCCGCCGGATTCGCCTACGTGCTCGCGCCCGGCGGGAAATCGCGTTTAAATCCAAACAGTCCTATGGCCATCGAGCGGCTCGCCGATCGCGCTCCCCGCTAGACCCCCAATCCCGCAGGCCGTTTGCCAGGTTCTTGGTAACTTCCAGAGGGTCTCGCGGGAACGAAAATCCGTTACAATAAAGGTTGCAACCGGCTTCCAGCCCTCGGAATCCTACCAGGGAGCCACGAGATGTTGGGGCACATCGCCACCCTGATTTTAGCAAGTTGGTTCATCACATCCGCGGCTATTGCGCCCGGGTATTGGGGGGCTCGTGCTATTACCGCCCAAACGGGCACAACAAGACATGCAACCTCCCAGGCAGCCGCGCAGCCGAATCAGCCCCCCGAGCCTCCCTCCTTGGCCGAGATCAATGCTCGCGCCCAAAGGCTTGCCACGAACCAGCACCGGGATGATGAAGCCCTCAAGCAATATGAGCGCATCGAGCGGCACGCCGATCTAACCGGGGGCGCCAGTCCGCGCGTCATGGAGGACAGGACATTCCGAGTAGTGCCCACCGGCACGGGAACGCTGAAAATTCTGCTCAAGGAAAATGGCACTCCCACCAATCCAACCGACTATCGCCGTCAATTGCAGGCTTGGGAAGACGTTCTTCAATTGATGCTCCGGCCGGAAGACTCCAGGGCCAAGAGCGCCTATGAGAAGTACGACAGGCGAAACCAGCAGCGCGCCGAGTTGATCGACACGATGATCGATTCTTTTGCGCCGCAATGGCTGGGCCGGGAAGCGTTCAATGGACGTGTGTGCGACGTTTTTCAGCTGGACCTCAAACCGGATTTTCACCCGCACTCCCTGTTGCAGGAGGCCCTTTCTCACATAAGCGCCAAGGCATGGGTCGATCCCGACTCAGATCAGCTGGTCCGCGGCGAGGCCCACATCACGCGGGATATCTCGTTTGGTGGCGGAATTCTGGGCAAGGTGTACCGGGGCGGTGTTTTCTCGATGGAACAAGCGGAAGTAGCGCCGGGAATCTGGGAGCCCACGCGCTACCAATACGATTTCGGAGGCCGAAAATTCTTCTTTTCATTCGACGAACACCAGATCGTCGAAGCCAGCCGTTATCATCGCGTGGGACCGCCCAAGGAAGCCTTGATCCTGGTGCAGAATGAGTTGGCAAGTACGAAACCCATGACGGAAATCCAATAACCTTCCATCGTGCGGCCGGTCCAAAATAGAGGCAGCCGGATCTCTCCCTGTCTCGGTGAGGTTTGCCATGTTCGCCAGGTCCTGCCTGCCGATTGTTCTCTGGGCCCTGTGCTCTGTTGCGGGGATTGCACTATCTTTGAGCGCCCAGAACGCTCCGTCGACCGCGCCGCAGGATTGCTCCCCACCGGCAACGCAAATTCCGGCCGCGCCACCACCTTCGGGCAAAAAGGTTTGGACCAACGACAATCTATCGGATTTGCACAATGACACCGAGATTTCGGCTTTCGGCTCCCGCGCGGCATCGGCGAAATCGACGAAGGCGGCCGCGCCACCCCCCCGACGGAGTGAGGCCTGGTATCGCGATCAGATTTCCAGGCTGCAGGCCGCAATTGCGCCGCTCGACGAGCAGATCGCGCAACTCCATTCGGCCATCGACGGGAAGCCGACCGGCGACGCGAAAAAATCCGTCCGGCCCTACAGCATTCGCGCCGACGATTGGGCTTCCGAGTTGGATGAACTCAGCAAGAAGCGCGACGATATATCGGACAAAATCTCCGAGTTCCGAGACCAAGCGCGCCGCGACCGAATACCCGCCAGCGTGCTCCCGTGAGCCTTTCCTGACCCAAGCAAAGCCAGCCTTTTGTCAGAGTCGCCCAGACTTACAATAAAAGGCTAGCGGGCAGCCGCGGCGAGTTCCTTTTCGATGGGCGCGCCCACCAGGTTTCCCCATTCGGTCCAGGAGCCATCGTAATTCTTCACGTTGTCATACCCGAGCAAATACTTCAGCACGAACCACGTGTGCGAACTCCGCTCGCCGATGCGGCAATAGGCGATCACCTCGTCTGTCCCGGTCACGCCCTTTGCTTGGTAAAGCTGTTGGAGCGCATCGGCTGACTTGAAGGTGCCATCCTCGTTGGCCGCTTGCGCCCATGGCACGTTGGCCGCCCCGGGAATATGGCCCGCGCGCTGCGCCGTTTCCGACATTCCCGGGGGCGCGATAATCTTGCCGGTGAATTCATCCACCGAGCGCACGTCGACCAGGTGCCCTTCGCCTTTCTTGTCGACGATCGCGAACACGTGCTCCTTGCGTGCGCGGAGTGATTGGTCGGGGCTGGTGGCTTGATAGGTGGCTGGAGCTACCTTGGTGGTGGCCGTCGTCAGCGGACGCTTCTCTTCCAGCCACTTCTTGCGGCCTCCGTTCATCAGCCGGACGTCCTTGTGTCGGTAATACTTCAATTGCCAGAACGCGTAGGCGGCAAACCAATTGTTGTTGTCGCCATACAGGACGACTGTCGTGTCGTTGGAGATGCCTGATCGCCCGAGCAGCTGCTCGAGTGCCGGCTTTTCGATCAAGTCCCGGCGGATGTTGTCCTGCAGCTGCGTTTGCCAGTTCCAGCCCAACGCGCCGGCGATGTGGCCCTGCTCATACGCCGTCGTGTCCACATCGACCTCTACCAGCCGAACCTTGGGATCGCTTGCGTGCTCTGTCACCCACTGCGTGGAAACCAGCACTTCCGGATGCGCGTAGTCAGCCATGTCGTTTCCTCTCCTGAAAATCTGTCGTTCCCCTTGTGAGATCCATCAAGCATAAAAAAACCCACAGCCAATCTGCTCTGGCGTGGGTTCGAAAATCGGTACCTGGGGTCGGGTTCTAGGCGCCCAGCTTGCCCCTGCCAGAGGACATCATCGTGCAGCGGCAACAACAACAACCGCAGCCACACCTCTGGTAGCCGATCTTCATAAGCCCAGAGGATACACCCGGACGCCCCAAACAGCAATATTTCGCCCGCGTTTCGCGTTTGTGTCGCCCTCAAGCAGCTCGGGGGGGTGAACAATCGACACGAAGCGCGTAAAAACTCGCCACCGACTGTCCGTGTAGAAAACGGCCTTTTGCGTGCGGACCCGTTAAGTGGCGTCCGCGGAGTCATGTACGCAACTGTGCGTCAATCGCTTGTTGGTGAGCTCCGTGCATGTCACACGCGGGCCGTTTCAAGCCGAAATTCTATGGGAGGGAGACTCTAGAGATGACCAACCAAACGGGACCGGCGATTGTGCAGGAAGGACAGCCTGCATGGGTAGTCCCTGTGATCGCATTGGTAGCAGTGCTTGCAGCGGTCGGGCTGGGAGTGGGGTGGAAGGGTTTAAGCTATGCGCAGGATAGCCGGCAAGCCTTGAATGGCGACATTCAGGCCGTGAAGCAGAGCTATACCACCGACGTGAACTCGCTCCAGCAGCGCCTGGCGCAGAATGAGAAGACCAACGCGGACCTGATGGGAGACCTTAGCGTCGTGACCAAGCGGCTGCAGATCACCCAGGGGCAGCTCAAGAAGGCGCGTCAGGAAGCCCAGGACCAGGCCCAGCAGATCCGTGACGATGAAACCAAGCAGTTCCAGGTCATGAACAGCGAGGTCAACGGCCAGCTCGCCACCAAAGCCAGCAATGACGACGTAAAGCAAGTCAGCGGCCAGGTAACCGTTGTCCGCACTGATCTCGACAGCACCAAGAAGGATCTGCAGATGGCGCGCAGCGAGATGGGAACGCTCATCGCCAAGAACCATGACGACATCGAAACCTTGCGGCGTTTGGGCGAACGCGACTATATCGAGTTCACCGTTGCGGCCAGGAACACTCCTCAAAAGGTAGGTGACATTACCGTCGAGCTCAAGAGCACCGATCCCAAGAAGGCCCAATGCAACCTAGCGATCATCGTGGATGATGCGCGCACCGAAAAGCGCAATCGCAGCATCAATGAGCCGATCTTCTTCTATGCCCATGGAGCCCATCGGCCGATGGAGATTGTGATCAATCAGGTTGGGAAGAACAAAGTGGCTGGCTACCTCAGCGTGCCCAAACCCGTTGGGGAGCCGGCAACCTCGAGCGGGAACTAAAAACCGAAGCAACCAAGCGTGGGCGCATCGTCCAGGGCGATGCGCTCACGCTTGCAGTTTTCTTCTCTAGCTCTAGCCGACCGGCTGTAACTTGTCCCCGACCGATTCAAGCTCAATCCGCAACAGCCAGTCGAAATGAAATTTCTGCGCCGCCAGCCACTGCTCGAGCTGGTCGCGCCCGGGCGCGTCGAATTCCACCAGCATTTTTCCTTCGTGCATGTTGACCAGGACACGCCTCGCAGCGATTTCTTTTCCATCGGACAAGCGCCGGGCCAGTTCGTCGGCTCCCTGGCGCGTTAGGCAGGCAAGCGTGTGTTGTGAGAGGTATCGAGCCATGGGGCTCCTGTTCAAGCGGGTGATACGGTGAGTCCGCCAACCGAATATACCCGCTCATTGCTGAGAAGCAAATCGGTGGACTCACCGACTCACCCAAGCTTTTTCCCGTAGAAGGGATGCCTACCCGGGCTGTCTGTCCATCCGCACAGGTTGCACTTGGTGAACAAATCTGGCCAACTCGCGGAAAAACCTCCCGCTGCGAGCGCTAAAATAGCCTTGAAATCGGTCATGAAGATCTTGCGCCCAGTTCTCGCCCTTTTCTTGATGGGTGTTTTGCCTGCTGCCTCAAACGCCAGGACCGCGCTCGGAGCCCTGGAAGGAACTGTCATCGACGCCCGCGGCAGAGCAGTTGCTAGCGCGGCTGTGACCATTCAAACCTCCGACGGCCAGCATCCCCACGCCACACGCACCGACGGGACTGGTCAATTCTCATTCAGCCGTTTCCTTGTCGGCCAATACGACGTCCGCGCCTGTTCGAACGGTTCCTGTTCGGACTGGGCGAAGCGCATCCCCATCCGCTCGAAGAAGGCCACTCAAGTCACTTTGCGAATCCCGTTCCCAAAGCCCTAGTCCGCACACCCGTTCCCGGGGGTACTGGAACCACGGTACCCTGAAAATATATCTTTCGAGCCATCGTTGCATTCCGGCGCGCACCCCACCATTGGATGTGCGGGTTGGGAGCTGCAAACGCGGGGACAACGGTTTCCGAGAAAAGGAGCCGGGCACGCTCCCCAACCCGTCCATCTCCCTTGTTATTTTTTCCAGGCCACATCCAGACACATCGGCTCTGCAGCTGTCATTCACCCTGCCCATACAGCCTGAACCCTAGAATGTTGTAGACGATAGGAAAACGTCCTCGAGCCCGTTTGAGTCGTGCGCCACCAGATCGCTCGCAAAAGAGAGGAAGCTGACGGTGTGGCCGTCGGCGCTGATCGAAGGCGCATAGCTGCTGCCATTGGAGGCGGGGGGAGAGGTTCCGGCCGCCTGGCTTACCAGAGCGGTTCCAGGAGCGCAGGCAGAACTGGAGGACACAATCGTATTGCAGGTATTCCGCACGTAAATATTCTCAATGCCGTTCGCCGCATTCGCGGAGAGATTGGGCGCCAGCGAAGCGAAGGCGATCAACTGTCCCGAACCCGTGCTGTCTTGGTTTATGCTTGCGCTCTCGCTCAGTCCGTTTCCAGGCGTAGTCCCATCGGGTGTAGAAACCAACCGGGTCGAAGGTACGCACGCCGCTGTAGTCGTGGCTGAAGCGTTCGTACATGTGTCGCGCACATAGATTTGCTGGATGCCGCCTGAAGCAACGCCAAGATTGGTGGCCGTGGAGGAAAAGGCGACGAAGCGGCCGTCGTAGGAAATGGCAGGCTGCGAGTTGATGCCGCCTGCCGGAGTTGTTCCATCCGGCGAAGAAATGATGGCCATGGCCGGCACACAACCGGTCCCTGTGAGCTGGCATTCATACTGCTCGAAAATCTGCGGATTGGCCAGGGGTGGGTTCTGGCCTCCCACAAGGTTGCCTGCCGACGAGACGAAGGAAACGTAGGTTCCGCCGCTTGAGATCGCCGGATGCGAGCTGGGGCCGTTGCCGGGGGTGATACCCTCCGGCGATGAAACCAGATAGGTCGTCGGCGCGCATCCGGATGTCGTCGTGGTCGTTGTGGTGGTGGGGGTTTCTGTAAGTGGGGTTACACCGCCGCATAGCGTGCGGAGATACACCTGCGGTGTCACGCCATCCACCGTAGCTCCAGAAACCAGATTGGTGGCAAGGGAGACGAAGGCGACAAACTGCCCATCCGGACTCAGCACGGGATTATAGCTGTCACCGTTGCCCGCGCTGCCATCGGCCCCGACCGAAACAAGCACGATCTGATTCGTCGGAGTTGTGCTGGAACCATTGGAGGTCGTGGTCGTCGTCGCGGTGGTGCAAGTCGCAACCGAACCGTTCGAACTGCTCCCGGCACTAATCGGCCTGCACACGGGCTGCCAGTATAATTGGCGTGTGCCCCCGTTGACGGGAACGTAATCCACCAAATTGGTCGCAAGCGACGTGTAGACAATGCTCCCGCCGCTGCTGTCCATCGAGGGTTCGGAGTTGGCACCGTTGGCCGCAACTCCGCTGTAAGCGACGCTCGCAAGAAACGTGAGCGGCGTGCAGCTTTGGCCCAGGCACGTGTCGCGCACAAAAATCTGGCTAGCCGCGCTGGACTGATTCACAACCAGGTTGCTTGAAATCGACGCGAAAGCGACAAACTCCCCCGTCGAACTGCTGGACGGTCCCGAGGTCGTTAGAGTAAGGCCCAGGGAACCGTTCTGGCAGCTCAGGAGGCCGCCGCAGATTCCGCTGTTAGCCTGTGTGCCGTCGGGCGCGTAGTCGACCAGGATCGGCAAGCCGGCCGTATCGATCGGGTCCACGGCCAGAGTCAGCGTGTTCGATGTGCCCCCACCGGGTCCCGGATTGAAAACCTGGATTAAATCGATTCCGCCGACGCTCAGGTCGCCAGAGTTCAGATTCGCGACGGCCGTTGTGTATGTGGCGACCGTCATGTAGGCCACGCCATTTACCAGAATCTCGGAGTTCGCCGCGAACCCGGAACCGGTAATGGAAAGCGTAGTCCCGGTTCCCCCGGCAGCAATGGCCGCCGGGCTCACTGCCGTGATACTTGGCACCGGATTGTTAATGTTGAAGGAGTAGGGATTGGAGCTCCCGCCTCCGGGCGATGGATTGGCCGGGTTCACCACGGTGATCTGTAGGCTACCCGCGGTCGCCAGATTGCTTCCCGGCAAAGTGGCTTTCAGAAAAGTCGGGCCCTCGTAGGTAGTTTGCAGAGGCGTGTTGCCCACATTCACCACCGAAAGCGGCACGAAGTTTGTTCCGAGCACCGTAAGGGTCAATGCCGCCGAGCCCGCGAGCACCGAAGACGGTGACGTCGACGAAATCGAAGGCGTGGGGCTTACCGTAGGATTGATCGTGAAGGTTACCGCAAGGGTTAGCCCTCCGCCCGGCGTCGGCGTCGATACCTCTATGTTTGCCGTTCCCGGATTCTCAATCAACGAAGCGGAAACCAGCGCCGTCAGGGTATTGGTGTTCACAAAAATGGAGCTGAGGCCGCCTCCGTTCCACAGGATTGTTGAAGCGGGGGTGAAATTGCTGCCCGTGACCGTCAGAGTAAACAGGGGTTGCCCCGCCTGGATGCTCGTCGGAGAAATTGCCGAAATTGCAGGCGCTGGATAATTGATCGTCTGTTGGCACCCAGGAAGGACCGCGGCCAGAAACACAACAAATAAAAGAGAGAGCCGAATTTTTCCCCGCAAATCACTCACCCCTGATTCACTGCGTTGAATTCGCTGGCGCTAATGCAATGGTAGAGACTACTAAAGATGTGCTTTTCGGGCAATCGGGATGCCCGGCGCCTGGCTGGCGCAAATCGCCATGAGAAGGCACGGCGCCCTACGGGAACGCTCTGCTTTCTACTTGAGATAGGTGCGCACGATCTCGATGACGTCGTCGGCGGCTTCCTCGGAAGATTTGGTCGTGCGCGGCATGTGATTGCGGATATGGTCCTCGAGGAGCTCACCCATAAGGCTATTAATCGCCCCCCGAGCGGCTGCCAGGCGTTGGAGTACCTGCGCGCACGCCGCATCCTCCTCCAAGGCTCGCTGAACCGACTCGAGCTGACCGACGACCTTCTTGGTGCGATTGAGAAGATCCAGTTTTTCCCGGGACCTATGAGACATGTTCAATGCGCTACCCTAGCGGGGTATACTATACAGGCTCCCGTCGCCGCGGGCAAGTGCTTTGACGAATTGAAACAAGGGCCTGCGGCCCTTGGAAGAAATGCCTTGCGAGACTCATTGGGCAGCGAGCCTGCATAGGGCCCCCATAGCCCCGAGCTGCCCGGCGCTGCCCGAGCCTCCCCTCTGGGTGCCAAGCAGAGTCATGCGAAGCCCCTGGGGTCCCTCACTTGGTGTGGACGGAGGCTGCGGGAGCTGGAATAACCGCTGCGGGGCCTGGCTTGAGCGCCTCCTGCGCCTCCGGCGGAAGCTGATCGGCGCGCGCGAGCAGCGCGCTCACCTCCCATTTCTGCTGATCGCTCAAGACCGCTTCGAAGCTGGGCATTCCACTGAGCCGTATGCCGTTGCGCACCTTCCAGTAAGTCACGCCCACCGCATCGTCGGTAATCATGCCTTCGGGCGTTAGCAATTGGGGCGCCCCGGGGAACATCGCTTTGGCGATTGGCGGAGCCGGCAGAGGCGGCAAGCCGTGGCACACGGCGCAATTCCTCTTATATACGTCGGCCCCGGCAATAAGATCCTGGTTTGTGAAGCTCGAAAGATCCCGCTGGGGTGCCTCGCGCGAGATGCGGTTGTGCAGGGCTGTTCCGGCGAGAAATCTTTCGAAGGGCATAGGCGGCGCTGTCGCGGCCGCTGGGGCGAGCCCCAGCATCACGTACGCCAGGGCCAGGGCCGGGAAAATGACCATTCCTAGAATCAGCCCCGCTAGAAGCTTTCCCATGGAGTCCTCGCTTTCGGTCACCGTCACCGACATCCTAGATAGCACAGCGGCTCTAACAATCGCCACGGTCAGTTTGGCGATCTTTCTGCGGATCGGGAACTCGCGCGATGGGCATTGGCGGCGTGGCAGCGATGCGTTCGGCTTGACCCGGTGCACTGCCCGTCACTAAGCTACCGATGGTGATCCGCTATATCATTCAGGGGCTTTGGCTAGCGCTGCTCGCCTATTGGCTGATCGGCGCTTTGCGCATCAAGCCCGCCAAGCAGATCGAAGCACCCGCATCGCGCTTTTCGCGCATGACCCTCACGATTCTTGTTTTCGCATTCTTGCTCAGCCCGCGCGGCAGGTTTGGCTGGCTGGGAGAAAGATTTATTCCCCGAAGCGAACTGGCAGCCGTCTCCGGCGCAATCGCTACGGCAATGGGCGTCGGACTCGCCGCCTGGGCGCGTTACGCGCTGGGAAGCAACTGGTCTGCCGCCATTACGCTCAAAGAGAGCCACGAACTCATTCGTGGGGGACCCTACGCTCGCATCCGCCACCCCATCTATTCCGGCGTCCTGTTGGGTCTTCTGGGCACTGCGCTCGCGATGGGCGAATGGCGAGCGCTGGTCGCGGTAGCGGTGATGTTCGCGTCCTACCTCGCCAAGGCCCACAGGGAAGACTCCGTGCTTGCCTGCGAATTCGGGGCGGCCTTCCAGGAACATCTCCGGCGCACCGGCACGTTTTTGCCCCGATTTTCCGAGCCCCCTCCCAGGCCTTGAATCTCCCCCCCCAGCTGGCCCGGATACAGCAACACGAAAAAGTGGGGGGCCAGGGTTGGCTAGACAACAAGAGGACAAGGCGGGTTACACAATTTCGCGGAAGCTGCGCATGGCGCTGGCCTCATCGCCCTGCACGTCGAAGACGGTGTAGAGGCGGGTAATCTGCAGAATGTCGTGCACGCGACGGGTGAGACGAACCAGTTTCAGCTCGCCCTGCGCGCTGCGCACGGTGGTGTAGGCGGCCACCATCTCGCCGATTCCGGAGCTGTCGATATAGTCGACCTCACCCAGGTCCAGAAGGATCTTGCGATGCCCCTGCTCGACTAGTTCTCGGATCATCTTGCGCAAAATCGCGCTGCCTTCGCCCAGGGTGATCTTGCCGCTGAAGTCCACCACGGCCACGTCACCCACTTCCCGGCATGTTCCTTGCAACGCCACAAAACCTCGCAGGAATATTCTATTTTGGACCGGAACTTCCGTTATGTGAAACACCCGCCGGGAGATTCTTTACCATCACGAGTTCGGCGCCACCGGCTGGGTTGCGTTGCACCCTGAAATCGTCCATGAAGGCGCGCATCAGGAACAACCCTCGCCCGGAGGTGCGCAGCAGGTTTTCTTCCGCGAGGCAGTCGGGGATTTCGGCCAATTCGAATCCCGGCCCTTCATCTAGCACGCGGATAGTCATCTTTTCCGGGTCGAACTCGACCGCGACGCATATCTTTTTCGTCTGATCCTGCTGGTTGCCGTAATTGTACGCGTTCACGACGGCTTCGCGCACGGCCATCCCTATCTTATGAACGTCCTCTTGGCCGAAACCGGCGGCTTCGGCGACCCCTACCACGATGTTCTCGGCAAGATCGACGCTTTCGAGCAGCGTTTCCAGCGTGACCTCGAGGCGTTGAGTCTTGGATATCATTCAAAGTCGCAGGGAAGCCACTTGCTTGGGACAAGATATCCGTACCATAGCGCTGTGAGGCAAGTCAATCACGCGCGGGGACAGGTGGCGGCGCTTCAGGATTTGATGGGGCAAACGGCCTCAAGGAACCTCCGAGAGCAAAGCGCTGCGCTCTGACCGCTCGCCACGGCCGACCAAGACTCTCCTGTTGCCATAAACCCCGGGAACGCTGAGCTTCTCTGGGATCAACATCCCCTGGTCAGTGGCGTTATCGATCCAAGCGGGGTTGCGCTATCGGGCGTGTGGGGAGTAGCCCAATGTGATAGTGCCGGTGATGCTCCGGCCCGGCAGCAAAGTCAACAGATCGGCGGGGCCCGGGTTATAGATAGCCGTGGTGGCGTAGGATTGCGTGACGCCCACGATATTGCGATTGTCGAACAGATTGTTGACGCTCAACCGTAATTTGGTCTGGGCGAAATGCGAATGGTTCGCAAGCACGTAGTTGAAATAGATGTTGGTAATGCTGAAAGGGGCGATGGGAATTATCTGGTTGGCTGTGGCGCCGCTCGCGAGGGTGAGGTCGTTCCACATGTTCCCGACTCGCTTATCAAAGATGCCGGCATCAAAGTGCTTCTGCTGGTAGGTGAGGCCGAACGCTTCGGTGTTGGACGGTGTGTTGGCGACCCATCTCTCGTAGTTGGGATTGGGGCCCACGACGCCTTTGTTGGTAACCAGTGGAATTGTGGGGCTGACGTACTTGGCATTGCCCGCGGTTCCATTGATGTAGAAGCTCAATCCTCTCGTGAGATAGAAAGTCGCCTCTCCTTCGAAGCCCTTGGTCACCGCGTCACCCTGGGCGACCTGGTCGAATTCGCTTGTGTTGTTCGGGTCGTTGATCGAACTGTAGGTATTTTGGAAGTGGGTGTAGTAGGCATCCACATTCAGGGTTACTTGCTTCATCTTGTAAACGGAACCGCCCTGGAAGGTGTAAACGGAGGTCGGTGACGGCAAGATCGCCACATTTGCGCCGGTCACGTCGAACACGCCGCTCGGCGGGACAATCGTGCCGGTGCCATACTGTCCGTAGATGGACCAATTCGACTTCAGCCGAAAGTTCGCATCCGCTGACGGCATGTAGGAGTTGTAGCCGGCACTGTGGTTTGTGGATGCGGAGCCACCGACGCAGGTCCCCGTTGTGCCGCCCACAAGAGTGCCGCCCAGGCAGCCAACCGTTTTTCCGTTGTCTTGGAACTGGGTCAGGTTCTGACTGAAGTGCGAGTACTTGAATCCGCCTGTGATGGTAAGCCTTTGCGTCGCATGGTATTCGTACTCTGCAAAAGGCTGATAGGAGTTGGTGTAGAAATTCTCGTGGAAATTGGGAAGAATGGTATCGATGCGAGTGACCGGGTCGGACGGAATCTGATAGCGATTGGTGGTGGCCCATTCATACCAGAGGCCCGTCCGGAAGATGCCGTATTTGGAGACCTGGCTCACGACAAAGTTCTCGCCATACTTGCGATAGCTGTTGAGCTTGTCCACTGCGCTCGTGGCAGAAACGGGATCGCCCGTGAAAGTGATGCCGGTGGTGGTGCTGTACTTCGGACTGTCGTAATACTGGGCGTTGTAGTAGCTCAGGGTGTAGGGTCTGAAATCGGTTTGCCAGCCGTGTCCCCACTGCTTGGTCCAGTCCACGTACTCGAAGTCGGTAGGAACGTGGTAGGTGTAGAACTTGTAGTTGAGCGGATAGAAGCAATCAGACGGGTTGATGCAGGCTCCCGCGCTGTTTAACTCGCCGGCATTGAAATCATTGGTCAGCAGGAAGGTATCCCCGTAGTTCGTGATCTGGCCGCGAGTCGGGCTGCTGTTCGGGGTATTGCTGTCGAGCCAAACCACGCCACTGTAGCCGGTGAGGACGTTATTTTCTGAAAACCTGTGCACGAACTTGAGCGAACCCGCGTCACGGATCTGGTAGTTTTGTGTCTCGTAACCGTCTGAAGTCATCCGCTGCACATCGACCAGAAGATTCGATTTCTTCCCCGAGCCGAACCCTCCGGAATCATAGCTGCCGTCGATGAAAATCGTGTTGAAGGAGCCGTAGGAGACCCCCGCCTGAATCAAAGGATCGGTTTGCATGTCCGGTGAGAGTAGGTGAATCGAGCCGCCGAAAGGAGTAGGACCGATGGTGGAAGCCGATCCGGGGCTGCGATCAAAGTCGACGCCGCCAACCCAGGGGGGAGGGAAAAACGCCCAGGTGTGGTGAGTGGGAGTGTTGGTGTCGTAGAAGGGCACTCCGTCGAAATCGATATCGTAATCGCCGTCCGGGAAGCCACGAAAATACGTCTTGTCCTGGCCCAGGCCGATTCCGTTGGGGCTTACGCTAAAAGTTCCGGGCGCCATCTCCACCAATTCGCCGAAATCGGCCTCCGGCGAGGTGAAGTTCTGAATAAATACCGGCTTGATCTCGGTGCGCGCGGAATGCTCATCCAGCAGGGCGTCCATCGGTGCCAGATGCGCCGCCACCGAGTCGGAATCATTGGCCTCGACGGTGACGACCTCGCTCACGCTCCCGATCTTCAGCGAGATGGAGAGCTCTTCGGCGCGGTCCGGAGTCACCTGGATGCCTTTGTGGGTGTCCGCCGCAAAACCGGAGGCCGATACCTCGACGGTGTACCGCCCAGGCACCAGGCCCGTCACGGAAAAATGGCCCTGCGGGTCGCTGGTTCCCTTGCTCACCTGATTTGTGGATTCATTGGTGACCACGACCGTGGCGTTGCGGACGGCGCTGCCGCTCGCGTCGAGGACGTTGCCATTGAGCGCGGCGGTTCCGCTCTGTTGCGCCATAGCCCCTGTGGACAGCATGGCCAGGATGGCGATGCTCATGCAAAGTTCGACGAAGACACGGAAACGGGCAATGGCGTGCGGTTTCATGGTTCCTCTGCGTGGAGTCGAATTTAGATGTCCGGCGACAGGAGGCTAAATGCGGAATGTTATCGCTCTGTTAAAGGAGGGTTGAATTCCGTTGACACAGCTGCGGATGCCGCTTTACCGGCGCGCGGTGATGACGAAGCTGTCTCTTGCCTGCCATTCCGGCGTCTGGGCTGACGGATCAGCGAGCCGGTACATGGTCGCCTGGAGCCGTTTGCCGTTGAGACGAAAGAGGATGTAATGGAAATTAATTTCGTCGTCGGTCTGGTACTGGTCCGCCGGGCCCCTTTCGACTTGATAGGGATGCGCTCCCCCGCCGCCCGACACGAGGTAGGTGACGCCGTCTACGATGAGGCGCTCGTAGTTGTGGATATGGCCCGCGGCGACGATGAATTGCGCATGGGATTGCGGCGCAACCCGAGAGAGGTAGTTTCGCAGGGCGATCTCGTTGGGCCGGGGATTGTGATCCACTTCAGTCAAGGTCTGCTTGTCGGCAACAGGCGGGTGATGCAGTCCGATGAAGACGAACTGGACTGACTTGGGCAGATGGGCGATCTGATCCTGCAGCCATAGCATCTGCTGGCTATCTTCAAGCAGATCGGAATTGCTGTCCAGATTGATGAGGTAGAGATGGTTTCCGAACTGAACCGAATACCACCGCCGGTTGTTCAACTCAGGAAATGCAGCCCACCAATTCTTCAGCGAGTCAGGGCCGCCGACCAGTTCGTGATTTCCCAGAATCGGATAGACCCTCAGGTGGGCAGTTCTCCACGAGGCCGTCTCGGCTCGAAACTCGTCGTAATCCGCCGGGTTTTTCCCGGCGTAGGCAACATCGCCTGTCAACTCCAAGGCGTCGGGATGCTCGGAGGCGACTTTATCGACCAGCAGGCGGCGCGCCTGGGGATTGGCCACCTTTGTGTTCGACGGATCGGTGAAGCGCATGTCGCCGTAGACGATCATGGAAAGGTTCTTGGGAAGCTGCGAGTCCGGGACCGAAAAGGTTGCACCCGGCTCGCTCCATACGCCTGCGTCCGGCGCGGCCCGTTTGTCTTGGGCGGGCACAGACCGTCTGGCCAGGATGAACGGCAGACAAATGAGAACAACGCGCGCGGCCCACCGACAGTTGGAGGGTTTCATGGGAAGCTAAGGTAGGGAGCCAATGTTACAAAACAATGAACGACCGATCTGCGATCGGGCAGCATGAGCGATCAAATCGAAGATCGTGCCCCTTGCGTAAAATAGAATTCTATCGCGGGAGTGATGATCAGCGATAGGACCATGGAAATGAGGATACCGCCAATCACCGCGATGGCCAGGGGCTGCAGCATTTGCGAACCCGCTCCCCAGGCGAGCGAGAGAGGCAGCATGCCCGCGATGGCGGCCATGGCCGTCATGGCAATGGGGCGAAGCCGCCGGCGCCCGGCCTGAATCAGGGCTTCGCCGGCGGAAAATCCAATCGACCGGAGCTTCTGGTTTGCGTCGAGCAACAGAATGCCGTTTTTGGCAACGATGCCGATGACCATAATCAGTCCCATGAAAGACGATACGTTAAATGTGGTCCGCGTAATCAAGAGCGCGAAGAAGACGCCCGAGGTGGAAAGCACCGCCGATGAAAGAATCGCCACAGGCGCTGAGAAAGAACGAAATTCAAAAAGCAGCACCAGGAAAATGAGAACCATGGCCAGCAGGAGAACGACCACAAGGTCGTGAAAGGACTTCTGCTGTTCCTGATACGTGCCGCCGTATTCCACGCGAATCTGCCGCGGAATCTCCAGATCTTTCACCGCCTTCTGCACCGCCGCGACACCGCTTCCCAGGTCCAGACCTTCCAGACGTGCGGTGACTTCCACGTCGCGCTGCAAATTCTCGCGCAGGATTTCGGTTTCTCCGGGGATCAGGGTGACTGCCGCCATCGAGCCCAGCGTTGCCGTGCCCCCGGCCGGACTCACAAGCAATGTATCACTCACGGTTTCAAGCGAAGCGCGGTTTGCCTCCGGGTAGCGAACACGCAAAGTGTAGGGGCGGTCATTCACGATGACGGGCGCCGCAGTGGGTTCGCCATCGATGATAGCGGAGGCGGCCACGGCGATTTGATCCGTTGTAAAACCCGCTTTGGCTGCCGTGGCCGGGTTCACGTTAAAGACAACCGCAGGCCCGCTCGTGGTGTTGTCAATGCCGTTTTGGATGTCAACGACCGGCTGCGTGCCGTTGACAGAGATCTTTGCCAGCGCATCGGCGACGCGCGGGGCCCATGCAGCCAGCTGGTCCGCGTCGGAGGAGAAAAGCTTTACCACCACGGGCTGAGGAGCGCCGGTGAGATCGCCGATCATGTCCTGCAGTACCTGGGTGAAGTCCACGTCAAGGGCGGGTTCCTCTCTGGCCACCCCGGCGCGGACCTGGCTGATAATGTCTTCGATGCCTCGGCTGCGCTTGTACTTCAGCTTGACGGAAATATCTCCCGTGTTGGGCTCAGTCACCGCCGCAAGGCCCAACTGCAAGCCCGTGCGGCGGGAGGTGCTCTCTACTTCGGGAACGGCGCGGATCAGTGACTCGACATGCGAAATCACGCGATCTGTTTCCTGAAGGGAGCTGCCGGGCGGCATGACGTAGTCGAGGACGAAACCACCTTCATCCATGGCGGGTAGTAGATCGCTGCCCAGGTGTTTGTAGCTGGCGTAAGAAACGGCCACCAGAACGGCGCAGAATCCCGCGAGCCATGCGGGATGTTCCAGGGCGCGACCGACCCAGCGCTCGTAGGACTGGACAATGCGCTCGAACAATCCTCCTTTTAGCGAAGCTTCCTCGGCTGCCATCATGCGGCGGATTTCTGGCTGCTCGGGATACTCGCTGGAGGCGCGGGGCAACCCCTCGGCACCCCCTGGTGAGCCGTCGTCCTCTCGGTTCTCGCCGATGGCGCGAGCAACGTGGTGGCGCCTGATCATGTAGGTTCCCAAAGTGGCGGTCCAACTTAGGGCAAGAACGAGCGATGTCAGCAAGGAAACGCTCATGGCGACCGCCAGAGCGCGAAAGAAAGTTCCTGTAACGCCGGTGATCGAGATAAGCGGCAAGAACACCACGATGGGAGTGAGCGTCGAACCAATCAGAGGAACGGTCAGTTCCTTGAGCGCCTGGGAGGTGGCTTCGAGCGGGCCTTCGCCGGCGTCGCGATGCAGAATGATGTTCTCGACGACGACGATCGCGTCATCGATTACCAGGCCGCCGGCCGCCGCCAGCCCTCCCAGGGTCATCATATTGAAGCTTTGACCCACGATTTTCAGGACGACAAAGGTGACACAGATCGTCAGCGGAACAACCACACCCGCCAACAGCGCTGTGCCCAAATCGCGCAGGAAAAGCCAGATGATGAAGCCCGTCAGGAAAAGTCCGATGAGGATGGCGTCCCGCACGCTGCCGATCGATTCTCTGACAATATTGGACTGGTCATAGAAGACCCTGAGTTGAACCCCCTCGGGCAGCACCCTACCAAGGCGTTTGACCTCCTCACGGACCTCGTTGGCGACTTCCACGGTGTTGCTGTCCGGCTGGCGGTTGACGCTCAGCAGCACCGCAGGCCTTCCATTTGCGGTGACCATCGTGTAATGGGGAGCCGTGGAGGGGCCAACGGCAGCGACGTCTCGAATTTCTACCGGCACGCCATTGGCATTTTTGATGACGATTTCACCAATCTGTCCGGGGCTTTGCACCTGCCCGTTGATCACACCGAGGAAAAGTTCGTGGTTGCGAGTGAGAAGCCCGGGGGAATCGATTAGGTTGGAGTGGTTGACCGCATCGATGATCTCCTGAAGGCCTACGCGTGCGCGAAGCATTTGGGAGGAATCGGGCGTTATCTGGAATTCGGGAATCTGGCCGCCCTGAACCAGTACGCTGGCAACCCCGTTGAGACGGTTGAGACGCGGTTTTAGATCGTAGGTTGCGACTTCCCACAATTGCGTCTGCGGGACTGTGTTCGAGGTGAGGCTGTATCCCAAAATAGGGAAGCTCGCAAAATCGAGCCGATGAGCCTCAATTTTCGCAGTCGGCGGAAGCGTGCTCTGAATCCTCGAAGTGGCCGCATTCACCAGGAGCAGCGTTTGCTGCATGTCCACACCCCATTTGAAGAACAAATCAACCTCGGCGGAGCCACGGCTGGTCACCGAGCGCACGTCCTCAAGACCCGGCACGCCGTTTACCGCCTCTTCCAGGGGACGGGTTATCGTCACCTCCATTTGATTGATCGGCATTACGCCGTTATCCACGGCGATGATAATGCGCGGGAAGTTCGTCAGCGGGAATACCGCGATGGGAATGGAAAAGGCTTCGTAGATTCCCGCGGCCGCCAGAATAATTACGAGGAAGATGATCGACTTCGAGTCGCGGGCAAACCAATAGCGTGATCTGTCTTCGGCCGGCGCCGGCCCGCGGGCCCCAGGAAGTGGCGTTGCGCTCGATGTCTTATGGTGCATCGACTTTATGGGTGGAATCGAAACAAACGCGGGGAATTTCACCGGGGAGCGGCGGGCAGCCCCATCGCAAAAGACCAATCGCATAAATCCAGCCGCTTCCGCCTGGCTTGATCATGGTCGCTGGTCCCCCCCTGCTGTGGGCGTCTCCACCTGGATCCTGGTTTTCTCGAGCACATCGGGGTCTTCGCTTGCGAGTTCAAAGGCTCCCACGGTGACAACCTGCTCTCCCGCCTGGAGGCCTTGCGTCACCTGCACGTCGTTGCCGTTGCGAATGCCTATCGTGACGCTCTGCTGATGCGATTTGTTCGCTGAATCCAACACAATCACGGAGGCCGCGCCATCCGGGTTGGTGACGAGCGCCTCTGCGGGAATCACCAGAGCATGGGGAACGGTCTGCGCCACGATGGCGACCCGCGCGTTCGCACCGGGCCTGAGCTGTTCCCCGGGATTTGCCGCCCGCACCCAAACTTCCACGGTGGTGCTGTTAGGGTCCAAGGCAGGGCTCACAAGACTCACCTTGCCGGGCACGGCGATGTGATCGGGCACAGAGATCGTCGCTTGATCCCCCACCTTGAGCTGCGCCGCGTCCTGCTGCGAAAGATGGGCGCGCGCAATGACTTGCGATAAATCCATCACGGTAAGTATCGGAGAGCCACTGGGAGCCATTTCTCCCGGATAAATTGGCCGCTCGGTAACGACTCCGCTAATCGGGCTGACGATCGTGGTGTAGCTCAACTGCGTCTGGGCGCCCTCCGCCTTCGCCTTTGCCGATGCCAGCTGTCCTTGGGACGCTTTCAGATCATATTGCTTTTGTGCGATTTCATACTGATTCTGAGCCTGGGTGAAAGCAATTCTGGCGTCTTCAACGTCCCTGGCCGAGGCCGCCCCTTGCTGAAGAAGAAATTCGCGATTGTGAAACAGCTTCTCGGCGGCGTCCAACTGCTCCTTGGCAAGCCTCACGTCTTGCTGTGCCTTTTGCGCGGCGCTCTGATAGGTCGCTTCGGCTTGTTCGTAGACGCCCTGGTTGTCCACTGCGGCGCTGGCCAGGTCGCGATTTTCAAGCTCGGCTAGCAATTGACCGGCGTGGACCCGGCTGCCGCGATCGACGTAAAACTTACTCACCGGCGCGTTGATTCTGGGAGTTATGGCCGCCTGATTCCGCGGGTACAGGACTGCGTCGGAGGCGATCTCGCGCTGGATCGTCTCGATTTTCGACACAGCGATCTGCACCGCGACGCGGGGCGCTTGGTCGGCTGCTTGCTTGGCGGAACATCCTGACAGGATCACGCCGCCCAAACACACCACAGCGAGGCCCACTTGGACCAGATCCCTGCCGCCGCCATAGCAATGCGCTGGGCGCATGGCTGTGTTTGTCCATCCTCGCATGTATCAGAAATTCCCCGTAAGCGTCTGAAGGCTGGCCCACGCAACCCGATAGCGAAGCTCGGAGTCGGCGTACGCATTTCGCGCGGCCGCCAGCGTGTTTTGGGCATCCACGACTTCGAGCGCCGTCGATTCCCCCGCCTGATAACGCAGGCTTAGAAGACGCAGACTCTCGGCGGCGAGGTCAGCCGTGTGTCGCGACGATTCCACCGCATCCCGGGCCACGGAAACTTCATTGTATGACGCATACAACTGGCTCAGAAGCTGCCGCTGCGTCTGGCTGAGACTGGTGCGCGCCTGCTCCTGCTTCAACTCGGTCTGGTGGACCTTGCTGCGTAGCGTTCCCCAGTCCCAAACGGGGAACGTCATACTGGCGGTGAGAAAATAGCCAAGCGTCGGTACCGGACCCGCTTGAGGATGGGCGGCCCACACCGAATCGAGCGCAAAGTGATTTGCCTCGATCCCGTAGTCGGCGTCGATGGTGAACGATGGCAGAAAAGCGCCTTTCGCGGCCGAAACATCCAGATTCGCCTGCCGAACGGTTTCGCCGGCGACGCGCAGGTCCGGGTTTTCGCGCCCTGCCATGGTTTGCACTTCGGAGAACGACGGCAATGCCTCGGGTGAATCCATATCGTCGACCACGGCAAAGTTTTCGAGCAAGGTTGGAAACAGCAGCACGGCCAAGTCTAGGCGCGCATTTTCCATTGCCAGCCGGGCCTCTTCAAAGGCCTGCCCTTGCTGCGTATATTGAATTTCAGCTTTCACAACATCGCTATGAGCAGCCTGGCCGGCGCGCTCTTGGTCCTGGGCAAGATTAAAAAATCGCTTGGCCTGGTCGGAAATTTGTTGCGCCGTCGCGTATTTCCGCTGGGCCACGGCCAGCGCATAGTATGTTTTGGTGACTGTAACCGTCAATCCCCGCCGGGCGATTTCGGCTTTGGCTTTGGCGATTGCTTCGGCGGCCGCTGCGCGATGAAGGCCGGTCATCCGATACGTGTTCGGCGAGAGATCCTCGTGCAGGGCGGCCCACTGGCGATAAACGTGGACGCCATCGTTGGTCACAAACCGTCCCTCGGCGACACCCTCGGTCCCGGTTCCTTGCGTGTTCAGGAACGCGGTGAGGTCGCTGACGGAGGGAAGCATTGCGGCACGGGCCTGGAGACGGTCTTCGCGCGCACTTTTGGCGTCTCCCACTGCGGACAGATACGGCGCGTCGTTGTTCCGGGCGCGCTCCAGGGCATCTTCGAGAGTAACGGTAATCGGGGGAGCCGATTGACCAGGTGCCCCTGGCTGAAGCAGCTGGACGGACCGTCCCGATTCCGCTGGGGGCGCCGTCTCCTGCGCGTTTGCTCCCATCAACGGAATGCCAATCGCCAGCATCAGAAAGATAAGAAAAATAGAACCGTCATTGGCGCGGGCGAGCCCCATGGCCCCACACCCACAAGGAAGGCAGAAATACCGCAGGGATCGATGCTGGAAACGTGAGATGTTCATTTCAGTCCTCTCTCACAAATCGCCTTTGTTCTGCTACCGCGAATTAACTTATCCCTTTGAATAGCGCACGTCATCAACGATTTTAGAGCACGATGTTGGCGATGGATCCCTATCTATCCGGTGAGGCAAGGGTTTGCTTTTCTGCGCGCGTTAGCTTTCCCCGGGGCGTATTCCGATTAGACGGCGATGCGGACGGCAATGGGTATTTCCGAGAGAAAGACGGTACCGCAGAAGGTGGACTCAATTTACCCCCTACCGGGTAAAGCCCGGCAGCGCGGACACACGAGTGCCGCGACCAGGGAAGTCGTCTGATTCAGGGTGTAACCGACTTCGCTAGGGAGGCGTTCAATAGCCGGGCGAATCGACGTTCGGGAGGGATCCGCCTGATGGAGTGCGCGCCGGGACTTGGTGGCCTTCTGAATTCACATCCGGGACCGAAAGCTTGCAGGGGCGACTGAAACGGACGGGAATTCCTACGGCCTGCCAATTTTGTGTAAGATCAGGCGCGACTGCTGGATGGTGGGAGGAGAGACGAGTGATGCTCCAGAGACTTTGTTGTGCGATTCTTTTCATGATCGGCGCTGCTCGAGCGCAGCAGCCAGCTGCGCCCGTCCGGACCTTCGCGAACCGCTGCATAATCTGTCACGGCAGTGATGGTAACGGGAGCGACCGCGCGCCAGCCCTCCTGGGCTTCGTGGCTTCGCACTCCGATGCGGAAGTCGCCACCCTTGTGCGCACGGGCCGTCTCGAAAAAGGAATGCCCCCTTTCGATTTCTCCGACGATGAGATGAAAGCGCTGATTACTCAACTGCGCGGTTTGGTGTCGGGCGCTGTCCTGGCTGCGCCCGGAAGGAGCCCCGGCGGCGGCGGAGCTTTTCAGCCTCACCAGGTCAGCCTGACGCTGCAAGACGGGCGCAAATTGGAAGGCATGCTGATGAGCGAGACCGCCTTCAGCGCGACTCTGTCAACAGCCGACGGCAAGTTGCACTTGTTGACCCGCGACGGCAGCGCTTATCGCGAGCGCCCGATTGAACCGAAGCGGGATTGGACGAGCTACGATGGAAGTTTCACGGGCAACCGTTATAGCTTGCTCGAACAGATCAATGTCCAGAACGTGCAGCGGCTTTCTCCGGCCTGGGTGTTTCCGAACCCCAGTCCGCGTCAGTTGGAGGTGACGCCCGCGGTAATGGACGGCGTCATGTACATCACGGCCCCCAACGAAGCCTATGCTCTTGACGCGACGACGGGCCGGCAGATCTGGTCGTTCAAAACGCCCCGGACTCCCGGGCTGTTGAGCTCGGCAGGCGACGGCGCCAATCGCGGCGTGGCGATCTCAGGAGACCGCGTTTTCATGGTTACCGACAGCGCGCATCTGTTGGCGCTCGATCGCAGGACGGGCCAGAAACTCTGGGACGTCATGATGGGAGACACCAAGGAAGGCTATAGCGCGACCGGGGCTCCGCTGGTGATCGGGGACCTGGTGCTTTCCGGTGTGGCCGGCGGCGAGGAAGGCGCCCGCGGTTTTGTGGATGCCTACAAAGCTGCCTCGGGCGAACCCGCTTGGCGGTTCTACACCATTCCGGTACGGGGCGAGAAGGGCTCAGAAACCTGGATTGGAAATGCGCTGGAGCACGGCTGCGGGGCGACGTGGGTGACGGGCTCCTACGATCCGAAACTGGAAACGGTCTATTGGGCCGTCGGCAATCCCTGCCCCGATTTCAATGGGGACGAGCGCAAGGGCGATAACCTATACACCGCCAGCGTTGTGGCCCTGGATGTGAAGACCGGACGACTGAAGTGGTACTTCCAGTTCACGCCTCACGACGTCTACGACTGGGATTCGGTTGGGCCCATGCTTCTGGTGGACGAGCCGTGGCAGGGCAAGCCCCGCAAACTACTGCTGCATGGCGACCCCAATGGGTTTTTCTTCGCCCTCGACCGGACGAACGGGGAATTGCTCATGGCCAAGCCGCTTACCAAGGTGAATTGGGCAACAGGATATGGCAAGGATGGCCGTCCGATTCTTACCGACCGCTACGATTCCACTCTCGAGGTTTGCCGGGGAGGCGCGAACAAGTGGTACTCGGCGTCCTACGACCCAACGTCTCGATTCTATTTTGCGCGCATCCGCGACGGTTGCGCCACCTACAAAAAGGATCCTGCACCCATCGAAATGGGGGAACGGTATTTTGGCGGCGGGCAAGACGGTCCAGGCACCGGCGAAAGTTTCATCCTGGCCTTCGACACCCAGGCCGGCCAGAAGGCTTGGGCGTATCCGGTGGCCAATGGGCGCGGCTCGGGCACCCTTGCGACGGCCGGAGGGCTGCTGTTTTTTGGCGAGGACACGGGTACTTTCACCGCCGTGGAATCGAAAACCGGAAAGGCTGTCTGGCATTTCGAGACCAGCCAATCATGGAACGCTTCGCCGATGACCTATATGGTCGGGGGCAAACAGTATGTCGTGCTTGCCGGTTCCGGCGGTATCTTCAGTTTCGCGCTGGTGCAGTGATCAGCAGGCAGCTCGGCTTTCGGTTCTGCCAAAGGAGACTTTTCGTGCGTGCATCATTGGCGTTTCTTTTGACTCTTGCGTTTTCTGCATTGCCGGCTCCGGCGCAGGCCCCGGCGGGGAAGACCTTCGATATCTACGTAATTGACATGGAAGGTGGGAACGCCACTCTGTTGGTGGCGCCCTCTGGCGATTCCACGTTGATCGATACCGGAACGGGCGGCCCCAATTTCAGGGACGCCGATCGCATCATGGACGCCGCGAAGGATGCGGGACTCGACCATATCGACAATCTGATCACCACGCACTGGCACGGCGATCATTTTGCGGGCATGGCCGGCGTCGCTGCGCGCATTCCGATCCGTAATTTCATCGACCACGGTCCCAACATTCAGGCCCGAAACGGACGCGCCGACGAGTTCATAACCAAGACTTATCCGTCGCTCTATGCCGAAGCCAAGCACACGGTCGTGAAGCCCGGCGACAAGATCCCGATGGCCGGCCTCGATTGGCGCATCGTGAGTGCGGCGGGAGAAGTGATCAAAACGCCGCTTCCGGCCGCCGGCAGCCCGAATCCTGAGTGTGCGAGCTTTACCCCCCAACCGATACACGATGACGACGAAAACCCCCAGTCGGTGGGAAGCGTCATCACTTTTGGAAAATTTCGAATGGCGCATCTGGGCGACCTGACCTGGAACAAAGAATTCGCCCTGATGTGCCCGATCAACCGGATTGGAGTCTTGGATCTGTGGATCGTCTCTCATCACGGGCTGGACCTGTCGAGCTCGCCTCAACTGGTGCACGCGATCCGGCCGCGGGTTGCCATTATGAACGATGGACCTAGCAAGGGTGGTCCCCCTTCCACGATGAAGACTCTGTTTACATCTCCCGGGCTGGAGAACCTTTGGGAGATTCATTTCTCGATCCTGAGCGGCCAGGAATACACCGTGCCGGGGCTGTTCATCGCGAACACCCTCGATGAGCCAATCACAGCAATGCCGATCGAGCCTGGGGCAGAGCCGCCGAGAAACATCGGGATGCCCGTGCACGATGGCAAAGCCTATTACATTAAAGTTTCCGCGCAGGCCGACGGAACGTTCACGGTCACCAATCAGCGCAACATGTTCAGCAAGACCTACGGCGCGCGATCCCAACCGGCAGGGAATTAGGACTGCGGAAAACGTCTGATGGATGATTCCGACGCGCCTGCCGGAATGCCTCAAAAGCGATAGAGTCGTGCCGGGTTCTCCACCAGGATGAGTTTTCGCTGAGCGGCGTCTGAAGTCCAGCTGGCGAATCTGTTGAAGTCGAGGCCATCATCGACCGGAAGCCCCGGCGTGATTTCAGTTACCTTTCTACCCGCGAGCCGCGAGACGTGCGGCCAATTGGTACCCCAGGTAATTCTCTGCGGATTGGCTGCAATGAGCGCCTTCACGGTGGGCGCGACATCGGGATATTCCGGCTCTTGCTTGGCGACGCCATACGGCCCAGACACATTCACGTATGTTTTGCCGGCGCGGATTAAACTGAGGAACGCGCCGAAACCCGGCTGATGGGCGCCCAGGGCAGCCTGAGATCCAAGGTCAATCGATACGGGCACGGCGGACGCCATGACTTGCTCTCGGATGGCTTCAATCTGCGACAACTGCGTCGTAACGAGTTCGACATGCCAATCGCGATCGGCAATGCGGTCGACGGCGGCCTTAAACTGCTGCCTCAAAACCGCCGGGTCCGAACCCATGGCGTCAATGCGAATCCTGATTCCGCGTATTCCCCCGCGGTGCATTTGGTCGAGTTCCGCGTGGGAGGTGTTGTCGCCAATCGCAGCGATGCCGCGGGCGCCGGGGCCGAGCTGTTTGATCGCGTCCAGCATGCAGGAATTATCCGTGCCGTAGAAGCTGGGCTGGATGATTACGACGCGAGGAGTGTGCAGAGCGCGGTGCAGCGAGCGCATCTCCGCAACCGAGGCGGGTTCCGGCGTGTAAGGCCGCGGGTCAGCGAAGGGAAATTTTCGGGTGTCTCCGATGATATGTGTGTGGCAGTCGCACACGTTGGCGGGTACTTTGAAATTTACCGGCGTACGGGGCTGCGCGGCGGTAGCAAGCATAGGCGTGGCTCGCCCGGTAAACGCTGACACTCCGGCGATTCCCACTCCCGCGAGGAAATCTCTTCGCGATAGCATTGACCCCTCCTGTGAGATTTGCCATGGTACCGGAATTCTCGGCCGGAACGTCTGACCCGCGCATGGTACGCTTCTGCCGTCTTCGGCACAACGATTTGCGCCGGCCCGGGCGCCAGGCTATCCATCGAACGACGGATGCTGGAAGCAGCAGAAAACCGTACCACCGCACAGGACAGAAATCGATGCCAGCTATACATCTGCGCATAAGTAAAGGGACATATGGCATACTGGCTCAAGAGGGGCCTCTATGCTGCCACGTCTGCTGCGGTTACATCCAAGCACCTATCAACGCCTGATCCGTCTGAGTAAGGA
>JBEKBP010000020.1:0-89034 GCA_050015335.1 Candidatus Acidiferrales bacterium | reverse complement strand
AGCCCCAGCGATTTTAGCGCCTCGACAGCCCCTGCAAAAACCCTCCGGCTCTGCCAAGCAAGGCAACACATGCTGAATCAACCGATTATCTTTTCTTAGTGGCCCGGTTTGCGAAACTGCTGCTTGACACGCGCGAGCCGGTGACCTATGTTTTGATCAACAGTAGAATTGCACGCGGAAGTCCCCCGCACGGATAAGCCTTTTCCCGTCAGCTGGTTCGGGGAACGTTCACCAAGTGCATCAGCGATTCTTGCATGCCAGTTTTGGGGAGCTAACAAACCATGCCCATTGTGACCAACCTCTTTGAACTGTTGAATGTGGCGCCGCCTGAAAACACGGCGGTGATTTTGCCCGAGAGCGGCATCCGTGTCAGCTACAAAGGACTGCGCGAGCAGGTGATGACGATGGCCGATTCCCTCGCCGCGGCCGGTATCGGACGCCGAGATCGTGTCGCCACGTGCATGCCCAACGGTCTCCCCGCCATCGTGACTTTTCTCGCAGCAACCTTGGCCGGTACGGCTGCCCCCCTGAATCCTGGATACCGCAGGGATGAGTTCAGCTTTTATCTGGAGGACACCGCCGCGAAGGTGCTTCTCTGCCCCTCCCACGGCGCCGAGGATGCACGGCAGGCCGCCGAAGGGCGCGTTCCAGTGTATTCGGTGGAAATGGATGAGAAAGGATTGGTTCGACTATCGGGCGTTGCAAGTAGGGGAAGCATCGCGCAGACACCCAGAGCAGATGACGTCGCGCTCGTTCTCCACACGAGTGGCAGCACGGGACGCCCCAAGCGAGTCCCCATACGCCATGGGAATGTGGGCGCGTCGGCCGAGAACATTGCAAACACCTATGCCTTGTCGCCCAGCGATGTCACGATGTGCGTCATGCCGCTATTCCACGTCCACGGGCTGGTCGCGTCGGTGCTGTCAACATTCCTTTCAGGCGGAACCGTTGTGGTGCCGGCGAAGTTCAGCCCTCTTTCTTTCTGGCGATTCGCGCGCGACTCCGGGGCCACTTGGTATTCGGCGGTTCCCACAATTCATCAGCTCCTCGTTACACGAGCGGGCGGAAAGCGGCCGGAGGGCTCCGAAAACCTGCGCTTCATCCGCTCCTGCAGTGCAGCTCTGCCCCCTGAGATGATGGAGAGGATCGAAAGCACCTTCGGCGTACCTGTGCTTGAGGCCTACGGCATGACCGAAGCAACGCACCAGATGTGCTCCAATCCCCGACCGCCGTCGGCGCGAAAAGCCGGTTCGGTGGGGCCGGGAACCGGCGTTCAGGTGGGCATCATGGACGAGGACGGGAATCTTGTTCCGCAAGGGCGGCGCGGCGAAGTGGTGATTCAAGGCCCGAACGTCGTCAAAGAATATGAGAATAATCCCGGAGCCAATGCTAAATCCTTTACGAATGGCTGGTTCCGCACCGGTGATCAGGGATACCTCGACGAAGGCGGCTATCTTGTATTGACCGGCCGGATCAAGGAACTCATCAACCGGGGTGGAGAAAAAATTGCGCCTCGGGAAATCGACGAAGTGCTGCTGGCACATCCGTCGGTGGCCGAGGCGGTGGCCTTTGGCGTTCCGCACGCGACCTGGGGTGAGGAAGTGGCTGCGGCGGTCGTGCTGCGGTCGCCGGAAAAAGAGGCCGCGATCCTAGCCTTCTGCCGCGAAAAACTCTCCGATTTCAAATGCCCCAAGAAGGTCTACATCGTTGAACAGATCCCGCGCACGGCGACGGGTAAGATCCAGCGCGGCGCGGTGGCCGCTGCGATTGCGGCAGGTGCAAAGTCTTGAGATACCTTGTCGCAGGCGCCGGGGCAATCGGCGCCTATCTTGGTGCTCGCGTGGCGCTTGCCGGTGAGGATGTGACGCTGTATGCCCGCGGGCCGCATCTGCGCGCCATGCAACAGCGCGGCGTCCGGGTGATAAGCGCGGAGGGCGACTTCGAAGCCCGTCCCAAGATCATCGAAAGGCTCGAAGACGCGGGCCCTGTCGACGTGATTTTTTTGGGTGTGAAAGCCCACAGCCTCACGCACCTTGCGCCCCAACTGAAGCCGCTGCTGCGCGAAGGCACGACGGTCGTCAGCATGGAGAACGGAATTCCCTGGTGGTACTTCCAGTTGGGCGCCGATGCCTTCCCCGGACTTCAGCTGGAGCGCGTCGATCCGGGCGGCCTGATTGCTGAGGCTTTTGAGCCTGAACGCGTGCTGGGGTCTCTCATTTACTTGGCGACTGAAATCGTCGAGCCAGGAGTGATTCACCACACGGAGGGAAATCGAATTTCACTGGGCGAGCCCGATGGCAGCCGGTCCGAACGCAGCCGCGTGATCTCGGCTGCGCTGATCAAGTCCGGCTTCAAGTGCCCTGTGACGACCCGCATTCGCACCGAAATCTGGGTCAAGATACTGGGCAATATCGCTTTCAATCCGCTGAGCGCGCTCACGCGTGCCACTCTGGTGCAGATGGTTCGTGATTCCGACGTGGTGGCGCTCGTTCGTAACATCATGACGGAGGTTGAAGCGGTCGCGGGCAAGCTCAAAATCGAAATGCCCATCTCCATCGACAAAAGGATCGCTGGCGCTGAAAAGGTGGGTGAGCATAAGACATCTATGCTTCAGGACTTGGAAGCCGGGCGCCCGCTGGAACTCGAAGCCGTTGTGGGAGCAGTTCTGGAGCTTGCCGAGCGGGTTGGCGTTCCGATGCCCCATACCCAGGCCATCTACGCCTGCACGAAGCTGCTTGAGCGGAATTCCGTCAAAAAAAATTAGGTCCGGCGCCGCGGCACGTTTGCTGAAAACAGCGACATCGCGCCAGCCATGCGGGTGGCCGGATGGCCCTGAATCCCGGCGGAAACTCGCTTGACTTGTGCTGGTAATTGAGACAGTATCCGGGGGCGTTCGGCGGTGGCTGGCAAATCAAGAGCATCCTGATAGCCTTGGGCGGGGCCCCCTCGATGTCGTCTGTAATCCCGGTGGATGGTTCGAGCGAATCTCGGAGTGGTGCGAATCAACTCCCGGTTCCGGCGTCCCCGCGTTTCTGGACCAACCCCTGGACACAGCTGGCTGCCGGCGTTATTTGCATGGCGATGGTGGCGAATCTTCAGTACGGCTGGACGATCTTCGTCAACCCGATCGACGCTAAGTTTCATTGGGGCAAAGTAGCGATCCAGTATACGTTCACGCTTTTTGTGCTATTTGAGACGTGGCTCGTCCCGTTGGAAGCGTATCTGGCGGATCGCTACGGGCCGCGCATTGTTGTAATGGCCGGGGGAGTTCTCATAGCCGCCGCGTGGATTATCTACGCGAAAGCCGCGACGCTACTGATGCTCTACATCGGCGGGGCGATCGGTGGGATCGGCACGGGGCTCGTATATGGAACCTGCGTAGGCAACGCGGTCAAATGGTTTCAGGACCGGCGAGGCCTGGCCGCAGGCCTGACCGCCGCCGGATTCGGTGCAGGCGCCGCGATCACGGTAGTGCCGTTGACACGCTCGCTCGCCTCGCATGGCTACCAGACCACGCTTTTCCATTTCGCTTTGCTGCAAGGAATCGTCGTTCTGCTGGCAGCGATTGTTCTGGTAAAACCGCCCAAGGGTCCTGCGCTGCGCCGGCCCAACCCGCGCCTGGTTCAATCGAAGATGGACTTTGGCCCCGGGCAGATGCTCCGAAGTCCCATCTTCTGGATTATGTATGTGGCGTTCATTCTGGTTGGATCGAGTGGACTCATGGCCGCCGCCCAGCTCGCCCCGATTGCTAACGGTTTCAAGATCGCCCAGAGCTCCGTCACGCTTTTCGGATTCACAGGTCCCGCTCTCGTCTTTGCCCTGTCGCTCAACAATCTGATGAACGGCGTGGGGCGTCCGATTTTTGGCTCGCTGTCAGACTACATCGGCCGAGAAGTTACAATGTTCATCACGTTCGTTGGCGGCGCGCTGGCAATGCTGGGTTTGAGCAAGTACGGGCAGAACCCGGCCCTTTTCGTGATTCTGGCAGCCCTGATCTTCTTGTCCTGGGGTGACATCTACAGCATTTTCCCCGCGCTTACTTCAGACCAGTTCGGCCGGAAATTCGCTTCGACGAACTACGGGTTCTTGTACACCGCCAAGGGTTGCGCCGCGCTGTTTGTCCCCATCGGCGGTTACGTCGCCGCCCGTACCGGAAGCTGGACAGCGACTCTTGAGATCGCCGCTGCCGCCAATGTCGTCTCCGCCGTGCTGATGGTCTTCGTGGTACGCCCCCTCCGGATACGCGAGTCACGACGACGGGAAGGCAGCGCAACAGTGGCTGCGGCCCCAGCGGATTAGCCTACTCTGGGTCCGTCAGGGTATTTGGCGCTTCTAATCGAGTGATGCTTTGCGCCAGCCTATCGCGTTTGCCTTCTTCGTGCCTACGGGGTGAGAGGTTCCTGCGCAGGTATGAGAGCGCTGCGACAGTTCTGTGGAGGAGAGAAAAGCGTGACGGACGCCGTCGACTTGCCGAAACTGGAAGCAGAATGGAAATCGAATCCGCGATGGGAGGGCGTCAGCCGACCTTATACTGCAGGCGATGTTGAAAAACTGCGCGGCTCGGTTCAAATCGAACATACCCTTGCTCGCCTCGGGGCTGAACGCCTCTGGGATCTCCTGCACGAAGAGCATGCGGTCCTCGCGCTAGGAACGCTGACAGGAAATCAAGCCCTGCAGCAAGTGAAAGCAGGATTAAAGGCGATTTACGTCAGCGGCTGGCAGGTCGCGGCGGACGCCAACGCCTCCGGACAGATATATCCCGACCAGAGTCTTTATCCCGCGGACAGCGTCCCGAACCTCGTGCGATCCATCAACCAGGCCCTGGTGCGCGCTGATCAAATCCATCATGCGGAAGGTGATCACCGCACGCATTGGTTCGCTCCCCTCATCGCCGATGCGGAAGCCGCTTTTGGCGGCAACCTCAACGCCTTCGAACTCATGAAGGCGATGATCGAAGCGGGCGCCGCTTGCGTTCACTTGGAAGATCAGCTTTCCACGATCAAGAAGCCCGGCCGCATGGGCGGAAACGTGCTCATGCCCACAAGCGACGCGATCCAGAAGCTCGTGGCGGCGCGCCTCGCAGCCGACGTGCTGGGCGTACCGACGCTCATTATGGCCCGCACCGATGCCATCAGCTCCTACCTGCTCACGAGCGATATCGATCCGCGCGACCGTGAATTTCTGACCACGAAGCGCACCAGCGAAGGCTTCATCCGCGTGCGCGGCGGCGTAAAAATGGCGATCGCCCGCGCACTGGCCTACGCACCCCACGCCGATGTTCTCTGGACGGAGACCACCAAGTTCGATCTAGCCGAGGCCCGGGAGTTTGCGGAAGGAGTGCTGGCACAGTATCCGAAAAAGCTTCTGGCATATAATTTCGCGCCCTCATTCAACTGGAAGAAAGAGCTGGCCGAAGCGGCGCTCGCCGGACTGCATGGCGAACTCGCCGCCATGGGCTACAAGTTCCAGTTCATCACCATCGCCGGCTTTCACACGCTGAATATGTCCATGTTCGAACTCGCGCGCAATTTCAAGGAAACCGGCATCGCCGCCTACAGCCGCTTACAGGAGCAGGAATTGCGCAGCGAAGAGCACCACGGGTACGAAGGCGCCAAGCATCAACGCTTCGTTGGCACAGGGTATTTCGACACCATTCAGCAGATCGCGACGGCGGCCGGAGCACCACCCGCCCCGGCCACTTCTGCGGCAGCACCCGAAACGCCGAATTCCTCGTCATAAGAGCTTAGCCATGTTCCTGACGAAGCCGCGTTGCGTGCGGGCGCAACCGAGTGTAGATTAGCCGTCGGCCGAAAGTCGGAGCACGCGCATTACGTAAAGGCAAGCGCAGCAAGAAAAAAGGGAGATCATTGCCATGGGACGCAAACCCGGAATCTCTGAGAATGCGGGAAGGACCGGATCGGGCTTCGTAGTTCCGCTGGCATTGCTGCTGATCTGGCTCGGCGGCGCCGCCACCGCCTCCGCGCAATACCCTGCTCAATATCCCGCGCAATCTCAGGTCAGCAAAGATGGAACTGCGGTCCTTCTCGAAGACTATGCGGAGGTGCCGCTATCGAGACCCACCCATGGCAACGCCAGCAACGCGCCAACCAACGCCAACGTCGAGGGCCAATTAGGACGCGTGACGTCGCTCCGGTCGGAACCCGCGAATGCTCCTCTGGCAGCCTCGCGCTTTTTCGTAATCGACGAGAGCGCCACGATATACATCTTCAATAAAGCCACCAAGGCGTTTACGCCCTATCTCAAGTTTTCTCAAATCTTCCCGAAGTTCGTCTCGGATGCGGGACTTGCCACCGGGATCGACTCGATCGCGTTTGATCCCGACTATGCGAAAAATGGCAAGTTTTACACAATGCATATCGAAAAACCGACGCTCGATGGCCCCGCGACGCCAAGCAACGGCGCGATGCCGTCTCTCGATTTGTCGGGGTACACGGCGACTCCGGCCATCAATCCGCCGGCTGGCCCGGTCCGCTACGAATCGGTTCTTGTCGAATGGACCGACACCAATATCCGCAATGCCACCTTCGAAGGAACCGCGCGCGAGCTATTCCGCGCCGGCTATGACAGGAATCATCCCATGTCCGATCTGGTCTTCGATCCGCTCGCGAAGCGGCATCATCCCGATTATGGCAATCTCTACATTGCCGCAGGCGACGGTGCCCAAGGCGAAACGCCCGGCCCCGGGCATACCCTTCCGCAACAGCTGAACAATTTGATGGGCAAAATCCTGCGCATTACGCCCGACATCAATCTCCACCCGAAGGATATGCTCAGCGCGAATGGACGCTATCGCATCCCGTCGACCGGCCCTGACCCCAATCCATTTGTATCGGTGCCCGGCGCCCGCCCGGAAATCTACGCGTATGGATTGCGCAACCCGCATCGCATGACGTGGGATATTCCCTCCAAGACCTTTCTGGTAAACGATATTGGCCTGCACTCCTGGGAGGAAATCAATATCGTTACCAAAGGCGGGAATTACGGCTATGCCGAGCGCGAGGGCAACGAGCAGGTGTTCCCGGACCCGGCAGGAAAGACCGGTAGCCAGATGGATCCCCCCGTTCCTTTTCCGGATAAAGACCGGCTGACGGTAGAAGGCCTCGCGGAACCGGTTACCCCGCTCTATCCCGCTGCCGTCTACAGCCACCGCGAAGGCGACTCCATCGGAAGCGGCTTTGTGTACCGGGGCAAACTGATGCCTCAGATGCGCGGAAAATATGTATTCAACGATATGACCACGGGCCGCATTTTCTACGTAAATCTGGACGAGATGCTGGCGACGCACGCAGAGCGCAACCATCAGTCACAAATCCACGAACTGCAGATCGTCTACAAAGGCCCCCAAGACCAAAACGCGGCGAAACGCCGGATGTTTGACATTATCGCCGATAACTACACGCGCAGAGGGGGAACGCCTCGCCCAGATCACGTATTGCCAGGGGGAGCCATAGCCACAACAGGCTGGAAAGACGACGCCCACACCCAGCCAAAATCCGACCCCGAAGGAGTCGTATACGGCGGAGGCCGCGCAGACGTGCGAATTACCATGGGCGGCGACGGCGAGCTCTATGTGCTAAGCAAGTCAGACGGCACGATCCGCAAAATGACGGCAGTCGTTACTCCGCCTCCGGCTGCGAATTAAGCCGAGCGCAGGCAATTTTGTTAAAGACCGCACGCCCGAAGACCTGAGTATGCGACGAAAATCCGTGCTGTATCGCACACCCATTCCGCTCGTGGCGGCTCTCTTGCTCCTGTTATCACCCCGCAGTTCTGCCCACGACATTCCCATCGATGTCACCGTGCAGATGTTCGTCAAACCGGCGGGCAAACAACTCCATGTGCTCCTGCGCGTTCCGCTAAGGGCCATGCGTGATTTGGAATATCCGGAACGCGGGCCCGGATATCTCGACCTTGCCAAGGTCGATCCCGTGCTGCGGGATGCAGCGACCCTCTGGCTGTCGAATTCGATCGAGGTCTACCAAGGCAGCTCGCAACTTCCAGCCCCTCAGGTCGCAGCAACCCGCGTATCCCTTGAATCCGACCGGTCCTTTGATTCCTACGAACATGCGCTCGCCCACGTCACGGGACCCAGGCTGCCCGACGACACCCGGGTGTTTTGGGACCAGTCGATGATGGATGTGCTGTTCGACTACCCAATTCAGTCCGACCAAGCCAGATTTTCCATACATCCCGGACTTGGCGGGCTAGCCGTGCACGTAGTAACCGTTTTGCGGTTTCTGCCGCCCAGTGGCGCGGTGCGCGCCTTCGAGTTTCTGGGCGACCCAGGGCTCGTGAGGCTCGATCCGCGCTGGCATCAGGCCGCGCTGCGTTTTGTGAAGCTGGGGTTTCTGCACATCCTCGACGGTACCGACCATCTGCTTTTTCTGTTTTGCCTGGTCATACCTTTTCGTCGCTTCCGTGCACTCATCCCGGTTGTGACGGCGTTCACCGTGGCCCATTCGATCACGCTGATCGCCTCCGCCTACAACCTCGCACCCGACGTCCTGTGGTTCCCCCCGCTGATCGAGATGCTGATCGCGGTTTCCATCGTTTACATGGCACTCGAAAATATCGTAGGCGGAATCACGGTGCATCGGCGCTGGGTGGTCGCTTTTTGCTTCGGGCTCGTTCACGGCTTCGGCTTTTCGTTCATCCTGAGGGAGACGCTGCAGTTCGCCGGGTCTCATTTGCTGACGTCACTTTTGTCGTTCAACATGGGCGTCGAATTGGGGCAGTTACTCGTCTTGGCGCTGCTCATTCCCGCACTCGAACTCCTGTTCCGATTCGTCGTGCCAGAACGCATGGGAACCATCATCCTGTCCGCGATTGTCGCGCACACGGCGTGGCATTGGATGATCGATCGTGGGGAAATCCTGAGCCGGTATCAACTCAAATGGCCAGCGTTTAACGCCGCGTGGTGGGCGAGCGCGATGCACGCTCTGATGTTAATTCTGGTCAGCGGCGGTTTGGGTTGGCTGACTCTCAACCTCATCCGCCAGTACTCGAAGCCAGCACCCAAGGCCAAGACAACGCCCGCCGACGATCCACAAGGGTGAACCCTCAAACTGCGGCGAATCAATGCGCCAGCGGATCGGACCGAAGCTGGAACTTCACGACCTTGCTCGTCGTTCCCTTCCCTCCTTCGATGTGCTGCGGCGCGCGCGTGGCATAGGTCGACCACAAGCCTCTGCCCTTCCATCCGGCATTGGCATCGTCGATCCGGCCATCCAGGCTCTTGGCATAAAAACCCATGGGGTAGGGGACGCGCAGAACTACAAACTTCCCGGTAGCCTGCGATAGCGCCAGCAGTGAGTCTGAACCATTGCCCGTGGCGATCGGTACATTCTTGCCCATGCCAAACGTATCGAACTGGTCAACCCAATCGTAGTAGTTGGTATCCACGGCAACCGACTCGGTTCCCCTGAAAGACGGTCCCGGAACCGGATAAAGCGTCCAGCCTTCGGAACACTGCTGGCCGACAGCCTTTGGCCCGTTCAGAGGCCCCGCGCATTTGCGCCGGTCGAAGCTGGCTAGGTGACCGCTGCCCAGCACCGTCCAGATGACGCCGCTGCGGTCGATATCCATCCCGCGTGGAGAGAATCCCGTGTATCCACCGTTCGGGTTCTTGGGATCCCTCAGAGGCGGCTCATAATATTCAGCCAGCGTGGTTTCCGGCGGGTTCGATCCTGGATTCAATCGTACGATTCCACCGGGGTAGCCGGTCACCGTCCCCCAGACAGACCCGTCGGCAGGGTTCGGACTCACGGCGTAGAAGCCGGCCTTGATACGCTTGTCCTTGGTGGGGTCCACGGGCTGCCCGGGTTCCACGTATGCGTCGCGCCTGCCGTTCCCATTGGTGTCGAGAACAATCGCCGTCCAGCCCTGTGACTTCGCTTCGTCGTGCGTCTCGTCGAACCTCTTCGTGTTCAGCCAGCCGACAACGTCGCCTCCCGGATTGCTGAACCACAGAGTGCTGTTGGCATCCTCGGCAAACATCAAGTGCTGCGTCCCAAAACAAAGATCGATCATCGTGAACTTTCTGGTTTCCGGATCATACATCGTCGCTTGTCGCGAACTCTCCTTGAGCGGAAAGGCCATCGCGGAAGGATTGGTGGAACCCTCCCGGCAGAACGCGGGCGCTTCCGGCGCGCGGATGGTGGCCGCCGTCCATACGCGTCCCTTCGAATCCATCATCAGACTATGCACATTCGCCTTGCTGTTCCAAATTAGATCGTTGCCCCAATAGGGAGAAGACTCCGACATATCCTGTGGCGCCGCAAAAGGCGTATTGGCATCGCGAACCGGCACCGGCAGTTCACTCGCCGAGTTGCGCACAGGATCGAGCACCGAGATCGTATCCGTGCTCACCTCATGCACGCCGTATACGTAACCGTTGGCGTTAAGTCTCGGGTTCCGTCGGTCGGTCGAAATCTCGTCGTGGAAATACTCGGTCGGAATACCCCAATCCCATTCGGTAATCACGACGTTTCGCTCGATTCCCTGCGGGCGGGGCGGAGCTTCCTTCGGGTATTCTCCTGCAGCAACACGGTCGGTCCAATCCGCATACATGGTCAGAGCCCGCTCCCGGCCAAACCTCTGCAGCGAAGAATTCATATTCCCGCCGACCTGTGCCGACGAAATGCGGCGGCTCCAGGCCAGCACGGACGAATCAAAATGCCCCAGGCTCGCCGGCAATTCGCGCGTCGCTTTATCGCCGAGTTGGTGGCAACTCTGGCAACCGTCGGTCTTCACCCATTCAACCCACTGTTCCTGACTCTTCATGCCAGGAGAAATTCCGTTGCCACTTGGTCCCGTTCCCGGGAACTCGCTCTTGCCTGGAAGCTTTAGCAGCCCATACCAGTAGGCGCCCGGATAATACTGCGCGGCCGTGCGCGCATCAGGGGCAGGCTTGGCGGTCAGGTTTACATCCGTGCCTGGCACCGTCTCGACTGGTGATGAATCCACGAGCCCATAGCCGCGAACCCAAATCTTGTAATTGGCTTTCGGCAGGTCAGGAACCAGGTATCGGCCCTGGTCGTCGGTGACAACGATCTTTGCGTACTTGGTCGGCAAATCTTTGGTTTCCGCGATCACCCACACTCCCGCCTCAGGCCCCTTGGAGCTGGTGACCACGCCTCCAATGTCGGAGCCTCCGACCTCGACAGCGGACGCGCGCTTCCCGGCGTGCATCATGGGTAGCGCATTGGGCAACGCCACCGCAAGTGTCGCCGCAAGACCGGCCAGCAGGAAACCCTTAAGCCCAGTTCGATTTGTCATGCTCTTCCTCCCACACAAACCAGACTGCTCGCTTCCGCGGAGCGTATGCCCAGCTCAGTAACCTTGTCAACGCATAACAGACCTGGGTAGACCTGGGTCGGTCGGTTTCGATGAAGAGTGCCCATCGTTGCGGTCCCAGCGTTGCCGGCGGTAGCGAGCGCGGAAGTCCTTTTGCTATTTCACAGAAGCGACGTGGCGGCTGTCGTCTCCTCCCGTGGGGTCGACATAGCCGATCCTGTCGCCAAAATATTCCGTGAACCAGACCCTGCCCTTGGCGTCGGCTGCGATGAAGCGAGCGTAGCTGCGGTCGGCGCGGCTGGGGATCGGAAACTCCGTGAACTTTTCCGTCTTCGGATTGAAGCGCGTGATGTTGTTGCCATTCATGTCGGCAAACCAGATGTTGCCGTCCACCGCGTTGAAGGTTTCCCCATACACGGTGGCATTGGGCGTGGGAGGCTTGTAAAACTTCACGGCACCGGTTTTGATGTCCATCTTTCCGAACCGATGTCCGAGGAAATCGCCAAACCAGAGGTGATCCTGCGGGTCGATGGCAATTCCGCGAATGTTGACCACCCCTTCCGGCCTGTAGTCCTTCACTGCACCGGTTGCGGGATTCAGCCTCACGAGCATCCCGACGGCCACTTCGCTAAACCACACCATGCCTTCGTTATCGACCGCGGCATCATAGGTCGTTGCGTCGGGAGGACGCGGGGGCTCGCCATTCGATTGCTGCCAATCCTGCACCGAACCTTTCGGCACGGTCTGCGGAGGGGGGTTCTGGTAGGCCTTAAACTGCTTGGTTTCGGTATTAAAGGCCCAGAGCTCGCCGCTGGGGCTGCCTGTAAGCCAGATCATCCCCGCGCGATCGATCGCCAGGGTATGGCCGGGAATTTTCGCCTTTTCGGGCCAGTTGTACTCTTTCACCTCGCCCGTCCTGGGATTCACCGATGCCAGTTTTGCCGGATCGTTGGCATGTGACAAGGCGACCCAATAGGTGCCATCCGCCGCGATCGCCCCGGTGTGCGGGCGGGCCTTGTCGGTAGGCAACAGATACTCGTGAAGCTTTTCGGTTTCCATATCGAAGCTGGCCGCTCTGTTCGTGAGAAAAGACTGCTCCCCAAACCAGGCAGTATTGTTCTTGGCGTCAATCTCTATGCTATGGGGTCGCGAAGTCACTTTCGAGATCCTGTATTCGACGATCGTCGCGCGCAAGGCGTCGTCAGAAAGATCGGTATGCTTCAGGTTCGCCCAACTCCTTTGGTCCGCATCCGTGCCGAACTCCGGGGAATCAGGACCGAAGGTCTTGCCGAGCGCCATGCTGATGGCGTCGAGAGTTGCCGGGGGCGTATCCCCAAAGGGTTCGTCCGACGAGCCCTGCGCCATCCCGGGCAGGAACTCCCTCCACTCTTCGGCTGTGCTTCCTCGTCTGTGGAGGACCGTAGCAAAGGCGTGGCACTGGATGCATCTTGACGAGATCAGTGTCTTCGCGGAACTGGGCGGCAACAGGCTTTCGAGTTCAGCGCCCGTAAGCCGGGACAATTTCAGGGAAGCCGGCGACAAACGGAAATTCGTATCACCGCCCTCGGTGGTGTCCACTGACGCCTGCGTCACGCCGAAGCCGAAAGCATCCACCGAGACGGCATAGGTGCCCGGTGCAACCGTGATGTCATAGCGTCCGTCTGTCTGTGTGAACCGGCTGATGCTCTTGGTATCGAGCGTGGCCTTCACGATGGCCCCTCGAACCGGCTTGCCATCATCGCCGGTCACCACGCCTTTGATCACGCCGTCCGCCGCGCTGGCTGCATTTGCGGTGAAGCACGCCGCGACCACGAGCGTCGCGATAAAGGCTTTCCGCTTACGAATTTTTGATCCTCCTGCGATGGCTCCCCTCCCCCGTGGGGGACTTTAGCATGAAACGGCGCGAGCCACTTTTGAATTTCCATACCTTCACCAGCGAATATACTCTGGCAAATTCTCGTGATAGGATGGCCAATTCTGAGGGGCAGCCTTAACCAACAGGAAGGGTGGGGATTGAATCATGAGCGTACAGGTACTGCCTTCATCGCTAACTTCTTTAGATGTCCCGTATGACCGGCAGCAGCTGGAAGACATCGGCTTTATGACTTGCATGACCCTGACCCTACTGGGGAACTATTCCCAAACCGGTCACTTTGGCGGCCCGCTGTCCTATACTCCCTATAACGTCGCCGTACATCTGGCCGGTCCCGAGTTGGGCGGCCTTCGCTACGATTACCGTCGCCCGAAGCACCCCTACAGCGACAAATTCATGCTGGCTGCAGGCCATTGTGCGCCCACGTGTTACGCGCTGTGGATGATCATGGGCGAGGCGCTCTACAAGAAGCATCAGGCGACCGGCGACCGCCGGTACTACGTCGCTCCAAAGGATGGCTTTCTATCCATCGATGCACTGGGCTTCCGGCGCGGTGCGGCCCCCCTGAAGACCCTCTTGCAGGACAATGGGCTTGCCGATCTTCCGTTGTTTGCTCAGGCGAAGGGTCGCGGCATCCACGCGCTGTCGGGCCACATTGAATCCATCGATCAGACCAACGACGTGAACGGCGGCCCGTCCGGCGTGGGCATGGCACTGGCCGCCGGCAAAGCCGCCTTCTGGGATTTCATCGGCGCTCCCGTCGGGGCGCCTAAAATCATCGCGTTTGAAGGCGAATTCGCGATGTGCGCCGGGCACGCGCAAGAGCTCAAGACGCAAGCGATGGCGCTCAAAGTGGGCAAGCGCCTGCGCATCATGTTCTCCGATAACAACGCCGGCATCGACGATTCGCTGATCGGCGGCGTGATCGACAGCAAGTTCGCCGGCTACCGGCTGGTCGATCAGTGGACCTCCTACGGCTGGAACGTCTTCTCCATGCCCAACGGGCACGACTACGGCCAGATCGTGGGCGCGCTCAAGACAATGGAAGAGTGGGACCCGGCCGACCGGCGTCCCATGATCGTCTTCGGCAAGACCATCAAGGGCTACTGGCCCAGCGTGACACACGGGAAAATTGCGGGATCGTGCGATCAGGTGGTGGGTTATCCCAGCCATCCCTATGCCATGAAGATGAACTCGGCCTATTTTCTGGCGCTCGCCAAAACCTTTGAAGACCGTTACGGCGTGAAGTTCCAGGGCATTCAAAACGGCCCGGTCACCGACACCAGAGAGCGCCTTATCCAGTTCAAGACCAACATGGACGTCGTGATGTCGGTGCTCGATAAAGACGGCCTCGGCGAATGGCTGGCCGACCGCCTCGTGCAGATCGGCGAAACGGTCCAGGACGACTTCAAGCTGCGCATCGACGTGACGCGCGATCCATTCCAGGACGAGCGACTTCGTGTCGCCAATCTCCCCGACGGCCAGACGGTGAAGGTGAACAATCCCATCTCGGGCGCGGAAAAGGAAGTGAAGATTTCCCTGTTCAAGAAGGCCGGTGAGGTCGCCGGCGCCCGCCGCGCCGTTTCCGAAATCGTCAAATGGATGAACTACGTTACAGAAAACCGCGTGTTGAGCATCGCGGCCGATCTTTCTGAATCGGTGAACCTGGAAAACGGCAGCCTCTGGGGGCATTATGATCCAGAGAAGAATCCGATGGGCACAAGGTTGAAAGCCGCCATTCAGGAAGCGGGAAATGCCTCGACGGCCATCGGCTTGGTCGGGCAAAACGCTTCCGTCGATCCGCATAGGTTCGCCGGCGTGTGGGCGTGGAGCGGCACCTATGGCGCGTTCACTCCGCTCATGTATCTGCCCGCACGCGTTTGGAGCCAGCAGAATCAGGACAGCAAGTTCCGCACGGGCGTCCTCCACATTCTTGCCGGTCATTCGGGTCCCGAAACCGCCGCCGACGCGCGCACCCATTTCGGGATTTTCTCGCCGCAGGTATGGAAGCTGTTTCCGCGCGGCCAGGTGATCACCCTGAATTTCTGGGACTACAACGACGTGGCGGCCGGCTACTTCGCCGCGGCGGAAATCGCCGCCCGCGAAAAGAAAGTCGGGATCATTGTGGTCGAAGTGGCCCGGCCGGACTTTCCGGTCGCTGATCGCAGCACGTTTGCCGATACCGATGTGAAGGCTGCCGCCAAAGGGCTCTACGTGATTCGCGACTTCGCGCCCGGCAAGACAAAGCACGGTTACGTCGTCGCGCAGGGGGCCAGTTCGACGTTCAACCTGGTAAGCGTGCTGCCGAAGCTCGAGCAGGCTGGCATCAACGTGAAGTTGATTTCAGCCATCAGCGAGGAACTTTTCGATCGCCAGCCCGAGGCCTATCGCCACTCGGTTCTGCCGCCCGAGGCCTATGAGGATCTCATGTTTGTGAGCACCGGCACGCGGCGCATGTGGCCTTTGCGCGGCGTGGGCCCGCTGACCGACGCCTATTCGCTCACATCCGACTGGGACAATCAGTGGCTGACCGGTGGCACCGAACAGGACGTAATCGCGGAAGCGCATCTGGACGCGGGCTCCATCTTTGCCGGTGTCGAGCGCTTCGCCCGGGAACGGTCGAAGCGACTGGAGCGGCTGCGTTCGAATCTGGTTGCACTGGGATAGCGGATCGATCGTGACTATGTCGTGGCGCGGAAGTCGCCGTGTTGGGTCCACATCGGGGACATTGCGGCCGCCGCAGCTCTCCGATCGGTTACGCCGAGTTTTTGTTCCTGCGCGAAATCATCCCGCCATCGAGCGCTCGCCGGCATGAAAACAACTGCGCGGCGCCTCTTCGGTGAAACCCTCGCGGCCATCGATATTGCCGCTGCTATGACCAAGGCGCTCGCCCGAAGCGGCACGCAGATTCGCGCCGGCGACGTCACGATCGACTTGCGCGATTACCGCGAAATTGTAGCCATCGCGCTGGGCAAAGCCGCTTTTGCGATGGCGCAGGCGCTGGTCGGCATTCTCAACTCTGATTACGCGCCGGACGGACTTCTGGCGGCTCCTGTTGCGCCTCCGTGCCCTCTGACTGGCTGGGAGACTCTGGTCGGGGGGCATCCCATCCCGGATGAGGGAAGCTTTGCCGCGGGGTGCGCGATTCTGGACCGACTCTCGCGGTGCGATGAGCGGACGCTGATTTTCTTTCTGATCTCCGGCGGCGGCTCGGCTTTGGTCGAGCAGCCGCTTGACCCCGCCTTGACGCTTGGCGATTTTCAGAAGCTCTACTCGGTGCTGGTCAGCTGCGGCGCTTCCATCGAACAGATCAACGTGATTCGCAAGCATTTGTCCGCTACCAAGGGCGGACGCCTGGCCGCCGCAGCGCCGCGTTCGATGAAGCTGACTTTGGCGATCAGCGACGTGCCCCCCGGAGAAGAATCGGCATTGGCATCAGGTCCGACCCTGCCGGACCCCTCGACGACCCAAGACGCGGCGCGAATCGCCCGGGATTTTCGGCTGCTTGAGCAATTCCCTTCCCGCTTGCGCACTGCCTTCGAAGGAAATGCACTCGTCGAAACTCCCAAGGCGGACCATCCCGCATTTGCGCAATCCCGCTTCGAGCTTTTGCTAAGCTCGCACGAATTGCTGCACGCCGCGCACCATGCTTGCGAGGCCGAAGGCTACGTTTGCGTTTGCGACAGCCTGACCGACAACTGGCCTATCGAGAAGGCCGCGAATCATTTGATCGAGCAACTTGAATCGCAGAAGAAGGCCAATCCCCACAGGCGTGCGGCGGTTCTCGCCGACGGAGAAGTGAGCAGCCCGGTGACGGGAAGCGGAAGCGGCGGACGCAATTCCGCGTTCGCGCTCGCCTGCGTGAAAAAAATCGCAGGGAAGCCCATCACGGTGCTAAGCGCAGGGACCGACGGGATCGACGGAAACAGCCCAGCGGCAGGTGCCGTCGCTGACGGTGAGACGCTGGCCCGCGCCCAGGCAGCCGGCCTCGATCCAGACGATTTTATACGCCGCAGTGATGCCTACAGCTTCTTCGAGCGGCTGGGCGACGCTATCGTCACAGGACCGACCGGCAACAATCTGCGCGATCTGCGAATCCTTCTGATGGCTTGATCACGCGATCGCTTTAGAATTGGGAAACGGCCTAATTCTTCGCGGCGACGTGGGCCTTGAGGACTTCGATCTGCGACTCGATCATGGTTTTCTGGTTCGCGGTCACATCGTCGCTCTTGAGCAAGTCCTGAAGCGGGCCGATCGCCTCGACGTCGCCGCGCTCCCCGATCGCGAACAGTCCCCAAAAGCTTACGTCGAAATACGGTTCGTGCAGATAGGCTACGAGCCGGCTGGTGATTTCCTTGTTCTTCTTGTCGAGGCGTCCGACGGCCATCATTGCCGCCTGCCGAGTGCGCTGGTCTTTCCCTGGCCCGGACCACTCCAGCAGAAGCGGCACGGCCCGGTCGTCGCCCAATCTCCCCAGACCCACAATTGCAGCGTCGCGGATGATATTGTCCGGCGAATCCGTGCTCACAGCGGCGACAAGCGTGTCGTAGGCGTCCGGTGCATTCAGATCCGCCAGCGAAGTGAGTGCCGCGGCGCGAACCCGATAGGCCTTGTCACTGGAGGCGATGGCCGCCAGTTTTGACGGCAACGAGGAGTCCTCCTTGAAATTTCCCAGTTGCTGAACGGCTACTTCGCGGACCCACGGTTTCTCGTCGTTCAGGGCCGTGAAGACCGACTGCTCGGCCTCCGAGCCGCCTATCTTGCCGAGCGCCCGCAGGGCTTCCACGCGAATACCCCAAAAGGCATCGTGCTCTACGGCATTGCGAAGTGCGCCGACGACCTCCGAATTGTCCTTGATGCGACCCAACGCTACCGCGGCGTCGACGCGATCGGTGACACTTTCCGCTTTCCCCAACTGATAGAGCAGTTCGGCGGGAGTTTTCTTGAACTCAACCATCTTGAGAATTTTATCGCCCTTGTCGAAAAGCACCATCAGCGGCGCGCCATTGGCAGGGAGGGTAAAACTCTGCGCGGCCTGGCTCAACTCAATCGGATAAGTCTTCTGGCCACTGGCGGTGGTAATCTCCACGTCGACCGGCACGTCGAACAGGCCCACGAGCCCTTCCACCTTTTGCGTCTGGCTCACGTCGAGCTTCACTTGATGTGCGGCATCGTCATAGGAATAGCTTACCTGGAACTGCGGCGCGCCGGCGCGATAAATCCACTGATGGAAGAATTTGTCGGTGTTCATCGAGGTGGCCTCCTCGATCGATTTCTCGAGGTCCGCCGTGACGACATTCCGGCCACGGTTGGTCTGCAGGTAATCGTGCAGACCGCGAAAGAAGTCGGCGTCGCCCAACTGCTCGCGCAGCATTTTCAGCACCCACCCGGCTTTCGTGTACACATTGCCGGCGTATTCGTCTGAATCCTTGAAATTGTGATCGACGATCGGCACCGCGTAGAGCCGCTTCTCCCGGAACCATTGGCCCTGCTCCCGCCAGAATTCATAAGCCGCATCGTCGGCGCCATAGTGATGCTCGTTCCAGAAGTGTTCGAAATACGTGGCGAAGCCTTCGTTCAGCCAGAGATTGGCCCAGTCCTTGCACGTAACCAGATCTCCGAACCACTGATGGGCGAGTTCGTGCGACTCTACAAAATCGGCTCCGCGGCGATTTTCGGCTGCCAGCGCGGGGTTCACGAGTTCTCGCACGGTGAGCGTCGTTGCGCTGGTGTTTTCCATGCCGCCTTCCACGAAGTCGTCGACAAACGTTTGCGCGTATTGCGCCCAGGGGTATGAGATATCCAGCCTCGAAGAAAGCAGATCGAGCATTTCCTTCGTGTCGGCGAAGGATGAATCGATTTTGAATTCCTGGCCGCGCGGCACCACGTAGCGTAACGGGACTCCCCGCCAGCGATCGTCTTTCTCGACAAAGTCACCGGCAATCGCGGAAATCAGATAGCTGGAAAGCGGCTCAGACTGTTTCCAGTCCCACGTTTTGGTACCGTCGGGCTCCTCCTTCACACCCGCCAGCGTGCCGTTGGAAATCGTGACCCAACTGCCCGGGACCGTGAGCAGCATTTCCGAGGTCATGCGGTCGTTTGGGTAATCGTAAATCGGGATGTAATTACGAGTATCTTCGGCTTCGCCCTGCGTCCAGATTTCCTGTGGCTGGAGGGGATAGTTGGCGTCGGGCAGGATGAAGTAGAGCCCCTTCTTCGGGCGCCCTTCGTAGCGGATGAAGATTTCGTGTTGCTCGCCGCGTTGAGCGGGATGATTGAGTGAAACCAGCAATTGATCCGCGGTCGTTGAAAATTTTGCGGCGTCGCCGTCCACGGTCACGCTGTGGATCGTAAGACCCACGGAGTCCAGTTTGATCTGGGGAACGTCATCCCGCACAGCCGCAATACGTTCGTCCACTTCGCCACGAATCTTGCGTTGCTCCAGATCGAACCAGAGGTGCGTACGGACATTCTGCAGATCGTAGTCTTTGCTGCGCGCGTAGGGTTGATCGCCGCGGCCTACCCCGCTGGCCAGCAACAGGGCCGGCAAAGAAAATATCAGCACCCAAACACAGCGCGCGCATCCCCGCTTCATCTCTGCCCCCATCCGGCGAAACGATTCACTCATTATAGTCTGCCAGAAAGAGGGCAGCCCAATTGTTAGATGGGTGAGGGCCTTGTAAGGTTAGCGGCATGGCTGAAGCCGTGCCAGACCAAATAACGCATGTGGCCTGGCGTTCCTGCCGGGGGGGCCTGCCGGTGCCGCAAAGGGTTGTCTCACTTTCATCGGTTCGCATAACATCGGTCGATGACTCCGCTCGGCTGGCTCGCGGCACTGGTTCTTCTCCTGCAGCTCCCGATTCCGCTGTATTGGTTCGTGGTCCACCCGCAAGTCGTCTTCTGGCGGCGACACCAAAAAGCCAGCTACATCGTCGCGCTGCTGTGTTCCTGGCCGCCGGTTACCGCGGGCATTGTTCTGTTTCGCAAGGAACTCTTCCGTTTGGATGGGCCGCCGATGTGGGCTGCGCGGATCGGTTTTGCGCTCATCATTTTTGAAGGCTGGCTATTCTGGAGGCTCACGCGCGATCTGGGAATCGCACGGCTGGTTGGACGGGCGGAACTCTGCGGTACCGGCTCAATCGCGAATCACGGAATCTACGCCCGCATTCGCCACCCGCGCTATGCGGGCTCGCTGCTGGCGATCCTGGGCGCGTGTCTTCTGGCGGGTAAGCCAGCCATGTGGATCGTCGCTGCCGCGTGGGCCACGTTGATGCTTCTCGCGATTTCTTTGGAAGAGCGCGAAATGCGCCGCCGGTTCGGCCCGGCCTACGAGGAGTATGCCCGCCAGGTGCCGCGGTTCCTGCCGCGGCTCAACCGAGTCGGCAAAACTTCTGTGAACAGCCCTTAACGCAGATCCCGATTGCCGATGCGCTTCCCTTTTTTGGACAGCGGCTAGTGCAAGTACGCTGCGAGAGTCTTGATCTTGGTTTTGTCGGGATACAGCACACCCAAGGCCATGGTCTTCGAGTCACCGCCTCGCGTGGTGTACCAAATCGAATCTTCTCTCGACATGCTGATCTTGGGCATGTCGGTGCGCTGAACGGCATCGAAATAGGTAAAGTTTGTTGTCTGCGTATCGAACCGATAGAGTCCGCCGCCCTGGCCGGAATCGGCAATCCATAGGTTGTTCTCGCTGTCTTCCTGAATATCGTACGGGAAGCCGAACGGCACCGGCTCCTCGTATGTCACCATTTTGCCGGTGTCGGGATTGAGCATCCCGATCTTTCCGGGGCTATCCATCGCATACCAGACCATGCCGGCATGATCCACAAAAACCCTGCGGATGTTGCAGGGCTTCGTAGGCGGGACAAACTCCGTGAATGTCTCGGCGCTCGTATCGAACCGGGCGATTTTGCAGGCAAACCACTCGGCGATCCAAAGGTTGTCCTTCTTGTCGGTCACCATGCCGTAGGGAGCCGCGTAGGGAGTAGGCACCGTGAACCGGGAGACCTCTCCGGTCTTGCGATCCCACTTCGCAACTTCGTCGGTATACATCAAGGTAGTCCAAATGTTTTGTTTCGAATCGATGGTTGGCGTGTTCCCGTGATCGGGGCGTAGGCCGTTCGCGTGATAGGGGTAGAACTGCATCGAACCCGTTTTACTGTCGACCCGCACAAAGGCGGTGTGTCCGGATACCCAGATATCTCCGTTGGCATCCTGAACCAAACCGTGGCCGCGATATTTTGCATCCGGAAGAGGGTAGTCGGTCCAGGTCGCTGTGCGCGGGTCCATCTTGCCGATTTGCAGGCCGTTGGCGTCGGTGTACCACACGTCCCCGTTGACGCTCAGGTGCTCATCGTGGAACCGGCGGTCGTGCCCGTTGGCTAGCGGAGGGACGCGGTACTCAATGAATTCAGCCTTTCCCAACGCGTTTTCATCCACCGGCGCCTCCCGGATGGCCAGGCCGCGGCGCGTGCTGTCTGGTCCAAAGTTCTTCACGAGATAATCGATCAGCGTCTGGCGCTCTTCGCGGCTGATCCCCTCCGGAACGCTCGAGGGGCTGATGCGGCCAGGAGGATTGCTGTTAAGCTCGGTCGACTGCATAAGATCGATGGCCGCATTCCACTGATCCGCGTCCCACTGGTGATTCGGCAGGAAATCAGGCCCGTGACAGCGAATACAGGTTCTTTCGATAATTTGGCGGCCTGCGCCCGCTGGGTACAGGTCATCATAGGCCAGCAGCGGCTCGTTATTGGGAACGGCACTGCGCTTCTGCTGAGCCGGACGGTAGCTACCCTCCTGTAGGGTAAAGTCCGCGGTGGCCATTGCTCCCTCCCTGACCGTGACCTTCTCGACATCCTTGCTAGTAAATCCGTTTTTCGCGACGCTTACTTCATAATTTCCCGGGAACAGGCCGACCGCCAAGTAGCGGCCATCTTCGGTGTAAACCATATAGATGACGTTCTTTTCGATGTTCCTGGCAAACACCTTCGCGGCTTTGAAGTCCTTGGGGGCCCAAACCAAGCCGGATATCGATCCGAGTCCGGCCATCTGGTTGGCTCCGGCTACCGCGCTTTTGTCAGACTTCGTTTGGCCCTGGAGCGCAGGCGGTGCTGAAAAGAATGCGGTTGCCGCAGCCGCGATCCCTAGAACGCTCACAATCCACGAGTCGAGTTTCATTGGCGAGGCTCCTTCCACTGGTTGCCCGGGATGATTCAAGCGAGCGCGAGTATACACCAGCCTCTTGGGCGATTTGACAGGGCTTCCCCGCCAACATAGGATTCTTTCTCCGCTCATGGGACCGGCCAACAGGATTGCTCGTATGCAAAACCGGATGCGAGTGTTGTCCGTGCGCTTTTCTGACGGCGCGCTTGTCTCCATGCTGTCGCTTGCGATGGCCGCGACTGCGGCGCAACAACCGCCTCCAGAGATCCCTCCGGCGGACCCGGCGCGCTACCTCCAGGACATCCAGGCTCTTACGGTGCCCGCCATGGAAGGGCGCGGCGATGGCACAAAGGGTCTGACGCTTGCCGCGAATTTACTGGAACAGCGCTACAAGAGCCTCGGTCTCGCTCCGGCGGGCTCGAAAGGCTATTTCCAGCCGTTCAGCCTAATCACGGGCGCAAAGCTGGCCGGGAATAACCGCATCGCCGAGCAGCTAGGAACCGGGGAGAAGGACCTGCAGCTCAACAAAGATTTCGTGCCGTTCAGCTTTTCCTCATCCGGCAAGGTGAGCGCCCCCGTGGTGTTTGCAGGTTACGGGGCGTCGGCAGACGAATTCGGTTACGACGACTACGGTGGCATCGACGTGAAGGGCAAAATCGTCGTTTTGCTCCGCTACGAACCTGCCGGCTTCGCCGCCAAGAGCGGCCATCAAGGACCGACGCGGCACGCCGCGCTGATTACCAAAGCCATTAATGCGCGCAACCACGGTGCCAGGGCCGTAGTGATCGTCAACGGCAAGCTCGGTCGCGGCGAAGACGATCTGCTCGCCCGCTTTGGCAGCGTGAGCGGGCCAGCAGATACCGGAATTGTTCTGGTGCAGGTGAAAAACAGCGTCGCCCAGGAATGGTTTGCCGCTGCCGGGAAATCACTCGCCAGCGTGCAGGGTGAGATCAATTCCGCGACGAAACCCGAATCCTTCGCATTTCCCGACTCCGTGCATCTGACACTTGACGTCAACATCGAAACGACGCGCGCGACCGTGAACAACGTGCTGGTCTATCTGCCGGGAAAAACGGATGAATACATCATCATCGGCGCGCATTACGATCACCTCGGATACGGGAACTACGACTCGCTCGCACCCGCGCAGATCGGCCAGATTCATCCCGGCGCAGACGACAACGCTTCGGGCACCGCCGGTGTCCTGGAACTGGCGCGCTTGTTCGCGCCGCTCAAGGGCCAGCTCCCACGCGGCATCCTATTCGCCTCGTTCGCGGGAGAGGAACTGGGACTGCTCGGCTCAGCGGATTGGGTGAAGGAGCCCACGCGACCGCTCGACAAGGCCGTCGCGATGCTGAACATGGACATGATCGGCCGGATCAAGGACGAAAAGGTGTATATCGGCGGCGTTGGAACGGGATCGACATTTCAGGCCACGCTCAAGAAAGCCGAGAGCGGCTTTCGGTTCCGCATCGAGAATTCAGAGGGAGGCTACTCTTCAAGCGACCACACTTCGTTTGTCGCCAACAAGATTCCTGTGCTCTTCTTCTTTTCGGGGCTGCACTCAGATTATCACAGGCCTTCCGATACCTGGGATAAGATCAATGCCCCGGATGCCGCGCAGTTGCTCAACATGATCGCGAAGGTAATGATCCAGCTTGATGAATCAGCCGAGCGGCCGCAGTTCGTTACCGTGCTTGAGCACCAGAACCCGCACGAGGGAGCAGCCACCACCGGTGGGAGCGGTGGCTACGGACCGTACTTTGGGTCCATTCCAGACTTCGGCCAGGCGGAAAAGGGTGTGCGTTTCAGCGACGTGCAGCCAGGCTCGCCCGCGGCGAAGGCCAGGTTGAGGGGTGGCGATGTGCTCGTGAAATTCGGCGACAAAACGATCATGAATCTATACGATTTCACCGACGCGCTTCGCAGCAGCACAGTGGGGGAGGTAGTAGAGGTAACGGTACTGCGCGACGGGAAACCGCTGAAAGCGTCTGTGACGCTCGAGCAGCGCCGCTAAACGGGCTCCCGAGTCCAAGGCACGGACCGAGAAATGCGACGACACTTTTTGCTTTACCCGTGCGTTTCGCTTCTTGCGATTGCGGCGTGCTTCGCCTTGTTCTTCTTTCCCAGACACGGCAGGAGGATCCTAGCGCGGCCCAACGTCTTTCCCGGTGAGATCCATCTTGCCGGTGTGCGGCAACTCACTTTCGGCGGCACGAACGCGGAGGCGTATTTCTCAGCCGACGACAAATTCCTGACCTTTCAGCACCAGGGGCAGTTCTATGACCCGCATACCAACGCGAATGTTGGCCCGGCAATTCCCTGCGATCAAATCTATACGATCCCGGTGCCGTCGTTTGACAAAACGAGCGAGATGGCGGATATGAAAATGCTCAGCAGCGGCAAGGGCCGCACCACCTGCAGCTATTTCTTCCCAGCCGGCGACCGCATTCTTTACTCCTCCACGTTTGCCGCGAGCGACGCCTGCCCTCCGCCGCCCGATTATTCGCACGGATATGTGTGGCCCATCTACGACACATACTCGATCTACACCGCCAAACGCGATGGCGGCGACATCCGCCCGCTCTCAAGGGCTCCCGGCTACAACGCCGAATCGACCATCACGCGCGACGGCAAACACATCGCATTCACTTCAACCCGGAACGGCGATATCGACATCTACACGATGGATGCAGATGGATCGAACGTAAAGCAGCTCACGCACGAAATTGGCTACGATGGCGGACCGTTCTGGTCATACGACGGCACGAAAATCGTCTATCGCGCGGAGCACCCGAACACTCCCGAACAGTTGAAGGATTACCAGGATCTGCTCGCGCGGGGCCTGATCCGTCCGGGAAACTTGGAATTGTGGGTGATGAACGCCGACGGATCGAACAAGCACCAGGTGACGCACAACGGAGCGGCGAATTTCGGGCCCTACTGGCTGCCCGACGGCCAGCGAATCATCTTTGCTTCCAACGTGGGCAATACGAAAGACCCGAGCGGCTTCGATCTGTACTTAATCCACGAGGACGGCACAGGCATGGAGCGGGTTACCTATTACCCCGGATTTGACGCGTTCCCGATGTTTTCCTCCGATGGGAAGAAGCTGGTTTGGTCGTCGAACCGGAATGGCCGGGCGCCGCACGAAACCAATATCTTTCTGGCGGATTGGGTGAACTAGGGCGCTGCGGTTAGGCCCACCGAAGGCTCGCAGGCAACTGTCGCCAATCGGGAGATCAGCGTTCCCGGGATTTCAGAGCCGGGCCAAGCCCTTTTCGTCAAATCCCAGCACGACCCTGCCGCCGGCTACGACGACCGGGCGGCGAATGAGATTGGGCTCCTTCGCCATCATCTGGATCGCCTCTTTGCGCGACGGCGGATTTTCTTTCATGTTCTCGCGGCGGTAGACCTGGTTGCGTGTGTTCAGAAAGTCGGTATGATCGCGGTTCCCAATTAGGCTCTCGAGCTCCGCGGCGCTCAGCCGCTCTTTCCCCAGATCGCGGAAGTGGAGCTGGAATCCGCGCTTTTCTAAAAGCTTTCGCGCCTTCCGGCACGTGGTGCAATTCGGCTTGTGCAGAAACTGCGCCTTCTTCCCGGAAGTTTGTGCGGCGGATTTGCCTGCGGCTGTCGTCTTTACCCTCACGGCATTCTCCTCAATAACGCGGCACTCCCGGGTCTATCTCAAGCGACCAGCGATCGATCCCGCCGGACATCGAGCGCGCGCCTTCCACCCCTTGCGACCGTAGCCATGCAGCGGCATCCAGGCTGCGCATACCGTGGTGGCAGAGGAAAACAATTTCGCCGGCCGCTTGCAGGCGTGGCAGATTGGCGGGGACCTCGCGCAGCGGGATCAGCGTGGAGCCATCGATATGCGCGGCGTCGTATTCCCATTGTTCGCGCACGTCGACGAACGCGAACTTTTCGCCTCGCGTCCGCAGGGCCTTCACTTCGCTCGGTGTGATTTCGATATGGGGTTGCCGGTCTGGTTCCATCACCCTCGGAGCCTATTGCGTTTGAATGTATGCCTTTGCACGGATCGGAGAATATCACAAGCGCAGGTTTGCCAAATGAAAATCCCGAGAAAGACCCAAGGAGCCCGGGGTGCGGAGCCTTCAGGACACAGGGAGGGGAAATTCGTCGATTTCTGAATCAATGGCCGCAGAAACGCGGCTTTCTTTTTTCGACGAAAGCGGCCAGGCCCTCGGCGCAATCCTCGGTGAGAAAGCAATGAGTCTGCAGGCGAATCTCTTCGTCGAGAGCATCCTCGAGTTCCTTGTGGTGTTCGCCGATCATTGTGCGCTTCACATCCCGGCAAACGATCGGAGGACCCGCCGCCAGACTCTGTCCTAGCTTGGCAGCTTCCTCTTCAAATTGCTCCGAGGGAAAAATGCCGTAGAGGATTCCGATCCTCAAGGCCTCCTGAGCGGAGAGCCTCTCGGCCGTGTAAAACAGCTCCGAGGCCCGGGACAAACCCACCAGGCGCGGCAGAAAGAACGTAGCGCCGAAATCAGGATACAGACCGACCTGCGCAAAAGACTGCGAGAATGTCGCCTGCTCGGAAGCAATCCGCAGATCGCAGGCCAACGCGAGGCTCATCCCCGCCCCGGCCGCCGGGCCGTTCACGGCGGCAACCACTAGCTTCGGCATCGTAGCGATGGCGAGACAAATTTCCTTGCCCGCGACCAGCATGGATTGAAGCTCACTTACGGCGCGGCGGCTTCGCGCGTCACCAATCCAGTCAAGATCCCCGCCCGCGCAGAATCCGCGTCCAGCGCCTGTGAGAACGATCACACGTATGGATTTGTCTTCGGCGCCGCGCAGCAGCGAGTGCACCAGCAAGCGGCACATCTCAACGTCGAGCGCGTTGAGCTTCTCGGGACGGTTCAGCCGGATCGTCATCACGGCGCCCGAACGTTCCTCCAAAACCGTGGGGGACGCTTGCCGCCGTGGGGGGACACTCATAGGTGAACGTTTTCCTTAATCTTCAATCTTTTAGGCTCTTCAGGAGCTCGGCAAGCTTCTTGAAATACCGCATCGTGACGCCGCCGTTGGTCTCGGCGGTGGAGGGCAGGACGAACACCTGGGCACCGTATAGCGTTTCCTTCTGAAGTCCTAGTTTGCAGGGGCGCCCCGCAAATTTCTCATAGACGATCTTCCCGTTGAATGCAATTACCCGCGGGCGGGTGTCTTCAAGCTTTTGCGCCAACAGGACGCGGCCTTCGGCGAATTCCTGGCGTTCAATTTCTTCGATCGCGCGGGTAGGCCGTTTGACCAGATCGGTCATTCCAATACCGAACTCGAGCATGCGCCGGTCATCTTCATAGCTGAGCGGTTCGGGTATTACGCCTGATTCGTACATGATGGGCCAGAACTGGTTCGTGCGGCCGGCGTAGTAGTGCCCGACACGGGCAGAACGGTCCCCAGGGTTGGGACCGATCAAAATCATCTTCATACCCTTGCGGAGATAGTCAGGCAGTGTTCGCATTAAATGGCTTTTCGCTTATCCGGACGCTCGGATGGCTTACCTTTCGCGTAATTTCTCCCCAGCGTGCACCAGCCACCTACAGCAACTCCCTCTGATTGAGGGACATGCATGCCGGAGTGGTTACCGCTCGGGCTAATGATACTACAGCAGACAGCAGATTCCCGGCTGCGCGATCATTTCGGTGCGAAAGGTACATCGGATTGCTGCGCCGCGCATCTAAGGTCACACGCACAGTCAGAACCCTGATTCTCGGGTAATAGAACCTGTGCTACCCTTTGCCATGGAAAAACACTCGATGGGCTCGTCCAAACTGAACCCGGTGCCACCGCGCCCCCTGCCCTCGCAGGTGGTCAAAGACGACGAGCCGTTGCTCGTTGCAGCCGCTAAATCGGGCGATATCTCGGCGTTTGAGACGCTGGTCGGTCGCTACGAGCACAAGATCTTCCGCCTCACCCAAAACATTACGCAGAACCGCGAAGACGCCGAAGACGCCATGCAGGAGGCTTTCCTGAAGGCCTACGAGCATCTGGGCGAGTTCCAAGGCAATTCCCGCTTCTACACCTGGCTCGTGCGCATTGCGGTCAACCAGGCGCTGATGAAGCTGCGCAAGCGCCGCCCCAATCAGGTTTCCTTGGACGAAGAGGTGGACACGGGCGAAGACATGGTGGTCCGGGAGGTGGAGGACTGGGGGCCCTCCCCGGAGGAGCGCTACGAGCAGACCGAACTCGCCCAGATTCTCTCAACCGTAGTGGGGGAACTGGAACCCGGTTTCCGAATCGTTTTCCAGTTGCGCGACATCGAAGAACTGTCCACCGAAGAGACAGCCGAAGCGCTGGGGCTTTCGGTTCCGGCTGTAAAATCGAGACTGCTGCGGGCCCGACTGAAATTGCGTCAGAAATTGAATCGATATTTTCGGCGAGGAGAAAATTCGTGAAGTGCAAAGGACTGCTTTCCGAACTCGCGGATTATCTCGACGAGATGCTCGACCCGGCGCTACGGATGGAAATCGAAGAACACATCAGCAAGTGTAAGAACTGCCGGGTCGTCGTAAATACGACAAAAAAGACGATCGAAATCTTCTGCAACTCCGAACCAGTACCTCTTCCCGCCGATTGCCGCCAGCGATTGCATGTAGCCCTCGAGAAGCGCATGCGGCGCGTGCAAGCCTAGATTCAGACGCCGCGCTCGGCCAGCGTTCGCGCCTTGTCCTCCCACATCGGTACCAACCGTCCCATGCCGCGGTTTCGGGCGATTTCATAGATGCGTCCCGCTACCACGATGTCCTCGGTGGCGACCCCGTTCGATTTGAAGAGTGTGATTTCAGCGGGAGTGGTGCGCCCCGCGATTTTCCCGGCGACGATATCGGCAAATTCCCGAACCGAGTCCCACCGGGCCAGATCGCCGGCAAACGCATGAATCAAGTCGCCTGATTCGATTTTAGACTGCTCGCGGGAATCAGCAGCGACGACGTCGCAGCGAAGGATCGTTTCGGTATCCAATTCGCGCTTTTGCGCCTGATTCACTCCCACCGCGTTGATATGCGTCCCCGGCTCGATCCAGCGACCCTCCAGGACAGCTACCTTGGAACTGGTGCACGTGGTCAAAATCTGGGCGCCCCGAACGGCTTCCTCCACCGAAGACACAGGCATCACCGGAACGCCCAGCCTCGCCGACATCTCCCTGGCAAATGTCTCTCTCCTGCCGGGATCGCGCCCACAGGCACGAATGCTATCTAATTTCCGGACGGCGACGATCGCCTCCAGTTGGGTGCGGGCCTGCAAGCCCGTTCCGATCATCGCGGCGACGCGGGCGTCCTGCCGCGCCATCAGGCGAGTTGCCAGTCCGCTGGCAGCCCCCGTGCGCACCTGCCCGAGATAATCCGCCTCGATCAACGCCACCAGATCACCCGAATCTGCGCTATAGAGCGTTACCAGAAAACGCGCGCCGTCTCGCGAAATCGAGTAAATCTTCAAGCCCATGTAGCCGGTGGCCAAATCCGCCGCGGCCATGTGGTTCAGCACGCCCTTTCCGGGCACATGCAGCCGCTGCCGGTATTGGAGCAGCGCGCTGCCTTCCGCGAGCCGCTGGAAGGAGGTTTCGACCGCTTCGAGGGCCAGCGGCATCGTCAGAATGGACTTCACGTCCGCTTCGGTAAGCAGCAAAGGCATACAGGCTCCTTCTTCGCGCCACCAGCGCGATAGATTCCTTTAAGAAGTATCAGAAATTGATGCGATAGCGAAGAACGCGTGAATCGGGCGAGTCCAGCACGAAAAGCTCCCGGCGCGGGCTGACGGCAATGGCCGGTACGAACCGGTGCTGGTATCCCAGCTGAGGTGAAAGATCGAAATCCAGCTTCGGTGCGCCATCCGAAGTGAGCACGTGAAGCGTGAGACCGTCGCCGTCCATCAAGAACACGTTCGCGTTTGAAACGGCGAATTGATCGCCGAGCCTCCGGCTGGTTCCCTGCCGCCGCGCGGCAATCTCGGACACCAGGTGGCCGGTCTCGGTAAAACGAACGATCTTGTTATCCTCTCCATCGAGCGCGTAGACATAGGCGTCAGACCCGTATGCGATGGCGCTAGCCCGGCCTCCTGAATCCGAGAACGGACGCCACGTCTGCGTGAGGCGAAAACCGGGCGTGTAGACAAACACTTGGCCCGCATTTTTGTCCAGGACGAAGATCAGGCCGTCATCGCCAACCGTCACTCCGAGAGTGTCCTCCGCGTTCGGGCGCGACCTCAGCCTAAGATCGTGGTAGCGATCGCCCGTGGGCAGAAAGATGGACACGCTTCCGCGGCTCGCGTCAGCCGTGTAGATTGCTCCGCCACGGTCCACGGCAATCGCTTGCGGCGATTTGATCCAATCATCCTGAAAGGATAGTAAGGGCGTTCCTTGTGGGGCGAATTTGTGGATGAAGCGGCTGCCTGCATCCGCGATGAAAATATCTCCGAGCGCATCTGCGCTGATGCAGGTGGCCTGGTCGAGGCGGCCCGGTTCGCTGCCCTTCATTCCCCAGGTGCCGACGTATTGAATCGGTGGAGGCGCCGGCGGGGCGGACTGGGCATGAGTTTCCCTCTTCGAAAGACCTCTCCCGAACAGCAAGCCAATCAGTGCCAGGCATATCGCTATAAGGACTCTGCGGCGGAGCATACTTAAGAATCTATTCGTTTGCGTCTTGCGCCGCACCGAAAGTTAGGAGGGCATGTAGCGGGACCGTCAACGCCGTTTCTTGTGCGTGCTGGGGGGTGGACCGCCTGCACCGCCTTCCCTGACTCTTCGGACGATCGTCTGGTGCATTCTGTACAAGCGGTCCTCGGGCACTCCGCCACTCAGATCTAGAAACGCAAAGGAGGCGTCTCCGCCGGGCGTGATTGCGGGCGTTAGCTTCACCGGCAATTGCCCACAGACATCGCTTTCGACAAACGCAGTCTCATAGCGCTGCCTCTGATGACCCCAGGTGAACACGCGCATCAAAGTGAAATCGCAGACTTGGCCCTCGGAACCGCGATCGCCAACGACGAGGTACTGCGGCTTAGTCTTTCCCGCCGTATCCGACACGCGGTTCAGTTCAAACCACGCGACAATGCGCACCCCCGCAGAACTCGCGTAATCGGGCAGCGGCTCCGGAACATCCAGGTCGATGAACCGAGCCAGGAGCCAGCCAGACAGGGAGGTTTGATCGGGAAAGTGCGCGCGAACGAGCCACCAGTCCTCTTTTTTTGCCTCCGGCGCGCTATTGGCGGACACTTCCTGCGCGCCAGGGTTGGATGGCGAGGGGACGCTTTCGATGCGCCGTTCGAACAGTTCCAGCGGAACGTCCTTGCTCAACTGGCGGATGCGCGGCGAGTTGCGGCCCGGATCAAGATGCAGATTGCTTAAAACCCGCGTGTGTCCATGCGCCTCGACCGGCAGGGTTGCCGCGATCGTATTCGTATTCTTGGCCCTCTGCCAGAAATCGGCTGAGAGCAGATCCCGCTCACTCGCCCAACCAACGATGCCGGAAGCGGTACGAACCTGCACCTGATCGCTAAAGCGATCGATCACGTCGAGGGGATCGCCAAAGTTCACGGTCGCCACGGCGGAGCGCACCTGCGCGGTGGTGCTCCAGAGAGTGACCTCACGATTGGCCGCATAAGCCACTTCGAGAGGAGGCTTGGCGCGGTGAAAACGGAAATGAACGGCGATCCCAATCACCGCGATGACCACAAAACCAATCAAAATCTTCCGCATCGGAACCCGCCGGATGCCCCCAGAGCAAACAGATTCTACACGAATGATTCATCCGCCGCGCCCATCCGCGAGGAAAAACAAAGCTCGATGTGTCCAAACGATGTGGTTTGCTTGTGCTAAAGTTGTGGCGATTTTTCAAAGCAAGGAGAACCCGGGTGCATCGCATGGAAAAGCTGCGGCCGCTCGCGCTCTTACTATTGCGCGTGGGCCTCGGTGCAATTTTTATCTATCATGGTTATCCGAAGTTGTTCGCCCACTCGCACGAATTCATGTTTGACATGGCCAATCGGGATGGCCTGCCCGACTACTTTGCGCGGCTAGCGGGCTTGGTGGAAGTCATAGGCGGGGCGATGCTGGTGGTCGGGCTCGTTACCCGACTCGCGAGCTTGCTCTTAACCATCGAGCTGTCGGCAGTGCTGTGGATGGGACACGGGCTTTTCGCCAATCCGAGGGGGATGGGGCGATACGAATTGCCTTTGGCTTGCGCCCTGGGAGTCTTTGCGCTGGCCACGTTCGGAGCGGGATCGGTTTCGCTGGACGCCACGTTTTTCCGGGGCGGCAAATCCCCGCGCAAAGCCAAGAGCTGACGGGGGACTACGCGGGTTGGGTCGAATATGGCAGAGTCGGCAATGCACCCCCCCCCCGGGCGGGCGCCCCGAGCCTGGAGCATGATGATGCACGCCAAAAGGGATGCGGCGAACGCCGGGACCACTGGCACGGGGATTAGAACTTAAAAGACCAGCCCAACCAAGCGGACCAACGTCGAGTCAACTTGCAGATACTCCGCAATGCCACCGCAGATGCCGCCAACCTTGTGACCAGCCGATGAGCGCAGCAGCCGCTTGTTGGCGCGCGAAGCGACTTGTTGCCGGGGCCACAGAAATTGAGGGAGATTCGAACAGTCCGCAACCTCCCGCTGGCAATTCGTGCCGATCATTTCCCCGCCTCCCCCCGTCGTCGCGAGAAAATGATGCGGATTCCTCGCTACGCCCGAAAGGACCATCCACCCCGCCTAATACGAGAGCAGGCCGCGGAGGGCGCTGACGATGTCTTCGGTCTGCGGTAGGATTTCATCCTCGAGCTTCGGATTGTATGCGCAAAAAGTATCCGTCGCGGCGACGCGGCGAACTGGGGCATCGAGTTCGCCGAACAATTCGTCCGCGATGCGAGCGGCGATTTCCGCGCCATAGCCCCAGGAGCGTGAATCCTCGTAGGCAACGAGCGCGCGATTCGTCTTACGCACGCTGGCGGCAATAGCGTCCCAATCATAGGGGCTCAGGGTGCGCAGATCGACGATCTCCACCGACACGCCCTCGCGATCCAGCGACGCCGCAGCCACTTCTGCCCGGTGCACTACTGCGCCGTATGTGATCACACTCACCTGGCTGCCTTGCCGGACAACGCGTGCCTTGCCAAAGGGAATTGTAAAATCTGGGCCAGGGTACGGCGTGCGGTTGTACGGCTGGCGATAGAGATGCTTGTGCTCCAGGAAGAGCACCGGATCATCCGAACGGATCGCTGTGCGCAGCAGACCGCAGACATCGAGGGCGGTCGAGGGCATCACAACGCGCAGTCCCGGAATGTGCGTGAAGACTACTTCTCCGCACTGGCTGTGGTAAATGGCGCCGCCCGTGAGGTAGCCGCCAATCGGCACGCGAATCACGGCCGGGCACTTGAAATGTCCCGCCGAGCGCCAGCGCTGCATGGCCATCTCACTGCGCAACTGCATCATGGCTGGCCAGATGTAGTCGAAGAATTGAATTTCGGCCACCGGTTTCAGACCTCTTAGCGACATGCCGAGGGCGCGCCCCACGATGGCAGCCTCCGCAATCGGCGAATTAAACACGCGGCTGGCGCCGAACTTGCGCTGCAATCCAGCGGTGGCCTTGAACACGCCGCCCTTTCCTTTTAGAACTGAAAGGTTCTCCACGCGGCTGCAATCGGCCACATCCTCGCCAAAAACGACGATCCGCTCGTCGCGGGACATTTCATCGAGCAGGGTGGCGGAAACAATTTCGACCATCGTCTTGGGATGGCCGCTCAGATGAGGCTCGGTTTCGAATTGGCTGGAGGTTGGGTCTACCTCGGGCGAATACACGTTCACGTAGATCGAATCGGCGGCGGGCGACTCGGCTGCCAGCGCGCGATCGGTGGCCTCTGTGACCTCGCGAATCACGTCGGCTTCGAGCGCTTCGAGTCCGCTTTCCTCGAGGATGCCCTCGCGCACGAGAAAGAGAGCGAATTTCGGCAGCGGATCGCGGTGAGCTTCCGCTTCGCGCTCCTGGGCGGTCTTGTAGAGCTTTTCGTCGTCGGAAAGCGAATGCGAATACGGGCGCGTGACATGCGCATGAACCAGGGCAGGGCCCTGGCGGGCGCGGCAATGGGCCAAGGCGCGGCTGAGGGATTGGTAACTTTCGAGCGGATCGGTGCCGTCGCACTCCTCGATGTGGAAATGGGGAAAATTCCGGGCGAGATTGGAAATACTGCCGCCCGCCGTCTGATATTCCACCGGAACGGAAATGGCATAGCCATTGTCCTCCACGAGGAAAAGAACCGGGAGTTTGCCCAAGCTGGCGGCGTTCAGGGACTCAAAAAACTCCCCTTCGCTCGTGGCTCCCTCACCGCCGGAAACGTAGGCGACTTCATCGGGGTGGAAATCAACCCAATTGCCGCCCGGAGCCTTCCGCGCTTGTTCGAGGGCCTGGGGAAACTTCTGATAATAAAGCGACGCTTCCGCGGCGCCCACAGCGTGAAGCCAACGCGATCCCGTAGGCGAGGAGCCGGTGACCAGATTGAATTTTGGATTCCCCCAGTGGGAAGGCATCTGGCGTCCGCCGGACGCGGGGTCATCCTTCGCGCCGACGCCTTGCAGGAGCATCTCATAGGGCGTTTCCCCGACCATGAGCGCCAGAGCGCGGTCGCGGTAGTACGGGAAAAACCAATCGTAACCCGATCTCAGGACCAGGCCCGCGGCGACCAGGACGGCTTCGTGTCCTGCTCCGCTGATTTGGAAGAAAATCTTGTTCTGCCGCTTGAGCTGGATTTCCCGATCGTCAATCTGGCGGGAGAGAAACATCGTGCGATAGATGCGGATCAAGGTGTCGCGCGATAGGCCGCCGTACTTGGACCCATCGAGAGGAGCTGTCTTGAGTTTCACATGAGAGGCCAAAAGAGTTGCCTCCGATCCGATTGCCGAAGGTCGCCCAGTGGATTCGCTTCGTCCCATTATATCCAAATGTGCGTCGCACAAACAAAAGAAGGTAGCGCCCTGTCCCGCACATGACTGAGATCGCCGGCGGGTTTAGTCGAGCGAGTCAAACAGTTCCGCCGTTGCCGCAAAGGCAACGTCGCCGTGCCGAACCGTTTCTCCCGGGGCGGATTTAAAGGGCTCCTCCGACGGGATGCGATCGAGCCAGCGCTGCAGGGTGAGCTTTTCATGATCCGAAAAATCCAGCTTGATCAAGATGCGGACACCGCAGGCGGCCTCGTCGTTCTTGCGCATATCCTGGGCTTTCGCGAGAGAATTCTTTTCCGCTGACTTGCCTTTGGAGACGGTCCCCTCCTGCGGCTCTCTGGCTGCGGTCTGGGCGTTGACGTGCGATTGTTTGCGGTCGAACTTGAGAAGGATCTTCTTGCCGAGGCGGAAACCCTGCTGCCACGCGTCTACCTTGTGGCGGGCCTGCTGTGCTGCGTCTTCATTCGTTCCAAAATCGAAAATCAATATGGATTTGGCCATGCATGTTCTATAACGGCGCTGGGCCTGGGTGTCAAGGGCGATGCGATATCGTGTCGTTAGCACACGATATGTCCGGTCTAATTAACACACGATATGTCCGCTTTTTTAGAAACAGCCAGGGAGAAGATGCATGACTTCGGATCGCGGGATGCGATATTCATGCGATCCTCGCTCGACAAGTTCGCCGCTGTATTCCGCTGAACTGGATTTCGAGTGCAAAAAGCGGCCGTCCTGCCTGCCCGCACTGTTCATTGCACCGTTTGACCGCTTCGTGACCAGCAAGATCAAGACCCGGCGCTATGAAAACGCCAGTGGGGTTGAGCAAGCCGGGTTGGGCTACTCTGGAGCGCGCGCAACAGGAGCACGAAGCCAAGCTTGCCGCGCTGCGAACCACCATCGACGAAGGCGACGCTAGCGGAACCTCCGAGGGCAATCCTTTCGAGCGTGTCCATAGAGCCCTCCAGCTTCCTCGAAGACTCACGCGAATCTGCCTGTGAGCGTGATCGGGTGTTTCAGAGCAATTTTGAGGCGATGGAGTTCGCCTGAACCATCCGCGAAGGACTGCTGACGCCTGGCCGCCGCTGGCGCCCAGGAGCTTTTTGCTTCTAGGACGGGTAGCGCGAGACAAAGAAAGCACCCGTGCGGATCACTCTGCTGATTGTGTTTGGCATCGCGGCGACACTGGTGCGCTACCGATTGCAAGGACTCGGTAACCCAGCGTGCCAGCGGTTGGATTCGCCAACCTGAAAACCAGGAATCGCCTATTGCCTTGCGCCTTGCGGCATGGTACGGTGAGCGAACAAAAGGCGAACCCCTAAAGATCCTCAGTTGGGGGCGTAGTTGCGCTTGGAGGAGCTTCCCATGCCTGCGGCGGGGCAAACATCAGCGCGACACCAACCAACCGAGCTATCCACGGCAGAACTCGCCGTTCGCGGCTCGCCAACTGGCCGCGGCAGCACCATCGATGCGGTACAGGAGGCCCTAAGCGCTTTGGCCTCACGGTATCGCGCCGACGAGGTGCTGACAGCCGTCAAGCATATTCCGGCGCGCGAGGCCCAGTTTCGCGCCATTCCGGATTGGGTGCGGCCCGAGCTTGCAGCGGCCTACGGGGCCAAGGGCATCGAAAAGCTTTATTCGCATCAGGCGTCGGCGGCGGAATTCGCGCGAGCCGGCAAAAGCTTCGTGGTGGTGACGCCAACGGCTTCGGGCAAGACACTGTGCTACAACCTGCCGGTGCTGAACGCGGTCCTCGAAAATCCAGACACGCGGGCGCTCTACCTGTTCCCCACCAAGGCGCTCGCCCAGGACCAGCTTGCCGAATTGCACGATTTGGCGACGCGCCTGGACGACTGCTTTGGCGTGTTCACCTACGATGGCGACACGCCGAGCGACGCGCGCAAGGCGATCCGCGAGCGCGGGCACGTGATCCTGTCCAACCCGGACATGCTGCACACCGGCATTCTGCCACACCACACGAAATGGGTGCGGCTGTTTGAGAATTTGCGCTATATCGTGCTCGATGAACTGCATACCTATCGCGGCGTGTTCGGCAGCCATCTCGCGAATGTGTTGCGGCGGCTCCATCGCGTGGCGCGATTCTACGGCTCGGAACCGCAGTTTATCTGCTGCTCGGCGACGATTGCCAATCCAGGCGAGCTCGCGGAGCAGTTGATCGGAAACAAGGCCGAGGTGATCGAAGAAAACGGCGCACCCGCCGCCGAAAAACTCTTCGTTTTTTACAACCCGCCCATGGTGAACCGAGCCTTGGGGATCCGCCGCAGCTATTTGAACGAGACGACGCGCGTAGCCAAGGAACTGCTTTCGCGCAAGCTGCAAACGATCGTCTTTGCCAATAGCCGGCTGCACACCGAGGTGCTGCTCACGTATTTACGGCAGGCCAACCGGCCGCAGCCGGGGCAGTCGGAACCGATTCGCGGCTATCGCGGCGGCTATTTGCCGGGAGAACGCCGCGAGATCGAGCGTGGGCTGCGCGAAGGGCGCATCCGCGGCGTGGTGGCGACGAATGCGCTGGAACTGGGTATCGACATCGGTTCGCTTGATGCTTGTGTAATGGCGGGATATGCCGGATCGATCGCGTCCACGTGGCAGCGCGCGGGACGCGCCGGTCGGCGCAGTGGCACATCGTGCGCCGTACTCGTAGCTTCTTCGGCGCCGCTCGATCAATTCATCGTGCAGCACTCCGACTATTTCTTCGGCCGGTCCCCGGAGCATGCCTACGTGCAGCCGGACAATCTTGAGATTCTGGTGAACCATTTGAAATGCGCGGCGTTCGAACTGCCGCTGTCACCGGAGGACAAATTGGGCGGCGTCGACATTCCCGCATTGTGCGAACGCCTGGGCGAAGCGGGCTATCTGCATCGCAGCCGCGGAAATTGGCACTGGATACAGCAGGCGTATCCGGCCGACACGGTGAGCCTGCGCGCGGTGACGTCGGACAATTTCATCATCATCGATACGACCGGCGGAGAAGACGGTGCCCCGGAGGTGATCGGCGAGGTGGATTTTTCCTCGGCGCTCACGACGGTGCACCCCAAAGCGATCTACATCCATCAAGGGCAGCAATATCATGTCGACAAGCTCGATTTCGATCAGCGTAAGGCCTACGTGAAGTCCGTGGAGGTGGACTATTACACCGATGCCATCCGCTACACCCAAGTGCGCTTGCTCGAAACTGCCGAGGAAGAAGCTATTGCGGGGCCTGCGGCGCGGGCTCATGGCGACGTGCTGGTGCGGTCGCAGGTGATCGGCTTCAAGAAAATCAAGTTCTTCACCAACGAAAACATAGGCGATGGAAGACTCGAACTGCCGGAGAACGAGACGCACACGACCGCTTTCTGGATCACACTCCAACGCAACCTTTTGAAAGATTTGCCTTTTGCGCTGTCCGAGCGGCAGGCGGGGATCTTCGGGCTCCTCTACGCGCTGGAATCGATGGCTTCGCTGCTGCTGATGTGCGACCGCCGCGACCTGGGAACTGCGGTCGGGGAGCGGCCGGCGGGCCCCGGCGTCGAGACCAAGTGGCAGGAGTTCACGAGCGCGATGTATGATCCCTCCCAAATGAAGGAGTTCTTCGAGCCGAATTTGTATCTCTACGACGCCTATCCCGGTGGGATTGGATTGAGCGAGCCGCTCTATGGGGTGCACGATTTGCTCTTGCGCAAGACGCGGGAGTTGATTTCAGGATGCCCCTGCGAGCAGGGGTGCCCCTCCTGCGTCGGGCCTGCCGGAGAGAACAGCGAGAGGACCAAGGCAGCGGCGCTGGCGATACTGAAAGGCCTGTGCGCGTAGAGAACCCACCGTCGACGACGAACAAGAGGTGATGAGCACGTCAAGCACGGATAAATTTGCGCGGTTGAAGGCGCTGCAACGGCCGGCGGCGGCCGCCGGTAATGCAAGCCTTCTCGGGATGGATGGCAAGCTCGCATCGCTGCCCGCAGAGGATGAGCCGCGCGGCATGCGTCCGGATATTCCTGCCGGGGCGGAAAGGCTCGCGGAGATGTTGGGCGCCCGGCCAAGCCACAATGCATTCGGGGAACATTTGGCGCTGCGGCGATGGTTTTCAGAATCGATTGGATGCGAGGCGCCGAGCGGCCCAGTCGATGCCGTGGCGCTGCGCCTGCTCGAGCCGGACGCCCACGAGAGCATTCGCGATCCGCTGCAGTGGCTCTTCCTCGACACCGAGACCACAGGACTCGCCGGCGGCACCGGAACCTATCCCTTCTTGGTCGGCATCGCTTGGTGGGACGCAGGGGGCCTCGAAGTAGAGCAATTTTTCATGCGCGAGCACAGCGAGGAGCATTCGGTGCTGGTGGCGCTGGCGGAACGGATGGCCGCTCGCCGCGTGCTCGTCACCTTCAACGGCAAATCGTTCGATTGGCCGCTGCTCGAAACGCGCTACCACATGACTCGCAGGATTCGCGTGCCTTCCCCGCGAGCACATCTCGATTTCTTGCATCCCGCGCGCAACCTGTGGCGGCAGCGCCTTGGTTCGGCTCGATTGCCGGACCTCGAAAGGCATGTTCTCGGATGGGATCGCGGGGCGGACGTGACGTCTGAACAGATCCCGCAGATCTATTTCGATTACCTTCGCGGGGGTTCGCCCGATCCGCTCGTCCCAATCTTCCATCACAATCAGATGGACTTGCGCGGACTGGCCGGCCTCGCGGGCCGGGTGATTGCGGTGCTGGGCAATCCGGAATTGCATGGGCCAGACCCGCTGGAGCTTTTCGGCGTGTCGCGCATCTGCGAACGCCGCGGCCAATCCGCCCGTGCGCAAGTGCTTTACGAGCGCTCGATTGCCGCCGAGCTTCCGTCGGAAACCGAACGCATCGCGCAGCGATTTCTCGCGCGCCTTGCGAAGCGCGATGGAAATCTCGAACGAGCCTGCCAGCTTTGGGAGCAGATGCTCGGGGACTCGCGGGAAGGTTTGGAAGCTTACGAGCAACTGGCCATTCACTACGAGCGCCGCACTCGCGAACCGCATCGCGCCGCGGAACTCGCGCGCAAGGCACTGGCCGCCCTGCGGCGCGCGAATCGGCTGGGGACAATCGCACTACCCGGCTACCGCCAGAAACGCAGGCGATTCGAGAAGCGCCTGGCGCGGCTCGAACGCAAAGCGCGCCTTGGTCTGCTCGATTCGATGCAAGCGGAAACCTAACTAACTAAGGCGCGCGGCTGTTCGCCTCTCTTCCCTACTTCATTGCTGGGGACCGGCAGGACGTTCGATGCCGATGTGAGTCCGGTTGTGTTCAAACACGCGCACGCCTTGCAGCGGGGAGGAATCAACAAGGGACTGCAACTCGGGAACCGTGTACGCGGCGCAGACGGAATCCTTGTAGAGCTTATACATCACGCCGGTGTAGTGGCGGCCGTGCCAGCGCACGTGAAACGGGTAGGCGAGCCGGCCAGGCCGCCGTAAATCGCGGAGCAAAATCGCCGCGGCCGGCTTCGCTACGCGCGCCATTTCAGCGAGAAGATTGCGCGGTTCGGCCAGATGATGGAGCACCGAATTGCACAGAACGAGATGGAATGACGCGTCGGGGAAAGCGAGCCGGTTCCCGTCTGCGCTTTGAAACTCCACTCGGCCGGCGGCCTCGCCCGTCGCGGCCAGATTTGATTGTGCTTGAGCGATCATATTCGCCGAGCGGTCTACCCCCACAAACTTCCAGAGCTTCAGCCGCCGGGCCAGCTTCAGCACGATCTGCCCGGGTCCGGTCCCGATATCGAGAGCGCGCCCGCGCTCTTTGCCTGGTAGGAGACGCAGCGTGTGTTCGACGAAGGTGTCGTCGATCCTGTTGAGAAATGACCGCGCGGCAGCCGAGGAATACACCTCGACCTCGGAAGAACTGTCCATCACTTCTGCTTCCGGAATGCGAGGAAGGTCGAATACGCTCATCGGATCTTCGCTGCTGACGCAAGGCGAGGTCTATTGCGCGGTTGCCACGTTCGCCCGGTCCTGCCACCCGCCGCTGGTACGTTGCGCCACAGATTGTGAGTCCTCGGTGGTCGATGGGCCTGGAGTCAATGTCCACCCGATTGCACTGTTGATCTTGTCGAAGGTCTCGCGGGTGGCGCCCTCCACCGTCAGACATTGCGTGCCGGAGCAGCGCAGAAAAACGCCACCGCTATTGGTGCGGAACTGAAAGAAATTGGGACGCCGGAAAAGCTGGGTGCGCCCCGGATATTTCTTTTCAAGAGCCTCGCTGTACTGTCCGCAAAAACGCGCGGCATCTTCTACGCTGTCCAAATCGACCAGAAGGACGAGGAGAGTGTCCCTGGTTTTCTGATTTTCGAACGAAGCGTAACGGTCTCCGCGCCAAGCCGCAGCCAGCGTATCGGCCCGTTCCTGATCGAGAAACTGCTTGAGGACTTCATCCAGATTAAATTCCCCCATGACGTTCTCTTCCAGAAATTTCCAATCCTCGGGAAGCAGGCCTTTCCATTCGGGCAGCGCGACTTTTTCGGGCTTCACACCGGCGAGGTAGAGATCAGGATGTATGATCTGTTGGGTCGAAACCGGGGGATTGGCGAACAGGATCTTAAGGTCCTCCCAACCGGAATGAGCCTTTAGAAACTGTTGCGAAAATGTCGTGCCCGCAAGATAGGGAAACAGGAGGTCGTCCCGGATGTAAGGAGGCGCCTTCGCCAAATGGGGATCTTTGCTCATTTCATCCACAGCCCCGGAGCGCAGCAGAAGCGTCACATCCGGCAGATCGCGAACGCCGATATGCTGTTCGCGAAGAGAATAGTCGACCATCGCGGCCATTGCGCTGCCTTCGCTCACCGATTCGCGCGCGAGTTCTGCATCGTCGTTGGGACGGGCGGACTTGATCCACGGATCGATGTGATAGGACTGATCCTCCAGCGCGTGCGTTAGTTCGTGCGCCATCACCGAGCGCTGCTCATCGGGGGGAATCCAATCCGCGATATAGAATTCCTTGGCCTTGGGATCATAGAGGCCCGCGATCTGGTCGGTCAGCACATCCAGCATGAAGGAATCGAGCGGAAAGCCTGGGGGGATCAGGCCGAATGCCTCGAGCGTTTTCGCGTCGGCGGCGCGCTGATCTTCGTTCTTGTCGTCTTTCTCCGCCTGAACCAAATACTCGCGAATCTCCTGCTTCGAACGCAGACTCTTCTTGAGCGGCTCCTTGATCGGCAAATCGAGCAACTGGCTCATCTGCGTGAGGACTTCATCGGCGGCGCGCAGAAAATCGGGGTTGGAGCCGGCAGGTGCCTGAGGGGAAGGCGCGGCCGGCTCGGCCGGATTGATGGCTCTACTGGGTGGGCTCGCTTGCTGAGCGCCCGCGCTCAATCCCAGCAACGTGAAGACCATGACGTAGCGCAATCGCTTCAACCCGGCCTCCAGCGACATTGGATGACATCTTCAGGATAGCAGGTTTCCCGAGGTTTCTGCCGGCCGCCAGAAAGTCGCAGGGACTTAAGTCCTATCGCTTCAGAGATGGGGGTGCCTCCGCGGCAAAAACCTTCTGGATCGCTTTCCAGAAATCCTGCACCGCGAACGGCTTGGCCAGAAGGGGACACCCGAATCGTTGCTGCAGCTCCGCAACATCGGGATCGCGGATGGTCGAAGAAGTGAAAATCACCCGGCTGGCAAGTTCCGGACGATTCTGCTCGATCCAGCGGTGCAGGGCTGTGGTGGAAGTCTCACCCGATATCTTCAGATCTAGCACCGCCGCGTCCACCGAGTCCTGCTTCAGGATGTCCATCGCCTCCCAAGCGCTCCGCACGGCGCGAACACAAATGCCGCGCGATTCCAAGATCTCTTGTTCGAGTAGCAAAACCGCTTCCTCGCCTTCGAGCAAAAGAACCTTGCCCACCACACCGTCGGCCAACGCGGGATGGTCCACGCGGGGCGGTTGCGTGGCCGCCACCAGGGGAAGAAGGATCGTGAAGGTGACCCCGCGAGCCGTATTGCGAGCCTGAACTTCACCTCCATGCTCTTTGACGATGCCGTAGCAGATGCTGAGGCCAAGGCCTGTTCCCTTCCCGACGGGCTTCGTCGTGTAGAACGGATCAAAGACCCGGTGGGGGTTCTTGATCGGGGGCCCGTTGTTGATAAATTCGACGCGCAGACGATCGCCGATTCTTTGCGTGCGAATCCGGATTTCTCCACGGCCGGTATTTTCGCCGACGGCGTCGACCGCATTGTTCAAAATATTGAGGAATACCTGCTGAAGCTGGTGGAAATCGCCCCCGGTCGCAGGCAGGCGCGGATCGAACTCCCGGCGAACCTGGATATTGGCCGACTTCATATCGTATTCGCGCAAAATCAGGGTGTCCTCGATAATCTGATTGAGGTCGACGGGGGTCCGTTCCGGCCGGTGCTGGCGCGCAAAACTGAGCAAATTCTGGACGATGTGATGCGTCCGCTGCGCCTGCTTGTAAAGTTTCTCGATATAGTCCACGCCGCGGGGGCTCGTGAACTCCTGCGACTGGAGAAGCTGGCTATATCCAAGAATTGCGGTCAATGGATTATTGAGCTCATGTGCGACACCTGAGACCAATTGCCCCACCGCCGCCATCTTTTCACTTTGCAGCAGCTGTTCCTGCGTTTGCCGCAAGCTCTCGTAGGCCTCGCGCGTTTCCTCAAGCAGCAGGGATTTGTCGATCGTAATGGCGATCTGGTTTCCGATGGCCGCCAATAGATTCAAGTCGGCCGCCGCAAACTCCCGCGGCTCCCTGCAGCCCAGCAGCAGCATTCCCATAATGCGGTCCTTGGCCCACAGCACGGCGACTTGCGAGGCCACGATCCCCTCCCGCTCTTGCAGCGTTCGGAAGTCGTCGGGAAGCGCGGAAGCCGCTCCGGGAAGCAGCGTCGCGTGCGTTTGGCGGATCTGTTCAAGCAAGGCACCGGCAACCTGGATCGACGATAAGTCGCCCGCTTGGGACTGGCATCCCACGGCAGCCGAAAGCCTCAGGACATTCTCCGGCTCATCGAGAAGATAGATCGCCCCGGCATCCGCGGAAAAAAGCCCCGCCACCTTCTCGAGCGCCTGGGCGAGTCCCTCATCGAGGGTCGAAGACTGCCTGAGCAAGTCGCCAATGGCGTTGAGCGCCAGTAGCTCTTGGTTCCGGCGGCGAATTTCCATTTCTGCGCGTTTGCGCTCCGTGATGTCGAGCAGGAAACCCTGGTAGGCGAGAGTGGTCCCGGAGTCGTCACGCGTGACAAAGGCCGATAGGTGAGCCGTGCGTATTTCCCCGTCGCGCCGGCGGAACTGGAATTCAAAATCCCGCACCTCGCCGTATTCGTCAAGCAGCGCCGCCCAGCGGTGACGGTCTTTGATATCTACGTAGAATCTCTCGGGCGCGTAGACCTCAATGAGTTCGTCTCGACTGTCATATCCGTACAGGCGCGTCAAGGCATCGTTGCAATCCACCAGGCGGCCCGCAGGGGTGACGACAAAGACTCCCTCTTGGGCTTTCTCGAAAAGATTGCGGAACTTGTTCTCGGCCAGGCGCCTGCTCGTGAAATCCTTCAGCACGTGAATCGTTCCCAGGCGGTCGTCTTCAGAGCCATGCAACGCGGAGTTTGTAACGAGAAAATACCCGCCGAAGGACGGATCGATTTCCTCCGCTTTTCCCGCAACCCCCTCACAATACGGACAGCGAATCCAAGGAGCCGAGCCTCGCGTAAGGACGTCGCGAAGGTTTTTGCCCACCACGGCCACCGGCTCAAGGTGAACGCGGTCTGAGAAAGCACGGTTGGTCCGCAAGATGCGGCCGTCGGTGGAATGAACGAAAATCAAGTCGTCGATCGAATCAAAGGTATCGCGCCACTGCGTTCGGGAAACAGCGGCGCTTTCCAGCAGCGCGATATTTTGCACGGTCAGTCCCAGCAGGTTGGCGACATTGACAAGAAAAGCTTCCTCGTCATTGTCCAATTTCCGCGGAGCTCTCGATCCCATGGCGAGCAACCCCAGCGGCGCTTCCTTGCCCGGCACAAGCACGAGGATTCCGGCGGCGAGCTTCTCGGGACCCAGACATTCGCGCAGGCAGGGGTTTTCTGCCACGGGCCCGGAGACAAATCTCGTCGCCTGTCCCAACATTTCCCGTATCCAGGCTTCGCCGGCCGGAAGTCGCGCATTTTGTTTCAAGTATTGGTCGCTAAATCCCACCGAGGCACGTAGATCAAGCGATGGCCCTTCGGCGGAGTCGTCGAAAAGAAATACGATGCCGTGGGTTGCGTTCAAGCTTTCGGCCAGATGGCGCAAAATCCCGTCGAGAGCCTTATCCACCCGGAACGATTGCGTGGCTTCGGCCGTAATCAGCGCCAGTCGCCGCAGCCTCTCGTTGAGGTCTTGGTTGCGCGTGCGGTCGGCTTCCAAGGCCAGCACGGCCATCGCAATCCCCGCGGCAATCACGAATACGCCTTGCAGTGCCACCCGGAACAGAAACACAGGCTGCCCGGCCCAAAGGGGCCGGTCCAATCCATGGAGCCCGCACAACAGCAATGCACCCGCGAGGAACTTCCAGCCAAATCCGCGGTGCCGCGATTGCGAGCGCCACAGCATCCAGCCTGCCGCCAGAAGGAACCCGCACTCAAGAAGCGATTTCCCCCACTGGAGACAGGTGTACCGCTTTGCGACATCCAGCGCGACTAATCCACTGCACGCGATGACGCTGCAGACCAGCAGATACTTCAGCCACTTTGCCCATCCACTGCACTCGAAGGCGGCCGCCAGAAAGAAAGCGGTCATCGCAAGAGCTAGCGGATAGACAGGAAGATTCCTCTCCGAGACTCCCGCGAAAAACAGGGGGATCTTGGCAGTCTGCAGAACGAAGAAGGATATCCAGCCGGCGAGCCAGTACTTAAAAAAACGAGAGGGGAGCGCTCTGGTGAGTAAGGAATAGATAACAAGCAGGATAAAGGCAGCGGCACCCTCAAAAAAGGAGATGGCAAGAAGTACCGAATTAGAAGCGTGCTCCATCGGGCCCCTGATTTCAGGCAATGCTCGAGCTCTTTAACGCGGCCGCATCCTCGACGTCTCAAGCGGCCCAATCGGCTGAGGGAAGGCCTACTGCAAACTATAGCGTACGTATCAGATAGAGCAACGAGCCCCTCGCCCTTGTGTGTCCTGCCTTATAATGGTTTAACGGAGCAACCGTGGAAAAAGGGAAAATACTGGTCGTCGACGACGAAGAGGCCATTCGCGAGGTCATCTCGACGCTTCTCGAAGCGCAGGGTTATCGCTGCACCGTTTGTTCGAATGGGCGCCTGGCTCTCGATGCATTCCGGAAAGACTCCTTTGATCTGGTTCTCAGCGATATCGTCATGCCGGAGATGGACGGCCTCAAGCTACTGGCCGAGTTGCGTCGGGCGGATCCGGATGTGCCGGCGATCATGGTTACGGCGATGCACGATATCTCGATCGCGCTCGAAGCGATTCGGGCGGGTGCCTACGACTATATCCTGAAGCCTTTCGAAAAGGATCAGCTGCATCTGAGCGTGCGTCGCGCCCTCGAACACCGCCAACTCGTGATCGAAAATCGCACCTATCAGAGCGACCTCGAACACCTGGTCGCCGAACGCACTCAGCAGCTTTCCATAGCCCTGCAGGATCTTGAGCAGTCATACGACTACACGCTCGAGGCGCTGGGCGGCGCCTTGGATGCCAAGGATGCGGAAACAGAAGGCCACTGCCAACGCGTGACCGCGTTCACGATCACCATTGCCCGGGCCATGGATGTGGACAAAGGGCTTCTCCGCCACATTGCCCGCGGCGCTTTTCTCCACGACATTGGCAAAATGGGCGTCCCCGACAGCATCCTGCGAAAACCCGGCCCGCTCACAGCCGACGAACGCGAGATCATGCGCCGCCATTGCGATATCGGATTCACCGTGCTCCAACGCATTCCCTTTCTGAAAGAGGCGGCTGAAATCGTTCTATCCCACCAGGAGTGCTACGACGGTTCCGGTTACCCGCGTGGGCTAAAAGGGGAACAAATTCCGCTGGGAGCGCGGATTTTCGCGGTCGCCGATACCTTAGACGCGATGATCTCCGACCGGCCCTACCGAAAGGCGCTGCCCATCTCCGCGGCCCGCGAGGAAATCCTGAGGTATTCCGGCAGGCAGTTCGATCCCCGGGTCGTGAAGGTGTTTCTCGCCCAACCAGAAAGGATTTGGGCGGAGCTTCATGAGAAGGTCGGCGACCCATTCCGCCTGGCTCAGCTCGAGCATGTCTAGCCCTCGGAGGATTACGCCAGCATCGCCCGTGGAAAGACCTACACCTTAAGACTTGGCGAGCCCGGTGCTTCCGTCTCACCGGAGTTGGGAATCTAGAGTCTCAATCCGCGGCAACCGTCCGAGGGCCCCCAGCCTTAGAACCCTACGTCAATGGAACGTTTCGGCCTCGCTGGCGGAATTACACTTTGAGGCCAGAGCGCCTCCAAACTTTGATGAAACCAATGGGCGCAAATTTCGAGCCAGCCGTAAGGCTCTGCGCGATAGCTCTCTGGTGCTTTTTGTTGGCTCCCGAAGCTCCGCTGTTGAGTCAGAGCCAGCAAAAGCCCGATATTTCGGTAGATGTAAAGCTCGTCAACGTCCTCGCCACGGTGCGCAACAAGAAGGGCGAAATCGTTCGCAACCTCACCAAGGACGACTTCACCCTGAATGAAGACGGCCGCCTGCAAACGATCCAATACTTCTCGCAGGAATCCGATCTCCCGCTGACCCTGGGCCTGCTGGTGGACACAAGCATGAGCCAGCGGAGCGTCCTGGGCCAGGAGCGCACCGCGAGCTACAGCTTCTTTGATCACATGCTCCGGGAAGACAAGGACAAGGACTTCCTGATCCGCTTCGATCACGAGGTGGAACTGCTCCAGGACCTCACTTCATCACGAGAGAAGCTGGAACAATCACTTGAACTCCTGGATTCGCCGGAGCGTGACTCGAGCGGCGGATATGGCCAGGGCGGACCCGGGGGGGGCGGACCGGGCGGTGGAGGCGGACGCGGATCGCACGGGCACGGCGGGTTGGGAGGGGGCACGCTGCTCTATGATGCGGTCTATCTGGCGTCGAACGAAGTCATGAAAAAGCAGCCAGGCCGGAAAGCATTGGTCGTGCTCACCGACGGCGTCGATCACGGAAGCAAGGAATCGCTTCCGGCTGCCATCGAGTCCGCGCAGCGCGCCGACACGCTCGTGTATTCCATTCTGTTCGCCGGACAGGAGGGCGGTGGCGGGCGGGGCGGCTTCGGGGGACCACGCATGGGAGGCGGCGGAATGGGAGGCGGCTGGCCTGGCGGCGGGGGCGGTCATCGCAGGTATCCGCAGGAAGAATCGGTCGACGGCAAGAAAGTTCTCGAGCACCTCTCCCAGGAGACCGGCGCGCATATGTACGAAGTTTCGAAGAAGGAATCCATCGAGGAAATCTACGCCCGTATCGAAGAGGAGCTGCGCCATCAGTACAGCATTGGCTACACACCGGACCGGGCCAATTCAGGCGCAGGCTACCACAAGATCGTTCTCACGGCGAAACAGAAGGATTTAGTCGTGCAGACTCGCGACGGATATTACTCCGATAAATAAATCTGCTGGGAGAGGCGCGCGGCCGCTCGCTTCACGAGTTCACCCGCTAGCGCTTCGCAGGGGGCATTCTGTATCATTGTTCATGCACTCGGTGATGGAATCTTTGTCTTGACTGCTCCCGCGGCAACGCCGCCCGCGGCGGCCACAGCTAGCAGCGCAAACTTTTCCTGGGTCGCCACCCTTCTCCTGGTTTCTCTGGCATCGACCGCGGTGGTCACACCCTTATTGCTGCTGAGCAATGCCTCCGGCCACGATATTCAGTTTCATCTCTCTTCCTGGATGGATGTCGCAGGCCAGTGGCGTGAGGGGATCGTTTTCCCTCGCTGGGCAGAGTGGGCCAACTGGGGATTCGGTGAGCCTCGCTTCGTCTTCTACCCTCCCGCCTCTTGGCTGATTGGTGCTGCGCTCGGATCAGTGCTGCCGTGGCCGGCCGTTCCCGGAGCCTACATCTGGCTCGCTCTGATTGTCGCGGGAATGTCGATGTGGAAGCTCGCCCGCGAATGGTTGCCAGGCCGGCAAGCCGCTGCCGCAGCGGTGCTATTTGCCGTTAACCCGTACAACCTGGCGATCGTGTATTACCGCAGCGATTTTGCCGAACTTTTGGCCGCCGCGTTCCTGCCCCTTCTCCTGTCGGCCGCGCTGGGGATGATTCGGCACATGCCCCGTCGATTTCCTTTCCTGGCGATGGCGTTGGCAGCCATCTGGCTGTGCAACGCGCCCGAAGGGGTGATCGCCACCTATTCGCTGGCACTGGTTCTCGTGGTCGCCTCCATTCGCCGATGCAGCCTGCGGCCCCTGCTTTCCGGTGGTGCGGCCATGCTTGCGGGGTTCGGGCTCGCGGCCTTCTACATCCTGCCCGCTGCGTGGGAGCAGCGCTGGGTAGAGATTTCGCAGGCGCTCGCGGCCAATCTTCGCCCCGAGCGAAATTTTATTTTCACCAGTTCCAACGATCCCGAATTTCTCATCTTCAACTGGAAAATCTCGGCCGTCGCGCTGGCAATGATGCTCCTCGCCGGCGAATCGGCCGTTTTTGTGGCTCGCCGCCGCCGCGAACTCGCCGAGGTCTGGTGGGCTCTGCTCTGGTTGGCAACCGCTGCGTCGTTTTTGATGTTTCGGCCGAGCACGCCGCTGTGGCGCTATCTACCCAAGCTCGCATTCGTGCAATTTCCGTGGAGGTGGCTTGAACCGCTGGCGGTGGCGTTCGCCTTCTTCCTGGCCGCCGCGATCGGCCTCATCCGGCAGCGCAGGGCCTCTGCGCTGGCGCTTGTTGCGGTTCTCGCCTTGATCGGAATCACCGGCCGTCTCATTGCGAAAGATACCTGGTGGGATGACGGAGACGTTCCTTTTCTCGCAGGCGAAATCGCCGACGGCCATGGGTACGAAGGCACCGACGAATATGCGCCCGTCGGCAGCGATCGCTACCAACTCCCTGGCGCTACCCCGGATGCCGAAGATATTCCCGACGTCGCACCCACTCCTCCGGTCGCGGCAATTGATCCCGGGACCGGCAAAATCATCGAAGCCCCCGGCACGCAGGTCAAGATCATTCGGTGGCAAAGCGAGCGCAAAGCCTTTGTGGAGTCGAGCGCAAAGCCGGTGACTTTGGCGCTCCGGCTCGTGAATTATCCGGCGTGGGAGGTGAGGGTCGATGGCAACGACGTGCAGGCCGCGTCGGCAGACATGACCGCCGAGATGCTTCTGCCTCTGCCCCCCGGAAGCCATCAGGTGGAAGCGCGGCTCCGCCGCACCTGGGACTGCACGGCCGGCGAGACAATCTCCCTCCTCTCGGTGTTCGGGCTGATGGGATATACGTGGCGTTTGCGGGGGCGCGCGAGCGCGTCAGCGGTTGCTTCGGCACTCCCGGATGCGCGCGTCACTTGATCGGCTTGTGGGTAAACTTCTTCTCGCCGTTGACGTATTCTGCGACCGTGTGGCCGTTGCCGTACAGCTTGAATTTGTAACTCGTCAATCCCTCAAGCCCCATCGGCCCGCGAGCGTGCAGCTTGCTGTTGCTCACTCCCAGCTCCGCGCCAAAGCCGTAGCGGTAGCCGTCCGCAAAGCGCGTGGACGCATTCTGGTAGACCCCGGCGGCATCCACCTCATTCATGAATTGAGCAGCCGCCGAGGAATCCTCCGTAACGATCGCCTCGGTGTGCCGTGAGCCGTAACGGTTGATGTGATCGATGGCCTCTTCGAGGCCTGCCACGACCTTGATCGAAAGAATCAGGTCTGAATACTCCGTCGCCCAATCCTGCTCGGTCGCAGGAATCACGCCTTGGTTCGGCAGCAGCGCGATCGTCTTTGCGCAGCCGCGAATCTCAACGCCTGCCTGCTTCAACTTGGCAACGGCCGCCGGCAAAAACTCGCGCGCGATCCCCTCGTGCACCAGTAGCGTCTCGGCCGCATTGCAAATCGCCGGCCCCTGCACTTTGGCGTCGTAGGTCACGTCAATGGCTTTCTTCATATCGGCCGCGCGATCCACATAAACGTGGCAGATTCCCTCGCCGTGTCCGAGAACAGGAATGCGGCTATTCTGGGCGACAAACTCGACCAGCGCGCGGGAACCTCGGGGAATGATCAGGTCGACGTCATGCTCGAGTGCTAGAAGCTCCAGCACATCCGCGCGTGTCTGAAGCAGGCTCACCGCATCGATCGGCACGGCCGGAAATTGCCGCAGGCAAGCACGCCAGATTTCCACCAGCGCTTCGTTGGAGTGCGACGCTTCCAAACCGCCCTTTAAAATAACGGCGTTCCCAGATTTCAAAGCGAGCGACGCAACCTGCGGAACCACCTCGGGCCGTGACTCAAACACGATGCCGATCACGCCCAGAGGGCAGGACTCTTTATAAAGCTCCAGCCCATCGTCGAGCTCGGTAGCCGAGAGCCTACGGCCCAGCGGGTCGGGCAGCTGCGCCACTTCGCGAACCTGTTTGGCCATCTGAGCCACGCCGCGCTCGGTTACGCGCAGGCGGGCAAACATGGCGGGCGACATCGAGCCTGACGCAACCGCTGATTCCGCCGCGCGGCAATCAAGCTCATTGGCGGTCAGAATTCTCGAGGCATTTTCCTCGATGGCCTTCGCCGCCGCGATCAGTACCTCGTTGCGAGCCTCGGCAGAAAGTCTGGCAAGCGCGCGCGCAGCCGCACGGGCGCGCTGGGCGACCTGAACAACGCTCTTTTCCGAAATGGCGTGTGCAGTCTGCGTCATACCGGTTGTAAGAGCACAATATTATCGCGCGTCACCAGCACGCGCGAAGCCGCTGTGCCCCGTCCTCCCTCATGAGAATTCCTGTTCCCCGCAAATTGCTCCGCTTCCCCGCTGGCGCAGTTCGCAATGCCGCGAGCAAACTCGCGTCCTGCCCCATCGACAATGCTCACCACATCCATCGGCCCGAAATGGTTCTCCACGCGCACGATTCCAGACGAAAGCAGGCTCGCCTTCCCCTGCGTGATGGCACGATGCGCTCCGGCATCGACGACAACCCTGCCGCGCACGTCGGCCGCGTACGCGATCCAACGCCGTTTCCCGCGCATTCGTTTCGACGGCAAAAACGCCGTGCCCACGTCTTCCCCCGCGAAGATTTGCTCGATCGTGTCGCCTTGTCCGTTCGCGATCACCGCGGTCCCACCGCAATTCATGGCGATCTCGGCCGCTTCGAGTTTGGTCTTCATGCCGCCGCGTCCGCTCGCGGACGGCCCCGCGGCCAGCGCTTTGAGTTCCGGCGTGACCTCCTCCACCAGCGAAATCACCTTGCGCGCATCGCCCTGGGAGCAACGATGCGAATCCGGCCGCGCCACGTCCCGGAGCAAGCCGTCCACGTTGGTCAAAAGTACCAGCGCATCGGCCTCCAGACCGCTCATCACGAGCGCGGCTAGCCGGTCGTTGTCGCTAAAGACCGGCGTTCGCGCGCCCTTTGTAACCGGCTCGAGTTCCGCCGTCGAAACCGTATCGTTTTCGTTGACGATCGGCAGCACTCCGAAACCTAGCAGCTTTTCCATCGTGCGCCGGAGATTGGAATAGCGCCGCCAGTTCGTGAAGTCCTCTTCGGTAAGCAGCACCTGTGCGATTTTGACGTTCGATGCGGAAAACAGATCGCGATAGGCGTCCATCAGCAGGCTCTGTCCCACAGCGGCGCACGCCTGCATGGTCACCATGTCATTTAAGCGCGAAGGATGCAGCCCCAACCAGCCCCGCCCGAGTCCCACCGCGCCGGAGGAAACCAATACAACCTGCCGCCCCTCGCGCATCAAGCTCGCAATCGAGCGCACGATCGGTCCCACACGCTCGGCGCAGAGCCCGCCCTCGGCTGCAGTAACCGTGCTCGTGCCTACTTTGATCACGAGACGGCGCGCCGACCTCAACCGCTTTTCGCGCTCTGATTCCATTCTCTCCGGCCCCCTAGGCCCGTCTCACAGGGGCTTATCCCCCCAACGCCCGCAGCGATCCGCTCTGTATCCGGTGGTGTTCTATGATTGTACCGGAATTGCCGGAAACAGGCGGCCGATTATGCTCGGCTTGCCGTAGGAATTGGCGCCGGATAGAAATCAAAACGTGCAAAAAGCCCAAAAAGGAGAAGAAGGGAAATCGGCCCAGCCCTCAAGCCTTGTTTTCTCCCAAGGCTCCCGCACTCTCCGCTTCTTCTCCCATTTGGTGCGGACCATTCCACTCCGCAACGTCGATTATCGTCAGCCGGCCCGATCACAAAATACCCCCAACACCCTAGGAGCCGCCCAGACGTGCTGTAGGATCCATCGCGAAAAGACTTGCCGTTGCGAAACAAGCCCAGCCCATCGCCGGAATCCCCCCGGGGCTCGCCTCCACTAAGGCTCGATGATCTGATTCCGGACCGCGTAGCGCACCAGTTCACTGACCGAGTGGATCTCCAGTTTCCGCATGATATTGGCGCGGTGTGTCTCCGCCGTCTTTACGCTGATGCTCAGCGCCGAAGCCACTTCCTTGCTGCTCTTCCCTTCTGAAAGCAGCTGGACGATTTCCCTTTCGCGGGAAGTCAGGCGGTCTCCATTGCCTGCGAAAGCACCGCCATCAGCGCCGCCGGGGCTGTTAAAGTTCGTCAAAATCAGCTCCGTCGCGCGGGGAGTGAAGAAGGGTTTGTGGGTCGAAAGCGCTTCGACCGCCACGATCAAGTCCCTGTCGGAATCCGACTTCACGATGTACCCGCGCACTCCGGCGTCCAGAATATCCCGCATCAGCTGATCGGAATAATGGACCGATAGCACCAGAATTTCGGTACTGGGAGATGCTTTCAGAATTCTCCGCGCCGCCTCCACTCCATTTAGCTCTGGCATGGTGATATCGAGTATCACGATGTCCGGCTTCAATTCCTTGGCCTTCGCAACGGCTTCGCGCCCCGTATGCGCTTCGGCGCAGATCGTCCATCCGGGACGCGATTCCAGAAGATCTTTCAAGCCTCTCCGCAAAAGGTCGTGGTCGTCCGCGATCAAGATCCGCAGCGTTTTCATCGGAATCTCCCCGTGTGCTCAGTTGTTCCCAGGCTTCGCTTCTAGGAAATCTCCCGTAGCCCTGAGATGCAGTTTTGTCGCCACAAGCAAGAGTGCAGAACCCGCCAGGCCTTCAAGTCCAGTATACAAGACAACGTAAGCACACCAAGAGACCGCCCCGGTGCGCCACTGAGCCGTATGCGTGCCGGTGGAACAGAAACGCTCTTGAGAAAGATTCCCCGCTGACCCCATCTCCCGCTGCGGCCTGACCGAGCTCGGCCCTCCATCCGGATCGAGCCCCTTCCTTGCAGCATACGCCGCCATCAAAATCGGATCGTCGGTCCAAACGCGATCCGCAGGTTGTTGTGGCCCCCGTTGTTGAAATAGACCTCATCACCGATGTCCAGCCGCAGGCCAATGGGCCCCCAGAATGCCTCCCCTCCGGCGCCTGGATAGAACACGCCGTAGACGTTGCTGCCGCGAAGTCTCGCGAGGGTATTCCCGACTGTCGTGATCGTGGCGGCGCCAGGATTGATGTTGAAATTCATGAATCCGCCTTTGGCGGTCACGAACAGCCGTACCGGTCCTTTGTTCGTCATCAGTTTGGGCCCGAACAAACCGTCGAGAGCCCGAACATTGGTCGGTACAATCGAGACCGTCCCGGTGGAAGAGTTTGTAAAACCCTCCGTAAACGCCTGGTCAAAATCATAGGCCGATTCCGCCTCCAACTGAACCATTGGTAACACACCGAGCGAAACCCGGGCCCCCACACCAGCCAGGTTTAGACTACCGTCGCTGAGCCGGACATAATTCCCGAACACACCCAAGTTGACCTGGTCAGGCGTTTCCTGAGCGAAGGCTCCAGGGGCAAACAAAAATGCTACTGCGATTAAGTACGCAAAATGTTTCACCGTTTTATCTCCCTATGGATGGCCCCGCGGCAATTTTCAAGCGGGGGTTGATTGTTATTTTAGAAAGCAATCGGAATGTCAGTCATATTCAGGGCTCTCCCCATCTTGGAACCCCATCCAAAGCAGATTCTGTTTGGCCGCATCGCCCTGAGCAGGGGCACCCTGTCGACTGAAGTAGTTGCCGCCCGCCCCGCGTTATGATGGACGTCTTTCAAACAGAGCTCGGTGGCCGGGGCGGACGGTGGGATGAACCAGTTATGAAAAAATAAATCGGGTCGCGTCATGGGCTAGCCCGTACCTTACGGCAGGGCCCCTGTGCGGTCCATCCGAGGCATTCGGTAGGTTTGCCAATAGGTTCCTGTACTCATTCCCTTGCAAGCGACCGGTGCGTAACGTGCGCAATTTCGGCTGAATGCGGGTGCCCCGGCGCGGAACCGTCGGGCGCTACGTGCCCCTTCTGACGAAAATACGCGGGACTATGTATTGTTCGTCAAGGCGCCATCGCGCAGACTTTGCCTGGACCGAAACGCCCGGTGTTAGGTGATTTCGATGGAGGGTTCTCAAATGCTTCGATGGGCGATTGCTTTCTTCGTCATCGCGATGGTCGCCGCCGTCTTCGGATTTGCTGGGATCGCAGTAGCAGCGGCGGGTATCGCCAGGATGCTGTTTTTCATATTCCTGGTTTTGTTCCTGGTGGCTCTGCTGGGAGGGTTTGTAAGACGCGCTTAGGAAGCGAAGCTTTCAAAGTTCCCGGCATACCCCGCGAAAACTCCGCTCGTTCACCCCGTCCGCCGTCCCCGAAAAAGGGGAGAGAATGCGACCCATTCTCTCCCCACCCTGCCTACCGAGGAGCTTAGGAGCCTGCCTTGAATCCCGCTTCCAGGCCTTTGTAGGCGGCATCGAGAACCCCGTTCAGAAAACCGGAAGCATCCGCGGACGAAAACTTTTTCCCTAGTTCGAGTGCTTCGTCGATCACCACTTTCGCAGGGGCGGTGCGGGAGCGGAGTTCGTAAATCGCCAGGCGCAGAATATTGCGGTCCACAGCCGCCAGCCGGTCGAGGCGCCAGTTTTCCGATAGCTTCCCTACGAGCTGGTCGCTCGAATCGGATTGGGCCACGGCTCCCTCAAACAGCTGGTTAGCGAACCTGCGGGTCTCCTCGGCCGCATGTGCCGATTTCCAGAAGAACTCTTCCACCCGGGACGGCGCCTGGCGCGTCATGTCCCACTCAAAGAGCATCTGCAGCGCAAACTCTCGCGATTTCCGCCGGAGTGTCATTTTCGCCGGGTCTTCCGCTGCGCTCCAGCCGGATTTTTCGAAAGCTTACGAGAGAGATGCGCCATTTCGACCGCTCCCATTCCCGCCTCGAAACCCTTGTTACCGCCCTTTAATCCGGCGCGGTCGATCGCCTGCTCGAGCGTGTCGCACGTCAAGACGCAAAACATCATGGGTACGCCGGAATCAAGCTGCGCGATCTGGATGCCGCGCGAAGTCTCTCCGGCGACGTAATCGTAATGGGAGGTCTCCCCACGAAGCACGCAGCCGATGCAGATAATAGAGTCGCAGCGGCCCGTACCCGCAAGCTTTTTCGCCGCAATCGGTATCTCCAGCGAACCGGGTACGCGGATAATTTCGATCTGCTTTTCTTCCGCGCCGGATCGCGACAGGGCATCGAGCGCTCCCGCCAGAAGCCGGTCGGTGATGAAATTGTTGAATTCACTCACGACAATTCCGAAATGCAGTCCCGCCGCGTTCCATCCACCGCAGACCGCCCCAGGCTTTCGGCTCTCTGGCATCCGTTATCGCCCCTGAAACTTCGCCGGCCGCTTCTCGAGAAACGCGCGCGTGCCCTCGCGCATATCCTCGGTCGCGCAACACAGCCCGAAAAGCGTCGCTTCCAGAAACAGCCCTTCTGCTTGCGGCATCTCCATTCCCCTTTCGATTGCTTCCATTGAGTATTTTACGGCGAGCGGCGCGTTGGCGATGATCTTGCGCGCGAGGGACTCGGCTGTCGCCAGCAGATCCGCCGGTTCGGTAACCCGATTCACCAGCCCGATTCGCAGGGCTTCCTCCGCACCGATCATATCCCCGGTCAGAATCAATTCGTGTGCGATTCCCTTCCCGCACAGGCGCGCCAGCCGCTGCGACGCGCCATAACCAGGAACAATTCCCAGCTTCACTTCCGGCTGGCCTAGCCTCGCACTGCGGCTCGCGACGCGCATCGTGCACGCTAAGGCGAGCTCGCAACCTCCGCCCAGCGCGAATCCGTTGATCGCCGCAATGGACGGCTTGCCCAGCATTTCCAGGCGGCGAAAAACGCTTTGTCCCCGCAGCGCCGTGTCTTTCCCTTCCAAAGGCGTTTGCCGTGCAAGCTCGTTAATATCGGCGCCCGCCACGAACGCCTTCTCGCCCGCCCCTGTCAGGATCACCACGCGTACCCCGTCGTCGCGCCGCACATCCTCGAGGCAATCGCCCAGTTCTTCAACCGTCTTGAAGTTCAAAGCATTCAGAACATTGGGACGGTTGAGGGTAATGCGGGCGATCGGACCTTTCCCGTCGTAGAGCAGATTCTCGTATTCCATGTCCGTCCTGTCTTACGGCGTCGCGAGCGGCACGACGACGTTGCCCCCTCGCTGACGCGCTTCCTCCAAACCGAATTCCGCGCGATTGATCCATTCGGTTACCCGGTCTTCGGTGTCGTCGGTTGGGTGAGAAGACACCTGCGCCACCACGGCGCTGATCGTCAATTCCGGCGTTGCCCACGGCGACTGTATCTTCGCGGCTCTCTGACGCAGCTTTTCCGCCAGGATACCGGCATTCTCGGCCGGCGTGTCCGGCAGAATGAACACCAGCGACCGCCTCGTATACTTCACGGCCACATCCGTCTGGCGAATCGAAGAACAAAGGACTCGCGCGAGTTCTTCCATATAAGGCTCGACGGCGGCATCGCCGTGCTGCCTCAGGAGCTCGGGGCCGTTGTCGACTTCCAGAATCACGAGCGAGAGAGGCGTGTTGTGCGCCCGGGCCCGGTTTGACTCCGATATCAGGCAGTCGATATAGGCGCCGCGGCTGAGCAATCCGGTCTTCTCATCGGCCACCGCGAGCGTCCGCACCAGCGAGCGCAGGCGTGTGTGGCTTACCGCGAGCACCAGCTGGTCCCCGACCGCCTGCAGAAAGAAACTGTCGTTCGGCCTCCACTTTCTCGCGAGTGCATCGCCCACAAGCAAGGCTCCGCTCGACGTCTGTGTTTCTTTATCCGCCAGCGCCACACCCAACGCCGATTCGAGCCCTAGCTCCCGCAACCCCGGAACCTGTGCTGCATCGAGCGCAATCGCACCCATCGCATCGGCAGGGGCCTGGCCCAGCAACCCGACGATCGATGAAATTCTCGCTGGTCCGGCGGCTTCCACTTCCGGCGCGAAATATTCCCCCGCCAACTGCGCGGCTTCGGCCGTGCCTCCTACGGCTACCAGGCATCGCGTCACACCCAGGTGCTTGCCGATCTGCGCGGCGGTCGCCGAGAGCACTTCGCGGGGCGTCGCCTGCCGGTGCATCAGCCTGTTTATCTCCGCGATGGCAGCCAGGTCGCGATTGGTTTCCTCCGCCGGCGGCGCGCCCAGGCTCGGAGCAGCCGGCGCCGCAGGAGGCGCTGCCCCGTGGGGAGGGGCTGCAATGGGACGGGCGCCCTTCGGCCACCAGTTGGCGCGCTCATAGAGGGCACGCAACCGCTCGTTGCGTTCCTCTTCGCCGGGAAACAATTGGGCCAGCCGTTCCAACCGTTCGAGTGCTTTGCTCTGCAGCGAGTACTGCAGGAAAATTTCCACCTGCACGATTAAATCTTCCAGCGCCTGCTGCGCCCGTGACTCAGCAGAGGCCGGCGCGGCCGCCTCTGCCGAACCTGCCCCGGAAAATCCATCCGTGCGCGTCGAGACGGTGGCTGCCTTCGCGGCGCGCGCCAGAATGTTCTGCAGGAAGGACGGATCTACTTTCCCTTCGAGCTTCGAAATTCGCTCCTGGTTGCGGTAATCGTAGGGATCGATATCCACGAGGCGATCCAGCGCGTCACAGGCCTCCTTCATCTGTTCCGCCGCGAGGTAGAGATCGAAGAGCCGCATCAGCGCGTCAAAGTACTTCGCCTCACGATTCAGCCCGTCGTAGATGTCCGCCACGGTCTCGGCCAGTGGGATAGACGCCGGATACGTCACCGCCAGGCGGTCCAGTTGCGCGAATAGCTCTGCTTCTTTTCGTCCCTTCCGCATCGAATCTTTGATCTGCCGGAGCAGCGTCGCGGCTTTCCCGTCTTCCCCGGTTCGAATGTAGCCGCCGGCAACCTCGAAAAGCTTTCCAAAGCTGTCGGGTTTCCTCCTGTAATATGCCTCGAAAATCTCCTGGGCCCGGTCCAGCCGGCCCGTCCGCAGGAGTCCTTCCCCGAACAGCGCCAGGAACGCCGTGTCGTCTTCACTAGGCGAAAGAGGATTGAGCAGCGCGACTGCACCTTCTGCGTCGCCCTGGCGAAGCTTCGCTTCCGCAAACAGCAGCGCGCAAGTGCGGTCCTCCGGGGATATTTTGTGAGCGCGCCCGAAATACTCAAGCGCCAGGTCCAATCCTCCCGACGCAAGCGTCAGTTGTCCCGCCCGCAGGAAACTGCGCGTGGCAAGGTCCGCATGGCGGAGCTCTTCGGCCAGTTCACCCAGAGTCGCGTGCCGGTCCGGATTCTCGGGATCGAGAAACGCGATACTTTCGCAACAGGCAAGAGCTTCTATATCGCGGCGGTGTTGGTGGAATATGTCGACGGCGGCGCCAAATTGCTCGATGGCCTCCGAGATGCGGTGTTGCTTTTGCAGCAGCGTCGCGTAGCGCATCAGACGGTCGGGCGGTTGCGGAAAAGGTCGCAGGAAGCGAGTGAAAATCGCGGCGGCCTTGGCGGCATCGCCGATCTCGATCAGCCGGTCCAACTGCGCGCCGTAATATTGCGCCGCCATGGACGGCTCGTTCAGCCGCGTGTAGATGTCGGCCAGCGCCTGCAGTGCCTCCGGGTGCGAGGGAGCTTCATCGAGCGCAGCCTGATACTCCGAAACGGCCTCGCGCAACTTGTTCTTTTCCAGGCTTCGTCGCGCCCGCTCTAGGTGCTTGTTGACATCCTGAGGCATGGGAGTTCGAATTTGCCCTTCGCACCGCGGACGGAGTGCGGAGATTTGGCCGCTCGCCCTTGCTGGAGCCACCCGTGCCAGGCTTCCCAGGCCGGTCGGCCGCGCGCTGGTCCAAAGCACAACTATATACCGGGCGTGCTGCCGCTCTCAAAAGCAAATCGCGACGTTGTGCAAAAGGGGGGTCCTGTTCGTGACCGGTGAAGCGGCATCACGTCTGCATCGCCGACTTTTGCGGCAGCCCCCGCACGTGGCCGACTTTTTCCCGCATCGAACGCATCGAAAGGCCGCTTCTCACCAGCGCCGCGAAGCCGAGAAAGACGAACGGGAACGTCAGCGCCAGAAAAGCGAAAATGGAAAATCCCGTCGCCGTCGTTCTTTCCACCTGAAACACGCTCAATCCCAGCACGCAAAAAAACTGATAGGAGCCCACATTCGCGGGCGCATTGGGCAGGGAAACCCCCAAATTGATCACGAGAAGCACCACGACGGTCGCCAGAAACGGCAGGTGCAACCCATAGGAGCGCATCATCGCCCACAGCCCCAGAACCTGGCAGAAAGGCATCAACAGCGACGTGAACAGCGCCGGATAGAAACTCGGCGCCGTCCCGATGGCGTGCAGCACCGAAAGCGCTCCCATCACCTTTCCCCCGAACCCCCGCGGCTCCTGGTCCGGAGGCGAATCGTTTCCTAGTTTCATCTCCAGGTACCAGATCAGCGCCACGATGATGGCGAGTAAAATGAGGGTCACGACTCCCAGTATGTCGGCCACTCGATTGAAACGCCGTGGCAAATCAACAAATAACGATGCGATGGCCAACGAGGCCGTCGCGATCACCAGGTCGATCAGGCGTTCGACTCCCAGCGATCCCAGCACTCGGCCCAGCGAGATGTTCTCGGAGGTCGAAAGCAGGTAGCTGCGCAGGAATTCGCCTGGCCGCAGCGGAAACACGAGATTGGCGAACAGTCCTGCGAACACCGAGCGAATCGTTCGCGTCAGCCGGACCTTCCCAAACGGCCGGAGCAGGCATTCCCAGCGCAATGCCTGGACGCCATAGCTCAACACGTCAAAGCACATTCCCAGCAGAACCCATTTCCAATCAACGTTCGAAATCTGGTGCAGCGCCTGCATCACGTGAAAATCGCGCAGCACCCAGACCAGGCATACCAGCGCCAGGCCATAGCCGAGAATCCGGGGGATTCGCGACTCGGGCGGATCTCCGGTTGGGAAAAGGGTGTTCAACGCCGGGCTTTCCGCGCACCAATCGTTCCACTTGACGATACTTTGGACGGCCAGGATCGCATCTTCATTCCCTTCGGCGCGCTTCCGGACACACGGACGCTTGAAATGCGGGTTACGTCGTGGAGGGCACCGGTCCCCCGAAACGGGATACCAAACCCGCTACAGCCTACGATATCACCACTCGGGAGGCAATCCGAGAGTGCGCAGGCCACCCGGGGGCTCATTTCCAGGTGCCCGGGGGTGGCTTGGCTGCGTGGCCACGGTATGGGTCAGTTGCCGCGATGTTGCGCGCCCACTCCATGGCCTGCCAATAGTCCTCACCCACTTGGCTCTCGCTGAGGCGTAGTTGCGTCATCATTTTGCTTGCGACGGACCATTGCCCGGACTCCCGGGCTAGCATGAGCTCATAAACCGGACTCAGGCTGCTCGGCTCTCCGAGCAACACTGCCTGGCACTCCCGATCCAGGGGCACGCTTTCCACGATCCTCTCCATCTGCATCTCGAGGATGGCATCCATCAGAGACATGATACCCATCAGAAACAGGTCGGCGTCGCCGTGGGGAATCTTGAGAGCAAGCAACTCGCAGAAACGCCCCCGCACGAGGGCCGTGAGCACCAGCTCGCTCGGTCTGTTCTGGCCGGCCCCCAGCATCGCCACCAGACGTACGCACCGCCGGGTCTCGCGCGCGCCCCGCGTTGCCAGCGCGTGGCTTACCGAGTGGATTGCGTTTGAGAATCCGAACAGCGATGAGTTCAAATAGCGCAATAGCCGGTAGCACAAGGAAGGCTCGCTCTTGATTAAACTCTCAATTTCCCGGGCGTCCAGGTCCGGACGAGAAGCAGCCTGCAACATGCGTATGTAGGTGATCCGGTTCGTGGGAATCTCGCTGGCGGCCACGACCTCGGGCTTGCGGAAGAAGTAGCCTTGGAAATACGAGTAGCCGAGCGCATTGGCAGTTGCGAATTCCTCCGGTGTCTCCACCTTTTCCGCCAGCATTCGCGAACGTTTTCCGTAGCGCTCGACCATGCCCGCGCTTTGTTCCGGCGTGCAAAGTCTGAGATCCACCTTGATGATGTCGGCCAGATGGGTCAGAACATGGCGCGGGTCATCGGCCGTGAAATCATCGAGAGCGATCACATAGCCGGCTTCCTTTAAGCGCTGGCAGGCGGCCACGACCGGTTCGTCGGTGGGCACATCCTCCAGAATCTCGACGACCGTCTGCGGGGGCGGCAACAAGGTTACATAGTCCTTCAGAAGGACATCCCGGGTGCAGTTTATGAAGGCGCGGGTCCCATCGCAAAGCAGGTCGAATCCCATTATCAACGAGCTATCGAGGACGCTGCGGGATGCCGCCTCGGAATCCGAACCTTGGAAAAAGTTCTCGATTCCATCCCGGAACAGCAGTTCGTAGCCGAAAATCGTCTTGTCAGCGGTGAGGATGGGCTGGCGGGCTACAAATCGGCAGGGGGCATTAGCAACCCGCGCGCCGTCATCATCGTCTGGCTGGGACTGAACAGGGGAGGTCATCAGACGGGCGGCCAGCTCGCCTCGCGTCGGGCGTATTCACTGAGCGCATCTAGAACCGCACTATTCTTATGCAAGAAGCACCCCCCGGGGGTGGAGCGGCGGCGTTTCATGAGTCTGTTCGAGGGGTCCTAATCCGGCGGGCTATCAACCCCTTCTCGCCAACAGAGACGTCTCCCGCCAATTTTTCCAGGTGTCGCTTCCAATATAGCTCGCGTCTCTCGCGCCGCGCACACCATGCCGTGCTTCCTGTATGCAACTGAATATTATCTGCGATGAGCATCCGCTACGGCTCGAAGGCGCGGCCCTAGAAGCCGATGCCGGCAAATCGCGCCGATTTTCCTAACGCAAGGTACTCCGCCTGTTGATTTATGACGGACTAAAACCACACATCCCGCCCCATCCCGCCCTGCTCGCCTCAGGAAGCTATTCGGGGTATAATGCATTTTGTTCATGACAGCCAACCTTCAACAGGCCTTGCTACAACTGCTTGCACGCGAATGAAAATTTCGCAGTCCTTGGATCGCCGGGAGCGCGTTCTTTTGGTCGGCGTGAGCTTGAAGAAGCGCTCGCGCGGACCAAACCCCGAGCCGCTCACGGCTGCCCGTGATTCGCTGGCGGAGCTAGAGGAGTTGGCCTACAGTGCTGGCGCAGCCATCGGCGGAACGCTTCTTCAGGTACGCGACTCCCTCGACCCCGCTACGCTTGTAGGCCGTGGCAAGCTGGAGGAAATTCGCGCGGAAGCTCATGCACGGCAAGTGCCGCTGGTGATCGTCGACCACAACCTCACGCCCGTCCAGCTTCGCAACATGGAAAAAGGCACCGGCTGCCGCGTGATCGACCGCACCCAGTTGATTCTCGATATCTTTGCCACGCACGCGCGCACGCGCGAAGGCCAGCTTCAAGTGGAGCTCGCGCAGTTGAATTACCTGTTGCCTCGTCTCACCGGTCGTGGCGAAGAACTCTCCCGGCTCGGTGGCGGCATTGGCACGCGCGGGCCCGGCGAGCAGAAACTCGAGACGGATCGCCGCCGCATTCGCGACCGCGTGCGCAAGATTCAGCAGTCCATTGAAACCGTGCGCCGGCAGCGCACCACGCGCCGCCGCGCCCGCCAGGCCGTCCCGCTCGGCATGATCGCTCTCGTGGGCTACACGAACGCCGGCAAGTCCACGCTTTTTAACGCGCTCACGCACGCCGCAGTTCTGACTTCCTCCAAAATGTTTGCCACCCTTGATCCCACCATCCGCGCCCTTCGGTTGCCCTCGCGCCGGCGTGTGCTTCTTTCAGACACGGTCGGATTCGTTCGCGACCTGCCGTCCGATCTGATCGCCGCGTTTCGCGCCACTCTCGAAGAGGTCCAGGAAGCCGTTCTCATCCTTCAGGTTTCCGATATTTCCAGCCCTCATCACGCAGAACAGGATGCCGAGGTCGTCAAGGTGCTCAAGGATTTAGGGGTGGAAGACCGTCCGCGCTTGCATGTTTTGAATAAAATCGACCGCCTCAGCCAAGAGGATCTCGCCGTTTTGATGAAGTCCAATGGCCGCCACCAGCAGACCGCTTTTACCTCCGCGGTTACCGGTGCCGGGCTCAACGAATTGGTTGCGCGAATCGACGCGACCGTCCCGATCGACCCGCTTACGAGACTCCGGTTCCGCGTACCCGTTTCCGATGGCCGCCATTTATCCCTATTGCATGCCGGTGGCCGCGTGCTCCATTCCTCGGTCGCCGACGGGCATCTGCTTCTCGATGCGGAAATTCCGCAATCTCTGGCGCGAAGGCTCGAGGCATTCATCTGGCCCGAGGCACCCTGCGTCGAGGGAAATCTCGACGCCAAAGCTTGAATCCTGTGGAAATCCTTGTGGAAAAGACACGCCCCCAGCAGCAAAAATCCTTCGCCGTTTTTGTCAATCCCTCGGGAAACACGGCATTCATATTCATAACTTTTTTACTTTCATTGACTTATCAGTAGCAAGGTCGCCGCTCCCATCCGCCCTGCCTCGGGAATGCCTCTTGACGCGGCCTGGCGAATTTGCACAGAGTTGCGGCATCGATGCCTCCTAAGAGGCACTAGCACAAAGATTTGTTCTCTCCCCTCTGAGAACGTGCTCACTGCCAAAGCTAAAGCAGGTTCCCGGGAGTGCCCTGAATTGGCATGATACGCGGGCCTATCAGGGGTGCGGAAACTACAGAATCCGTGTAAGAAGATGGAAATTCCTGTAGGACTTGGCTTTAGCCACGACCGGTAAGCCGACCCGCAACGACTTGCGCTCGCGGTGCTTCCTCCCGCGAGCCATTCAATTCGGTTAAGCCGATCCCCATCAGGACGCTGCCCGCCCCCCCTCCCGCAACTCCCCGCAGCTCCCCCACGATTGGTTGACTCGGATAAGAAGGGAAGACTATAGTGAAACGCGCGGTGCAAGTGGTTATTCACTGCATCAGAGCCCCTTCCCCGGGAACGAAATGAACCTGCCGAACAGCCTCACGATCCTGCGGATCTTTTTCGTTCCGCTGCTGGTCGTGGTTCTTTTGACTCGCCAGCCCAACTGGGACTTCTGGGGTCTGCCGATTCATTTCGAGGTCTGGGGCGTGCTTATCCTGATCGTGGCGGCGTCGACTGACGCGATGGATGGCTACATCGCCCGCAAGCGGGGCGAGGTCACTACTCTGGGGATCCTTCTTGATCCCATCGCCGACAAGCTTTTGATTTCCGCAGCCTTTATTTCGCTCGTACAAATGGGACTGGTTCCCGCATGGATGGTTGTGATCATCATCGGCCGCGAATTCATGGTCGTGGGCTTGCGTGAGATCGCTTCGGTCGAAGGGCTCCTGATTCCGGCATCTGCGCTCGGCAAAACGAAAATGATCCTGCAGGTCGTGGCGGGCTGTGCGGTCATCCTCACGGCAAAATACCCCGCCCTGAAATCCCTCGGAACCACGCTGATGTGGCTGGTGGTATTGAGCGCGGTCGTCTCCGCCGTTCACTATTTCCAGATGTTCTGGGGCCAGATCAATTCTCGGGTGCAGCAGCGCCGCCGTACGATGCTCATCGCGGAGCCGAAAGAAAAACCGCAGGATGTGCTCACTCGCTGATCGCGAGAAGAAACTTCTTCTAGGCCTAGCCAGGCGCGCGGTAACGTTGGCCGCCCAAAGCGGCGAATCTCTGAGCGAAGCCGAGCTTCCCCGCGATGAATTTCTGGTCCGCCCGGGCGGCGCTTTCGTCACCTTGCGTATTCGCAGGCGCCTTCGAGGTTGCATGGGCCAGTTAGCCTCCGGCGTTCCCCTGGTTCGCGTTGTGGCGTATTGCGCGAAGGCAGCCGCTCTCGAAGATCCGCGCTTCGAGCCTGTCCGCTCCGAAGAAGTCCCTGAAATTGATATCGAACTTTCCGTCCTGTCGGATCTCGAGGATATTGCTCCCGGTCGGATTGAGCCCGGCCGCCACGGCCTGATCGTCAGCCGAGGCCAGCAGCGCGGCGTTTTGCTTCCTCAAGTTGCGTCGGAATTTCGCTGGGCGGCGGAGCGCTTCCTGGAAGAGACTTGCATGAAAGGTGGTTTGGAACCGGCCGCGTGGAAGGACTCAGCTACGCGCGTGCAGGCTTTCACCGCGGAGGTTTTCAGTGAATCAAGCGGGGAGATTGACAAATCGTCCGGCTCGTAATCGTGACAGACTTTCCTATCTACTCGACTTCCACGTAGTCACCCGCGTAGATCTCGCGCTGGCTGAAGGTGATGAGCACGGTGGCTGAGTTGGGCCCGGTCCGCAGTACCACCCCTTCGCCCACCACTTCCCGGGGGACATTGGTCCAATTGTATTTCTTCGAAACACTGCCATAGCCGTAGGTCGGTCCCAGATCACCATCTACATTGAAAGCAAAATCCGCTGTTTGGTACACCGTTTCATTCTGGGTGCCGGTGTAGCGGAAAATCCGGAAGTAATCGCCCACTTTCACGCCCTGGCCATTGCCAAGGTTCACGTAAACGATATCGTTCTTCCCTACCTGCGATTGGAATTTCTGGCCCGTGATCACCATGCCAAGGGTCTTGCCGTCGGGCGCACTGAACCGGTCCAGCCGCACAGTCGCCTTCAAAGGAGGCTCGGGACGCTCCACAAACGGCAGCACGATATCGGCGCGCTGCATATATCCGCATCCGTTTTCGATTCGCGCGACCGAAACCTCGGGTCTCGCATCCACCACTTTCACGCGGCCTTCGTCATCCCAAAGCGTTCCCATTTTGCGCAGAATCGAGAATTGCCATTTCGTCCATTCAAACTTGTCGGGGTCCTCCACAGGGCGAATCACGGAAAACTCGTCTCCCACCTTCACTCCCTTTGACGAGCCCTTATTGATAAACACGTAGTCGTGATCGCTGAATATGATATTTGTGTTGGATTCTTCGCCAGTAATTATGAAAGTATCGCGCGGGACTGCCTCGGTCGTCACCACCCCGGAACAGTACACGTTGTTCGGGTAGGGAGCCGCCGTTATGTTCTGCGCCGAGGCCGCAACTCCACACAGGCCGAAAACCAGACCCGCAAGACCAATTTTCCCACGCATGATCTCGCTCCTTTGATGCACTTTGAAGGCTAGCCAGCTGACATCGACCGTAACAAAGGCATCCGGGAGCGTCAAGACAATGGTCCTGCGGGCTTTACACATTGGGTACCTACGTGGTAGAAGCTTTATTTCCAATAGCTTCGGTGAGTTTCCCCACCGACTTGAACCAACCGGGACACTGAATGGCAGGCACCGAAAAAATCTGCGCCGTGGTGGCCTCTCCGCATGCCGAGGGTATGCGGAAACAGCTCCAAGTGGCCCTCGCGAGTGCAAAAAACGTCGAAATCCGCCTCGATTGGCTGCCTGGCGATGCAGAAATTGGTGTTTTTTTGAGGTGGTTGGCGGCCCTCAAAAAGCCGAAGGCGAGGCTAATTGCGACCTGCCGGCGGCGCGAAGGGGGTGGCCATTACGCTGGAAGCATCGCCAAACAGCTCGTCCATCTGTCAGCGGCGATCCGCGCCGGGTGCACGTGGTACGACCTGGAGGTGGAAACCTCCTCTGTGTGCCCTCCGGAGCTTTTGGAGGTGATGCTGGGCGAGGGGCGCGAGCTCAGATCCGCGCACTTCTTCCAACGCATGCCGCGCAATCTAGAGCGTGTCGCTGCCAATCTGCGCAAGGGGGGGCCGGACGCGATCAAGATTGCCGCGCAGTGCAACTCACTCGCCCAAAGCCTCCAGTTGCTCCAGTTCGCGCGGTCGCAGCGGAAGATTGTCGCTATTCCGATGGGTGAAATTGCGGCGCCGGTCCGGCTGCTCTCGGTTCGCATGGGGAGCATGTTCACCTATGCACCGGTCGAACAGCCAACCGCGCCCGGCCAGATGTCGCTCGAAGAGGCCCAAAAGCTCTACCGCGCGGACAAGATCGATCGCCGCACCCGCGTGTACGGAGTGATCGGCGATCCCATCGGCCATTCCCTTTCGCCGACCCTGCAGAATGCCGGCTTCAGGGCGCGGCGAATAAACGCCGTCTACCTACCGTTTCTGGTTCGCAACCTCCAAGATTTTCTCGGCGCGGTCGAATCGCTGGGCATCCAGGGCTTCAGCATCACGATTCCGCACAAGGAACGCATCCTGCGGTATCTCGAGGGCTGCGATCCCCTCGCCGAGAAAATCGGCGCGGTGAACACCGTCGTCGTGCGTGGCAAGGGAAAGCTCTACGGCTACAATACCGACTATGTGGGCGTGCTGCGCGCCCTGCAAACGCGCATCCCGCTGCAAAACAGCCGCGTGCTGATCGTGGGGTCAGGGGGCGTGGCGCGCGCCGTCGCTTTCGCGCTGGCCCAAGCGGGTTGCTCCGTGTGCGTGTGTGCGCGGCGCGCAGAGAAAGCGCGCTTGCTGGCGCGCGCGGTGGGCGGCGCGGCGATCGCGCGCAATCAATTGCGGGGAGAGTTCTTCGACGCCATCGTGAACGCCACCCCCTTGGGAATGCATCCCAACATCTGGCAATCGCCACTCGATGAGAACGAATTGAATTGCCGGCTGGTATTTGACACGATTTATCGCCCGCGTGAGACCCGCTTGCTGCAACTTGCCGCGCGCCGTGGCATCCAAACGGTTTCTGGAGTGGACATGTTCGTCGCGCAAGGCATCGCGCAATGGGAAATCTGGACCGGGGAGCGCGCGCCGCACGAAACCATGAGCCGCGCGGTGCTTCGCGCGCTGGAGCGCGCAGAGGAAGCGGCGCGAGCGCCGCGGCGGGAAGAAACGAGCCCCACGAATTGATGAACAAGGCGATGATTCAACCCGACTTCAAAGAGTTCACCCGGCTGGCAAAACAGGGCAACCTTGTGCCGGTCTATGAAACATATACCGCCGATTTGCTCACACCGGTTGGGGCACATCTTCGCCTTGCGCGCCACTCCAAGTATTCATTCCTGCTAGAAAGCGTGGAGGGCGGCGAAAATATCGCTCGCTACACGTTCACGGGCGCCAATCCCTGGGAAGTATTCCGGGCGCGCGGGCGCAGTTGCACGCTCGAAACTGGCGAGAAACGCGTCCAGTTTGAAGATGACCCCGTCGCAAAGTTGCGCCAGCTCACCAAACGGTACCAGTCGGTGCGGGTTCCCGGCCTTCCGCCGCTGGTCGCGGGCGCCATCGGGTATTTCGCCTACGACATGGTGCGGCTCGTCGAGCGCATCCCGGACAGCGGCCGCGACGACGTGAAGCTCGACGATTGCGTGATGATGTTCTACCTCGGCCTGGTCGTTTTCGACCACGTGCAGCACCGGGTGTGGATCATTCGCAACGTGTTCACCGAGGGCAAGGGCAGCCTGCGCGAAAAATACGACGCGGCGGTGCGCGAAATCCGCCGCACGCGCAAAACACTCGAGCAGCCGCTGCCGCCGCAACGTCGCAGGGGCCACGCGGGCCCTCTGCGCGTCGAGTCGAACATGACGAAAGCGCAGTTCACCGCCGCCGTGCGCAAGGCGAAAACCTATATTCGCGCGGGCGACGTTTTCCAGGTGGTGGGCAGCCAGCGCTTTTCGGCCAAGACGTCCGCCGACCCGTTCGAGATGTACCGGGCCCTGCGCGTGGTAAACCCGTCGCCCTATCTCTACTTTCTGCACCTCGACGATGTTTCGGTCGTGGGGAGTTCGCCGGAAATGCTCGTAAAGGTGCAGGGCCGGGAGGCATCCTACCGCCCGTTGGCCGGCACAATGCCGCGAAGCGCCAACGAGAAAGAAGACCTAGCGCACGAAGTGAAACTGCTGGCCGATCCCAAGGAGCGCGCCGAGCACGTGATGCTTGTCGACCTGGGGCGCAACGATCTGGGCCGCGTCTGCGAATACGGCTCGGTGAAAGTAGAGCGACTGATGTTCGTCGAGCGCTACTCGCACGTGATGCACATTGCTTCGAGCCTGCGCGGAACGCTGCGGGCCGACGCCGATTGCTTCGACGCGCTGATGGCCTGCTTTCCTGCCGGCACGCTTTCGGGAGCACCGAAGGTTCGGGCCATGCAAATCATCGATGAACTCGAGCCCACGCGGCGCGGCATTTACGGCGGCGCGATCCTGTATCTCGATTTTTCAGGCAATCTCGACTCCTGCATCGGACTGCGCACGCTCGTTGCAAAGGGAGGGCGCGCATACGTCCAGGCGGGTGCCGGCCTCGTGGCCGACTCCGTACCAGAGCGCGAGTATCAGGAATCGGCCAACAAAGCGCGCGCCGTGATCAAAGCGCTCGAGATTGCCCATCAAGGTGGCGAGAGTCGCGGCAGATGAGCGTCTGCGCTATTCTGGAAACGGTTTCAAGGAGCCTTACGTCGCACCGGCAAGAGTGCCTGCGCCACTTAAGGCAAACATGATCCTGCTGCTCGACAACTACGATTCGTTCACCTACAACCTGGCGCAGTACCTTGGACAGATGGGCCAGGAACTCGAAGTGCGCCGGAACGATCAGATCACCCTCGAAGAAATCGAGCAGCGGCGCCCGGAACGCATCGTGATCTCGCCGGGCCCCTGCACGCCCAACGAGGCAGGCATCAGTGTCGCGCTGATCCAGCGCTTTGCGGGCGAAATTCCTATTCTGGGCGTTTGCCTGGGGCACCAGGCCATCGGCGCGGCATTCGGCGGCCGGGTCATCCGCGCCCCCGAAATCATGCACGGCAAAACCAGCAAAATTCACCACGATTCAAAAACCATCTTTCGCGACCTGCCGCAGAATTTTCAGGCCACGCGTTACCACTCGCTCATCGTCGAACGAAAATCGCTGCCCGAGACCCTCGAGATTTCCGCCGAAACCTCCGACAGCATCATCATGGGCTTGCGCCATCGCACGCTGCGCGTGGAAGGCGTGCAATTCCACCCCGAATCGGTGCTTACCGACGTGGGCTTCAAGCTTCTCGAGAATTTTCTGACGATCTAGCCCCCTTCCTGACGGCAGTGAGCGTGCGCTCGTGCACGCATGGCCGTTTCTTCTTACAGCAGCGCTAGGCCTGCTATTATTTCGGTCCGGGAGCGCCGCCAGAAAACGCCGGCATCGCCTTGGTGATATCGTCCCAGTGCTGCTCGACAAACGTGAGGTTGGCCTGCGACACGAGCTTCAGCATCTGCGGTGGGTACTCGTTATAGGTCCCCGCTTTCTTGAAACCTACCGCCGTGCCCACCTGAATCAGCGTGAGCGTCGCGACGATGTACTCCCGGGCCCCGAAGCCGTTTCTCTTCAGGATCGCGATCACCGGCGGATACTTTGCCAGCCCCTGCGCCATCTGGTCAATCGACTTGCCGTTTGAATCCTGGCTGCTCATATCCTTGGTCATTGCGGGATCGCTTTTTTGCAAGTCGTCGATATCTTTTTGCGTGCTGGCCAGCTTGGTGATCTTGTCCATCGTCAAAACGTAATCGTGGAGCTCCTTCTGATTCACGTCGGTGGCTGTCGCCTGCGCCCTCGCTTTCGGCGTAATCGCGGCCAGCGCCAGCATCGCCACCGCTATAACTGCAAAACAATGCACGCCATTCCTGCGAATCATCGTCCGTTTCCTCCCTATGGTTGCCCGCGCCGTCGCTCGCAGGGTGTCCCAAAGCGCGCTAAATTTAGCGCTACCTTTGTGCCGGAGACCTCCATTTTGGCTTCCCGGCCGGCGATAACGTATACACCCATCCCCGCGCGTACGCAATGCTCCCGCTGGGCGGTTGCCACAGCGGGCGCGGCGATTGCGCTGCTGCGCTCGCGGGACCTCGTCGAACCAACTCATCGGGAATGGCGCGCGCCGCGGCCACCGCGGCCACTGCGCCAATACCGATTCCGATACCCTTCGTGATAGGATGCGCCGCAGGAGCACTTTATGAACAGACATCTGGTAACCTTTCTGATTGTAGCGGCTTGTTCCATGCTGGCCGCCGGCGCGGTTTCCGCGCATCACGGCGTGGCGGGATACGGGGCGGGAAATCCGCAAAAGATCACCGGGGTCGTCACGGAGTTCGAGTTTATCAATCCCCACGCCATCATCCATCTGGACGTGAAGGATGAGCAAGGCAAGGTGGTGAACTGGCAGGGCGAGATGACCAGCCCGAACCATCTGGTGCGGGCCGGGATCCCCTGGACCAAAGACACGCTGAAGCCGGGGGACCAGATCACGATGATCGGCCTGGTAGCCAAGAATGGTTCTCCGTCGATGCGCGTCCAGAAGGTTCTGCGGGCCAACGGCGAAGAGATTAAGCAGGGGGAGGATAACTAGGCGTGAGGAATTCCGCGACAGGCTGGATCGTTGCAGTTCTGTGGGCGCTGCTCTTCGCGGTGGCGCTTCCTGCGCAGACCACTCCGCAATCTCCATCGGGTGCGGAGGCGGTTGCGGCGCAGAGCGGAGGTGCCGCTGCGAATCTGGCTGGGATCTGGATGCTGCACGCGCCTCCGGGCGGAAAAATCCCGAACTACTCGAGCACCGATCTTTCGCGGAGCGAGCTTTCCATGACGCCCTACGGAAAAGCGAAATTCAGCCAGACCAAGCCCACCTTCGGCCCCCGGGCGGGCTCGATTGCCGATTCCAACGAGCCGACGTTCCAGTGCTTCCCGCCGGGAGTGCCAGCAATCTACACCTACCTCTATCCCCTGCAGGTCGTGCCGGCGCAGGGCGAGGTGATCATGCTCTATGAGTACGACCACCAGGTACGGCATGTCTATACCGACGGCCGCCCGCATCCCGGCGACCTTCAACCGACCTGGATGGGACACTCGATCGGGCACCTAGACGGGGATGCATTGGTGATCGACACGATCGGCTTCAACGATAAGTCTTGGCTCGACCGTTTCGGGCACCCGCACAGTGAGCAACTGCACCTCACAGAGCGCCTGCAGCGCGTCGGGGCGGACCTGCTGCGGATCGACTTCACCATCGACGATCCTAAGACCTACAATCAGCCGTGGACGTCCCAGCTGTTCTTCCAGCACAAGCCGTCCTGGGGGCTGCTGGAATATCTCTGCACGGACAACCTCAAGTTTCTCAATTTCGACAAGGTGCTCAACGCGCCGTCCAGCAAATAGCCGAACCCTGACGAAAACAGGCTCTGCTTAGATTCCCTCTCGACGCGATTCACATCGGGGGTTGAGACTCCTGATTCGACGAGGCTTTGGGCACGGATTCTAAATTCTAATCGTTCAAGTCCACTTGCGGACGGGCCTCGGCCAGAATCAAAGGCAAAAGGAAATCTTGTAGCCGCTTACTGGTGTCTGGCCCGATACGCTCCAGGTGGATGCCCATCTGCGGGGCAGCCACGCGGACAACCGTTGCTTCGGCTGCGATCGGTGGCGCATCGGGAGTCAGGAACAGACGAACACTCACGTGGCAACCGATGGCGAACGTTCGAGGAGCCCGAACCAGCAGACCGTTCAAACTTATATCGATCGTCTGGCCCTCCAGAGTATCCCCTTCGCAAAGCAGGTGAACCGTGCGGTTGACCACGACGCGCTGATAGTGGCGCCTCTCACGCTCGACGGCGCTATGCGTAGCACGAGATAAATTCAATAGGCGCGCCTTGTTAATCGGTTTGAACAGGCAGAAAGTGGCCCCCGCCTGAAATGCGCGGCCAAGCACGGACGGGTCTTGCTCTCCGGTGACCACGATGACGGGGGTGTTTTGGTTACGGCCGGAAGCACGCATCAGCCGCGTGACTTCAATCCCATCCGGTGAGGGCATATTCACGTCGAGAAAGACCGCATCAAATCTCTGATTCCGCAGAAGTTCGACGGCGCGAGCACTATCGGTCAAAATCAAAGCCTCCATATCCGCCGAGTGCAGGATCGCCTGGATCAGCTCGCAGGTCTCGAGGTCATCATCGACGACCAAAGCATGTTGCGGCACTTTGTCCTCCTCGGCCTGCTCATCTGCTTACGATGGTGGGATTTGCGGCGGCTCCCCAGGGGCCCTAGCCTGTAGGCGGAGGAAATCCTCTGCCGTCGCCAGGTCGGTGGCGCTCGGGTGTTTGAGTCGGTCTGTTTGCATTACGCTGTCTCAGAGGCAGAGAGAATCGTTTCGGGAACCGCCTGGGACCGGAATGATAATCGGCACTCTGCACCAATTATCGCACCATTATACTAACTCTTCGACTATTGACAGCGCCCCCAGTCCCAGTGTGATATGCGCGTAGTTAGTTACTAGAACCCATCTGGCTCCTAACCCGCTCGACCAAACGTCTGGCCCCCTCAGGTGGCAAGGCCCGAATCGAAGAGGCTTCGGCCAGGGCTGAACCCGTGCCCTGACCCAGCCTCCTTTATGAGACCAATGAGATGGCTACTAGTTCGCGGCGAGACCGTGGGCCCTCTCGGATTGAGAGAAGGCGATGAGGGCTTCCAGCTTGGCACGAGCGGCGCCGGAATCAACCGAGTGAGTCGCGAGACGAACGCCATCGAGCAAATCGGTGGCGCGACCGGCCGCGACTAGCGCGGCAGCGGCATTGGCGAGCACGATTTCGCGATGCGGTCCATGCTCGCGGTATACCATCGAACGTCCCAGAACCTTGTGAATGATTTTTGCGTTCTGCGCAGCGTCCCCGCCGCGGATGACATCGAGTGGCGCGCGCCGCAAGCCAAAATCCTCCGGAGTCACCGTATAGCTCCGGACCAGCCCCTCGCGCAACTCCGCAATGTAGGTGACGCCGGAAATTGAAATCTCATCGAGATGATCTGCGCCGTGCACCACAAACGCGCTTCGCACGCGCAATTCACCGAGCGCACGCGCCATGAGCTCGGTGAGGCCCGCCTCATACACGCCGACCACCTGCGCCGAAGCGCCGGCCGGATTGGTGAGTGGCCCCAGAAGATTGAACACGGTGCGCATGCGCAACGCACGGCGCGCCGGCATCGCATACTTGGTCGCGGCATGCACCGCAGGTGCAAACAAGAATCCGATTCCCACTTCCTCGATGGATTTGGCCACGCGCTCGGGAGAAAGGTCGATCCGCACGCCGAGGTGCTCGAGCACGTCCGCCGATCCGCAGCGCGAACTGATCGAGCGGTTCCCGTGTTTGGCCACGTGAACGCCCGCGCCGGCCACCACGAACGCCGCCGCCGTCGAGATGTTGAATGTGCCGGAAGCGTCGCCCCCGGTGCCGCAGGTATCGACAAGAGCCTCTATCGCAACGGGCAGATGGCCCGGGAAGATCGGGGGGGCGTGCCGGCGCATGGCGGTGGCGAAGCCGACCAACTCGTCGACCGTCTCGCCCTTCATCCGCAAGGCCGTAAGCAGAGAGGCGATCTGCGCGTCGTTGGCATGGCCGGAAAGAATCTCTTCCATCGCGGCTTCGGCTTCGACGCGCGACAGGTCCTGTTCCGCAACGATTTTTTCGAGGGCTTCGTGGATCATGTGTTTTCGCGCGTCATTAGTCAACCCGCTGCGACTTTGCGCGCGGAATGGCATCAGGTCCCACCTTGCCCGATGCGCGCGTTCCAAGTAAACTGATGCGCTTCTGCGTCCGCAAATTTTATCACTGATTACCGTTCCCAGGCGTACCAAAAGGGCGAACGTGAAAAGGCCGATGGAGAGAGCATGAAGATCCACGAATATCAGGCGAAGGCGATCCTTGCCAAGTTCGGCGTTCCGGTTCCGCGCGGCGAGGTCGTCTTCCAAAAGGACGAGGCGCGCGCCGTGGCAGGGCGGCTGGGAACACCCGTGGTTGTGGTGAAAGCGCAGATCCACGCAGGCGGACGCGGCAAAGCCGGGGGCGTAAAGCTGGCACGATCGGCCGAGGAAGCCGCCTCGCACGCCGGGCATATCCTGGGGATGAAGCTCGTCACGCCGCAAACAGGAGAAGAGGGGCGCATCGTTCACCGGCTCCTCATCGAAGAAGGGCTCGACATCAAGCGCGAGCTGTATTTGAGCGTTCTGGTCGACCGCGCGACCGGCACACCCGTTTTCATGGCCAGCACCGCGGGCGGAATGGAAATCGAGGAAGTCGCCAAGGAGCACCCGGAGAAGATCCTGCGCCAAGCAATCGATCCCGCCATCGGTTTGCAGCCGTTTCACGCGCGCAAGCTTGCGTTTGGGCTGGGTCTTTCGCCGGAACTGGTCATCGCCGCGGTGCCGTTTCTGCAGTCGCTCTACCGCGCGTTCATCGAAACGGACGCGTCGCTTGTCGAGATCAACCCCTTGGTCGCCACCGGGGACGGGCGCCTGGTGGCGCTCGACGCCAAGGTGACCTTTGACGACAACGCGCTCTATCGCCATCCCGAATTCAAAGACCTGCGCGACCTTGATGAGGAATCGCCGCTCGAAGTGGAAGCCTCCAAGTTCAAGCTGAACTACATCAAGCTCGATGGCACCATCGGCTGTATGGTCAACGGCGCGGGCCTCGCCATGGCTACGATGGACATCATCAAGCTCAGCGGCGGCAGCCCCGCGAACTTCCTCGACGTAGGCGGCGGCGCCTCCGAAGACCAGGTGAAGAATGCCTTCCGCATCCTGCTCAGTGACCCCAACGTGCGGGGGGTCTTCGTAAACATCTTCGGCGGCATTCTGCGCTGCGATGTGCTAGCCAGCGGCGTTGTGAACGCTGCCAAGGAATTGAAATTCAAAGTGCCGGTGGTAGTGCGCATGGAAGGAACGAACGTAGGGCAAGGCCAGGAGATCCTGCGCAATTCTGGGCTGAATTTCACGGTGGCCAGCGGGATGAAAGATGGAGCGGAAAAGATCGTTGCTCTCGCCGGGGGGGCGCAATGAGCGTTCTAGTCGATAAAAGCACGCGTTTGATCGTGCAGGGGCTCACCGGCCGCGAAGGCAGCTTTCACGCGCAGCAGATGATCCAGTACGGCACGAAAATCGTGGGCGGCGTGACGCCGGGGAAAGGCGGAACAAGGCATCTCGACGTACCCATCTTCGACACCGTTGCCGATGCCGTGCACCGAACGGGTGCGAATGCGTCGGTGATTTTTGTGCCGCCCCCCTATGCCGCGGATGCGATCCTGGAAGCATTTGACGCGGCGCTGCCGCTGGTTATCTGCATCACCGAGGGAATCCCGACGCTCGACATGGTCCGCGTCGCCGCGGTGATGAAGCATTCGGCGACACGCCTGATCGGGCCCAATTGCCCCGGTATCATTTCGCCGGGCAAATGCAAGATTGGCATCATGCCCGGCCCGATCCATAAGCAAGGGAATGTCGGACTCGTGAGCCGCAGCGGAACGCTTACCTACGAGGCCGTCGATCAGCTCACGCGCCTCGGAATTGGCCAATCGACTTGCATCGGGATTGGCGGCGATCCCATCATCGGCACCACGTTCCTGGACGCGGTCAAATTGTTCAACGATGATCCCGGCACGCACGCGATTGCGATGATCGGCGAAATTGGTGGAAATGCGGAAGAAGTCGCCGCTGAATACATTAAGAAACATGTGAAAAAACCGGTGGTCGGCTTCATCGCCGGGCAAACGGCCCCGCCGGGACGCCGCATGGGGCACGCGGGCGCCATCATCAGTGGCGGCCAAGGCACGGCGGCGGACAAATACAAAGCGATGCGTGCCGCAGGCATTCTCACCGTGCAAAGCCCTGCGGACATCGGCCAGACGCTCGCCGCGGCGCTGGGGAAATCGAGCCTGATGGTGATAGGCAAACCCAAAAAATCGGCTGCGGCGAAATCAAAACCACAATCGAGGCCCAGGGGTAGGAAGCGTTAGGGGCAAGCACGAGCCGCGTCGATCGCGAGTTCGGCTGGCGAAAATTTAAACTCACAAGGGAGAACACTCACTTGGCAATCGAACGTACGCTAGCAATCATCAAGCCCGATGCGTTTGGACGCGGGCTTGCCGGCAACATCCTCAGCCGCATACATGCCGCGCAATTCAAGATCGTCGCGATCAAATCGCTGCGCCTCACAAAGACAGAGGCTGAAGGCTTCTACGCCGTGCACCGCGAGCGCCCGTTTTTCAAGGACCTTACGGAGTTTATGAGCTCGGGGAAAGCGGTCGCTATCGTGCTCGAAGCCGAAGGCGCGATCTCGAGATGGCGCGAAACGATGGGCGCCACCGATCCCGCGAAAGCCGCGCCGGGCTCGATCCGCAACGAACTGGGCACGAGCATCCAGAACAACTGCACGCACGGTTCCGACGCGCCCGAAACGGCCGCGTTTGAAACCGGTTATTTCTTCGCGGGCTACGAATTGGTCTAAGGCCGCCAGCCGCGCGGCGCCATGCGTCCCAGCGGCGAGGCGACGGGAGGGCGATGTGCTCGAAGTCGTCAAGAGCATCATCCTGTTTTTCAGCACGCTGTTCCCCGTCGTGAACCCGCTGGGAGACGCCCCGATTTTTCTCCTCCTCTCCCACGATTACTCCAGTTCCGCCCGGACGGCGCTGGCCCGGCGCATCGCGATGAACAGTTTCTATCTGCTCGCCGCCTCCTTCCTGATCGGCTCGCACATCCTTGCGTTTTTCGGAATCTCGCTTCCGGTGGTGCAAGTGGGGGGCGGCCTGGTGGTGATGGCCACCGGCTGGAAGATGCTCAATCAGAAGCAGGAAGACGAAGAGCCACGCGCCAAGCCGCACCAGATGAATCCAGGCGACATCTTCCGGAACGCGTTCTATCCGTTGACGATGCCGCTGACCGTCGGGCCGGGCTCCATCTCGATTGCCATCACGCTCGGAGCCAATGCACCGCGGCACCACGGTTTTGATTTTCTGCCGTTTGTTCCTGCGATCACCGCTTCGCTGCTGATCGCGCTCAGTGTCTTCCTCTGTTATGCGTCGGCCGACCGCCTTGCCAGGCTGCTCGGGCCCACGGGGATGACGGTGATCATGCGGCTTTCGTCGTTCCTGCTGGTGTGCATCGGCGTGCAGATTCTCTGGAACGGAGTCAAGGCATTGCTGGCCTCGCTGCCTTCACACGTCCATTAGCGAAGCGCTTCCAAGGGCAGGAGAAATAGCCGCAGAAATTTTCACGCCGGGAGATCGAAGGTGCCGACACTCATTGCCGAACCCACTCGGATTGAAGCCGCCGGCAACAAGCCAAAAACATCGACGAGTTTGTGGGCCGCGTGAACTCGAAGACGGCGGCGATGAGCATAGCGCACATGCAAAGCCCTGCCGGATCGGTCGAGCCGGGCCAAACACCGGAATTCGAGGAATACACCGTGGTCCTAAAGGGTGCGCTGCGCGTGACCCATAAAGACGGCGCGCTCGACGTTGCGGCTGGCTTTCTCGCCCACTCCGGTCCACCACGATTCCTAGGCTCCGACCTCCCAGGCAATCCCCTGGTGCAGCTTGAGCACCGACAAGCAATCCCTGCATGCGCAGACCAGACCAGCGGTTCATTGAGGAAATCGAAATAGGTGCGCCTAAATTCCCCCCCCTCTGGTGATTCCCGCGGCGCCGGTTGCCGGGCAACTACCCTGTTGCATTCACACGCTCGGAAGCTAAGATGAGGGGATGAGGCAACACGGCAAATCAAAGGCAGAACCGTGGTACAACAAACGCCGATGATAGCACTTGGGAAAGTACCCAAGCCTGGAGGCTCGGATGTCTTCTGCTAGTGCACTGGGCGAGCTTGGGAAGACGCTCCTGGCAATCGGCATCGTTCTGGTTGTTGCCGGGATGTTTCTTATTTCGGGCGCAAGGCTGCCCTTTCGCCTCGGGCGCTTGCCCGGAGACATTGCCTACCACGGACGTAACGGGAGCTTTTATTTTCCGGTCGTCACGTGCCTCCTGCTTAGCGTCGCGCTCACCCTCATTCTGTGGATCGTGAATCTATTTCGGCGCTAGCCGCTAGCCATGAGCCAAACACTCCTATTCGACCTTCAGCCACAGCGACGCGTGTGGAAAGTCAGCGAACTCACGGAGCGCATCGGTGCGATTCTCGAAGGCGCGTTCCGGGATGTGTGGATCGAAGGCGAAGTCTCGAACTACCGCCCGGCGCAATCCGGGCATCTCTACTTCACGCTCAGGGACGCGCGGTCGCAAATCCGCTGCGTCTGCTTTCGCGATCAGGCACGCCTGCTGAAATTCCGCCCCGAAGATGGTCTGCATATTACGCTGCGAGGCTCGCTGGGCGTCTACGAGCCGCGCGGCGAATATCAGATTTATGTCACTCACATCGAGCCGGTCGGCCTCGGCGCGCTGCAACTGGCCTTCGAACAACTGAAGAAGCAGCTGCAGGAAGAGGGCTTATTCGAGGAGGCGCGTAAGAAGCCGCTTCCGGTTCTGCCCGGCTGCATCGGAGTGGTGACCTCGCCCAGCGGCGCGGCGATTCGAGACATCCTGCGCGTGCTGAAACGGCGCTTCGCCAACGTGCACGTGCAACTCTATCCAGTGAAGGTGCAAGGAGACGCGGCGGCGGGGGAAATCGCAGCCGCTTTGCGCTATTTCAATCGCATCCAGTTTGCCGACGTGCTGATCGTCGCGCGCGGCGGCGGCTCGATCGAAGACCTCTGGGCGTTCAACGAAGAAATCGTGGCGCGGGCGATCGCGGCGTCGGCGATCCCCGTGATCACCGGCGTGGGCCATGAGACCGACTTCACGATTGCCGATTTCGTCGCCGATATGCGTGCGCCGACGCCCTCGGCGGCGGCTGAGATTGTGCTGCGTTCACGACAGGAATTCGAGCGGCACATCGCCGATTATCAGCGGCAACTGATTCATCACACGCGATATTTGCTTTCAGAAAGGCGGCATCGCGTGCGGGATTTGCAAACGCACCGCGGTTTTCGCCAGATGGAACTGCTTCTCCGGGGGCGCCATCAGGAAGTCGACGAGCTTTCCTCCTCGCTCGCCGTCGGCCTGCGGCTGCGATTGGCAGCCGCGCAGCAGCGGCTAACGGGGGCGGGCGCGCGGCTTTCCTCCTCTGATCTGCGTGGACGCGCCACCGTGCTGCGCCGCCGCATCGAACAGCACCGAACCGCACTGCACACGGCTCTGGAACGCCTGATGACTCAAAAAAGACGCCGCTTCAGCCTGGCCCAGGTGCGCTTTGCGGCACTTGATTTGCGGGCTAGGATCGGCAAGCGTCGCCGTGTGTGCGAGCAACGCTCGGCTGAGATGTGCACTCACGTGGATCGATTATTGGTGGCCCGTCGACGCCGGCTGGAATCAGCAACGCTGCAGCTTCAGGAGCGTAGCCCGTTTCAACTCCTCGAGCGCGGCTATGCCGTCGTCTACGACGCTTCCGGGCGCGTGCTGCGTTCCGCAGACCAAGTAGCGATTGGTAGCGAGATTGCCGTCCGGCTCGCTCGCGGGCAGGTTGATGCGACGGTTCGCAACAAGAAGAAGATCGGATAGACTCTCGGCGGGCACGTGTGCATCCTTACCCTGGACCCGCCCCTCGGGCCGCAGTGTGTGTGTGAATCGCCGTCCGAAACAGCTCGAATAGACCAGAGCAAGCAAGACCTGCAACCAACCTTTCATGACTGCTCCACAAGGTCGAAGTGGGCGACCGCCCGTGAGGCGCAGGTATGCATAGAGAAAGATTTCCTAGAGAGGGAGATGCTCGTGCAGTCTGGCTGCGCTGAAGTAAAGGCGAAGTGTCCGGGAGGCTGGGAGGGAGCCGCCCGGTCGATGAACCACATCGGACGCGAGGCCAGACAACGGCTCGTTGGGACAAGTAGGGACAACGACTAGTTGTCTCGAAGACAGCAGAAGCGTACGATACGGCGGAATTGGGAATTTGTGAATCCGCGTGAATAGGCTCGGAGGGGATACTTTATGAAGAGACGGCAATTCTTGACTTCCGCCGCGGTGGCGTCGGTGGCAGCGGCGGGTGCGTCGAACGATTATCTGCGAGCGGCAGCGGACACGGACACAAAAGGAGGCGAGTTCTATCAATTGCGGCGATACCAGCTGGCGCGCGGCCCTCAGTTGAAACTGGCCGACGACTATTTCCGGGAAGCGCTGGTGCCCGGGCTCAACCGGATGGGCATCGCACCGGTAGGGGTATTCAACCTTAGCATCGGGCCGGACACTCCGGCCGTTTACGTTCTGATTCCGGGTGCATCGGCGGAGATGCTGAGCGGTCTGGAAAAACGCCTCTGGCAGGACGCCCAGTACACGAAGGCGGGAAGCGATTTCTTGAAAGCCCCCGCCAAGGAGCCGGCTTTCCATGTTGTGGAGGTTTCGCTCATGCAAGCCTTCGAGAGCATGCCCAAACTCAAGTTGCCGTCTGCAACCGCGCAGAATAAGCCCCGCCTTTTTGAACTCCGCACCTACAAAAGCCCCACCGACGAGTTCCACCGAAGAAAAGTGGAAATGTTCAATTCCGCGGAAATCGCGCTTCAGGCAAAGCTCAACATGGGGGCTGTTTTCTACGGCGACACGATCTGTGGGTCGCCAATGCCGAACCTTACCTACATGCTCTGTTTCGACAATCTGGCAGACCGCGAGAAGAAATTTCTGGCTTTCAATGACACTGCGGAGTGGAAAGCGCTCTCGACCGATCCTAAGTATCCCGTCGAGATCGTTGCGACCGTGAGTAACATTCTTCTGAGCCCAACCGGCTATTCTCAAATATAGGCTGACCCAACCGAGCGGCACCATACTGCCATTGACCTTCGGTTGTCCATCCGGAAGGCGTTGCTGGGGGGGCTGTCCACTTCGGCACAAGTGGCGTCCTCAGGTAACCCTGCGCGCAATTAGTTATTGACAAAAGTACATGTCATAGACTATACGTCTTGGCCAGCAAATCAACTTTACCGAATCATAAAAACAATCGTCAGTGGAATTGCCAGGCGCACGTGTATGGCTTGGCATGGGTTATCGGGGTGGTAAAAATCGGGGTTGAGGATATAGAGAAAAAAATTATGAGACAACTTTCGAATATCTGCCGCAAGTATTCACTTGCCGTGTGCTGTATTGCTCTTGCTTTTGTCTCAATGACATTAGCACCGGCACTCATGGGGCAGTCAGCCACGACTGGCGCAATCACCGGTTCGGTAAAAGACCCCTCGGGTGCGGTGATTCCGAACGCGACAGTCACGGTTACAAGCCTTGCGACCGGGCAGGCGCGTACCGCAACGACCGGCAGTTCGGGAACCTACACGGTGGGATTCCTGCCGCCCGACACCTATTCGGTCAAATTTGAGGCGGCGGGTTTCGGAACGGCGACCGTTCCGTCGGTGACGATCAACGTGACCGAGACACCCACGCTCGATCAGGTGCTGACCGTGGGCACCCAGTCGCAGCAAGTGGAGGTTCACGGTGAAGCGGCGGAATTGGTCCAGACCACATCTGCTGCGAACGGCACCGTCATCGATTCGAAAACGGTCACCGATGTTCCCCTGACGACCCGCAATTACACGAACCTGATGGGTTTGTCCGCCGGCGTGCAGGCCACGGTGTTCAATGCCATCACCTTGGGAAGAGGTTCGCAGGACATTGAAGTGAACGGCGCCGGCCCATCCCAGAACAATTATTCGCAGGACGGGGCTTCCATCAACGCCTATTCCGCCACCAACCGGGTCGCCGATTCGGGCAATAACCCGGGAATGGCGATTGTGAATCCGGACGCCATTGCCGAGTTCAAGATCCAGACGTCCATGTATGACGCGTCTTATGGCCGCAACCCCGGCGCCAACGTGAACGTGGTCACCAAGTCCGGCACCAATCAGTATCACGGCACGGCCTTTGAGTTCTTCCGCAATACCGATCTCAACGCCAACGACTATTTCCGCAAGACGAACCAGAATCAGTTTGGCGGGTCGTTTGGCGGCCCGATCAAGAAGGACAAACTGTTCTTCTTCGTCTCCGAACAGGAAACGCGGCAGATCAACGGCGCGGCGGCCCAGGGATATTCCGATCCGAGCGTGCCGGCAATTCCGTTGGGTGACCGCTCGACGCCTGCTTTCCAGGCGGCGCTCGGGGCCGCGTTCGGCATGGGCTGTGGAACGCTGTTGTCCAACGGCAGCACGAGCGTTGGCGGGGTTCAGATTGCTTGTAACGGATCGAATATCAATCCGGTGGCCTTGAAGATTCTGAATTTGAAGCTTGCCAATGGATCCTACTTCGTCCCCAGTTCCGGTCTGGCAAGTGGCGGGAATGCGACAATTTTCCAAAGCTCCCCGGTTCACTTCACCGAGCACCAGGTGATCGGCAACTTTGACTACCAGATCAACCAGAAGAACACCCTGGCCTTCCGTTTCTTTTGGTCGCACGATCCGGCGTCCATTACCGAGTCTTGCGCCGGTTCGGGTAGCGGCGCCAACGCCACCGGCACCATCACTCCATGCCTGCTCGGCGCTCCGGGTTTGACCAATTTCCCCGCCATGTACGATACGCTCCGGCTCACCTCGTTGGTCACCAACAATTTCGTCAACGAGGCGCGTCTCTCCATCCAGACCATCCAGGCACATCCGGTCCAGTTGATTCCGTTCACCAACGCGCAAGTGGGGATCGCCAATATTATCCCGGCGGAAGCCTCCCTCGATACGATCATTATCAAGAATCCCAACGTGCAGTTTGGCGCGGGCAATAACTTGGCCAACTATGACGATACCGGCGCGTGGATCGCGGCCGACTCGATCTCCTGGTCGCACGGAAAACACACCTCGATCTCCTGGTCGCACGGAAAACACACCGTGCGGGCAGGCTTTGAATATGAGCGCGACAGGGTGAACGCGATTGCCCTGAAACTTTCCCTGGGAACCCTGACCTTCCAGAACTTCCAGGATTTCCTGCTGGGTCTTCCGGGTTGCGCCCCAAGCCTGAGCGCGGCTCAATGCACGGCCAGCGGAATGGCAGGTACGACGAACGGCAGCTTCAGCGGCAGTAACCTGAACAGTACCGGCACAAACGGGTATGGCGGCCCCAATGGCCTTACCCAGAACTTCCGCGACAATATCCTTGACGGGTTCGTGCAGGACGACTTCAAGGTTTCCAGTAATTTAACGGTGAACATGGGCCTCCGCTGGGAATATGACGGCTGGCCTTTTGAAATTAACGGCAAGAACACCAACACATGGTTCAGCAATCTGGGCGGGGCTGGGAACATTCCCGTGGGCACCACAGTGAACGGAGTGGCCGGGACCCTCGGAAACTCTCAAGCTACCGGAAGTCTCGATGCCTGGGTGGTCGCTTCCAACTACAACCCGGCAAATTATCCGGCGCCCCCGGTTGGCGGCGTTGCACAGAGTCCGTTCCCGGGCGTGGCCCAGTTCCCGAAGGACGCCTTTGCTCCGCGTTTTGGCGTTGCCTGGAAGCCTCTGGCCACCGACCGATTGTCGGTCCGCGCCGGATTCGGTGTTTTCTATGACCGTCTGGGTTATTCCTTCACTGGCCGGTCCAACGGTGCGCCGCCCTACTCATCGACGCTGGGGAATTCCGGATCGGCGAATTACGCTGCCAGCTTCTCCCAGCCGTATCCTCCTGGCCCCTATAGTTTGGCTTGGCAACCGATCGGCCCTTCAAACACTCAGATTCGCTGGATTAACCTTGCGAATGGAACCAGCTCCAACATCAACACGCCGGGGCCCGTGGGACCCAACCTGCCAGTACCGACAACGAATCAGTACAACCTCTCCGTGCAGTATGAATTCCTGAACGGTTGGCTGCTCGACCTCGGCTACGTCGGTAGCCATGGGTACCACTTGTACCCCCAGAGCAACTACACGGAAGCCGAATATAATACGGCAATCCTGGCGAGCCCGGCGCATCCGGTGAATGGGCTAACGCTGGACTCCACGAGCAACGCGAGTCTTCGCGTGCCCTACCTGGGCTTCGCGGCAGCCGGATTGTTCTCCGACCAGACGAACACCTGGGCCAAATACAACAGCTTGCAGGCGACTGTGAAAAAGCAGTTGTCGCATGGGCTCACCTTCTCGGCGGCATACAGCTATTCCCGGTCGATCACCACCGCGTATTACATAAACTACAACGCCGCGGTCGCCTCGCAAAACTACAGCGGCCTCAACGGCTTCTACCGCCCCCAGCGCCTCGCTCTTAACTACAATTGGGAGTTGCCGATCCCCCATCACGACGGGCTGCTTGGCAAGGCGACCAACGGCTGGAGCGTCTCCGGCGTAACCGTCATCCAGGATGGAGACCCGCAAACACCCGTCGACTCACGCGGAGGCACGGCCTATGGATTCGGCCCCGGAACCCGGCCGCTTTCCCTCGCCGTATTGGCGCCCGGACAGACCTCCAAGAATGAGGCCAGCACACTGGGTGGCAACGATGTAAACCGGCTCGGTTGTGCAAATACAGCACTGAATGCTTCTGGAGCCGGCACTTGCGCAGGGGGAGGCTGGTTCAACCGGTCGGCGTTCGACCAGGTTGCCTTTGTGGCTCCTACGTCGGGCGGCGATGGAGTAGGGATCGATCCCAATCACACGACCGGTAACTATCCGACACTCTGGGGAAATTCCGGCTTGGGCGCGCTGCTCGGCCCGGGCCAGTTCAACTTCGACATTTCCATCCAGAAGATGACGGTTGTTGGAGGAATCCACGAAGGCGCGGCTTTGCAATTCCGCACGGACTTCTTCAATGCCTTCAACCACCCACAGTTTTCCGATCCGAACTCAGTCGACCTCAACACGGCCAACTTTGGTCAAATCACGACGACCAGCGTGAACCCGCGGCTGATCCAGTTCTCGCTGAAGTATATTTTCTAGGCTGCCAGCAGTCGCAACCGGCAGTCACAACTTAAACCTGTCCAGGGGGCCGCGCTTCGCGGCCCTTTGGCATTTCCAGCGCGCAAAGTAGCGCCGGAATCAAGGCCAGAATCAACGCCCATAATCAGCGATTGACACCATGAAGCAGGAAAGCTACGCTCTCGGGCGAAGTTTCGGGCGAAGGGCAAACTCAAAGGACGGAAGTTCCGCCGGGATTTTTGGCTGCATATTTCGATGGCAGGCCCCACCCGTTTGCAAATAGCCAGCTGAAAGGGAGAAGGAGGACGATAATGCCTGGGCCTCGAACTGCGGCGTCCCTCTTGATCCTGGCCCTCCTGTCGCTGGCTCATCCCGCGCCCGCCCAGGTGGATTTGACCGGCGAATGGGGCCAGAAATTTTACGAGGACGGCCCGGAGCGCGGGCCCGGCCCGGAGATCGGCGACTACACCGGCATCCCCGTCACGGACGCCGCCCGCGTCAGAGCCGATGCGTGGGACGCCCAGCGCTGGGAGATGGTCGAGCATGAGTGCGAGCCCCACCCGGCCGACTACGCGCCCCGCGGGCCCGCTGCTCTGCGCATGTGGTCGGAGATCGATTCCTACACGCAGCAGGTGGTCGCCTGGCACCTGCTGTGGCGATACAAGCTCTCCGAGCGCGCGATCTACATGGATGGACGCGCCCGCCCCTCGAAGAACGCCCCGCGAACCTGGCAGGGCTTCTCCACCGGCGAATGGGACGGCGACATGCTGAAGGTGACCACCGATCACTTGAAAGAGGGATGGCTGCGTCGAAACGGTCTGCCGCGCAGCGAACGCGCAACCTTGATAGAATATTTGATTCGCCACGGTGAATTCTTCACCCAGGTAACCGATGTGGAGGATCCGCTGTACCTTACGGAACCGTTTATTCGCACCTCGAACTGGGTCGTGGACCTGGGGCACCACTTTCCACCGAAAGCGGTGGCGTGCATCCCGAGCGTCGAAATCGCTCATCCGAAGGAATATGTCGCCTACCACCTCCCCGGCGAGAACAAATGGCTGGCGGAATTTGCGACAAGGTATGGGATACCGCTGGAAGCCGCACGCGGCGGAGCCGATACGATGTATCCCGAATATCAGGAGAAGATGGCGGCAATGCCCCCGCCACCGAAGCCAACTAGGGACAAAGTGACGACTCAATGAAGAGGATTTTTTTCATTTCCACGGCCGCATTGCGGCTGGCCCTAGCCCTCCTGGCGATTTTGTTTTTCGCCGGTGCATTCCGTGTTTCCGCGCAGGAGAGCCAAAGCCAGCCGGCCGGCGAGCAGAATCAGAAACCCGGCAACGGCAAGGTCGAAGTGCTGCACGTGCAGGGCAACGTGTACATGATCGCCGGCGCCGGTGCGAACATCACGGTGCAAGTGGGAGACCTGGTGACGATTGTCGTGGACTCGGGCGTGCCGGACAAAGCCGAAGAAGTTCTGGCGGCGATCCAGAGCATCACCGACAAGCACATCCTTTTCATCATCAATACGAGCGCCGACCCGGATCACACCGGCGGCAACGATGTGTTGTCCAAAGCGGGCTGGGCGCTGCCCGACGCGGGTCTCAATCCGCTGCGCACGAGCACCGGCACCATGCCGCCCGGAGCGTCGATCATCGCGCACATCAACGTGCTCAACAGGATGAGCGCGCCCACCGGCAAGGAGGCGTCCGATCCCGAGTCGCGCTGGCCCACCGACACCTACGAAACCGATAGCTGGAGGCTCTTCAACGGCGAGGGCGTGTTCATCTATCACCCGCCGAACGCGCACACCGATGGCGACAGCTACA